>JBHBZU010000044.1:0-51951 GCA_041797745.1 Bacillota bacterium
AGTGGCGAAAAGCATGGGCAGATATTACAAACAAATATCTTGAAGAAAACAGCATACAGGAAAAAGTAGACCATCGTTCCTATCAAAGACAGGGAATAGAGCAAATACCGACCATTCATTTAGGAGTATCAGCAACCCAAATGGAAAAGAAAGGCATAGCCACCGACAGAGGAAATATCAACCGAGAAATCAGACATCAAAACAAGATATTACGAGAAATCGCAAGACGAATAAAAGCCTTAATGAGATGGATAAGAAGTTTGACGACAGACAAAAGCAAAGATAATCTAACAGAGAACCAAGAGGATATATCTGTACAATCCACTACCTTGCCAAAACAAAATAACCTAATAGATATACTTTCTCATTTCATAAAAGAAAATGCAGATAACCATAATACAGATTTAGAACAATACATTGAAAGCTATCAATTTCTTAAAGAGAAAAATATTACATCAATACCCGAATTGAAAGAATGTATATCAGCATTAAGAGATAAGAGCTACAAGACCACAAGAGCTATCAAAGATACTGAAAAGAAAATCAATGACAGAGTACAGCTTATCGACCAAGCAGAAAAATATTTGAAACATAAAGACACATATAAAACCTATACCAAGATAAAGAAAAGCAAGCAGGAAGATTTTTATAACGAACATACCGCAGAGATTATTTTATTTGAGAGTGCCAAGAAATATTTGAAAGAACATTTAGGAGAAAGTAAGACCTTAAATATATCTAAATGGAAATTGGAAGTAACAATCTTTAAGAAAGAAAAAGATACTCTATATTCTCAAATCTTAGATATGCGAAAAGAGGTTGAACAAGCTGAAAGTGTTAGAAGCTGCATAGAGAAATTACTACAAGAAAACAGAGAATTAACACAGGTCAAGAAGCACGAGTTAAGGCTGTAAAACTAATTGAAAATATTTATATAATGATATAAACATAGAGTGAAATAAAATTTCAATTAACTCAAGGAGGTGTGTTGAAATACAAAAAGTAAAGATAGAAAAGAATACCGTTCAGGAAACATTGCTTGTACCACTATATGGTAGAAAAATGTGTTCTGAAAAATTTCCTGAACTTTATACAGACATTTTCGCAAAGAATTTATGCAATAGTTTGGATTATGGTTTTTCAGAATTAGAGAGAAAAAAATAATTCGTTTTTATATGAGTTTGGATCACTTGAAGCAGCAATGCGTCAGTTAGATATTATGTGGGAAATCAAAGAAAATCTAAAGACTTATCCGAAGGCAACTGTTGTAAATCTTGGCTGTGGCTTAGACGAAACAGGAAAAGCTTGTGATAATGGAAGTTGTAAGATAGTCAATGTAGATTTCCCCGATGTTATAGAAGTTCGTAATCAGCTTATTTCAAATTATGAAAGAGAAAAAAATGTTGCCTGTGATTTAAAAGATTATTCATGGATGAACGAAGTAGACGGTTCAAATGGAGTTGTTTTCTTTGCGACAGGGGTATTTCATTATTTTAAGAGAAACGAAGTAAAGGTTTTGGTTTTAGAGCTTTCTAAAAGATATGTAGGAGGCTGCTTGATTTTTGATAGTGTAGCAGAAGAAACAGGAAAAGTTAAAAGTTTTGAAAAGGGAAGGGATACCATTGTCTGAAATGCAGAGTATTTTAACTGAATAATATATCCAAGGTCAATGAATATAAATTATAATATTCATTGACCTTTAAGCTTGTCGATGTTACAATATCTATGAATAAAAAGAAAAAAATTCACAGTTGAAATAGACTACTCTCGGAGGATGAAAATATGGGTAAGGCATTTACAGAAGAAGAAAAGATAAAAATCAAAGAAAGTATTATGGAAACTGCTCTTGATTTATTTCATGATAAAGGTACAAAATCACTTAGTATTTCGGAATTGACAAAAAGAGTAGGGATAGCTCAAGGAAGTTTTTATAATTTTTGGAAAGACAAAGAATCTCTTATCATTGATTTAATAGCATATAGGTCAATACAAAAATTGGAGAACATTGAAAAAGAATTTTCAAATTCACTCACGAATCCTAAAAAATTCCTTTCAGAGGTAATTTTTAAGTATTCAATAGATATGACTGAGAAAATTAAAACTCAGCCAATTTATCAAGAGGCATTTAGAATATTTGCAAGTCAAGATTCAAAGAAAGTGAATAGAGTAGAAAATCTATATGGGGATTTTTTGGATAGGTTAATAGATTATTGGTACAAAAATAATGTAGTAAAAAGCGTAGATAAGCAAGGCTTATCAAATGCCTTTGTTGGCAGCTTCGTTCTATGTTCAAATTATTTCTATTTTAATAAAGATACCTTTGAAGAAGTGCTTAATATTTATATACAAAGCATTGTTTTTAAATATATAGAAATTTAATTGAATAAAGGAAGGTGATAGCAATGATTCTGGATTTTAATGAGATAAAAAAGGAAGATGTATTAGTTGCTGGAGGTAAGGGTGCTAATCTTGGAGAAATGACTTCGGCTAAAATAAATGTTCCAAGTGGATTTGTTATAACAGCAGACGCATATAGAGATTTTTTAAAAGTAAATGGGATTGATGTTCTCATTGAAAATGGAATTAAAAAATCAGTAGCAGATGAAAGAAAACTTCTAAATGAAGCTGAGCATTTTATAGGAAAGATAAAGTCTGGAAAATTTCCTGAGCAATTGGAAAATGCAATAAGAGAAAAATATTTTAATCTTGGAAATAATACAAGAGTTGCAGTGCGTTCTTCAGCAACGGCAGAAGATTTACCGGATGCTAGTTTTGCAGGGCAACAAGAAACTTATTTAAATGTTCAAGGTATTGAAAGTGTATTAAATGGGGTGCGTAATTGTTATGCTTCACTTTGGGGGAATAGAGCTGTAAGTTATAGATTTCATCAAGGTTATGATCAAACTTCAGTTTCTATTGCAGTTGTCATTCAAGAAATGATAGAGAGTGAAAAATCAGGAGTTTTATTTACTGTAAACCCAGTAAACAAAAAAGAAAATGAGATGCAGATAAATGCAAGCTTTGGCTTAGGAGAAAGCGTTGTAAGCGGAAGAGTTACAGCGGATAGCTACATTATTGACAAATCAGGAAATATAATCGAAGTAAATATTGGAAGCAAGGAAACTCAGATTATATATGGGGATAAGGAAACTGTTGAAGTATCGGTAAACTCTGATAAAAGAAAAGCTCGTGCATTAAATGATAGAGAAATATTTGAACTTATGAAGTGCGGTTTAGAGATTGAAAAACATTATGGTATGCCTATGGATATTGAATGGGCTATAAAAAATGATATTGTATATATTTTACAGGCGAGAGCGATTACTACATTAAAAGATGATAATGAAGAAAAAATAATCGCAGAATATATTAAAAATACAAAACCAAAAGGAAAGATGCGTGAAACCATAGCTTTTCAGCTTGAGAAAATGCCATTTGCTTATAGGGTTTTAGATTTTGATTATATGATAGTTATTAATCAACAAAAAGCAGTTATATTTAATGAAGCCGGTCTTAAAATAAATTCGGATCCTGGAATTGATGATGATGGGGTTCAGACACTTCCAAAAACTAAATTTGGTATCAACAAGAATATTTTAAAATCTTTTAAATTGCTAAATATGATTAAAAATTTTCAATATTGTGAATCAAAGTGTAAGGAGTTTATGCCTAAATATCGAAGTGAAATAGAAAAAATTAAAACCTATAATTTTGATAAGATGACTTTGAAAGAATGTAAAAAATTTATGGAATTAAGCACTAAATATCTTAGAGAACTATCATATGATAGATTTAAATATGCATTATTTCCAACGGTTTACGCGTTTAATAAATATAATAAGATTTTAAAGAAAATAAATAAAATGTATACCGCATTTGATTTGTATTGGGATTTAGATAATAAAACATCCATGGTTGCAAATGATTTCTATAAAATGGCATGTGAGATAAGAAAAAACGAATCTTTAACTAAAGAGATTATTTCTGGAAAGGGTTATAAAGAAGTATATGGAAAGTATGACGATTTCAAAGAACTAGCAGAGAAATTTATGAGCAATAATGGATTTAAGTCGGACTATAATTGCTATTGTTTGTCTGCAAAAACTTTTATTGAAGATCCTGAAAGGTTGATAAATATATTAAAGCCCATATTAAAAGTGGACGATAGAAGAGAAGAGAGTAAGTATAGTAAGGATTTTTCCAAGTTAATGCAAAGAATAAAAGAAGTTTATGGGAAGCGATATGAAGCATTAGAGAAACAAATCGAATATTTCAGAAATTTTCATGTCGTTCGTGAAGAAAGCCAATACCTGTGGGAAACACTATTCTATTATGTAAGACAGTGTGTTAAGAGGACTAACTTTATCCTTATGGGTCATGAAGATTATGAAGTAGGAGTTGCCAATTTGTTCTATAAAGAACTCTTGGAAGCAATGAATCGAGGTCATCTCGACAAATCGGATAAGGAAAAAATAAATCGGAGAAATGAAAAGTTTCCGTTGGCATTAAAAGTTTGGGAAGCATCCAAATTATTGGTTTTTGAAGCGAAGGGGGACGTTTTAAAGGGAGTAAGTGGAAGCACCGGTATTGCAGTTGGAAAGGTCTGCCTAATAAATAGTCCTAAAGAATTTTATAAGATGAAAAAAGGAGATATATTAGTTTGTCATCTTACAGATCCTGAATGGACTCCATTATTTAAGCTGGCAAGTGCTATTGTGGCAGATACAGGTTCTGCTTTGAGCCATGCAGCAATTGTTGCAAGAGAATATAATATACCGGCAGTTCTTGGAGTTGGTTTTGCAACTACCAAATTCAAAGATGGAGATACCATACAAGTAGATGGTAATACCGGCGAGGTCAAAGGTTGCTGATATGAAATCAAAAAATCAAATAGAACAAAAAGAATTGAGAAGGCAAAAGATTTTAAGTGAACCACTTTTACCTTTGATAGTAAAAATGTCTGTTCCAACAATTGTTGGTATGCTAATTATGGTTATTTATAATTTGACAGACACATTTTTTGTCGGACTTTTAAATGATAAATCAATGATAGCTGCTATTGGGGTTGTTTTTAGTTTCGTGAGTATTATTCAGGCAGTCGGTTTTTGGTTTGGATATAGTAGTGGGAATATTATGTCCCAAAAGCTTGGAGAACAAGATGAAGAAGAAGCAACAATTATCTCTTCCATAGGAATAGCCTTTTCTATTATAAGTGGATTTTTGATAGCTATAATGTCATGGATTTTTATATCAGACTTGACAAAGTTCATTGGTGGGAATGCTTCTGTTAACTTATTTGAATTTACTACTCAGTATTTAAAGATGATTATAATAAGCGTTCCATTTAGTCTGTATTCTATTACTATTTATAATCAATTGAGGCTTTGTGGAAATGTAAAAGATGGAATGATAGGTTTACTTTTAGGAATGGTCAGCAATATGGTTCTTGATCCTGTATTTATGTTTATATTCAAGTTCGGGTTTGTTGGAGCTGGATTTGCAACTTTGACAGGGCAAATAATTGCTTGTATTTCACTTACTATGTTGGCGAAAAGAAATGGTAATATTCCTGTTTCTTTGAAAAATGTCAAATGTAGTAAAGAACGCATATACCATATTCTTGTAGGAGGAATGCCCAACTTTTCAAGGCAAGCAATTACAAGTGTTTCTCTCATTTTATTGAATAGAGTTGCAGCAAACTTTGGGGACAGTATTATTGCAGCATTAACCGTTAGTTCAAGAATAGTTGCCATAGCTTATATGATTATGATTGGATGGGGGCAAGGCTTTCAACCTATTTGTGCAATGAATTATGGAGCAAAAAAATATGACAGAGTTAGATCAGCATTTAATTTGACAGTTGTTGTTGGAACGATATTTTTGATTATATCAGCAGTGGTGCTATATATTTTTTCGGAACATTTTGTTATTGCAATGTCTAAAGATAGTCAAGTTGTTTCTATAGGAGTGCAAATACTTAGAATGCAATGTATAACAATTCCGTTTTTAGCCTATTATGCGATAAGTAGTATGTTGATGCAAAACATAGGTAAATATTTTTGGTCGTTGATAATTTCAATTTCAAGGCAAGGTATTTTCTACATCCCTCTTTTATATTTACTTACTAATTTATATGGGATGTTTGGGATATATTTATTGCAACCTGTTTCTGATGTGTTGTCATTTGCTTTGGCTGTTTTTATAGTTTGTAAAATGAAATTTACTTGTTATAAGCTTAAAAAAGATATTATTTAAGGTTTACAGAATATTTATTAAAGAGAAAGTTACACATCAGGCAAAGACAAGCTACAAGTACATACTGAAACAATGATTGAAAAGCTATCAAGATATATCAAAAGTAAAGGTACAGACTACAAAGACCACTATGTAACAATCCTTAATTGGTACAAACAGGATAAGGGTAAACTAACACAGAAAAATAAGAACAACATTCCTACTTGGGAAGAATATGACAAGGGCGAACATTTATAATCGCCGTATAAGGTGGTGGGAAAGTGTTTTTAGAGCGTTAATTGAAAAAGAGGTATCAGACTATGGATAAATGTAAAACAGACCTTAAAAAGTCAAAATAATTTTCTTATTTAGGTACGTGAAAACTCAATAAACTTAATGGCGAAAAAGAGATATTAAAGAACAAAACTATAAGATGGAATAAAAAACATATTATGCCACGAAAATTATTCCTTATGATTGCGATTACTCTTTAACTGTGATAAAATATATATAAATAAAAAACGTGGTAAAATATATAAATTATTCGCAGAAAAGGGGAGTGGGATATGATTATAGAAAGAAAGCAATATTTAGATGAACTAATTAAGAAAAAGGATAACGGAAGAATTAAAATTATCACAGGTATAAGAAGGTGTGGTAAGTCATATTTGTTATTTGAACTATACAAGAATTATTTATTAAAAAATAATATAGCTGAAAACCAAATTATTGAAATGGCTCTAGATGATATTGAAAATAGTAAGTATAGAGATCCGTTTAATCTAAATGAATATATAAAAAGCAAAATAACAGATGATAAAAGATATTATATTTTTATTGATGAGATACAATTCTCAAAGTCGGTGCAAAATCCATATATTGATGATGAGGATGAAAAGATTACTTTTGTTGATACATTACTTTCCCTTATGAAACGGAAAAATCTTGATATTTATGTTACCGGAAGTAATTCAAAAATGCTTTCTAAAGATATTTTGACACAATTTAGAGATAGGGGAGATGAAATCCATGTTTATCCTTTATCCTTTGCTGAGATGAGTAGCTGTTATGAGGATAAAGACAAAGCATGGGAAGACTATATTATTTGTGGTGGAATGCCATTTGTGCTTGAACTTGACACTTTTGAGGAAAAAAGCAAATACTTAAAAGGACTCTTTGAAGAAACTTACATTAAAGACATTATAGACAGAAATCAGATAAAAAATAGTGAGGAAGTATTAGAAGTTTTATTAGACTTTATTTCATCAGCAGTAGGCTCCCTTACAAATCCACTTAAGCTATCTAATAGATATGCTTCAGAAAAAAAGATAAATATATCAAATAATACTATTTCAAAATATTTAGCTTATTTTGAGGAAGCCTATGTTTTATATGCTGCTAAAAGATATGACATTAAAGGTTCAAAATATTTTTCTACACCACTGAAATATTATTTTGCAGACATTGGGCTTAGAAATGCAAGATTGAATTTTAGACAAGTTGAAGAAACGCATATTATGGAAAACATCATTTACAATGACTTGTTAAGAAGAGGATTTAATGTTGATGTGGGTGTTGTGGAATATTTTCCTAGTGTAGATGGAAAAACAACAAGAGTACAATTAGAGGTTGATTTTGTTATTAACAGAGGAAATCTCAGATATTATATTCAATCAGCTTTTGCTATAAACAGTGAGGAGAAGAAAGAACAGGAAAGAAACTCTCTAAAACGAATTGACGATTCTTTTAAGAAAATTATTATTGTTAGAGATAATATAGTGCCAAGATATGATAAATACGGCATTTATTATATTGGAATCAGAGACTTTTTGCTAATGGACGATTTTCTTGGAGCATAATTACCAAAATGTTTACTGGTCCGGCGAAAAGTTTATACTTAATGCAGATGTAACCGGGAAAGTTCAGTCTGTTACAGCAACAATCTGGGAGCATAAATCAGGAGGTTGGAAAAACACAGGAATTTCTTCTACTATGACAAACAGTAATAAGAAGAATGGAAAGGCGTTTATCTATACTAGTTCTTTATGGAGAAGTAATTTCTCTACTAAATGGGGGTTAAATGGAGCGCAACAGCTTAAGATTATTTTTACAGCTACTTACGCTCATGGAAAAATTAAGACTGATGAAGTAGAAGTGATTATAGACAATACAACTCCATGGAACGCTCACAGGTGGTCTTTGACAGAATAGCAGAAAAAGAAGCAATAATATTTCTTATGAAACTATTTATTTACTTTTTAAAATACAACTGTATAATTATAATATATAAAATTTTCGACTTAGATGATACAGGTAGGTATAGATGTTTAGACTGTAATTGTTCAAATAATCAATAATGGTTATTTGTTACATATATGTAAAGGGAGGTAGTGTTATGAGTAATTATAAGAATCCTCAAAGGTACAAGAACGGAGACTGAATTGCTTTTGATTGAATTTGTACGGTAAACAGTAAACAGTAGTCGATGCCATTGGAGATCCGTATGTTTTGATTTTGGATCATCAGTATGAGGACAACAGGGAAACTGTTCAACATGAAGTAGGGCATGCATATGGTTTGAGACATATAAATGGGGATAATAATTGTGTGATGACAGCTAGAGGAATGGGTCATATAGATACGATTTGTTCAACACACGAAAGGCAATGGAGAAATAATAAAAATAAATACTAACAATTAATGGGAGGTTTGTGAAAATTTAATGAAATTCAAAAGATTCGTGATACCCGTACTATTAATTGTATTTTCTGCTTTGCTGTATGGATGTACTTTAAATAAAAATGTTTCGTTTAAAGGTACTTATGCAGATAATAATTTAAAAGTAACGGATGAGAACATTAACGGTGCCATTGTGAAAGTAAATGATAAATACATTTATCACAATGAAATTAATGAAGTTTTTCTTCAACAGTTTGGAAAAGTAGGTGTCTCATATTCGGATATTGTTGAAAATAGCATAGATGAGATAGTAGCGACATCATATGCAGAAAAATTAGGAATTTCTGTTTCTGATTCTGAAGTTGATAATGCTATTTGCGAGTACGAAGCCATTAACAAAGAAGTCTATGATAAAGCTCTTAAAATCTATGGAGAGACTACTCTGAAACAAAAATTAAAAGATAGGTTACTGTTTGTAAGCACAAAAAATAAAGTGTTAGAGCAGGAAATAAAAATAGACTTTAATCTTATCAAATCTTTTAAAAGCCAGAAAGAGTTTCATGGCGAACTAGATAAATATTCAGATTCTGAGTTAATGAAACGGATGGACAAAGAGATAAAAGATTATGCATTTGGGTTATGGGTCAAGGAAAAGAGAAAAGAAACGAAAATTGAATATTTAAAGCTATATGATAAATATAAAAGAGATTCTTTGATATTTAATGATAATCAAGATAATCAAATGTCGATGTCTAAAATAGATGCTAAAGAAGTAGCATTGGATGAAGAAGAAAGGAAAGAAATTTTAAAATCCTTGTCAATATTTGAAAAATATGATTCATCTAATGTGTATGAAATTTTAGTAAAACAAAAAAATAAAACTGATTATACAGAGCGAGCGTGTATAGAAGTTTGGTTTGTAAATAGAGATAACAGAAATAAGACTTTTCATGTTACTATCTCTGACAAAAATAAAACATTCGTTGATTATGGATTGAAGGATTCAAAAATGTCTACATTATGTGGTGTTAATGTGGAATTATCTAAGTCTGAAAATTTAAGTATCGATGACAAGATAATAACAAGAGCTGTTTTTAAGGTTAGTAAACATACTTATGTAGTGGAAGGTATCAATATTGAACCTTTTGAATTTACAGAAATGGTTTCAGAATTGCTTTCTAAATTGACTAATAAATAACTAAAGATTGAAATGAAAAGGCTATTTATCTGAAAAAGATATTTAGCCTTTTTCAATGCAAAAAACAGAAATGGAGGATAAATAGAATGAAAGAATTAGAAAAAGCAATAGAGCAATTAGAAAGAGAAAATAGTAAAATTGAGAAGGCACAAAATAGAGCCAAGCAACTCAATCAGAAGATAAGCAAACTTAAAAGAAGTGCAGACACACAAAGAAAAGTTAAAAAAGGCGGAGTGTTTGAAGCCTTTGAAAGAGAAATTACAGGAAGTCAGGAAGATACAGATAATGATCTAGTATATGACTTTTTAGACTATGTATTATCGGATAACAGGAATAGAGAAAAGTTAAAAGAGCTTACAGAAATTCATTTGAGGGAACAGGAAATCGACAATACAGAAGTTGAGAAAACAGAAAATCCAAATGATGAAAATGCCAGCTTAGAGTATGCAGAAGCTAAAACTACCGATACCAATATCGAGGATGAGTTTTTAGAAAGTGAGGATTAGGCAAATATAAAAATATAAGATTGGAGCAATGTCTTTATGAAAACTAAATATGAAAATTGATGGTGCAAAGTGTAGAAAAGAGAAACACTTTGCTTTTTTGTTGATTTAGTAAATCTACAAAAAACAAAGTTCACAGGGGTCTGAGGGGGAGTAGCCCCCTTGAACAAATAAAAATGCTTTAGCGTTTTTGTTTCCTTCGCGGAGCGGTAGGCTTTCCGCAGGAACGCAAAGCACCGAATGTAATCGGTGTATCTTTGCGCCCTTTGAAAAAGGGAGTAAAGATACCTGTCATCATCAGGATATTAAAATATAAAAATTAGATATTGGATAAAGATTGGCAGATAGAAAAAATTAAGAAAAATCTATCTGCTTTTCTTATGCCTAAACATGAAAAAAGAAGGAGCGGAAAAGAATGGAAATCAAAAGTTTGCATACCCATGTAGATATTGTTACAAGAACAGGTGGAGGGAAAGTTATCCCTAAAGCTGCATATAATGCGAGAGATAGATTAAGAGATAATAGATACGGGAAATTAGAGGATTACTCTAAAATAGATGATCTTGTATTTTCAAAAATATTTCTTCCGGAACATGTCCCTAAAAAATTTTCTGATAGGGAATACTTGTGGAACAGTGTAGAAGAGATAGAGAAAAGTAAAAACTCACAACTGGCAAGAAATCTGCTCTTTGCACTCCCAAGAGAATTAAGTGAAGAAGATAGGATAAACCTCATCAGTGAGTTTATAGAAGAAAACTTTACATCTAAAGGGATGATAGCAGATTGTAATATTCATAATAAGAAGGCAAGCGACAATCAAGAACAACCTCATGCTCATATCTTACTTACCCTTAGAGAAATGGATCGTGAAGGAAACTGGAAACCGAAATGCAGAAAAGAAGCATTTATGTCATAGACAACTATATTGGACTTAAAACATTGGAACTTTTAAGAGCCGCAAGGGATAATACCCAAATTATAGTTTTCAGCGATAATGTAAAAAATAAGGATATGCTCACAAAAAACATCTTAGATGATTTTAGAAAAGGCTATCCCACAATCAACTTGAAGCTGAAGATAGCCGGAAAAAAATATCACGATAGATACATTGCAATAGACTATGGAACAGAGCATGAAGCTTTTTATCTTTGTGGAGCTTCGTCAAAGGATGCAGGAAATAAAATATCAAGTATTACCAAGATAGAAGAATCATCGAAAGATATGTATCATATGATGTTTAGCGGAATATTAAGCAATAAAGACTTAAAAATTTAATATGTAAACACGAAACAAATATAAAAATTTACGAAAGGACGGTAGAAGTAAACATCTATCGTCTTTTTTATTGGAAGAAAGGAGAATAAATGGCAGAAAACAGAAGATATTATTGGCTAAAACTCAAAGAAGATTTCTTTATAGACAAGAGGATAAAAAGGTTAAGGAGAATATCCGGAGGAGATACTTACACAATTATCTACCTCAAACTCTTGTTATTAAGCCTAAAAGATAGTGGAAAACTATATTATGATGGGGTGGAAACCGACTTTATAAAAGAACTTGCATTAACTATTGATGAAACGGAAGATGATGTAATGGTTACAGTAAACTATCTTGTGGCACAGAATTTAATGGAAGTGATTATGGAAAATGATGAATACTTTCTAACAGAACTACCAAGTCTTATAGGCTCAGAAACAGCTTCCACAAGGCGTTCAAGGAAATCACGAGAGCAAAAAGCGTTGCAATCTGGCAACGGTGCAACACCTTGCAACCTTTTGAAACAAAACTGCAACGGAGAGATAGAGAAAGAGATAGATATAGAGATAGAAATATATAAAGGAAACGGAAGACAAAAAGTATATTCACAAGAACAGCAGATTTTCACCGATAACAAACTATCTGAAAGGGCAAGGAAGAGAAGTAGAACTTGAGTTTTCAAAGGTGGAAGAACTGATAGGCAGAAAACTTTGTAAATCAGCAAGGAAATATCCGGGTTATTGGTATGCAAGTGATAACAGACCGATGGGAAATGCTATTTATAACGCAGGATATGATATTGTAAAGGTCGATGTAAAAAAAGAAACAATAAAACTTATAAATTATGACAAGTAGCATATAGATGTGATTAGAGGTAACTACTACAAAAATGGTGGTTACCTCTTTTTTTGTTGGAGAAATATTTGAAAAACTTTGTTGACAAATATCGACCGAGCTGGACACCTTTATGTTCTTTAAGTGGCTTTTCAAGGCATGGGTAGCGGTATTTATCGTTACCCATACCTTTGATATTGAACAGAAGTTATATTGTGGGAGTAGTGTGTCGTTATATAAAAAAGCTCCTATATTTATTTGATTACAAAAAGCAGTTAGGTGTCTTGATGTCAAAAATCAAAAAGCTGAAATCTATCATTCGTCCAGATAGACATTTTGATAGAAATTCTTGTCATCACAAAGCTACAAATGGATTTTATATTCGGGTAAATATATAAATTTACATTTCAAAAGTGGTAAATGGCGGCTTAAGTTGACGACATTGCTTGGGGGCAACGCCCTCAACAAGCAACTTGGGATCTTCGCGCCAGCGAAAATCCCAGGTTTGGCCTCGGTGGGTCCCACGAGGCATTGCTTGCCGGTTTCTCGTACCCCGTATTTATGCCCTTTCGGGCGATATTTCTTCAAATGAGAAAAGAGGACGCTTACACATCATCCTTCTCATCATCCGCATCTTTCAATTTGATGGCTCCGTCAATGACACCTTCCACAATGGGCAGATACTTCTCCGGGCAAAGCTGTAATTTGTGGCTTGTCCGCTGGCGCTGCTCAATGTCATCCCGAAGCAGCTCCGGGTTGAAGTAGCGTTCTGCGGGCAGCTTGCAAATGTGGATGAGCTGCATCACAACCGGCACGCTTGGGATTGTGCCGCACAGCTCAATATTTGCAAGATAGCGCGCAGCTCCCGGCGGGACATTTTTACAGCTTCACGCGCCTGCTGAACATCTGCTCCGAAGGTTTCAAATCCAGGGCAATCTTTTACATTCGGCATATCACATCACCCTATTACATTCTATTGTTCATAAGGTGTGTTGGGAATGATGTGTTATGCACTTTTGGTTCATTTTATATTTCAAAGAAAGCAAATAAGCGCCAAAGTTGCCCTTGGCGCTCATTTCTACTTTCGCTGTGAGACTTTTCTATACTCCAATGGCAATAAGCCCGTACTCTTCCGAAATAACTCCGCGAATCTACTCGCGCTTGTATATCCAACGCTTTGTGCGACTTGACCAATAGATAAATCTGTTTTCGCTAAAAGGGTTTCTGCCTGACTCATTCGCCGTTGCTGTATGTATTCTGTAATTGTGCATCCATGATATTCTTTGAAAGCTGTCTGAAGTTTTCTGGCACTCATGCAAGATATACGCACGATCTGTTCTAAAGGAATATCCTGAATACAGTGATCGTTGAGGTACAGTGTTAGGTTTTCTAATTGCTGAACATCCTGAACGGATAGTTTTTTTCGGACTTCTTTTCTTTGTTGCTGTAAGCGGCTCCATTCTACAATAAGTGAGATAGCTTCAGCCACTTTCCCTTCATAAAACAAGCCCGCAGAAATGCCGCTGCCTTTGTATGCCTCTACTTGTTTTAATAGGCGGGACATTTCAGGAAAATCCGCTGTCTGTCCAACGGCTTCAAATGCTTTGAGAGGATTTGCATATTCATCAGGATACTGCTCTTTTAAGTAATCCTCATAATAAGCAGGCATTATTTCAATTCCAACAGTACGGATCGGAATTTTTTTATGTATGAGAACTTTGTATGTGGAATAGCCGCCAATAAAACTTTTCACACTCCCAGCTTCTAACCGGCGATAAGGGGATAATTCCTCACCGGAGATAGAGTCAAACTGCATGATGCTTAAACACTCTGGCCAGTTAAAATCCAGAATAGTGTCCTCGTTGAGATAGAAGTCGTGGATTTTGATGTCGAAAAGGTCCTGTCTGTTATAAATCCAGAATGTTCCTGTCCCAATTTTATCATTTAGCTGCCAGGTGGTTCCGACCTCACAATAGTTCAGACTATTCGGAGCCGGTGTAAAACCCCGTTCCGCAAATTGTGTTACATAAAAATCTTCAATCTTATTCTTCATAACGCATTTCGCTCCTTTGCCACGATAGCGCAAACTTATATCTTGATAACGCAAACATCCTTCCAAGCTATTGTAAGAAGGATGTGAACAGAGTATCTTTGATTTGTGGTTAGCAACGCCTAACCTAAATATAACATAAGAAATGGGGAGCGTCAAGGCAACGCTTCTCTGAAAAGGAGGATTTGAATATGTCTGCGCAATCATCGTATCTGAACAAGAAAGGTCTTACAGTCAAGGACCTTGTAACTATTGGTATTTTTACTGCACTATTTTTCGTGTTTGAGCTTATCGGCTCCCTTCCGTTTGCTCCAAACCCTGCGCTTACTTTCTATCAGCCGTTTGGGATTGCCCTGCTCTGCGGACCTGTGTATCTTCTGATGGTAGCAAAAGTACCAAAGCGTGGTGGTATTGTCGTTTTGGGCATTATCAATGGTATTATCTGGTATGTACTCGGAATGCACTGGGCAATGGATTTGGGATATATCGTCATGGGCATCGTAGCTGAAATCGTTGCAGGTGCTAAAGGTTATCGAAACATCAAGTGGAATATTGCTTCTTTTTCTCTATTCTGCCTTGGGCCTGCCGGTGTATTTTTGGCTTATTTCGCCGATCCTGCTGCGTGGGCTGAAACAATGCTGAACAACGGAACTTCGCAGGAATACATTGACATGATGACTGCTTCTGCACCTGCAGGAATGTTGACGGTTATCCTTTTGGGAACTATCGTACTGGGAATTATCAGCGGCCTTGTAGGAAAGAAATTGCTCGAAAAGCAGTTTGAAAAAGCGGGGATTACCGCATGAGCAATGGGGAAAAACGCAGGGGGCTTTGGATAGACCCCCGCACAAAAATTCTGCTGTTGCTCTTATGTGTCCTGTCGGCAACGATGGCTCCGTCCCTTCTTTATGAAATGCTTGTCGTTGCGCTGGTAGCCTGCTTTGGAACTGCCTGTGGGAAAATACGCTACTCCATTATTGGGATTATTGTCTATGGAGTTTTCTACTTGTTGGCACAGGCGGTGTTGCAGATGC
Organism: Bacillota bacterium; assembly: GCA_041797745.1. Classification (GTDB taxonomy): domain Bacteria; phylum Bacillota; class Clostridia; order Peptostreptococcales; family Anaerovoracaceae; genus UBA3871. The sequence goes on from JBHBZU010000044.1 coordinate 15,790, forward strand.
CGTCCGGCAATGTGCAGGTAATGTTGATTGCTTTCCTGGGGTTGGTTCATAAGGTTTATCCTTGTGGCATTTTGTCCGGCATTATTATTTCGACGACAAAAGTGGGGGAATTTCTCTCTGCCATGAACCGAAGCCATATTTCACAGAAGATTGTAATTCCTGTTGCGGTCATGCTGCGCTATGTACCTACAATTCGGGAGGATTGGCATTTTATCAAAGACGCTATGCGGATGCGGGATGTATCACCTAATCTCAAAAATTTTATATTACATCCGGCTATGACAATCGAGTGTATCTATGTTCCGCTGATGATGGCTGCATCCAAAACAGCAGACGAATTGACGGTCGCATCTGTAACAAGAGGAATTGAAAATCCCACACAAAGGACTTCGTATGTGAGGATTGGCTTTGGCATAGCCGACCTCATAGTTGTCCTTGCCTTCCTTGCCATGTTTCTTGTGGGGCAATTCTATGGGGAGGTGTTTTGAATGATTGAACTGAAAAACATAACTTTCTCATACGAGAGACGGGAGCAAGGCGGTTTGCGGAATATTAACCTGACTGTCAAAAATGGAGAGTGCATCCTGCTGTGCGGGCGAAGCGGCTGCGGAAAAACAACAATCACTCGACTTGTAAACGGACTCATCCCCCGATTTTATGACGGAGAATTAACAGGCCAGGTTGTGATTGATGGCAAAGATATTGCTGACCTGACTATGTATGAAATATCAGAAAAGGTAGGAAGCGTATTCCAAAACCCGCGCACACAATTTTTCAATACTGACAGTGACAGCGAAATTGTGTTTGGCCTTGAAAATCAAGGAATGCCAACGGAGGAATTGCGCCAAAGAGTAGAAACCACAGCGGCGGATTTAGAAATCCAGTCAACGCGTAATCGTTCCCTACACGCATTGTCCGGCGGCGAAAAGCAGAAAGTTGCGTTCGCCTCAGTTTATGCTATGAACCCGGACATTTACTTGCTGGACGAGCCATCCTCTAATCTGGATATGGATGCCATACAAGATTTAAGAAAGCATCTGAAACTTGTTAAGCAACAGGGAAAGACCATTTTAATTGCGGAACATCGACTCTATTATTTGATGGATGTTGTGGATCGTATTGTCTATATGGAGCAGGGACAAATCGCTGGGATTTACACGCCAGAGCAATTCAGGGCTATTGAAAAAGACGAGCGGAAACGCATGGGACTCCGGGCCGTGGATCTCCATGAAGTACATCCGCAATTCACAAGTCCAGGCGCGACAGAGAATAAAATCCTGAAATTGCAGGATGTGGGCTTGTATTATAAGAAACAGGCCATTGTGGAACATATCAACCTTTCAGCAGGAATTGGAGAAATCATCGGTGTTGTCGGCCATAACGGGGCAGGAAAGACAACTCTCTCCCGTACTCTGTGTGGATTACATAAAGAAGCCAGTGGACAATTCCTGTGGAATGAAAAACCACAGGACAGGAAAGAAAGGCTACGTCGCTCCTACATTGTCATGCAGGATGTCAACTTTGAATTATTTGCTGATAGTGTAGAAGCGGAATGCTCCTTTGGTATCCGCAATCCAGACAAATCACTAATTGAAACAACAATGGATAGCCTGGGCTTATTACCCTATCGCACCCATCATCCGAACACACTCAGCGGGGGACAAAAGCAGAGGGTGGCGGTTGCTGTCAGCATGATTTGTGGAAAAGAGCTTTTAGTATTTGATGAACCCACAAGCGGTTTGGATTTCGATAGTATGGAGCAGGTTGCGTTGCTGATCCAAAAGCTTTCTGCTATGGGGAAAGTAATTTTTGTCGTAACCCACGATTATGAATTTGTCTGCCGTACCTGTTCCCGCGTTCTTCATATTGACCACGGAGAGCAGTGCGATGATCTTCCGTTGGTTCCGGATAATGAAGAAAATCTAAAAAAACTATTTTCTATATAGCCGTTGAATGGATATGAAAGGAGTGAGTTTATGCAGAAGGAGAAAAAGAGCACTTCAATCAGGCTCTTGCTCCAATGGGCTGGAAAAGAAAAATATTGGATGTATCTGGCGGTCATCTTATCCTTTTTCAGTGGAATTTGTACCATGATCCCTTATTACGGGATTTACAGTCTGATGAGTGCTGTCTATACAGGAACCTGTACCACAGAATTTGTTATTCGGGATGCTGGCATAATCGCTGGCGGTATCGTTATCCGGTTTTTATTGTTTGGTGCATCTGGTGTGGCATCTCACAAAGGGGCCTATCGTGCATTGCTGAAGGTGCGCTGTATGGTAATCGACCACATGGCAAAAGTACCTCTTGGTGCGCTGAATGAACGCAGCACCGGCGAGATTAAAACGGTTCTGAATGAGGACATTGAAAAGCTGGAACTGTTTCTGGCCCACAATGTGCCTGAATTGATCTGTTACCTTATAGGGCCGGTGGTGGTGTTTATTTACCTTCTGACTGTCAATGTGCCTTTGGCATTGGTATCGCTGGTGCCTTTGATATTGGCGCTATTCGTCATGTGCGGGATGTTTATGGGAGCATCCAGCATGATGGGGCGTGCCAACCAATCTGTTGCTAATCTGAACTCCGTAATGGTGGAGTATATCAGCGGTATGAAGCTGGTAAAAGCCTATAACATGGGAAGTAAATCATTTCAGAAATTTTCTGCTGCTGTAAAAGAGGAAAATGATGTTTGGAATGAAATGTCTAAACGGATGGGGCCATTTTACGCTTCTTTTATCGTTGTGATTGAGTGCGGGATGCTGTTGCTGGTGCCACTGGGCGGTATGTTTTTCTTGAATGGTTCCATTACAGCCAGTGTATTCCTGTTGTTTGCTTTTGTCGGTTCCATGTACCTGACGGAGATCCGTCCTTTGCAGGAAATATCCAGCAATATGGCGCAGGTACTTAAGGCGGTTACAAAAACAGAGGAAATTTTAGAGCTGCCGCTTTATGAGGGTGGCGGTGATTTTCCACAGGCACACGACATTGAACTGCGGAATGTACGGTTTTCTTACGATTGTAAGGTAAATGTTCTGGAACATTGTAATCTAAAAGTCAAAAATGGAGAGCGTATGGCTCTGGTAGGTCGCTCTGGCGCAGGAAAAAGCACTGTGATTGAATTAATTTCCCGTTTTTACGATGTGCAGGAAGGCGAGGTACTGATAGGCGGTAAGAATGTCAAGGAGATCAACTACGAAACACTTTTGCAGAATATAGCGATTGTATTCCAAAAGACCTTTCTTACCCGTGACAGCGTGTTTGAAAATATCCGTATGGGCAGCAATGTCACTCTGGAAGAAGTGCGGGCTGCCGCAAAAGAAGCTCAGATTGATGATTTTATCATGTCTTTACCAGACGGTTACGATACGAAGGTGGGGAGTTTCGGTTCCCGCTTCTCCGGCGGCGAAAAGCAGCGGATTGCAATAGCGCGTGCTATCTTGAAAAATGCACCTATTCTGATTTTAGACGAGGCTACAAGTGCTGCAGACCCCGAAAATCAGGTGGAGATTGATAAGGCTATTGAAAACCTGTGCAAAGGCAAGACGGTAATTGTTGTTGCTCACCGTTTGGGGGCCTTGAAAATGTGCAATCGGGTAGCCGTTGTTGAAAATCACACGATTACGAGTGTAGGAACACATGATGAAGTCCGGCAGGATAATGCTTATTACAATCAGGCATGGACAGATTATGAAACGGCCCGCAATATTACTTATCAGTTGGAAGGATGTGCAGATCATGCGTGAAAAGCCATTAAAGAAAAATAGCCGGTTTTATCTTGGTATGGTTCTAAATGTTGTAGAAGGTATGCTGTCCGGTTTTAACTTTCTGCTCCTTTATGAAGCAATGAAAATGCTGTGGAATGGTACAATCAACTCGCCCTCCCTGCTCCGGCTTTCTCTGTTTTTAGGCGGCATTTTCATTCTGCGTATTATGATTTACAGCGTTGGCTATACACAAAGTCAGATCGGTGGTGCAGCGGTCAGCAACCGTACCCGGCTATTCCTGGGAGATAAAATAAAGCGCATACCTCTGTCCAGATTTACGCAAGGCCAGACTGGACAATACATCAACATCGTTACCAGCGATGTCAACAACTATGAAAAAATCCTCACCCATACGGTCGGGGACATTGTTAAGCACATCACCTTTTGCACCATGATGATTATTTTTGTGGGCTGTATCTGGCTGCCGGGAGGCATCATCCTTGCCTGCGTCGAATTGGTTTTAATTCCGTTCCTTTGGCTCTCTTTTCGGGTTGTCCGCAAGTATGGTACAGAGAAAAATGCCGTCAGCGCCGAAACGGTCAGCAGTATTGTGGAATATGCCACGGGCATTCAGACCTTTCGAGCCTATGGTATTGGCGGAACAAAAAATGAGACGGTAACATCTACTCTAAAACATTTCAGTGATGTGAGCTACAACTACGAGAAACAAGGTATTCCGACAAATGCAATACAATGTATCTTTCTGTGGATCGGACTACCTGTAATGATATGGGCGGCTTCTATCCCTATGCTGTCCGGAAAACTGGACCCGATTTCCTATTTGTTAATTTGTATGCTGCCCATGCTGCTTGCAAAACTTTCGGACTCCATCTCCCGTGGCCTGATGAGTTACAAAAACTTGAAAATCTCCAAAGATAAAGTTGTAGACATTATTGAAGAACCAGAGGAAACCGGCAGTATGGAGCCGCTTCATACTGCCACACATGAAATCACCTTCGACAATGTGGACTTCTCGTATGTACCTGGAGAGCCGGTGCTGAAACACGCCACCTTTACGGTGCCAGACCAGAAGCTCACGGCCATTGTCGGGGACTCCGGTTCCGGTAAATCCACCATTCTGAACCTGATTGCAAAATACTACGAGACAAATGGGGGAACTATTTTCATCGGAGGCAAACCAATCAACCATGTGGCTGCCGAGCGCGTGCTGGAACAAATCTCTATGGTAGACCAGGATGTATTTCTCTTTGATGATACCATTCGTGAGAACATCCGGCACGCCCGCCCCAACGCCACGGACGAGGAAATCGAGGCTGCCTGCCGGGAGGCTAATTGTGACGGCTTCATCCGCAAGATGGAAAAGGGATACGATACGCCGACCGGCGAAAACGGAAACCTTCTCTCTGGCGGTGAGCGCCAGAGAATTTCAATCGCCCGCGCTATTCTGAAAAATAGCCCGATCCTGCTTTTGGATGAGGCAACAGCATCCCTTGACATCGAGAACGAGCTGGCAGTTAAGCAGGCCATAGCCAATCTTCTGAAAGAGAAAAAGACTGTGGTAATGATTGCTCATACCCTTTCCATCGTCAAAAATGCAGATCAAATCCTTGTGGTATCTGATGGGAAAATTGCTGAAGTCGGTACTCACGATGAATTGCTGGCTAAAGACGGAAAGTATGCAGCCATGTGGAACGCCGAACAGAAATTATCTGCATAAGGGAGGTCTTAATAAAACTTCATGCGTCCGGGGAGGACTATCTGGAAGCCATCCTTGTTCTCCAAAAGAAACTTGGTATGGTGCGCTCCGTAGATGTGGGCCGCGAGGTTGCCGATCCCCGCCATCTCCATTCGCATACACTGTTTTTTCAATGTTTGCGACGGTTTTATCAATACTTTTCCCTGTAAGCCTTATTTCATAGAATCAATAATCGCATCTGCCAAGGTATCCAGTTCCTTGTCACTTTGCCCGTTAACTGCGGATGTTACAGTTACATTAGGGTCGACTATGCTCATTTCTTTCATTTCATCAAGAGCTTCAGCAATTAGAGAAGCGGCTTTTGGCGCCCAAGAACCGTTTTCCATGATTGCGCAGGTTCTCTTTTGAAGATTCAGAGCTTTCATATCCATCAGGAAGTTGTGCATTGGAGGGAAAATCCCTAAGTTATATGTAACAGACGCGAACACAATGTGGCTGTATTTGAACAAATCTGAAATCAGGAAAGAAACGTGGGTCTTTGAGACGTCATACATTCTAACCTTTGTCATGCCCTTTTCGCATAGCTTGGAGGCCAGCAATGTGGCAGCACTTTCGGTGTTGCCGTACATTGAAGCATAGACAATCATAACACCTTTTTCTTCAGGCTCATAAGTCGCCCAATGAACATACTTGTCAATGAACCACATTAAGTCCTCTCCGGCTTTCCAAACAGGACCATGAAGCGGACATACATATTTAATATCGTTAACAGGTGCTTTCCCAAGCAAACTCATTACATGAGGCCCGTACTTACCGACGATGTTAGTGTAATATCTTCTCGCGTCGTCAATCCATTCGTTTTTGAAGTCAAATTCATCAGCAAACAGTTTTCCGTCTAAAGTTCCGAAAGAACCAAAAGCGTCAGCGGAGAACAGGATACCCTCTGTGATTTCAAAGGATACCATTGCTTCCGGCCAGTGAACCATTGGCGCGTTTACGAAAGTGATTTTGTGTTTGCCAAATTCAAAAACATCTCCCTCTTTAACTTCGATGGTTCTTCCGTCAATGTGGAAGCCGAATTGGTGCATTAGCATAAATGCCTTTTCGTTTGAAATAACCTTTGTTTCAGGATATCTGATAAGGACTTCTTCCAAGCAAGCGGCATGATCCGGCTCCATGTGATTGATTACCACATAATCGAGCTTTCTGCCTGCAAGGACTTTTTCAAGGCTTTCAAGCATGTCTCTGCAAACAGACCAATCAACTGTATCAAAAAGTACATTTTTTTCATCTAAAAGAACGTAAGAATTGTATGAAACGCCTCTTTCTATTGGATGGATATTTTCAAATAAATGAAGTCTTCTATCATTGCCGCCAATCCAGTAAAGACTATCTGTAATTTTTCTTGTGTAACTCATTATATTTCCTCCTTATTTAACCTCGATGAAACCTGTCTTTTCTTCGCCGCAGTCCGGGCAAATCCATTCTTCCGGCAATGCCTCAAACAATGTTCCCGCCTTTACACCGTTTTCATAATCCCCAACTTCAGGATCATATTCATAGCCACAGCCGTTACATACATAGTGAGGCAGTGCAGGAGGGGCTTTCTTAATGAAAGGCTTTTTCATCTTCACCATAGGAGGAGCCGGTTTCTTTTTCCCTGTATCCAGTGCGTCTGTTAGCAGTGGCAGGATTTCGTTTAAGTCGCCAACGATACCATAGTCACAGTTCTTAAAGATTCGAGCGTTTGCGTTATTGTTAATGGCAACAATGGTTGTTGCGTCTTTTATCCCTTTCAAATGCTGACCCGCTCCGGAGATTCCGCAAGCAATATATAAGTTTCCGCTAAACTTCTGACCGGACATTCCCACATATCTGTCAATAGGCACATATTGCAATGTTTCGGCAACAGGTCTTGAAGAACCGATAGCAGCTCCCACATTTCTTGCCAAATCTTCGATTAACTTCATATTCTCTTTGGCACCGATTCCCTTACCGGCACTGACAACTCTTTCCGCGTCAACAATAGGGGTATCTAGGGCAATTCCAACTGTAAAGTCATAGCCATCACCCTTTAGAGACTCTACTAAAGCTGTTACCTTTTCGGCAGCGGAACCGTCCTTAAAAATCATCTTTTTTCTAGCACCGGTTTCGCCTTGAGACTTCTTTCTCGGAGTATCCGCATTCTGCTTAAGTTTTCCTAAAATATGAGAGGCGATAACGACCCTCTGAATTTCATTGGTACCCTCGTATATGGTTGTGATTCTGGCGTCTCTGTAAGCTCGTTCAACTTCCATACCCTTTAAATAGCCACTTCCGCCGAATACCTGAAGCGCGTCAGTTACTACTTCAAGGCATATATCAGAAGCGTACATCTTTGCCATTGCGCTTTCTAAACCATAAGGCTCGTGAGCTTCTTTTAGTTCGGCTGCGCTGTAAACTAAAAATCTGGCACATCTGATTTTAGTCGCCATATTGGCAATTTTAAAAGAAATTGCTTGATTTACGCCAATAGGCGCACCGAACTGCTCTCTTTCCTTAGCATATTCTACAGCAGCTTCGTAAGCTCCTTGGGCAATGCCGAGAGCCTGAGAAGCAATGCCGATTCTACCGCCATCGAGAGTTGACATTGCAATTTTAAATCCGTCACCCTCACGACCTAAAAGGTTTTCCTTTGGCACTTTCACGTCATTGAACAGCAATTCGGCAGTTGAAGAGGAGCGGATACCCAATTTGTCATAATGGTCTCCGAAAGTAAAACCCTCCCAGCCCTTTTCAACGATAAATGCGCTGATTCCCTTTGTGCCGATGTTTTGAGTTGTAACTGCAAACACAACGTAAGTATCAGCCTTGTCGGCGTTGGTTATAAAGATTTTATTTCCGTTCAGAATGTAGTGGTCGCCCTGCAAAACCGCTGTGGTTTCAGTACCGCCGGCGTCAGAACCCGCATTAGGTTCAGTTAATCCGAAAGCGCCGATTTTCTCACCTTTAGCAAGGGGCACTAAATATTTTTTCTTCTGTTCTTCTGTACCGAAAGCAGCTATCGGATACGCACCAAGAGAAACATGAGCGGATAATATTACACCTGTACCGCCATCAACTCTGGCAAGTTCCTCTACTGCAATAGCGTAGCTTAGCACATCTTTTCCTGCGCCACCATATTCTTTAGGGTAAGGCAAGCCCATAATACCCATTCGTCCCAATTCTTTTATCTGTTCTGTGGGAAACTCATTTTTCTGATCCCACATAAATGCATAAGGCTTGATTTCTTTTTCTGCAAATTCTCTGATTTTTGCACGCAATTCCTCGTGCTTTTCACTGACTTTAAAAAGCATATAATACCTCCAATAATCTAAAACTAACCGCACTAAACAATAACTTTTTTAAAATTTATTATATTTATACACAGAGTTGTATGATTAAAACATAGAAAATTGAAAAAATTATTTATTAGGCTAAAGCAAATTAAAATATCGGCGTATTATCGGCATAAAACCTTAAAAACAACGGGGGTTATCATGCAACAAATAAACTGACTGGAATTTACGGAAAAGGGAAAGACTAAACAAAATTAAAATAAGCTATTGACAAACAATACCCAACGGAGTTAGTATGTCTAACGTAAGGGGATTGGAAAAAATTATAGTTTTCGAAAAGGCTTTGTAAAGGGAAATATCAACAGCCAAAAAAGCTTTGAAAAAGCGTATGCGGTGGCATACGCTAAAAAAAGACCATGCGGTTAGCATATGCTAACCGCACATGCCTAAAGCTGAAAGCTCCATAAAATCTATTGGAAACAAATGCTACTGACGGTATTTTGATGATGGTATCTAACATATTTGGAATGAAGCTACAACACTTTAGGCAATAAACAACATCAGGCACTAAAAAAGTAAGTTTAGTGATAAAAAAATCACTAATGACTATCGGCAGGGTTTAGCAAAACTTGTGGGCAAGGCTTAACAAAACTGCCCAAATAAAAAAAGGAGGAAAATGACGTGTATGAAAAGCTCATCATAGAGCATTGTTCACCAACATTGGCAGGACTAAAAGCAGGGAATATGTTTTCCGTGAAAAGCGACGACAATGTGGATGTTGCAAAGGAAATTAGACTGTTAAACCGAATGCTTAAAGCTAAAGGTCTACGGGTAATACCTCTCAAGAAAACATCAGAATCTGCATTGATATATATATACCGTCCGGACCTACTTAAAAGGGATCTTAAACATCCCGAAGCTGAAAATATCTTAAGAAAAAGGGGATACAATTGCGGTAATCCGGAATGTTGTATTGCACAGCTGGCAAAGAATATGAAAAAAGGCGGTGCATTTCCACATGAGGTGGGTCTTTTTCTGGGATATCCCCCAACAGATGTAGAGCATTTTATGAACAATTCTTGTGAGGGAGTGATTTGCTGCGGTTGCTGGAAAGCCTACTCCAATCCAGAAAAAGCGGAAATGCTTTTTCAAAGATTTAGAAAGTGTAGGGAAATTTACAGAGATATGAATAAAAGAGGTAAATCCCTGACACAACTTGCTGTAATAACAGACAGGAATGCTGTCGGGTAAAATATAACAAAAATTTAAGGAGGAATTTATTATGAAAAAGGTAGCAATAGTTTATTGGAGCGGAACAGGTAATACTGCTGCAATGGCGGAGGCTGTAGAAGAGGGCGCTAAAGATAAGGGCGCAGAGGTTAAATTATTTGAATCTGACGATTTTACTGCTGATAATGTGGCAGAATTTGACGCAATAGCCTTTGGCTGTCCGGCAATGGGAGCAGAAGTTCTCGAGGAGTCTTCCTTTGAGCCTATGTTCACAGCCGTTGAAAAGGTACTTTCAGGAAAACCGATTGCACTCTTCGGCTCATACGGCTGGGGCGACGGACAATGGATGAGAGATTGGGAAGAAAGATGTAAAACTAAAGGCGCACAGTTGGCTTGCGATTGCGTAATGGCTAATGAAGCACCAAGTGAAGAAGCTTTAGAAGAATGTAAGCAGCTTGGAGCAACACTGGGAGCGTAAGGGCACCTGCAACAAAAATTTGAGTAAAAAATAGGGATAAAATATTTAGCTGTATTAAAAACAGCAGAAAAAGGGGAGTCTCGAAGTGAAAAAAAGAAGCCAAATTTCCTATGTCATTGAATGGGCAGGGGCAAAGAAAAAATACTATTTAGCAAGTATTCTTCTTGCAACCTTAAATGTAATTTGCAGGCTGGTTCCGTATTACTTTATAGCGGACATTATAAAGCTGATAATTGCAGGGAATAAGAATATTCAGGAATATACCGTAAAGCTGGTTTTAATAGCAGCCTTGTTTATATTAGCTGAAATCTTTCATGGCATATCAACAAGTTACTCCCATAAGGCAACCTTTGAGGTTCTATCGAATATAAGAAGAAATTGCTTTGACAGACTTGCAAAGGTGCCGCTGGGGCTTGTAAAGGACAAAGGAATTGGCGAAATGAAAAATGTTCTGGTGGAGCGCGTTGACAGTATAGAAACGACCCTGGCACATGTTGTACCGGAGTTTACATCTAATATGTTGGCTCCGGCTGTATTGATTATAACCCTCTTTGTGCTGGACTGGAGATTGGCGCTGCTCTCGTTTATTCCTGTAGTGGTTGGACTTCTTCTTTCCTTGGGAATGTTTGCAGGCTATGAGGAAAGCTATAAGAGGGCAATTACAGCTACAAAAAACCTCAATTCCACCGCTGTTGAGTACATTAACGGCATAGAGGTTATAAAAGCCTTTGGAAAAAGCGAAAAATCCCAGGAAAAATTCAAAGAGGATGCCAATGAATGTGCATATTCCTTTATTGATTGGATGAGAGCGTGTATATTTCCGATGGCATCCATGTTCGTAATTATGCCCTATACTTTGCTTACTCTTTTGCCTTTCGGGGCATGGTTTGTCCATAGGGGCACCTTTTCTTTAATAGATTTTATTGTATGCGTAATTCTTTCTATCGGGGTAACGGGTCCGCTTCTTATAATAGCGGGATATTTTGACGACATTCATAAAGCGCAAGTTATCATAGGTGAAGTAGCAGCAATTCTTGAACTTCCAATACTGGACAGACCGGAAAAAACAAAGTCTCAACCGGAGGACAGTTCAATTTCTTTAGAAGATGTGAGATTTGCCTATAAGGAAAAAGAGGTTTTGCATGGAATCAATATGCAGATAAAAGCGGGCACCATAAATGCCTTTGTGGGACCATCGGGAAGCGGCAAATCAACGATTGCAAAACTTATTGCGTCATTATGGGATGTAGATAACGGGAATATTAAATTTGGTGGAGTAAATATCAAAGAAATTTCCCTTGAAGACTATAACCGAAAAGTTGCTTATGTTGCACAGGACAACTATTTATTCAATGAAACAGTAAGAGAAAATATCCGAAAAGGCTGTCCGGAGGCAAGGGATGAAGATGTGGAGGAAATTGCCAAAAAAAGCGGGTGCTACGACTTTATAATGAACCTAGAAAACGGTTTTGACACAGTAGTAGGAAGTGCCGGAGGGCATTTGAGTGGGGGAGAGAGACAGAGAATATCTATTGCCAGAGCAATGTTAAAAAATGCTCCGATTATAATACTTGATGAGGCAACAGCATACACAGACCCCGAAAATGAGGCAATACTACAGGCTTCTCTTGCAAAACTCATTGCAGGTAAGACGGTAATCGTAATTGCCCACAGGCTTTCAACGGTCAAAGATTCAGATTGTATCTTCGTAGTAAGTGAGGGCATGATAGAAGCTTGCGGAAAGCACGATGAACTTCTTAATTCATGTTCCTTATATAAGGGTATGTGGGAAGCTCATATTGAATCAAAGGATTATGATGAGGGGGTAGCATAATGTTTAAGACCTTAAGAAAATTCATGAAATTTTCGGGTGCTAAAAACGAAAAAATGTTTAAGCTTTCAATGCTTATCAGCTTTTTTTACGCTATGGCGATGGCACTAAGGATTCCTGCAATAATGTGTATTATCATGGGCTTGCTTAGGGGCGAGGAAATAACAAAATATATCCTAGGTTCCATAGGCATTATGGCTCTTTCCCTTGTTGTATCCATGATATGCAGGATGTTAAGCACCATGCTTCAAACAAAAGCAGGCTATTTATGTGCTGCCGAAAAAAGAATTGATATTGCTCAACATTTGAGATATTTGCCTATGGGATATTTTAACGCAAACAGCCTTGGAACTATAGCTTCTGTTGCGACGAATACCATGGAAAATCTTGGGGATGTTGCTACGAGAGTTGTGCTGATTGTGTCGGGAGGCATAATTGAGACTACCGCTATTGTGATTATGATTGCGATATTTGATTATAGAATTGCTTTAGTTTCACTTGTGGGAATAGGACTGTTTTTCATAGCTAATAGCTTCATGCAGAAAGCCGGAACCAAAATTTCCGAGGAAAAAATAGCGGCCGATGAAAATCTTGTAAGCATTGTTGTAGAATATCTTCAAGGAATATCTGAGGTTAAATCCTACAACCTTTATGGAAAAGCTTCTAAAAAGTTGGAAGCGGCAAATGTGGGGGTAGGGAATGTTAATACGGCAATGGAAGTTAAATATGTGCCTTACCAAGTTCTGCAAAGTGCAATATTAAAACTGACAGGTGTAGCCATTGTAGCAACCTCAGTATTATTTTGGATACAGGGAAGCATGCCGCTTCTGAATGCTATAGGTATGACAATATGTGCCTTTATGCTTTACACAAGCCTTGAAGCAATGGGAGCATTTTCTGCACTTCTTAGAGTGGTTGATATGTGTGTAGGCAAGGCACAAGATATTTTAGACCTTGATACCATGGACATTGACGGAAATGAAATTGTTCCCGAAAGCCACGATATTGAAGTCAAAAATATTGAGTTTGCTTACGAAAACAGAAAAATTATTGACGGAGTTTCTTTGAAAATTCCTGAAAAGACTGTGACGGCAATCGTAGGCGCAAGTGGCGGAGGAAAGACAACCTTGTGCAATCTCATCGCACGTTTTTGGGATGTGGATAATGGAGAAATTACTTTAGGCGGCAGAGATGTAAAGGAATACAGCATGAACAGCCTGATGAGCAATTTCTCTTTTGTGTTCCAGAATGTATATCTCTTTTCAGATACCGTTGAAAACAATATTAAGTTCGGAAGACCTGAGGCCAGCCGTGAAGAAGTTGTTGCAGCTGCTAAAAAAGCCTGTTGCCACGATTTTATCATGGAATTACCTGAGGGTTACAATACGGTAATAGGTGAGGGAGGAGCGTCTCTTTCAGGTGGTGAAAAACAAAGGTTGTCTATAGCAAGGGCTATTATGAAAGACGCTCCTGTTATTATCTTGGATGAAGCAACAGCCAATGTCGACCCTGAAAACGAGAGAGAGCTTATGGCTGCCATAGCTGAACTTACTAATAATAAAACAATTATCATGATTGCCCACAGATTGAAAACTGTTCGAAACGCCGACCAGATAATAGTTATGTCAGAGGGACGAATAGCAGAACAGGGAACTCATGCTGAATTGATGAAGCTCGACGGAATTTACAGAACCTTTGTAAATTCCAGAAAGAAAGCTATCGGATGGAAGCTGTCAAGCTAAACAATCTTTGTTGTCCATTGAGAGCAGTCGATTACTTTTGTTGCAAGACCGGCGTAAAAGTCGGGTTCGTGGCATACCATCAAAATACTGCCATTGTATTCTATCAAGGCACGCTTTAATTCTTCTTTGGCGTCAGGGTCTAAATGGTTAGTAGGTTCGTCCAGAACCAAGATGTTTGATTCTCGGTTCATAAGCTTGCATAGCCTTACCTTTGCTTGCTCACCGCCGGAAAGTACATATACTCGGCTTTCAATATGCTTGGTGGTGAGTCCGCATTTGGCAAGGGCGGCTCTGACTTCTTTTTGATCCCATGATGGAAACTCCTGCCATACTTCCTCAAGGCAGGTACGGTCTATTTCTTCGGAAAGCTCCTGCTCAAAATATCCGATGTGCATATAAGGGTCTTTTGAAATAGTGCCATCAAGTGTTTTGATAATTCCTAAAAGACTTTTTAGAAGTGTTGTTTTACCGATACCGTTGGCACCGGTTAACAATACTTTTTCTTTTCTCTCCATAGTGAAGTTTAAAGGGATGGAAAGAGCTTCATCATATCCGATAACCAGATTTTTGGCTTCAAATAGAAATCTTCCCGGTGTACGCCCTAAAAGAAAGTTGAATTGGGGCTTAACCTTTTCCACTCTTTTTTCGATAATATCCATATTATCCAGTTTTTTCTGGCGGGACATTGCCATATTACGAGTGGCAATTCTTGCTTTATTTCTTGCAACGAAGTCTTTAAGCTCCGCGATTTCCTGCTGCTGCCTTTCATAAGCTGCATCCTGTTGGGCTTTCTTTACTTCGTAAACTTCCATAAATTTATCGTAGTCACCGACATAGCGGTTTAATTCACAGTTGTCCATGTGATACACAAGGTTAATCACGCTGTTAAGGAAAGGAATATCATGGGAAATGAGAATAAAAGCATTTTCATATTCCTGTAAGTAGCGTTTGAGCCATTCGATGTGAACTTCATCAAGGTAGTTGGTAGGCTCATCCAGCAACAGAATTTCAGGCTTTTCCAAAAGAAGTTTAGCCAGCAATACCTTGGTTCTTTGACCGCCGGAAAGTTCTGTCACATCACAGTCAAGACCTATATCGGTCAAGCCCAATGCACGACCCACTTCCTCAATTTTTGCGTCAATCATATAAAAATCGTGAGCGGTTAAAAGATCCTGCAATGTACCCGCGTCTTCCATCGCGGCGTTCATTTCTTCTTCGGTTATTTCGGGGTCTGCCATCCTCATGTACAGATTATTCATTTCGGTTTCCATATCGTAAAGGAAGTCAAAGGCTGTCTGAAGAACGGCTCTGATGGATTGCCCCTTTTTCAGAACTGCTTGCTGGTCAAGATAACCTGTGCGAACATGTTTTGACCATTCTACTTTTCCCTCATCAGCCATTAGGCTACCTGTAATTATATTCATAAAAGTTGATTTGCCCTCACCGTTGGCGCCAACGAGACCGATATGCTCTCCCTCAAGAAGACGAAAGGATACATCGTTGAAAATCTGGCGGTCGCCAAAACCGTGTGAAAGGTGGCTTACTGTTAAAATACTCATATTTCTCCTTTTGCTGTGTAAAATCTATTACAAACATAATAATTTAGCAGTTGAACCCTTAAATTTTAGCTGATTTTAGAGGGAAATTCAAGTATTATTAAAAGCTTTGCAGCAACATCTTGTTATAATCTTGTTACAATACAAAGACTTTCCTTTCACAAAATCACCCGCCAGACCATCAGTTAGTGTAAAATGATTATAAAATAATTATGGAGTTAAAAAACGGAGATAGAGATCATTTCCAAAGCTGTATCTCCAAAATTATATCTCCAAAGCGATGAAATTAATGAAATTAAAGCAACAAACACCCTCACATACATTTGCACTAATTGTGAACCTATGATAAAATGAATATCTGAACGTTGTAAATTTATGTTTACAGCGTTTTTGTATGAATAAGCGTATCCTTTTGGGATATTAAAATATTAGAAGATAGAAAGGGATTTTAAATGCTTGATGTAATAAATGTGAGTGTAAATTTCAGCGGAACACCGCTATTTAAGGATGTTGATTTAAAATTCACAGCAGGAAACTGTTATGGTGTGATAGGAGCCAACGGTGCGGGGAAATCAACTTTTTTGCGAGTTCTTTCAGGGGAACTGGAGCCGTCCACAGGGTCAATAGCCATTAAAAAAGGCGTTAGAATGTCGGTACTTAAACAGGACCACTTTGCCTATGATGAATATACTGTTCTTGATACGGTAATTATGGGAAATAAACATCTCTACGATGTTATGAAAGAAAAAGATGCCATATACATGAAAGAAGAGTTTTCAGATGAGGACGGTATTCGCGCAGCGGAACTGGAGGGAGAATTTGCGGAAATGGATGGCTGGGAAGCGGAGTCAAATGTAAGCAGACTTATTCAAGGGCTTGGACTTTCCGACGATATTCTTTACTCCCAAATGAGCAGCCTTACCGGTAAAGAAAAGGTAAAGGTGCTGCTGGCACAGGCATTGTTCGGCAATCCCGGAATTATTCTTCTCGACGAGCCGACCAACCATATGGATGCGAAAGCTATTGCTTGGCTTGAAGACTTTCTTATGGATTACGAGGGAACGGTTATTGTTGTTTCCCATGACCGTCACTTCCTGAACACTGTCTGCACCAACATTGTAGATGTAGACTTTGGGAAAATAAAGATGTATGTCGGAAACTACGAATTTTGGTATGAATCCAGCCAGATGGTTCAAAGGATGATAAACGACCAAAATAAGAAAAACGAAGAAAAGATTAGGGAACTTCAAAACTTCATTCAGCGTTTCTCTGCCAACAAGTCCAAGTCGAAGCAGGCGACATCCCGTCGTAAACTGTTGGACAAGCTGACTGTTGAAGAAATGCCGGCTTCATCAAGACGCTATCCTTTTGTTGCCTTTAAGATGGATCGCGAGGCGGGAAAGGATCTTCTTCGGGTGGAGGGAATCAGTAAAACCGTTGACGGTGTTAAGATTCTTGACAACATCTCCTTTATGGTGAACAAGGGAGATAAAATCGCTTTCGTAGGAGAAAATGAGATAGCCAATACCACGCTCTTCAAGATTCTCATGGGAGAGATGGAAGCTGACGAGGGCTCTTTTTCATGGGGAGTTACCATCACCACCTCCTACTTCCCAATGGACAATTCGGAGTTTTTCAATGACTGCAAGCTCAACATGGTGGAGTGGCTTAGCCAGTTTACTCCTGAAACCACGGAGACTTTCATGCGAGGTTTTTTAGGGAAAATGTTGTTTTCAGGAGATGACGTTTACAAGGAAGTTAAGGTTCTTTCCGGAGGTGAAAAGGTTCGCTGTATGCTGTCGAGAATGATGTTGTTCGGTTCCAATTTCTTGGTTTTGGATCAGCCGACGAACCATCTTGACTTGGAGTCCATCACTGCGGTAAATGACGGCTTAAAGGCCTTTAAGGGTAATATGCTCTTTGCTTCTCACGACCATGAGTTTATCAATACCATTGCAAATCGTATCATGGAAATTGATAAGGATGGCAAGTTAATAGATAAGCTTTGTACATACGATGAATATATTGAGATGAGTTAATACATAAACAGTCCGGAGAGGAAATCTCCGGACTGTTTTTAGTTTGTGCGCCATGGAGGCGTTCTAACGGGTTAGGCAAATAAAAGTTATAATTTAACTTCACCGTAAACTACTAGAAACATTTTTTAAGAATAGTTTCAGATGGTTCCTCTTTGGTCAGCGCGCTGACTGTAAAGTAAGCTATTCCGCTGAAAATTAGAGCCATAACGATTTCATGAACGTGGAAAGGAGCAATCTTGTTCAGGTTAAAGAATACGAAAGTTGCAATTCCTACGATTATGGAAGCAATGGAGCCTTTTGCGTTTCCGTACTTCCAATAAAGTCCTCCCAGCAACGACCAGAAAAAAGTAGATTCCAGTCCGCCCATAGCAAAGAGGTTTACCCAAACCAGAATGGTAGGTGGGTTCAGAGCGAAGCAGAACACGATTACACCTATAACGATTGTAAGTGCAAAGCTGTACTTCTTTACTTTTTTCTTGAATTTTTCTGCCTCTGCAACGTCGGAGTTTAGATTCTTTTTAGCCTTATCCTTTGCGAAGTAAGTTATCCAAATATCAGTTATAATAGTAGCAGAAGCAAGGAGCAGCAGAGAATCCACAGTGGACATTATAGCTGCAAGGGGAGCGGCCAAGAAGAGTCCGCCTGCCCACGCAGGCATGTAGTTTAACACTATATAAGGAATAACCTGGTCGGTGCTTGTTATGCTGTCTTCAGGAAGAAGCGGGCTTGCAACAGCACCTATGAAGTGCATACCGACCATAAGGATACCTACAACAAGAGTTCCGTAAATCATTGCGCTGTGCAGAGATTTAGTATCCTTAAAGCCCATTCCGCGAACTGCGGTCTGAGGAAGACCCATTACACCGATACCAACCAGCACCCAGAAAGAAATGAGATAGCCGGGGGATAGAGCAACGGTGTCCTCGGGGAAACCGAGGCCAAGCAGTGTCCATCCGGGAACAGTTGTGCTTACCTGCTCAATGAGATTGCTTGCACCGCCGCCTGCGCGGAACACAAAGAACATCAACAGGAAAGTACCGAAAGTCATTACAATACCTTGGATGGTGTCGGTAACGACAACAGCTGTGAAGCCACCGACAGAAGTATATAAGATGACAACCAGCGCAAACAGCAATAAACCTGCCCAATAAGGCAGTCCGGTCACAGTTTGGAGCAGGGTAGCACCGCCCATGAATTGAGCTACCATCTGAGTGATGAAGAAGACTACGAGAGCAAGGCTGCAGATGATTACAACAGCAGGAGATTCATATCGAGCTTTCAGGTAGTCTGAAATAGTTACAGCGTGAATACGGCGGGAAATAAGACCCAACTTCTTTCCGAGAACGCCAAGGGTTAAGAATGCTGTACCTATTTGAATTATTGCAATCCAAGACTGTGTAAGCCCCCATGAAGCCGCAAGTCCGGGACCGCCTAAAAAAGAACTGGCACTGGTGTAAGTGGCAACAAGTGTCATTGCTAAAACCATGCCGCCCATAGTTCTGCCACCGATAAAATAGTTTGACAGGAAGCCGGCATTGGAATTTTTAGAGGAGTTTTTCTTGCTCATCAAAATACCTGCAAGAACGTTAAATACCATGTAGGCGATGAGAATCCCAAGGATGATATACTGCTTACTCTGCATGATTTACCTCCTTTTCCGACTCGTCATCGTCTTCTAAACTGAAGTTCTTAAATACAAACTTCAAAAGAATGATAACTCCCACCAGACCAATAACGGATACGCCCGGTGTGCTAAGCCACCACCATAGCGGAATTTTTGCGATGGTGATATCGGTTTTGCCGGACAAGCCGAAACCGAAGCCGATGTGCCAGAACATACAGAAGAAGAAGAGTATAAGGGTAGCCTTTGCTTCTTTCTTAATCTGAAGATTTTTCTGGGCTTTTGTCATTTTTTGCATAAAAACCTCCGAGTATTCATGTATCCGCGTATGCCTGTATACCGCAAAAGGTGTATTTAATGAATACCTTGTATTTGCCGCATGCGAGGATACAAGTAATAAAAACATCCAGATGTCAGCTTTAAAAGAGACAATCTGGATGGAGGTATTCGAAGCTTACCATGCTAATTTATTGCGTGTCCTGCTCCCCTAAAGGATACATGCGCGCAAATTTAAAATTAACATTCTGTAATTAATTTAGGTATTTAATTAAATTAATTCAATGGTAAAGTTTCCATAGGAATACCGTCCACGAAATATAATATAGCACTTCGAGAATGGTATGTAAAGAGGAGAAGGTATACATATTGTGCCGGGATAATTTTTTAGATATTAGCTATTGAAGATGATAGAGGGTTAGAGTAGTATAAAGATATCAGAGGAGATAAAAGTCTTGTTTATGCTACCTGTGCAAAGTATAATGTGAGTGATGATATAAGGCTGTCAACCGCAGGGATAGGGCAGCAGTAAGGAGAAAGTTATGAGAAAGCCGGTAAAGAATAATGTTAGCTGGGTGGGCTATATTGATTGGGAATTGGAATCTTTTCATGGTGATGAATACTCTATTTTCAACGGTTCCAGCCAAAACGCTTACTTGATTGAAGAAGAAAAGACAGTCTTAATGGATACGGTATGGCTCCCATATAGAGATGAGTTTGTTGAAAATCTAAAAGCCGAGGGTGTTTTAGATAAGATTGATTATATTATAGTTAACCATGGGGAGCAGGATCATTCAGGTTCACTTCCGACTTTGATGAGGGAAATTCCCAAAACTCCTATATACTGCACTGCTGCGGCAGTTAAGAGTCTGGAGGGACAGTACGGCAAGCAGGGTTGGGATTTCCACGTTGTGAAAACAGGAGACCGTTTAGATATCGGAAACGGTAAGGAATTAGTTTTTATTGAAATGAAAATGCTTCACTGGCCTGATTCTATGGCAACATACATGACAGGAGACAATATCCTCTTTTCTATGGACGCTTTCGGTCAGCATTTTGCAGTGGGAGAGTTATTCAACGATTTAGCGGATCAACATCTTCTGTACAAGGAAGCTATGAAGTATTTCACTAATATCTTGAATCCTTTTGCGAGCTTTGTTACAAAGAAGCTGGAGGAGCTTGCCAAGATGAATCTGCAAATTGACATGATTGCACCCTCTCATGGTGTAATTTGGAGAGATAACCCTAATCAGATTGTTGAAAAATACGCAGAGTGGGCAGATTCGTATCAGGAAAATCAGATTACCGTTGCGTATGATACCATGTGGCAGGGAACTGAAAAACTGGCACACGCTATTGCTCACGAAATTAATAAACAGTCCCCAAATACTGTTGTAAAGGTGTATAACATTGCCCGTACAGACAAAAATGAGTTGATGACGGAAGTATTCAAATCAAGGGCTATTGCAGTAGGTTCGCCTACATGCGTCAATGATGTTCTAACCAGCGTTGCAGGATGGCTGTCTTTCCTAAAGACATTGAAATTCCAAGGCAAAAAAGCTGCTGCTTTCGGTTGCTACGGCTGGAGCGGAGAGTCGGTGAAAATTATTCAGGAAAAGCTGGTTGAGGCAGGCTTTGAGGTGGTGGACGACAACGTTCGTTCTCTGTGGAATCCTGAGGAAGATGATTTTGAAAAGATTCCGGCTATGGTTGAAGCCTTGCTGAAAGGTGGCGAAGCTCAAAAAGAAGAGATCGCAGAAAAAAGCGGAGACATTTGGGTTTGCGATTTATGCGGCTGGGAATACACAGAAAATGGAGAAATGCCTGAAGATTTTAAGTGTCTGCTCTGTGGAGCTACTAAGGAGCAATTTCATAAAAAGTAAAGCATTTAGTTTTAAAATTTACACTGGTGGTTCATACCATCAGTGTTATTTTTTTAGCTCTATGGTATAAAAATAAGACTTTAGCGCCATGACTTAAACATAAAAATGTAGAAAAAATATTGGAAAAAGATTGGAAAAAATTTAAGAAGAATTTACAAAATAGTGTTTTAGTTGATGAGAAAATCTCAAAATGCTATAATTAAGAAGTTAGTTAGAAAGAAGAAAAAGGAAACGGTTAATGGATAAAAAGAAGATAGCTTGGACATTGATATCAATATTATTGGCTGTGTTAAGCATGAGGGTTGTTCTCGCCGAAGCGGGAACGGTGTCCCTGAAAGACCTGACAGAGATGATGGAGTTTGCTGATTGGCGCTGGCTGGCAGCTGCAATAATAGCCATGCTTGGTTTCATTTTCTTTGAGGCGGAGGCTCTTTTGACAATATTGCGAAATGTGGGCTATGGTACACCTCGCAGGGAAAGCGTCTTTTTTGCAGCCGCAGATGTCTACTTCTCGGCAATTACTCCCTCGGCAACCGGCGGGCAACCGGCAAGTGCGTTATTTATGATGCGCAGCGGTATTCCTATGTTTACTACTACAGTAGTTCTTATTACCAATTTGATTATGTATGTTTTAGGAATATTGACTGTGGGAGTTGTCTGCATGATTACAGCACCGCACGTTTTTTTCCACTTCAATCTTCTGTCTAAAATTTTGATTATTACAGGATATCTGGCACAAGGAGGCTTGCTTACCTGCTTTTTTATTTTACTGCGGCGACGAGATTTGATGGAAAAATTATGCGCGAAACTGCTTTGGATATTACATAAGATACATTTAGTTAGAGACATTGACAAGAAAAGGTTGCGATTGGAAAAGAAAATGGACGAATATCAAGCCTGTGTAGAGCAGATGGGAGACCGTCGAGGAGCGCTGCTTAAAGCATATTTTTGGAATTTAATGCAGCGGGTATCGCAGATTTCCGTTACTATGTTTATGTTTCTTGCCATTGGTGGCAATTTTGAAGATGCTTATAATATCTGGGCGACTCAAAGCATGGTAGTGATAGGCTCCAATACTGTGCCTATTCCGGGGGGGATGGGGGTAGCGGACTATCTAATGCTTGACGGTTTTAGAGATATACTTCCTAATTTAGAGGCTATATGGCTTGAGATACTTAGCAGGAGCTTGTCCTTTTACATTTGCGTTTTAGTAAGCGCTATCACAGTGGTATTGGGGTTCATTGGTTATAGATTTCGAAAAAGAAATTGTGTATTGATAGGGAAAGGAAATAGAATTTAATTATGATAGGATTTTTTGATTACAGCACATGGCTTACTTATCTGTCGCTGATTTCAGCAACGATTGGTATTGCGTTTTCACTTCATGATATGGGGCACCCATATTGGGGAATGTTTTTCCTTTTATTCAGCGGATTTTGCGACGCTTTTGACGGTCGTGTAGCTAGAAGAAAAAAGGATAGAACAGACATACAGAAAAAATTCGGGATTCAGATAGATTCCTTGGCGGATTTGGTTGCCTTTGGGGTGTTACCTGCTTGTATCGGGCAGTCCCTTGCAACCTTAGGACCTTTTATTTCAGGGGTAGAAAGATTTACCTTTAGAGGTGAAAAATCTCAATTAATTTTGTCCATAATAGTCGGGGGAATCATGATTTTCTTTGTGCTGGCAGCTATGATTCGTTTGGCATATTTTAACGTTATAGAAGAGGAACGTCAGAAAAAGGAGGCGGGCACGCGAAAATCCTATCTGGGCTTGCCTGTTACCTCCTCCGCATTGATTTTCCCGACAATATTGTTGCTTCAGTATGTGTTGCCGATGGACATCACAATCATTTACTACTTATTCCTTTTGATAACAGGTATGCTCTTTTTGTCAAAAATCAATGTACCGAAACCCCAGTTTAAACACATAATGGTTATGGTATCCATTGGTGCAATAGAGGGAATATTGCTTCTGCTGGGTCTTATGCTGGTGAAGCCGCTGTATTAGAAAGAGTGGCGGAATAAAGAGTGTTAAGAAAGAAACATAATTAATAAGATATCTAAAGCTTTGGCAGGCGGTGTTAATGAGATAACTCAAAGACATTGGGTCTGACTGAACAAGAATAAAATAAATATGAATGGATTAGAATTTTTATATGAAACGGTTGTAGGACGAGGTATTCTTAAACTGTTGGTTTCTCCATGGTTATCAAAGAGCGTTGGACATCTGATGGATTCGAGGATTTCCAAGGTTTTTATAAAGAGTTTTGTTCAAAAGAACGGAATTGATTTAGGGGAGTGCGAAAAGACTGAGTTTAGCTGTTTTAACGATTGCTTTACCAGACAACTTAAAAAAGAATTAAGACCGGTGGATATGGAGCCCTCTCACTTAATTTCAACTTGCGATGGACTTTTAAGCGTGTGGCCTATAAATCGGGATACGGTGATACCCGTTAAACAGAGCCGTTACACCATAGCAGACCTACTTAAAGATGAAGAAATGGCAGAACGTTTCACAGACGGAATATGTTTGGTTTTCCGCCTTTGCGTAAATCATTACCACCGTTACTGTTATTTGGATAACGGCAGGAAAGGCAATAATCGCTTCATAGGAGGAAAGCTGCACACGGTAAGACCTTTGGCTCTCCGCAGGTATCCGGTATTTGTTGAGAACTGCCGCGAAGTAACTCTCATGGAAACTGACAACTTCGGCTCGGTAGCTCAAATAGAAGTGGGAGCCATGCTGGTTGGCAAGATTAAAAATCATCATGAAGCAGGAACCATCTTACGAGGTGAAGAAAAGGGGCTTTTTCTGTATGGAGGCTCCACCATAGTGGTTTTGCTTGAAAAGGACGCAGCAAAATTAGAACCTGAAATAATAAAATATTTGCAGGAAAATGAAGAGGCAAAGTCAGACTCAAAGGATGAAGAAATAAAAGAATATCCTGTAAAGTTCGGACAAAAAATAGGCACGAAGTTAGTGCTTTAGCTTTACAATGAGTAACAGCTAAAGCTTTATAAATAATGTGTTTGCATAGTTGTAAAAGGAGAGGAAAAATGTTGCAATAAAAAAGCGAGAAATCATTAGTTGAGGTGCAAAAACGAAGTGATTATGTAAAGTGGCGGCATAGCTTAAAGGCAAATTGTGAGAATTTCTGCAATGTGCGGAACTTGACTTTTTCAAAGGGGCTGTGTTAAAATCTCTTTAATTAAATATTAAGGCGATGATGGAAACAAGTAACGCTGCTTTGGAGATTTTTAGAGAGTGCTCGGTTGGTGAAAGGGCTCGGTCGGGGTAGCTGTGAATACATTCCGGAGCTGCATTCTGAACAGCAGATATTCAGACTGTGAATTTATACCTTAACTACGAGAGCGGTTTTATCCGCGGCAAGTTTTAAGCCAAGGGTAAAAACTGTTTTTTATTTAATCAATATTAAAAGGTTTTTCACAGCAGATTTTCAGCCCAGTAGGAAATGACGGGAACGCCCGATATAGCGTGGATGTAAAGTGACTTTACATAAAGAGGGGTCATACTGCGAAGTAGCCCGAACCAGAGGTGGTACCGCGATTATTCGTCCTCTGTCCTATACTCATAGGATAGAGGCTTATTTTATTTTAAATCTCAGGAGGAAAGAAGATGTTTAAAATTCCGGATAACGTTAGTAAGCATACCAACGTTTATGATGTGTTAAAGGAAAGAGGTTTTATTGAGCAAACTACTGACGACGAAGCTGTCAGAGAACTTCTTGGAAGTAAGAAGATTAAATTTTATATCGGCTTTGACCCGACTGCCGATTGTCTCCATGTAGGGCATTTCATGCAGGTAATTATCATGATGTATATGCAAAAGTACGGTCACACACCTATTGTGCTTCTGGGAGGCGGTACAGGTATGGTCGGGGATCCGTCGGGCAGAACCGATATGCGCCAGATGATGACTGTGGAAACTATTGACGAAAACTGTCGCCAATTCAAGAAGCTTTTCGAACAGTTCCTGGAGTTTGACGACGAATGGACATACTCCGGCAATAACGGTGTCACCGTTCCGGGTAAGGAAAACAAGATTCCCGAAAAGAGCAAGGCTATTGCTGTTAACAATGCAGACTGGTTAAGACCGGTAAACTATGCGGAATTTTTGAGAGAAATAGGACCGCATTTCAGCGTAAACAATATGCTTCGTGCGGAATGTTACAAGCAGCGTATGGAAAAAGGGCTTTCTTTCTTGGAATTTAACTATATGCTAATGCAGGCATATGATTTTATGGTAATGGCTCGCGATATTGACTGCAAAATGCAGTTCGGCGGCAATGACCAGTGGTCAAATATATTAGCGGGTAAAGAACTTTCCAGAAAATACTGCGGCAAGGACGTAGAGGGCATGACTTTTGCGTTACTCACTAACTCCGAGGGCAAAAAGATGGGTAAAACTCAGAAAGGAGCCTTGTGGCTTAGACCTGACAGAACCACTCCTTATGAATTTTTCCAATACTGGCGTAATGTTGAAGACGCGGATGTTAATAAGTGTCTTCGTATGTTAACTTTCTTGCCTATGGAAGAAGTTGAAAGCTTGTCCGCTCTGGAGGGTGCAGAGATAAACAAGGCTAAAGAAATTCTTGCAATCGAAGTTACCAGATTAGTTCATGGTGAGGAAGAAGCAAAGAAATGTGTAGAAGCATCTCACGCATTATTTTCAGGTGGTGCGGATATGTCAAACATTCCTACTGTTGAGATGGAACATTCCAAGTTCGAGGGTGAGGGCTTAGGCGTAGTTAACATGATTAAAGAGATGGGTCTTGTTCAGTCTAACGGTGACGGTTTCAGAACCATACAACAGGGAGGTCTTACAGTAGGAGGCAATAAGGTGACTGACACCAAGATGATGGTTACGGTTGATATGTTTGAAGATGGCAAGCTTTTAGTCCAGAAAGGCAAGAAGACATTTAAGCAGATTCTGCTGAAATAAGCCTCCGGAAAAACTTCAAGAGTAAGCTGAAATGTTCAAAAAACTGTTATCAAATGAACAAGAAAATACAGAGTTCGGAAAAAACGATAACGGATAATTGCAAATATGTATATCAAAAAATATAGATAACCATTGAAACAATAAGGCTTTACAGAATAAAATATATGTGTGTTGCTTTGAACAAATATGTTTGTTTAAATCAAAGTTGGAAATTCATATCGAGGCTCTCGCCTCGAGGAAAGGGCAAAATATGAACGAACCAAACAAAGAGTTTAAGCCGTTTATTCCGGCGGATAAAGTTATTCCGGAATTTACAGCTACCTCAATCATTCTCGGTATCATTCTCGCTGTTGTATTCGGCGGCGCAAATGCATACCTCGGACTGCGTGTTGGTATGACAGTATCAGCTTCCATACCTGCGGCAGTTATCTCAATGGCTATTATTAGAATTATTATGAAGAGAGACTCCATTCTGGAGAACAACATTGTGCAGACTATCGGTTCAGCCGGTGAGTCTCTTGCAGCAGGTGCTATCTTTACTCTCCCTGCATTATTCATGTGGGCGGCAGAAGACAGCTCCATCAGCACACCATCTTTCTTACTGATTGCATTTATCGCTATCAGCGGTGGTCTCCTTGGAACCTTGCTCATGGTTCCGCTTCGTGCAGCACTTATTGTTGAGGAGCACGGAGTTCTTCCTTTCCCAGAGGGTACTGCTTGTGCAGAAGTACTTCTGGCTGGTGAAGAGGGTGGTGCTAAGGCTAAGTTAGTATTCACAGGTCTTGGTATTGCAGCAGTATACAAGTTCATCGCAGACGGTCTCTGCTTATTCCCAAGTGAAATTGACTGGTCACTGGATATTTATCCGGGTGCCGGTATCGGTATGGACGTACTTCCATCACTCCTTGGTGTAGGTTATATCTGCGGAGCGAGAATTTCCTCATACATGCTCGGCGGTGCTACACTTGGCTGGTTTGTAATCATGCCTTTACTGGTTCTCATTGGTGGAGACAACGTTCTCTTCCCGGCAACAGACCCGTTTAACACTTTAGATACTTGGACCCTTTGGGGCAAGTTTATCCGTTATATCGGAGCCGGCGCTGTAGCAGCAGGCGGTATCATCAGTCTTTTGAAGTCCTTACCACTTATCGTAAAGACTTTCCAAAAGGCTCTTGGACAGATTGGTCACAACGCAGGTACAGAACGTACTGCTCAGGATCTCTCCTTAAAGGTTGTACTCGCTGGTTGCCTTGCTGTTGTATTAGCACTGTGGCTTGTACCGTCAACACCTATTACTTTACTTGCAGCTGTCATCATCATCGTATTCGGATTTTTCTTTGCTACAGTATCTGCTCGTATGGTAGGTCTCGTAGGTTCCTCCAACAACCCTGTTTCAGGTATGGCGATTGCGACACTCTTAATCGCAACTATTCTTCTGAAAGTTACAGGAAACACAGGAATCGCAGGCATGACTACAGCTATTTGTATCGGTACTATTATCTGTATCGTAGCAGCTATGGCCGGTGATACTTCTCAGGACTTAAAGACAGGTTACATCGTAGGAGCAACTCCTAAGAAGCAGCAGATAGGTGAACTTATCGGTGCTGTATGTTCAGGTCTTGCAATTGGCGGAGTACTCTATCTCTTAAATGCTGCTTGGGGTTATGGCAGCTCCCAGCTTCCGGCTCCACAGGCAACACTTATGAAGATGGTTATCGAGGGTGTTATGGGCTCCAACTTACCTTGGGGACTCGTATTTGCCGGCGTATTCATCGCTATTGCAGTTGAAATCGTAGGTATTCCAGTGCTTCCATTTGCAATCGGTCTCTACCTCCCATTCCACCTTTCCGCACCTATCATGGTGGGCGGTCTCATCCGTCTGTGGATTGAAAAGCGTAAGTTCGCTTCCGAAGAAGCTCGTGCTGATGTTACAAGCAACGGTATCTTATTCGCATCCGGTCTTATTGCAGGTGAAGGTTTAGTTGGCATTCTTCTTGCATTCTTTGCAGTATTCGGTTTGAGCGATGCTATCAACATGGGAGGCATTCTCGGAAACTGGGGTGGCCTTGCATTCTTCGCGGCTCTTACTGCGCTCACTATCAAGTTCTTCTTTAGCGGCACTAAGAAGACTAACTAATTATTAAATATCATCCCAAGGCAAACGTCAAAACAACACAGTTATAAATTAAGGTGGATGCTCGGCAACGGGCCTCCACTTTAGATTTTTAGATTAGCATAGGAGAAAACAGATGTCTAAGAACACTAAAAAAGCATCCGTAAATTACCTTGAATCCATCCCGTCACGCAAGGCTTCAATGGCTTGGCACGAAAGGGAGGATGGAATAGTCGAACTCGATATGGAACACACAGGTTTTTATGCTTCCATAGCGCAGAAATTTTTCAAAAAACCCGCAATTAGCCATATCGCAATGGATGTTTATGGTAGTGAAGTTTGGAAGCTAATCGACGGAAAAAACAGCGTACTTGAAGTTGTGAAAGGTATGGAAAATCATTTTCCGGAAGAAAAGGACAGAATGATGGATCGAGTAGTTACATTTATGGCCACATTGCAAAACGAGGGGTTTGTGACCATAAAGGAGGTTAAGTGATGCCACTTTCAACAGTTTTTATCGGAATAGGTATGTTCGCCGTTGTAACGGCTGGACTTACAGTTTGGGGTATGCGTAAGTCATATTTCCAAAAAGAAAAGCTGGCAAATATGTTACTTTCAAAGTCAGCAGAAAAGGTTATGCACTACCTTAAAAAACATGACAGCATTTCTGAAAAGGAAATGAGGGATTTAGTTTCAGGCGTTCAAGCCAGTGAATTTGGCAGCAAGGCAACAGCCGTAGTAGACGGCAACAGAGCTTTTGTTCAAAAGCTGATTGAGGTTATGCTTCACGATGGTCTCATTCAGGCATCAGGTCATGAAAAAGGGCGTACATTATATAGTAAAAGGCAGAAGTAAAGCCTAAAAAGGAGGAAACTATGGCAGTATTAGCAGGTTTAGAACCAAAGGCAGTATTTACATATTTTGAAGAAATTTGCGGAGTTCCACACGGCTCCACCAATACTAAGGAAATTAGCGACTACTTGGTAGAGTTTGCCAAGGCACATGGTCTTAAATATATTCAGGATGAAGTTAACAACGTTATTATATTTAAAGATGGAACAGCAGGATACGAAAAGTCACCGGCAGTTATTCTCCAAGGTCATATCGACATGGTTTGCGAGAAAGAATCCGACTGCAACATAGACTTTGAAAAGGACGGTCTCAAAATTCAAGTGAAAGACGGCATTATCTCTGCTGACGGAACTACTTTAGGTGGTGATGACGGTATTGCAGTAGCATATGCAATGGCTATTTTAGCATCTAAAGATATCCCTCATCCGCCTATTGAAGCGGTATTCACCGTTGACGAGGAAATCGGAATGCTCGGAGCAGCGGCAATGGATTGCTCGCAGTTAAAGGGGCGTATCATGTTGAACATGGACTCCGAGGAAGAGGGCTGCCTTTTAGTAAGTTGCGCAGGCGGAGCGGAGGTTATCTGTCATATTCCAGTGGAAAAGAAAACCCTAACAGGCACAGAAATGACTCTTACTCTCACAGGTCTTACAGGCGGACATTCCGGCGTGGAAATTGACAAGAATCGTGGAAATGCCAGTCTTTTACTGGCTAGAACTTTGTTCCACCTATTTCAGCAGGTGCCTTTTGCACTGGAAAGCCTTGACGGTGGACTTAAGGACAATGCCATTCCGCGTGAGGCTACAGCCAAGATTGTTGTAGAAAAATCTCAAGCCGTTGAAATTCAAAAGCTCATTCTTAAGGTAGAAAAGGATATTCAGGGCGAACTGGCAACAACAGACCCGCAGGCAACCCTAAAGGCTGCGGTGGGAGTGGAAGCGTCCTATGATGTTATGACGTCCGAAGCTACAGCTAAAACTCTTTGTGCAGTTCTTAATATGCCTAGCGGCATACAGAGAATGAATCCGGATATGGCAGAAATGGTTCAGACTTCTCTAAACATGGGAGTTCTTAAGACCCATGAAGATGAAGTTGAAATTCATCTTTGCGTTCGTTCTTCCGTGGAATCTGAAAAGCAGGCTCTCAAGGAAAAGATTCAGTGTCTCGCAGTTCAGCTTGGAGGAAAGGTCGACATAGTCGGAGACTATCCGGGCTGGGAATACAACAAAGATTCTCATTTAAGAGAAGTAATGGTTGATGTTTTCAAGAAACAGTATGGTCACGAACCGATTGTTCAAGGACTTCATGCAGGTGTTGAATGCGGACTTTTCGCAGGAAAACTTCCGGGTCTTGATTGTGTATCCTTTGGTCCTAATATGAAAGATATTCATACTCCGGCAGAAAGCATGGAGGTGGCTTCGGTACAGCGTACATGGGACTACACTCTTGCTATCTTAAAGGAATTAAAGTAGGTTGAGTGAAATGGAGTAAATAAAGGGAACGGGATAAGAAAAAATAAATGGAAATCTATGAACCGGAGAAATAAAAGTTCCAAGAAAAAAGTCCAATAAAAGTCCCAAGAACCCAAGAAATTTGTTGACTTCAAAGAATCTATATAGTAAAATAATCGTGCATTGTGTTTTGCAATGTGCGATTTTTTGTTGCACGAAATTCGCAGTGGCTATTCAAGGTAGGCCATGGGCGGTTGAAACTGGCGACCCACGTAAGTGAGCGGTGGCGAGGGCGCAAAAATGAAGAGGGTGCAGGATGGGTATCCGTCCGAGACCCAAAACTAAAGTATTTAGTATATCGAACCAGATTCGCATGACCAGCACAGAATTGTATTGTTGTGCGGGCGAAGCAGAATCCTAGTAGACAAAACCGAATCAGATCCAAAGGATCCTAGTAGGTGGAAAGGAATTAAAAAGATGAAATCATTTATCGCTAAGCCACATGAAGTGGAAAGAAAGTGGTATGTGGTTGATGCTGAAGGCCAGAACCTCGGTAGACTTTGCTCCGAAGTTGCTTCTATCCTCCGTGGAAAGAAGAAGCCTATCTACACACCACATGTAGATTGCGGTGACTATGTTATCGTTATCAACGCTGAAAAAATTGAAGTAACAGGAAAGAAGAGACAGGAAAAGATTTATAAGAGACATACCGGCTATCCGGGCGGTCTTCGCGAACTCTCTTTTGAAAAGTTACAGGCGAGAAAACCTGAAGAAATCATTGAACACGCAGTTAAGGGAATGCTTCCTAACGGAGCACTTGGCCGCCAGATGTACAAGAAGTTAAAGGTTTATGCCGGTTCAGAGCACAACCATTCAGCTCAGAAGCCGGAACCATGGAATTTCTAGGAAAGGAGTAAACAGACATGGCAAAAATGCAGTATGCTGCCACAGGCAGAAGAAAGTCTTCAGTTGCTAGAGTAAGATTACTCCCAGGGACTGGAAAGATTACAATTAACAAAAAGGATCTGGAGGAGTATTTCCCAACAGATATCGTTAAGAGAGAAGCAAAGAGACCTTTCGAGGTTGCCGGTTGCGAAGGTAAGTATGATGTTATCGCTACAATTCATGGCGGTGGCTTTACCGGTCAGGCAGGTGCCTTAAGACATGGTATCTCCAGAGCACTCTGCGTTGCTGATAAAGAAGCTTTCAGAGCTTCCCTTAAGGCAGCAGGATTCTTAACAAGAGACCCTCGTATGAAGGAAAGAAAGAAGTACGGACTCAAGAAAGCAAGAAGAGCTTCCCAGTTCTCAAAGCGTTAGTCGAGACCATTATTTCGAAAATATCAAAACCCCGAAGCTTTTGTTTCGGGGTTTTCTTGAGGGAAAATACAGTGCAAATTACAGCTTTACAGCTTTGAGATGAGTATGAAAAGCTCTATGCCATTATAAGCCTGCTCTTTTGTGATTTTGGTTATAGGATGAGAACACTTAATATTGGTAAAGGGTAAGGATGATTTACAGGAAAATAAATAAAGGCAAATAAATAAAATCAAAAAACAGTTTGATGTAGAGCGGTTTTATGATAGAATGGTCGTAATATTTGAAAGTGAAATTAATTCCAAAAATCAGTTTGAAGTATTAATAATAATACAGAAAAAGGAGACTATTATGAACACAAAAGCTATTTTTAAGTTAAGCTATGGACTTTTCGTCCTCACTGCTAAAGAGGGAGAAAAGGACAACGGTTGCATAATCAATACAGCTATTCAAGCCGCATCTGAACCGAACCAAATGAGCATATGTGTAAACAAGGCTAATTACACCCACGATATGATTAAAAGAACCGGAGAATTTAACGTTTCCGTTTTAAGCCAAAAGGCACAGTTCGACACCTTTAAGCACTTCGGTTTTCAATCAGGAAGAGATGTAAACAAGTTTGATAGCTACACAGATTGCAAGCGCGCAGACAACGGCATATTCTATATTACAGCCGGCACCAATGCGTATTTTTCCGTAAAAGTTAGCAAGATGGAAGATTTAGGCTCCCACACTATGTTTATCGGTGAGATTACTGCTATGGAGGTGCTTGATGAGACCTCTTCCGCTACTTATGAATACTACCAGAGCAATATTAAGCCAAAGCCACAGGCAGTTGGAACTACACCGACAGGTCAGACCGTATGGCGATGTATCATTTGCGGTTATGAGTATGTGGGCGAGGAACTTCCGGCAGACTTCATATGCCCTGTTTGTAAACATCCGGCTTCAGACTTTGAAAAGGTAATAAAATAATATGGTATAAAAGTAAAATTTTAGCCCGAAGCATATGCTTCGGGCTTTTTAAAATCATAAATGTAGCATTTACCTATTTTGTTTTTAGTTTCTGCGCTATAGATACTATTTGCTTACTACTTCCTCTGCTTTATAAATAGTTGTAGTCAGAGGCTCGTCCTCGCCACGAGAAGTGAGAGTGCTGTATGCCTTAACTTGAGCAAAGTCAAAACCATCTTCGGCTGGCATATCCACATCAAAGGTTACGATATTATCTTTAACTGTTGCAACAGCAGCGCCCTCAATGATTTCACCACCCTTAGTAAGAGTGCAAATAAAATTGCCGGACTCAATATCTTTGGCTACATAGAGATCATAACCTCCGAAGCTAACCCCGCAAGTTTCAATCTTTTCGTCTGGGAATGTGCAAACCAGTTGTGCCTTTGCTGTGTCTTGGATATCAACTGCCAAAGTGCAGGTAACTTCATCGGCCTTGGAACCGCCATGGTTGTTATTGGAATCTTCGCAAGCGATGAAACTGAATGCCATAATTAAAGCAAGTAAAACTAAACCTAACTTTTTCATATTACTTTCTCCTCTTGTACTAGTCGAATTTTAGTCTTTCTCAGATTTCGAAATAAATCGAAACATCAATTTATTATTATAACCTAGGATAAAAGATTTTACAAGGATTTTACAATATTAGTCAAAAGTTTAGATTGACCGTAAAGATGAATTATGGTAATATGAAGCCTAATCAACAGGAGGAAAATGTATGCTGAACATTCTGATTCAACTTGGAATATTAATAATAGGATTCGCAATGCTGGTTAAGGGAGCGGACTTTTTTGTGGATGGAGCCTGTGTTCTTGCTACCAAGCTGGGAATTTCACAGCTAGTCATCGGACTGACCATCGTAGCTATGGGCACCAGTGCACCTGAGGCGGCAGTTAGTATCAGTGCGGCTATAAAGGGAAGTGCGGATATTACCTTAGGAAATGTAATAGGAAGCAATATTTTAAATGTTTGGCTTATTTTAGGAATCACTTCTTTGATTATTCCACTAGCCATCACCAGAGCTTCTCTAATGATAGATATCCCCGTTATGCTGGGGGTGACGATTTTATTGCTGGTTTTAGGCTATGATGGACTGATTACCTTTTCAGACGGAATTATTCTCATGGTAGCGTTTCTTTCCTACATGGGATACTTGCTGTATGTTACCAAGACCAAACCCCAAGAACCTCCTGAAGAGCCTCACGGCGAAATGGCTATTTGGAAAGCAATGCTCTGCATTACCGTAGGGCTTGTCATGATTATAGCAGGAAGCGATTTTACCGTTGACGCAGCCAGCGCCATTGCCAGAATTGCAAATATGAGTGAGCGCCTGATTGCCTTGACAATAGTGGCTTTTGGCACATCTCTACCGGAACTGGTCACCTCCGTAACCGCAGCCAGAAAAGGTAATGCGGATATTGCAATAGGTAACATTGTGGGAAGCAATATATTCAATATTTCTTTTCTCGTAATGCTTACTTCTCTGATTATTCCTGTTCCCTTTGCACCGAAATTCAGAATTGATGTAATGGTTACCATTTTTTCAGGACTTACGCTTTGGGTAATGGGACGTAAAGGTGTATTACAAAGATGGCATGGTGTTGCTATGCTTTTGTGCTACGCGGCATATTTTGCTTTCGTTATGTAGCACAAAATTCTGCAAATTGTGTATATTTGTGTGGGATTTTACACAAAGTGTCTTGACACCGATTACAAAAAGGCTATAATTGAGTTTAAAGTTAATATTATTTTGGCTAGGGGCGCTAAACGCTGAGATGGGGAGAAATCCCGGTCCCTCATACCTGAACAGGATAATGCCTGCGTAGGAAAGCATTTTAACAAAGCCCCTCCGTTTTTGGAGGTATTTTTTATGTCAAAAAACATGACCGTTAAGAAGATGTGCTTTTGTGCCATCTGCATTGCACTTGCTGTAATTGCTAACATGATTACTATTTACAAGTTTCCCTTTGGTGGTTCAGTAACCTTATTTTCCATGCTTATAATCGTACTTCCGGCATGGTTTTACGGTATTAGAACCGGAGTTTTATGCGGTTTGATTTATGGAATCATGCAGTTTGTGTTGGAACCGTACATGATTTCTGTTATTCAAGTAACTTTAGACTATGTTTTGGCGTTCAGCGTAATGGGCGTTGCCGGAATCTTCCATAATGATAAAAATGGACTCCTTAAAGGCTACGGAGCGGCTATTATAGCCAGATGGATTATTGCAACCTGCGCCGGCTTGGTTTGGGTTCAGGCAGGAAGCGTGGCTTGGGAGGGATGGGCACCATTACCTTATTCCGCAGCCTACAACGCAGCATATATTTTCACAGAGGGTATAGCAACCTTGATTATTCTTTGCACACCACAGCTTAAAAATGCTTTATCTCATATAAAAAAGCAGGCTTTAAGCCAATAAATTGAAGATTCGACCCTACTCTTTTCAAAAAACAGGAAAAAGGCTGAAAACATATCTTTGATATGCTTTCGGCCTTTTTTCTTTTACGTCTTATTAACTTGCTAATGTTTTTCTATATTTAGCGTTTTTAAGTGGTTGGGTAACTCTTATTTGAAAGTTTTGATGACCTAGTTGGACAGTTTTGAATCTTATTCGCCTTTTATTTATATATTATGGCGTTATGCCGCTCTTACAGAGTTGCTTTCAATTTTTTTTACAGAGTCGTTTTCACTTTTCTTGCAGAGCCGTTTTCGTTTTGATAGGTGCGTTAGTCTTTTATTGCTTTTGATACGGGCTTTTTCAGGTTTAAGAAAGAAGAAGCCAGTACGCAGAGGATACCAACTAGACAGTTCCACGGCAAACTCTCTCCGAGTATTATTACTGAAAGCAGAGGCGCCAAAGCAATTTTCAAGAAGAAAGAAATTGCTGAGGTCTGCACGCTGGAATTTTTTATTGTAAGGAACATAAAAAGATAGCCGCCTCCGGTTACTACAATTCCTGCATAAGCCACAAGAAAAATATTGTCTGACACACCGGAGAGTATCGGTCTGCCGCTTATCAGAAGAAACAACCACAGAACAACGGCACCTGAAAAGACAGAG
>JBHBZU010000045.1:0-3978 GCA_041797745.1 Bacillota bacterium
CAGAAACAAGAAACTCTTACAGTTATTACTATGTAACAAAGGATGAGTACTTAAGCGGTAATCTAAGGGAAAAGATTGGCATTGTAGAGAGTTATCTGAATAAGTTTATAATGATACAGCAAGGTCTTGAAGAAAATAAGGAAAAAGAAAGGGAGTTATTGGAAAAAGAAATAAAAAGTTTGAAGTACCAAGAGGAAGAACTGTATAAGGCTCTGCCTAGGGAACTGGATGCAAGTGAAATAAATGTGAGGTTGGGTGCTTCCTGGATACCTGAAAGTGATGTGGAAAAATTTGTCTATGAAACCCTTAAAACTCCCGGTTATGCAAGATGGAATATACATGTAAGGTTTTCAAGGGAAACGGGGCAGTGGAATATAAGTGGAAAGAGTGTAGATAAAGGAAATAACCTTGCCGATATGAAGTATGGTACAGGGAGGATAAATGCATATACTATTATAGAAGAAACACTAAATCTTAGGGAAGTTAAAATAAATGATAAGATTTTAGATGAAAATGGTAAGGACAAGTATGTAGTTAACAGAAAAGAAACATTACTGGCTATACAGAAACAGGAGCTACTGAAGGAAGAGTTTTCCAAGTGGATTTTTTCAGAACCAGAAAGAAGGGAAAGGCTTGTTAAAACCTATAATGAACGCTTTAACTCAATTCGTAACAGAGAATATGATGGAAGCAATCTCTCTTTTGATGGCATGAATACTAAAATAGAACTTAAACCTCATCAAAAAAATGCCATTGCGAGGATACTTTATGGAGGCAATTCTCTTCTTGCACATACTGTAGGTGCAGGGAAAACTTTTGAAATGGTAGCGAGTGCGATGGAGAGTAAACGGCTTGGCATGTGTACAAAATCACTGTTTGTAGTCCCAAACCACCTTACAAGACAGATGGGCAGGGAGTTCATGGAGCTTTATCCGGCAGCCAATATTATGGTGGCTGATAAAACAGACTTTTCAGAACAGAATAGAAAGCGTTTTATAAGCAGGATTGCTACAGGCGAATATGATGCGGTAATCATCGGGCATAGTCAATTTCAAAAAATTCCGATGAGTAGGGAGTATCAGGAAAAGCACATCAAGGAACAGATTGATAAAATAATAGAGCAGATTGCTGTCTATAAGAGGGATAGAGATAAGTCCTTCAGTATCAAAGAGTTGGAAAAGACAAAGAAGAATTTGGAGGTAAGGCTTAATGACCTAAATAAACAGGATGATGTTATAAATTTTGAGAGCCTAGGAGTAGACAGGCTTTATATAGATGAAGCCCACGAGTATAAAAACCTGTATCTTTATACCAAAATGGTAAATGTGGCAGGAATAGGCCAGTCAGATGCAAAGAAGTCTTTGGATATGTTTATGAAGTGTAGGTATATGGATGAAATGACAGGAGGAAAGGGGATAATATTTGCAACCGGTACACCTGTAAGCAATTCTATGACTGTGCGCCCGTAAGGGGCTGTAATAATCTTACCTTGAGCAAGTAATAGGGTAAGGTATCAAAGCGGAATAATCCGCACCCTATCGTCACCCGACTTATCCGAAAAGGGAAACCTGACGGGGAGTGTAGCATGTCGGAGGACACGAAACACGGAAACTTCCAAAGTGTTTGCGTGGTAGTGGCGAAAAGTTATGAATAAGGATGAAAGCTAAACTGCCTGAATGACAGTCGGAGATTGGGCAAAATGTTGCTCCATGCGTAAGGAAGTTATACTCGCATGTACTCTGGTGGATATGAGTCGGCCATGCGTACCCACAAGATACCTAGAGTAAATCAGCCATAGGATAATGGAAAACGGCGAACGTCACATCCGAAATCATAGCAGGCTTATGTTATTACAGTTCTAAACGGGGATTGCCTACGGTAAAACGCCGAAATATCGGCTATGAGTGCTATGAGAAAAAGTGACTCTGAATATTTACTATGGCAACAGAGTCTCCGTAGTAGTCCGAGGACGGGAAAGCCGTCCACATGGCGAAGGGAGACAGTCTTTCTTCAATACAAATAATAAGGAAAGGTGCGTGAGGCATTATGAGAAGTCCCGAAAATGTATTGAAAAGTTTAAGTGAAAAAGCGAAAAACAAAGAGTACAGG
This sequence comes from Bacillota bacterium, assembly GCA_041797745.1. Classification (GTDB taxonomy): domain Bacteria; phylum Bacillota; class Clostridia; order Peptostreptococcales; family Anaerovoracaceae; genus UBA3871. The sequence goes on from JBHBZU010000045.1 coordinate 2,110, forward strand.
TATGAAAGATTATACCGTAACCTGTACAATCCAGAGTTCTATCTGCTTGCATACCAGAATATTGCAACCTCTCAGGGGAGCATGACGGCAGGGGCAGACGGACTCACTCTTGATGGTATGAGCATGGAGCGCATTGAAAGGCTCATTGGAAATTTAAAAGACCACTCATACCAGCCAAACCCAGCAAGGCGTGTTTATATTGCGAAGAAAAACAGCAGTAAAAAGCGTCCGCTTGGAATTCCGTCAACAGACGACAAACTGGTGCAGGAAGTTGTCCGTATGATATTAGAAGCGATTTATGAGCCGACATTCTCCGATAATTCACATGGTTTCAGACCGAAAAGAAGCTGCCATACGGCGTTAAAAGAAATCACGACGTTGTTTACTGGAGCAAAGTGGATAATTGAGGGGGATATTAAGGCTTGCTTTGATAGCTTCGACCACCATATCACAATACAGCTTTTGAGAAAGCGCATAAGAGATGAAGCGTTTATATCGCTGATGTGGAAATTTTTAAGGGCAGGATATATGGAACAGTGGACACACCATGAAACGTATTCTGGCAGTCCGCAAGGCTCCGGTGTCAGTCCGATACTTGCAAACATCTACCTAAATGAACTCGATGAGTTTATGGGGGAGATGAAAAGCAGTTTTGACAAAGGCGATACAAGAAGCCGTAAAGTCCACAAAGACCATGATAAGGCACGCTGGGCTTATCGGAAAGCGCAAAAAAATCTGGAAGCAGAGCGCACAGAAGCAAACCTGACCGCATTTAAAGAAGCAAGAAAAGTGATGCTGTCCACGCCGCATGTAGACGAAATGGATGATAATTACAAAAGACTTCAATACAACCGTTACGCTGATGATTTTCTGATTTCGGTAACAGGCTCAAAGCAGGACGCTGAAAATATCAAGGAACATGTGAGGATATTTCTGAAAGACAAGTTAAATCTTACAATGTCGGAGGAGAAAACTCACGTTACCCATTCCTCTGAAAAAGTGCGGTATCTTGGATACGACATAAGAGTATCGAGAAGTCAGGCTACAAAGCGGACGAAAAAAGGCTTGCAACGGGTGTGGTATGGAAAAGTGCAGTTATATATGCCGAAAGAAAAATGGATTGCTAAACTGCATGAATACGGGGCATTTAAAATCAAAAAGGACGAAAACGGCAAAGAGATTTGGAAACCGCTCCACAGAGGGGCACTTATGCCACTGGATGATGTGGCAATCATCAGTAAGTATAATTCTGAAATCAGAGGCTTGTACAACTATTACAGATTAGCAATCAATGTAAGCAATCTGGGGAAATTCCATTCTATCATGCGTGGAAGCTGCCTGAAAACATTGGCGGCAAAATATAATTCTTCTGTTGCGAAGATGTATAAGAAATACCGCAGTGAAAAGGGCGACTTCGGCGCAGATTATAAAACCAAGAGTGGAACAAAGAGGTGTGAGTTTTACAATGAGGGATTCAGGCGTAACAAGAATATCGCTCCCGAATTTGTAGACATTATGCCGAAGTATAGAGGGCGGATAAAACCGAACAGCCTTGCAGGACGCTTAAAAAGCGGAAAATGCGAGATGTGCGGGGCAAGTCCTGTAAAAGTGTATATGCACCATGTGAAACGCTTAAAAGATTTAAACGCTGATAATGAATTTGACGGACTGATGTTACAGAAAAGTCGAAAGTCACTGGCTCTCTGCCCGAAATGCTATGAAGAAGCAAAGCTAAAATCACTTAAACTATGAAAGATGACGAGCCGTGTACATCGAGAGGTGTAAGCACGGTTCTGGAGGGGGTTACGCCAAGACCGCTGACGAAAGGAAGTATGGCGTGGCGTTTCCTACCTTATGAACTTTACACCA
>JBHBZU010000046.1:0-3844 GCA_041797745.1 Bacillota bacterium
AGAACGGGAAGTAAGAAACCGTACGTCCCAGTGCCAGAAAATCATTAAAATATATAACCTGTCCTGCAACTATGTAAAGTAAGCTGAACCAAACCATTGCATATGGAATTTTAACAATATCCTTTAATAATAACCTATAGAAGAATACTGAGAAAAGGAACCACAGCGCAAAGGGCGGTGTGAGGAAGTCCAAATTTGCACGTCCAAAATAAAACATTCTGAAATAGTAGAAAACCACCGTAAACACCAAATACGGAAGCATAAAGGTCTTAAAGGCGCTCTGACGTGCGCGATCCGGCTTCTTGGAAAAATAACCGGATAAGAACATAAATGCCTGCATTACAAATACATTAATAGTGATGTAAACAATACCTGACAGAGAAGCTGATGAGAAATGTCCCCCTACTCTTGTAAAGTGAGAAATCGGAATTGACCAAATCAACAGACCTCTAAAGGAGTCAAACATAAAATTTCTTTCCTTATTCATTAATAGTCCTCTTTTCTTATTAAATATATTATGTCTATCTTATATCATTCATTAAAATCTTGAAAATTATAGCACCCTATAAAATTCAGGTCAAGAATCCTTGCCATGACCTACACCTTGCCATGACCGTACTGCCTTATATTATGCGTCGTACTATTTGCCATCCTATAGGCTAATACACTATTGCATATCTGATGATATCTGACGATATATTATACAAATTCAGCCATAATAGCGTTGGATACGTCTATACCCTTTTCCGTCAACCGCAAGTTACCTGTATTTTCGTCAAAAATCAGCTGACCTTGAGACTCACATAATTTCATAAAGGGAATCTGCGGCTCGTAATAAGTCATAAAATCCTGACCTGTATAGGTTTCAAATTCCTCCAAACTGATACCTGAAAGTTTTCTCAACCCTGTAAAAACAAATTCTCCTGCTAAATCATGGAGTTTTTCATCATGCCACAGATAAGTGCCTAAAGCTAAAGCCTTACGGAGCTTTTGTTCTTCTTCTGCATACGTTAGATTATTAAGTGGATTAATTGCCTGTAAATCTACGGATAAGAGCTTTTCATATTTTCCTTTTTCCTCTGACTTCGGAGCAAAATTCATACCAAATAACTTTAAGTAAGTATCCACGTCCTGTGTATTTGTAAAACGGCTATAACCCATAAAACTCCCTGCTCCAAGACCGAATCCTAAAAATTCTTCCATCTCCCAATATTTAAGGTTGTGTTTACAGTAATATCCGTGCGGTAAACCGTTTTTAACTTCAAAAGCGGTTTTATTATTTCCCCGTTTATTTTCTTTACTGATTTTTGCCGCATTTGATATCTCATAATGCTCAAAACCGGATTTTTTCAAGAGCTTTATAGCCCTGTGGTACATATCTCTATCAACTTCATCACTTGGTAATTCAAGCTTTCCATTTCTATATTCATTAAAAAGTTCTGTGTTTTCTTCCAACTGTAAACTGTAAAAGGATATGTGTTCAGGATTTAATTTAACAGCCTGTTCAAGTGTATCTAACCATATTCCCATATTCTGATAAGGAAGAGAAAACATTAAATCGAGATTTATATTGTCGAAGCCTGTTTCACGTGCGAGGTTAAAATTTTCAATTACTTCTTCCCCTCTATGAATACGCCCGATTTTTTCCAAAACTTTATCATTAAAGCTTTGAACCCCCATAGACAACCTGTTTATACCGGCTTCCTTATATGCAATAAGTTTTTCTTCGGTCAGGGTTCCGGGGTTTGCTTCTATGGTAATTTCCACATCCTCTGCCAAAACCAAGTTCTCACCGTCAATACAGCATTGTCTTATTCTGTTTAAAATTTTCACAATTTCCAAAGCTTCAAGGCATGAGGGAGTTCCTCCACCGATAAACACTGTATCCACAAGGTAACCGTGGTTTATCTGCTTTGGTATTTCCTCACAGCTGCAATAAGAAAGGTCAGAAGTAGACCTCTTACCCTCTTCTGTTTTAGCATAGTCTGCTAAAGCTTTTAATTTCAGGTCTATTTCATTACAGAGAGCCTCTACATATGAAGTTTTTTTTGCCCTGTCACAATCCTGAAAGGATAAAAAGCCGCAATAGCTGCACTTCTTTTCACAAAACGGTATGTGTATATATAGTCCGATTTTTTTCATATTAAGTTACCCTTTACAATATACGAGCATATCCGCTTACTTGCAGATATGCTCGATTTTTACTTTATGTTTCTCCAACCTTTCAGCCGACTCTAACCATAGATAAAAACTATGTCACATTCATAAACTATTTATTATCGTCGTACTTTAATACTGCTGTAAATGCTTCCTGCGGAACTTCTACCGTACCGAACTGGCGCATTCTCTTCTTTCCCTCTTTCTGCTTTTCCAAAAGCTTTTTCTTACGGGAAATGTCACCGCCGTAACACTTGGCAATAACGTCCTTTCGATAAGCTCTTACAGTTTCACGAGCAATAACTTTCTGACCTATTGCCGCCTGAATAGGCACTTCAAACTGGTGCATAGGGATAATTTCTTTTAATTTCGCACAGACGAAACGTCCTCTTGCTTGAGCTTCCGACTCATGTACAATCATTGAGAAAGCGTCCACCAAGTCTTTATTTAAAAGAACATCCAGCTTTACTACATTGGACTTTTCATAACGCAAGAACTCGTAATCCAGTGAGCCGTACCCTCGAGTCTTACTTTTCAAAGCGTCAAAGAAATCGTAGATAACTTCATTTAGCGGTAACTCATAATGCAGCTGCACTCTGGTCTCCGTAATATATTCCATATGAAGCATTTTCCCTCTTCTGCTCTGACAAAGATCCATAATGGCTCCTACATAATCCTTTGGAATCATTATGTCCGCCTTTACAATCGGTTCTTCAATATGGGCAATTTCCATAGGGCTTGGCAGGTTGGTAGGGTTTTGAATCATACGGATTTCCCCTGACTGCATTATTACTTTATATATTACGCTTGGGCTGGTGGTAATAACTGCCAAATCAAACTCTCTTTCCAGTCTTTCAACAATTATTTCCATATGCAGCAATCCCAAGAAACCACATCTAAAGCCGAAGCCTAAAGCCGTGGAGGTTTCAGGTTCAAAATTAAACGCAGCGTCGTTTACCTGGAGCTTTTCCAAAGCGTCCTTTACAGTTTCATATTTTTCACCCTCTGCCGGATAGATACCGCAATATACCATGGACTGCGCTTTCTTATAGCCCTTTAACGCTTCAGCTGTAGGGTTACCGTCCAGTGTAATGGTATCACCCACCCGTGCGTCCGCTGCGGTCTTGATAGAAGCACAGATATAGCCTACTTCTCCTGCTTTTAGTTCCTTTGACGGAACACAACCCGGCTCGCAGTAGCCCACTTCGGTTACTTCATACTTCTTTCCTGTATTCATAAGGCGAATAATATCGCCCTTTTTAATGCGACCGTCCATAATTCTGGTGTAAATGACTACACCTTTGTAGCTGTCATAATATGAGTCGAAGATAAGAGCCTTAAGTTTTCCGTCAATATCTCCTTTAGGAGCAGGTACGTTTTTAACTATATCCTCCAGCACATCTTCAATACCTATGCCCTCTTTAGCAGAAATTAATGGTGCTTCTGCGGCACTGATACCGATTACATCCTCAACCTCTTCTTTAATCTCGTCAGGTCTTGCAGATGGAAGATCTATCTTGTTAAGAACCGGTAAAATTTCCAAATCCTCATCTAAAGCCAGATACACATTGGCAAGAGTTTGAGCCTCTACCCCTTGGGTAGCGTCTACAATCAGAACCGCTCCCTCGCAAGCAGCCAAAGATCTGGATACTTCATAATTGAAGTCCACGTGTCCCGGAGTGTCAAT
>JBHBZU010000047.1:0-130825 GCA_041797745.1 Bacillota bacterium
ATCAAGAATAGATAGGGAACTCTTACTTTCATGGGAAGATGAATTAGTAAAGTATGGTATTCCTCTTATTAAAGAGAGAAATTATTTTATTCAGAAGATGGCTAAAGTAAGTAAAATAATTCATGAAGATATTTCCGGAGGGAAAGAATCTTTAGAAGTTACTTATGAACCAAATATTAAATTCATAGAAAATCAATCAAAAATGAGGGAATTATTCTATGAAGTTTTGTCAGAAACCAGAGAAGAAGATATAAGACTTCGCCATACAACAAGAGGTCCTCATAAAGATGATATTATATTATCAATAGATGATGTAGATATAAGACATTTTGGTTCTCAAGGTCAGCAAAGAACAGCTGCTCTTTCACTAAAACTGGCAGAAATAAGTCTTATTAAAGAGGAAACAGGTGAAAGTCCTATTCTCCTTTTAGATGATGTTATGTCAGAACTTGACGGAGAAAGACAAGCTTATATGATTCAGGCTTTTAAGGATGTTCAGCTTTTTATTTCTACCACTGAACTTTATGAAGATGTAAAGGATTCATTTAAGGGAGGCAAGGTTTTTAAAATTAATAAAGGTGTAGCAAAAGAATAGTAAAAAAGCAAAAATTAAAGATAAAGACTAAAACGGAGTATATATACTCCGTTTTTTAATTAAATAGAGGCTTAAATTTTTAGATTTAAGCCGATTTTATTTGAATTTTAATAAAAAACAGTATATAATAAGATTTGTCTGGGAATTTAGCTAAAAGACCCATTAAAACAATATGCGAAAGGATTGTAATATGTCAAACGAAAAAAAGGACATGAAAGAATATGGAGCCGAGCAAATACAGGTTTTAGAGGGACTTGACCCTGTTAGAAAGAGACCGGGTATGTATATCGGTTCTACCGGTCCGAGAGGTCTTCATCATCTTGTTTATGAAGTGGTAGACAACTCTGTGGATGAAGCATTGGCCGGCTATTGTAAGACTATCAATATTATTATTCATAAAGATAATTCCATTGAGGTGGAAGATGATGGTCGTGGTATGCCTGTTGACATGCATCCTAAGATGCATATTCCGGCGGTTGAAGTTATTCATACTATTCTTCACGCCGGCGGTAAATTCGGTGGTGGAGGATATAAAGTTTCCGGAGGACTTCACGGCGTTGGTGCCTCTGTTGTTAATGCACTTTCCACCAGAATGGAAGTAGAAGTAAGAAGAGACGGTAAAATATACAGTATTGCTTTTGAAAGAGGTAAAACTGTTGAAAAAATGAAAGAAATCGGGGAATCAAGAAAGACAGGTTCCAGAACAAGATTTTGGCCGGATCCTGAAATTTTTGAAGATATTATCTACGATTATGCTACTCTCCAGCACCGCTTAAGAGAAATGGCTTTCTTAAACAAGGGTATTAAGATAACGCTTGAGGATAAGAGAGAAAACAACAAGAAAAAAGAAGAATTTCATTATGAGGGTGGAATACGGGAATTTGTAAAATTCCAAAACGAAAATAAACAAGCAATTCACCCTGATATCATTTATTTTGAATATATAAGAGAAGAACTCGAAGTTGAGATTGCTATGCAATATACTGACAGATATAGCGAGCTCTTACTTTCTTATGCTAATAATATAAGTACCACAGAGGGCGGTACTCATATGGTGGGTTTTAAAACTGCTCTTACTAAGGTTATCAACGATTACGCACGTAAGAACAATATTTTAAAAGAAAAGGATGACGCTCTTTCAGGAGAAGATGTAAGAGAGGGTCTTACAGCCATTATTTCTGTTAAGCTCCAAGAACCTGAATTTGAGGGTCAGACAAAGACAAAGCTGGGAAATCCTGAAATGAGAGGCTTTGTTGAAACAACAACAAATGAAAATCTCACAGCTTTCCTTGAAGAAAATCCTGCTCAAGCAAGAATTATTATAGAAAAATGTCTAAGAGCGGCTCGTGCAAGAGAAGCTGCACGAAAAGCAAGGGATTTAACCCGCAGAAAGAGCGTATTGGAGGGATTTTCACTTCCGGGAAAACTTAAGGATTGCAGTGAAAAGGACCCAAGTCTTTGCGAGATTTTTTTAGTCGAGGGTGATTCCGCGGGTGGTTCTGCCCAAGACGGAAGAGATAGAAAAAGACAGGCAATTCTTCCTCTTAGAGGTAAGATATTAAATGTTGAAAAAGCCAGATTGGATAAAATTCTTAATTCTGAAGAGATAAAGAATATGATTACGGCTTTCGGCTGTGGTATTGGTGAAGATTTCAATATTGAAAAATTAAGATATCATAAGATTATTATCATGACCGATGCGGATGTTGACGGAGCACATATCAGAACATTGCTTCTGACATTCTTCTTCAGATACATGACACCTCTGATTGAGAACGGCTTTGTTTATGCGGCGCAACCACCTTTATTCCAGGTGAAAAAAGGAAAAGAAACCTATTATACTTATTCCGACAAGGAGCAGGAAAAGCTTTTAGCTGAACTTGCTGACAAGCCGGGAAAAGCGGATATTCAAAGATATAAGGGTCTTGGTGAAATGGACGCGGAACAGCTTTGGGATACAACCATGGACTATACGAAGCGTACTTTAGTACAAATCACTATGGAAGATGCTACTTCAGCCGATGAGATTTTTACAATTCTCATGGGTGATAAGGTACCGCCTCGTAAAAAGTTTATCGAAGATAATGCTAGATACGCAACCCTTGACGTATAAGAAAGGAGGACTTCAAAATGGCAAAAGAAACAAATACTCCGGTAACTCCGTTACTTGAGGATCAACGCATGGTTCAACATGAAATTCATGATGAAATGAAGAACTCCTATATCGACTACGCAATGAGCGTTATCGTTGGACGTGCTCTTCCTGACGTAAGAGATGGTTTAAAACCGGTACACAGACGTATACTTTATGGAATGAGTGAATTGGGAGTAACTCCTGATAAACCTCATAAAAAATCCGCACGTATTGTGGGTGAAGTAATGGGTAAATATCACCCTCACGGTGATAGCTCAATATATGACGCGATGGTTCGCCTCGCTCAATCCTTTAATATCAGATATACCCTTGTAGACGGACACGGCAACTTCGGTTCTATGGATGGCGACGGTGCAGCAGCTATGCGTTACACCGAAGCCAGAATGTCTCCTTTAGCAATGGAAATGCTTAGAGACCTGGAAAAAGATACCGTAGACTTTGTTCCTAACTTCGATGAAGAAGAAAAAGAACCTGTGGTACTTCCATCCCGTATTCCGAATCTTTTGGTTAACGGAAGTAACGGTATTGCCGTAGGTATGGCAACCTCCATTCCTCCTCACAACCTTAGTGATGTAATAGACGCCTGCACTCAGCTGATTGACAATCCTGATACGGAAATTGACGACCTTATTAAGATAGTAAAAGCACCGGACTTCCCTACAGGAGCGCTGATTATCGGTAAATCCGGAGCTAAAGAGGCTTACAGAACAGGTACTGGTAAAGTAGTTATTCGTTCCGTTTGTGAAATAGAAGAAACTACCCGAGGCAGACAGCAGATTATAGTAACTGAAATTCCTTATCAGGTAAACAAGGCGGCGATGATTGAAAAGATTGCCGAAATGGTTAAGGATAAAAAGTTGGAGGGAATTTCCAACATTACGGATGAAACCAGCCGAGAGGGTTTAAGAATAGTTATTGAGTTAAAGAAAGACGTAAATCCGCAGATTATGCTGAATCGTCTCTTCAAACATACTCAGCTTCAGGTTTCTTTCTCTATGATTATGCTGGCTTTAGTGGGCGGTCAACCAAAAATCTGTGATTTGAAGTTAATGCTTACCGAATACCTAAAGCACCAAAGAGAAGTAGTAACAAGAAGAACTATTTTTGATAAGAAAAAGGCAGAAGCAAGAGCACATATTTTAGACGGATTGCGTATTGCTTTAGATAATATTGACGAAATCATCAAGCTTATCAGATCTTCATATAACGACGCAAAAGAAAAATTAATGGATAGATTCGGTCTTTCCGAGATTCAGGCTCAGGCTATTCTCGATATGAGACTCGCTCGTTTACAGGGCTTGGAAAGAGAAAAGATTGAAAGCGAATATGAAGAGCTTATGAAAAAGATAGCTTATTACACTTCATTATTGACAGATGAAAATCTGCTCATGGGCGTTGTTAAGGCAGAGCTTCTTGAGGTAAAGGATAAGTGGGGCGATAAGCGTCGCACCAAGGTTATCGCTGCCGCAGAAGAATTTGATGAAGAGGACTTGGTTGCTGAAGAAAAGGTAGCTGTAACTCTTACACATTTAGGTTACATTAAGAGGGTTCCGGCTGATACCTACAAGACACAGCGTAGAGGCGGAAAGGGTATCACAGCCCTTACCACAAGAGAAAATGACTTCGTAAAGGATCTCATCATAACTTCTACCCACGATTATCTGATGTTCTTCACTAACACAGGTAAGGCGCACAAGATGAAAGCTTACGAGATTCCGGAGGCGGCAAGACAAGCCAAGGGAACACCTGCTGTAAACTTCCTGTCTTTAATGCAGCGTGAAAGAATTACAGCAGTTATGCCTGTTCAGGAATTTGTTGCGGATCGGTACCTCATTGCCGTTACCAAAAATGGTACTATTAAAAAGACTTCCCTTGCGGACTTTGATACCAGCCGAAAGACAGGACTCATCGCAATTTCACTCAAGGACAATGACGAATTGGTTGGCATTAAGCAGACCAGTGGCAGTGACAATGTTATCATTGTTACCAAGAACGGAAAATGTATCTGCTTCTCCGAGGAAGATGTTCGTCCAATGGGAAGAGTTGCTGGCGGCGTAAGAGCCATCAAGCTCGAAGAAAACGATGAAGTCGTTGCAATGGAACTGGTACAGCCGGGAGAAGAGCTCTTGGTAGTAACCAAAAACGGCTTTGGTAAGAGAACCTCCGTTGCCGATTACAAGATTCAGGTAAGAGGCGGAAAGGGTCTCCTTACTTACGACAAGGCTAAGTTCAAGAAAACAGGTGAGCTCATCGGTGCTATGGTAGTAGCGGAAGATGATGACGTTCTTCTTATTAACTCTGACGGTATTATCATCAGAATAAATGCTTCTGAAGTATCCAGACTTGGAAGAGCAACACAAGGCGTTAAGATTATGCGTGTTGCGGAGGAAGCTAATATCGTGGCAATGGCTAAGGCTATTCGCGAAGATGATGATGAAGAGGGCGAGGAAGAAAAGCCTTTAAAGTCTGAAAAAACAAAAGAAGATGACGGACAGTTAACATTCTAAAAGAAAACAGAACCTTGGGCGGTTCGCCAAAAGGCGAGCCGTCTTTTTTAGAAAGTAGAGGAAAAAATGGGAGATAAAATTAAATTCAACATCCCTGGAAAACCCGCATATTTGCAAACCGTTAGGCTTGCACTGGGCTCAATAGCCACCAGTGCCGGTTTTGATGTGGATAAGGTTAGTGATATTCAAATTGCTATTGAAGAGGCTTGCAAGGTGGTTGTCTGTCATGGGCAGGCAAGTTCCTGTGAAAGCTATGAAATAGAAGTGGAAATTTTTGATGAAAAAATGGAGATTTCTGTAACGGATTTTGATAGAAAAAGAGTAAACAAAGCAGGTGAACGATTTATTTTCTGCGTAAGATGTCCCGAAGAGGGAGATATGGGAATGATCGTAATCGAAACTCTTATGGACAGTTGCGAAACCGAAGTAAAAGAAGACGGAAGTAAAAAAATTATTATGGTGAAGAATAAATGATGAACCCCGAAAAATTTTTACGCTACAGGGAAACTAAAAATATATCTCTTCGTAATGAAATTGTTGAGGAAAATCTCTATTTAGTAGATATTCTTATCAGAAAATATCTAAATAAAGGTGTTGATTACGAAGATTTATATCAGGTGGGAGCGATGGCACTGGTTAATGCCGTTGAAAGATTCGATGTTGATAAGGGCTTTGAATTTTCCAGTTTTGCTACACCGACCATTTTAGGAGAAATACGAAAGTATTTCAGAGATAAAGAATGGCTTATGAAAGTTCCTCGCAGGCATAAGGAAATAGCTTCAATGATTCCTGAAGCTAGGGAAAAATTAATAGAAAAACTCGGACGAACACCTACTCCAACAGAAATTGCAGTACATTTGAGTATTCCGCTGGATGAAATTGTGAGCTCAATGGAAAGCAGCAAAGCTTACAGCGCGCAGTCTTTGAATGCAACTTTTTCAGAGGGTGGAGAAGAGGGCGAAAATGCCGTATTCGAGAAATATACCGCCGTACAGGAAAAAGGTTATGAAAGGTTTGAATTATCGGAGTTGATAGGGAGAGCTTTGGGAACCTTAAAAGAAAAGGAAAAAGAGATTTTTCAGCTGCGTTTTATTGAGAATAAGACTCAAACCGAAATTGCAGAAATTCTTGGTGTTTCCCAGATGACCGTATCCAGAGCGGAAAAAGAAATTCGGAAAAAATTCGAAAAAGAAATCAGAGGATAAGAACAGAATATGTCAAACGTTGACTAGTATTTTTGTTTGTTGTAGTCTAAAGTATAATTTAAAATTTTTTAGAAAGTAGGAGATAAACATGAAGAGAGTTTTTTCAGGCGTACAGCCAACAGGGAACTTACACATGGGAAACTATTTAGGCGCACTTAAGCAGTTCGTAGAGCTTCAAAACGAAGAGGAGTGCTTATATTGTGTAGTGGATATGCATGCTATTACGGTACCTCAGGACCCAAAGGAGCTGCGCAGTCACATTTTAGACATTGCAGCTATTTATATGGCAGTTGGAGTTGATCCTAAAAAGGCAACCATTTTTATTCAATCAGATGTGTCTCAGCACGCAGAACTCTCATGGATACTCACATGCAACTCCTACACTGGAGAACTTTCCAGAATGACGCAGTTTAAGGACAAGGCAAAGGGTAAGGAATCTGCACCTACAGGTCTTTTTACTTATCCGGTTCTCATGGCAGCGGATATTCTTCTTTATGATACAGATATTGTTCCCGTAGGACAGGATCAAAAACAACATATTGAGCTGGCTCGCGACCTTGCAATCAGAGTTAACAACCGCTTTGATAAAAAAGTTTTTGTAGTTCCTGAGGGAAAATTCTTAAAGACAGGAACAAGGGTAATGTCTTTGGACGATCCAACTAAAAAAATGAGCAAGTCTTCAGAAAATGCATATTCCAGAATTTCTCTGTTAGACGATGATAATAAAATTAAAAAGTCCATCATGAAAGCTACAACTGACTCCGAGGCAGTTGTAAAATTTGATATGGAAAACAAGGCGGGAATATCAAATCTCATGAGCATTTATAGTGCCTTTTCCGGAAAGAGTTTCGATGAAATAGAAAAGCTCTATGAGGGGCATGGTTACGGAGATTTTAAGAAAGATTTAGTTGAAATTACAGTGGACGCTTTACGTCCGGTAAGAGAAAGATATAACGAAATCCGCCAATCTCAAGAGCTTTTAGATGTTCTTGACGAGGGAAAGGAAAAAGCAGGTGCTATTGCGGAAAAGACTCTGAAAAGAGTTTATGACACCTTTGGTTTAGGTCGCAAATAGGCTGGATTTTCAAAAGTGTGGGGGAGTTAGAATGACGTTACTTCAGATGAAATATATTATGGAAATCTACAATAGCGGTTCCATAAATCAGGCAGCAAAAAATCTTTTTATGTCACAGTCTACCATTTCCGTGGCAATAAAAGAAGTGGAAGAAGAGTTGGGGATTACCATCTTTGACAGAACCAACAGAGGTATAGTAGTGACGGAAGATGGTCAGGATTTCATAGCTAACATAATCCCGCTTTTAGAACAGGAAAAGAAATTAAACAAATATTATAAGAGTAGAAACAAGGCGGATTTAGCCAAATTTTCCGTTTCTACTCAAAGATATTCATTTTGTGCAAAAGCATTTGTAAAGTTTCTTGAACAGCAATCGGAAGAAAGATACAATTTTAAGATTATTGAATGTGATATGGCTCAAGTTATCAGCGATGTTTCTTCCAGAAAAAGCGAAATAGGTATTCTTTTTTATTCCGATATTTCACAGAAATATCTTCAAAGAACCTACGCGGATAAGAGGCTGGAGTTTAAGTTGATAAAAGAAGTTCATCCTCATGTGTTTTTCAGACAAGATCATCCTTTGGCACGCAGAGAAGCAATATCTTTATCGGATTTAGCGGAATATCCTTGTGTGGTTTTTGAAAAAGGAGAAGCCCCGCTTCCGGGTTTTGAAGAGGAAGTGGGTATCGGAGACAAATACGATTTTGATAAGGTTATTGAAATAAGCGACAGAGCCACATTGTACAATATTATCAGTAATTCTGATGCCTTTTCCACAGGAAGCGGTATAATTCCGCAGGATTACGGCGATGAAAGAATTGTGGTAAAACCGATGAAAGATGATATCGACAATATGCACCTTGGATATATTAAAATTCAGGATGCGGCTTTAAGTGATAAGGCGAAAGATTATCTTAAAGTGTTAAAGGATGTATTGAACGAGGTATAGAGTGAAAAGCAGCATTATAAAAAACATAATTCCGGCATACAAAGCCTATTCGGAGCTGTTAATAATCAGACCGGAGCAGCTTAAAATCAAAAAAGCTAGAGCTGCCGGAGATCATAAGGCGGTTCAGCAATCGGCCTTAAATGTTATTCGAAGATGGGGACATGACTTGGTACGCAGATTTAACGCTACGGTTCATGTTGAGGGAAAGGAATTTCTTCCGGAATCGGGACCCGTATTATACGTAAGCAACCACCAAAGCTATGCGGATATTCCCACCCTCACCTATGCACTGGATAAATTCCAATTCGGCTTTATTGCCAAGGATGATATAGCAAAAGTTCCGGGTTACAATAAATGGGCAAGCGATATAGGCGGAGTTTTCCTTACGAGAGAAAATCCCCGTAAAGCCCTTGAAACTTTCAAAGAAATAGAGGGAAAAATCAAATTAGGTTATTCTTTTCTGATTTTTCCGGAGGGAACCAGAAGTCAGGGCGGTCCTATGAAAGATTTTAAAAAGGGGTCCTTTAAACTGGCTTTTACCACAGGAATCCCCATTGTTCCCGTTACAGTGGTGGATACTTGGAAACTTTTTGAAAAACAAGGATATTTTAAGGGAGATGAGTGTAAAATAATCATTCATAAGCCTATTGAAACAAAGGGTCTTTCCAGAGAAGAACAGATGGAATTAACACAAAAGGTTCAGGACATTATAGAGAAAAGCTTGAAAGAGAATGAGAGCTAAATTTATCTTGTATAAATACAAAAAAACTAATATTTAATAAAAAAAGAGACGGAAAAAGGGGAGAAAATCTTTAAAAATATAGAAATTTTAAAGAAACCCCTTGCAATATTGGTGCATAAGTGCTAATATTACCTTGTTAATAGATTTGAAATTTTCTCATCACAACACTTTCAATAAGCAGGATGCCGTTTCATAAGAAGCGGTATTTTGCTTTTTTGTTCTAAATTTATTGTAAAAGAAAAGAGGATTTAAAATGAAAGAACCAACATTAGTAATTATGGCAGCAGGAATGGGATCAAGATACGGCAGTCTCAAGCAGATGGATCCTATTAGCGCAGCAGGGGAAATTATCTTGGACTTTTCCATGTACGATGCCATGATGGCAGGCTTTAAGAATGTTGTTTTTGTAATAAAAAAAGAAATTGAAGAAGACTTTAAAAAACTGATTGAGGGAAGAGCTGATAAATTTCTCAATGTTGAATATGCTTTTCAGTCTTTAGATGATATTCCAAAGGGTTTTGATATTCCTGAGGGAAGAATAAAGCCTTGGGGTACAGGCCACGCGGTATATGCTGCAAGGAAACATGTGCAGGGGCCTTTCTGCGTTATCAATGCGGATGATTACTATGGTCCGTCAGCTTTTCAGACCATGTATGAATTTCTTACTACCGCCCAGGAGGAAGAGGAGAAACAGGGAAAGTACAATTATTGTATGGTTGCCTACAATATAGAAAATACAGTTACGGAAAATGGTTCCGTTGCCAGAGGTGTCTGCTGTAAAGATGAAAAAGGATTCCTTTCTGCAATCAACGAAAGACTTAGTATCATGCGAGTTGGAGAAAAGATTGGATATACGGAGGATGAGGGAAAAACCTTTACATACATTGACGAGGGCACACCTGTATCTATGAACTTTTGGGGCTTCACTCAGAGCTTCATGTTAGAGTCTGAAAAGGGTATGCCTGCTTTTATGGAAAGAGTTTCAGGAAATCCGCTTAAGGAAGAGTATCAACTGCCGACAACGGTACAGCGTCTCTTAAATGAGGGAAAAGCCACAGTTAAATTGTTAAGGTCTCAAGATAAGTGGTATGGTGTTACCTATAAAGAGGATAAGGAGAACGTAGTAAACGCTCTCCAGTCTATGAAAGATAAGGGAATTTACCCTGAAAAACTTTGGAAATAAAATCAAAAGAAGGCGGTAGTTTTAACGGGTTTAAAACCATCCTGTTTTAATTGCCAAATTTCCTTAAATCCGCAGGACTCCGCTAATTTTAGGGCTTCATCCAAGCCGAAACCTGCGTTTTGCGGAACGTGAGCATCTGTGGACAGAGTAACTCTTCCTCCCAGTCGGTGCAGTTCTTTAAGTAAAGGAATTGCAGGGTAGAAAGTCTTTCTGTAGCCGCGGCTTACAGCGCCAGTATTAATTTCAAAGATTTTATCATATCTGACAAGAAGTCTCATAGCCTCCATGGCAGCGCTCATATAGGAAGAACTTTTTTGATTAAAAATCATTTCCTTTTCAGGTGTTACACCAATTTCGTCAAATTTAGTTATGAGGTCGAAATGGGCAACTATATCTACATCCTTGTTTTCTGCAAGGAGTTGGTACTGGGCATAGAAAAATTCGGCGGCAGAGTCGGAATTGCCGTGATAAATACGAGAAACTAAATCGGCCAGAGCCTCTTTGGAGGTATCGACTTCGCTGTAAAGAAATTGGTTTTCTCCCATGGGAAGAGGGAGGTAGTGAGTAGCTCCTATACAATAATCAAAGTCTTTCGGTTCAACCCAAATACCAGAAAGCAGGTCATATTCAATACCGCAGAATACGTCAATAATACCTCTGTACTTTTCTCTTGCTGCAAAGACTTCCTGCTGGAAAGCGGGGATGTCTTTTTGAGAAATTGCCCAATTACATTTTTGAGATAAAATAGGGCTATGACAGCAAATTCCTATTGAGGTAAGACCTGCGGCTAAAGCACCTTTGACCATTTCATCGGCGGAGCATTTACCGTCGTCAAAATAAGTATGTGAATGTAAATTTTGATAACCAATCATTTTTGCCTCCGGAAAATAAAACTTTCAAGGAATTATAACATAAAACACTCAAATTTTGGAGATAAAATTGTATATTGAAGAAAAATAAAGTATAATTAGTCAAAGTTATTTGAAAGTCGAGTGACAAAATGATTCTTTATTATGAAGTCTTGGCGGGTCTGTCCATACTGTTTACAGTTGTGATGTTGTGCACCAAGAAAAAAACACAGATGGAAAGTTATTTCCTGTATATCTTTATAACCATATTGGTGGCAAATATGGGATTTTATTATGTTGCCACTTCTGAAAATGTGCGGGAGGCGCTTTTAGCCATGAAGATAACCTATGCAGGTATCTCTTTCTTGCCGCCTCTTTTCATGTTTATTGTACTTGACGTTTGTAATATTAAGGCTCCGGCTTGGATTAGAGTTTGTTCAAGCCTTATAGGAATCATTGTATTTACTGCAGCCATGACTATTGGAAGTAATGAGCTGTATTATAAGAATCCTAGACTTGAATTTGTTTTGGATGGAGCTGTTCTTTTAAAAGAATACGGATCCCTCCATTTTCTTTTCCCTGTTTTGCTTTATGGCTTCGTAGCCTCTCAAATTGGAATTATCATATTTGCTTTTATTAAGAAAAAGAATATGTCTTATAGAAACGTTATTATCCTTATCGTAGCTGAACTTGCAACTGCCTTAATATACGCAGTTGGAAGAATTTTACCAACTCCTGTCTTGCTTCAACCCCTTGCCTTTGTAATTGATGATATTGCGATGTTGTATATTGCTCACAGAGTGCAGCTTTATCATATAAGCGACAGTATTTCTCTTGCTCTGATTAAAGAGGAAACTCATGGATATATTACTTTCGACAATAAGAAAAAATATTTAGGTGCCAATGATATGGCGAAAAAACTTCTTCCTGAATTGGAAGACTGTGTCATAGACAGGCATATAAAAAGCACTTCAAATGTAATTAATGAACTCATAGGCTGGATGGAGGAATTGGCCATTAAAATGGGGTTTCACGGTAAGGCGGGTGCTGTTTTAACCAAGGAGCTTTCGTTGAAAAACAGACATTTAAAATGTAAGGTTAGAGCCATACAATCGGGCAACGGCAAGAAGCTCATAGCTTACATCTATGAAATATCCGATAATACCGTTCAGCATAACTATACAAATCTTCTTTCCGCTTACAACAGCGAGCTTGAGGAAACTGTAAAGAAAAAAACGGAGCATATTGCAAACATTCAGATTCAACTGGTATTAGGTATGTCTGATGTAATCGAAAATAGAGACGGCAACACCGGAGGTCATGTAAAGAGAACTTCCGATATTGTTGCTATTTTGGTACGGAATATTGAAAAATATCAATTGTTCTCGCTTTCAGAGGATTTTTGCCAAGATATAATAAAAGCCGCACCAATGCATGACTTGGGTAAAATAGCCATTCCCGACGCCATTCTCAATAAACCGGGGAAGCTGACTTTAGAAGAGTTCGATACTATGAAATCTCATCCCGTTAAGAGTGCCGGACTGGTTAAGAGTATTTTGGAGGGTGTGGAGGAAGAACACTTTGTTCGTGTAGCAACCAATGTAGCTCGTTATCATCATGAAAAGTGGAACGGAAACGGATATCCCGAGGGTCTTAGGGGTGAAGAAATTCCTTTTGAGGCTAGAATTATGGCATTGGCAGATGTTTACGACGCTCTGGTTAGTCGGCGAACATATAAAAAAGCTATGTCTTTTAAAGAAGCCTATGCTACAATAGATGAAGATATGGGTATACATTTTGACCCTGCGTTGAGAGCGCTGTTTATGCTTAGTAATAAAGACCTTGAAAATTACTATATTGAGTCAGGTTCTCACACAGAAGTATACGAGGGCGGAGAAATATAATGACAAACGATATTACATTTTTTAAAAATTCTCAAGGCGAAGTTTATAGGATAGAAACAAAGGATACTATTATACGAACAGCTCTTCCGGAGGACATTGCGGATTTTTTTACATGGGAAAGAGATCGCAATGTGACCGAATTTTTCAGTATTGCAGACAATCAGTCTTTAGAAGAGGTTTGGCGTACCTATATTCACGATGATGAAGATTCTACGGCTAGACAGTTTACCATTCTTAAAAAGAAAAACGGGAAAAAGATTGGCCGAATTGTAATTACAAATCTTATTGAGGGCTGGAAAGCGGAGATTTTTCGAATTTATATTGCAGAGCTTTCAAATAGAGGCAAAGGCTATGGCTTTCAGGCAATGCTTGCAATTATGAAGCTTTGTTTTGAAGAGTACAAATGTGAAAGAGTTTATTTAGACCATTATACAGGAAATCCGGCAGGTGAACTTTATCAATCCCTAGGCTTTAAGTATGAGGGTGTTTTAAGAAGTAACTGCCGAAAAAACGGAAAGCTTTATGACGTACATTTAATGTCAATGCTAGGCAATGAGTACAACTCTCTTTATAAAACAGAAAAAGAAGATGAAGACTAAGAAACTATCAGAAAAAGAAATGGCACAAAAGGTGGCGGAAAGGGTTGCTGCCGCAGGAGGCAGAGCTTATTTTGTCGGAGGCTTTGTGCGAGATAAAATCATGGGATACGAGGGAAAGGACATGGACATCGAAGTTCATGGAGTGGAGACGGAGGGGCTTGAAAAAATTTTAGACTCTTTGGCTCAAGAGTTTTCCTTTTACCATGAAGCAAAACATATTTGTAAGGGTCGGTTATTCGGTGTATATGGCATTTCGGGATATGAGATGGATATTGCTATGCCGCGAACTGAGAAATCTACAGGCAGAGGACATAAAGATTTTCAGGTTTTTGTTGACTCTGATTTAGGAATAGAAAAGGCGGCTCGTCGCAGGGATTTTACTTTCAACGCAATGATGGAAGATGTACTTAGCGGCGAGGTTTTTGACTTTTTTGAGGGGGAAAAAGATTTAAAAAACGGAATTATTCGTCATATAGATGACAATTCCTTTACAGAAGACCCTCTTAGAGTATTAAGAGCGGCACAATTTGCAGCAAGATTTAATCTAAAACTTTCGGAGGAAACTAAAGAACTTTGCCGTAAAATAAATATTACAGGGCTTTCTTCCGAAAGAGTTTTTGCGGAGATGTCAAAGGCTTTATTAAAGAGTCAAAAACCCAGTATTTTCTTTGAAACTCTAAAAGAACTGGAACAGTTGGATTATTGGTTTAGGGAGCTTTTAGCTTTAGTAGGAGTTAAACAGCCCTTAAATTATCATCCGGAGGGAGATGTTTGGGTTCACACAATGCAAGTATTGGATTTTGCGGCGTGTTTTTCTTTGGAAGAAAGTCTAAAACCTGCAAACAGACTGTACTTTCTATTATCTGCGCTTTGCCACGACCTCGGAAAGCCTGAAACTACCGCCGTTATAGATGGACGTATTCGCGCAATCGGTCATGAAGAGAAAGGAAAAGAAGTTGCCTCCAAATTTCTCAAAAGGCTTACTTTAGAAAGAGAGCTTCATAGATATGTGCTTAATATGGTGGAACTTCATATGAAACCTAATATGTTATGTGGGCAACAGTCGGGAGAGAAAGCTACCAACAGGATGTTCGATAAATCTATTGATCCGGAGGGGCTGTTATTGCTTGCTCGTTGCGACCGCACAAAACCGGATAATTTGATAAATTTTGAGCTCCAAAAAGAGAAAAACGAAGTCTATGAAAAGTGGTTATGGGAGAGACTGGAGCTTTTCCGTAACCTTATGGCATTACCTGAAGTTACGGGGGAAGATTTAATAGTGGCAGGGGTAAGCTCTGGGTTTGGATTTTCCGAACTAATAAATTTCGGGCATAGTCTCCATTTGGCAAAAGTGCCGAAAGAAGATGCGTTGGCACAAGTGTTGGCACTGGCAAAGGAAAAGGGAATGCTGAAATAACGAAAGTTTATGAGTTAGAAGAGCTATTTCGTGATTATTCTAAAAAAGAAGCATTGTTTAAATATAAACTTTAATAATTAACCTTCAAACCCCTTGAAATACAAGGATATTTGCAAGAGAACAAGTTGAATTTACTACCAATTTACTACTTTTGATGTATAAATTGGATAACCCTTTCCAAAAGGATCTGCAGTACAAAGAAAAATCACATAACTCTTCTTCAGCTCCGCAAAAGTTGTTCCCCTCTGAATAAGATTAAGGTCAATTAAACCCTGATAGTATCTACCTATTTAAAACCTGCAAAAATGCCTTGCTTTTTGGTGGGTTTGTGATAAAATATATGAGTATTTGTGTGTCTTCACGCATTTACATATTCTCTGCGACGACACAGAGCGTCGCCATTTTGACCATAGGGGAGGTGAAAACATTGACTAAGTACGAAGTTATGTTCATTATCAATCCTGCATTAGAAGACGAAAAAAAAGATGCAACTGTTGAAACTGTTAAAGGTATCATTGGTGCAGACGGTTCCGTTACTAATGTAGACGTTTGGGGAATGAGAAAGCTTGCTTATCCTATTGATAAGAAGAACGAGGGCTACTATGTAGTTGTTGAGTTCGAAGCTAATCCAACTCTTCCAAAGGAACTCGACAGAAGATTGAGAATTTCCGACAACGTAATGAGACACATCATCATCAATAAGGATGAAAAGTAGGAGTAAACAATTATGAACAATGTAGTATTAGTTGGAAGATTAGTAAGAGACCCTGACGTTAGATATAATCCTAACGGTACAGGAGTTGCCAGATTTACAGTAGCTTGTGACAGACGTTTTAAGAGGGAAGGTCAGCCTGAAGCTGATTTCATATCCTGCGTTGCTTTCGGCAAGACCGCAGAATTTATGGAAAAGTACTTCGCAAAAGGTCGTCTCATCGGTCTACAGGGTAGCATTCAGACAGGCTCTTATACCAACAAAGATGGACAGAAAGTTTACACAACTGATGTTGTCGTTGACAACGTTGAATTTGTGGGAAGCCGCGGTGAAAACGGCGGAGCCCAGAATGGCGGCAATGGTCAGATATCTCGTCAGGAGGATGCCAAGGGCAATGTTCCTGCGGGCTTTGAAGCTTTAGAAGATGACGATATGCCGTTCTAATTATTAAATTTCGGAAAGGAGAATCAACATGATTGATAACAAAAGACGCGGTGGCGGCATGAGACGTAAGAAAGTTTGCCAGTTCTGCGCTGATAAGACAGAAGTTATAGATTTCAAAGATGTAGAAAAGCTTAAAAAGTATATTACTGAAAGAGGTAAGATTCTTCCTAAGAGAATCACTGGAACTTGCGCTATGCACCAGAGGGAAGTTACTACAGCTATTAAGAGAGCAAGAATTGTAGCTCTGCTTCCTTACACAGCTGAATAATTTATAACTAAACAGGTTCATGAGAACCTTAAACAAGTAAAATGAAAGTAGACATATTAAAAGTATGTCTACTTTTTGTATTACAAGATATCTACAGTCTCGCAGTGATAAGTCTTTGTCCCATAAGCATATAAGCAAACTCTTTTATTTGTCATTACAAATTAAAGAAAATGTAATGACAACGCTTGCAAAATTTTAGCGGTTTCCGAGTATGATTTGATAGAGGCAGACTAATGAGGCTACAGATATCCCACACATTATTTCTATGCTATTTGAATTAGTTTAAAGTTTTATGTTTAATAGAAAAAAACGGTGGTATCTAATAAATATAACAATATACGAAAATACGCCTCAAAGTTTTAACGACAGTAAAAACCCTCTTCCATTAGAAGAGGGTTTTTATACATTTTCTTATAGTAAAGCAAGGGTTGTTTTTATCTTCTTCTCGTTTTTATATCTTTTTTAGTAAAGCAAATGTTAAAACAAAAGTAAGGATACCTCCATTTGCAAAGAGAAGTGAAAAATCTTTTCCGGTAATCAGGGTAAAAACTCCACAACAATTACACAGCAAGTAGTAAGTAATTACGGGCAAGCAGGCCGCGCCGTCGAAAGCCATGAAAATCTATACATTTCCTCACTTTCGTGATATACTATTAACATCTATATATATGTGCTTTTTTAAGCAATTAGATTACTTCAAGGAGAAATAATGGCAGATAATCAAAAGATAGCAGCTTTCACTGAAACCTTTCCGTTTCCTGCATGTACAGTAAATACTGAGGGAAAAGTTACAAGCGTTAGCCCTAAGATTACAGAAGTTTTTATATACGAGGATATTGAAGATAACGATATATTTATTCTTACGGGGGTAAAATACAAGGAACTTCTTTCTATGGAAGAAAGAACCACTCCTATGATTATTAATCGTAATGATAAGTTTTTCCGCATTTTAGCTTCTCCGGAAACCGAAGAAGAGGGTGCAGATTTAGTCGTTTACTTTGTGGATGTTACTCTTCAGGAAACTCTAAAAAAGAAATACAATGATGAAAAGCCTTGTATTGTAATGATTAGCGTAGATAACTTCACAGAACTTATTAGCAGTAACAGTGAGGAAAGAAGATCTATTCTGACCAGCGAAATAGAACAGACCATTCGTCAGTATTGTTCCCGAATTACAGCGTCTATTACTAAGGTTAGGGAAGATAAGTATGTGGCTTTTATTGAAAATCAGCATTGTCAGAAAGCTATTGATAACAACTTCTCTATTTTGGAAAATGTGCGCAAAATTGAGAGCGAATCCGACTTTCCTGTAACAATCAGTATCGGAATGGGTCGCGGAGGTAAGACCTTTGCGCAGATCGAGCAATATGCACAGGAAGCGCTGGATTTGGCGCTGGGTCGTGGCGGAGATCAGGCGGTAGTTAGAACTATCAGCAAAAATGAGTATTATGGCGGACGCTCTCAAGCCGTTGAAAAAACAAACAAGAGTAAGCCGAGGGTGGTAGCTCATGCATTGCAAAGGCTTATAGATGAGGCTTCCAAGGTAATTATCATGGGCCACAAAAATCCTGATATGGACTCATTCGGTGCAGCCATCGGTATGTTTAAATTTTCCGCATTAAGAGAAAAAGAAACACATATTGTGTTAAATTATTATAACGAAACCCTAACTGAAATTTATGAGCAGGCAAAGGAGTCTGAAGTCTATGACTTTATTTCCACCGAAAAGGCGCTGAATATCATAGATTCGGAAACTTTGCTTATTGTGGTGGATACACACAGACCATCTTATGTTGAAGCGCCGGAGCTTTTGAAAAAGACGGCAAATATAGCGGTTATCGACCATCATCGCAGGGCGGAAGATGCTATTAGCGGTTGCCTCATTCAATACATCGAAGCATATGCATCCTCTGCCTCTGAACTTATAGCAGAAATGTTACAGTATGTGGTGGACAAGAAGAAAGGCATATCCAAATTCGAGGCGGAAGCAATGCTGGCAGGTCTTACGGTAGACACCAACAGTTTTGCGGTTAAAACCGGAGTTAGAACCTTTGAGGCGGCGGCATGGCTTAGAAGATCGGGTGCGGACACTGCTACGGTAAAGAGACTTTTCCAAATGAATTCTCAAGCCTTTATGCTAAGAGCTAAATGCGTTGCAAATGCCAGATTTTTGGCAGATGGAGCCATAGCAATCTCTATTTTAGAGGGTAAGCATGTGGATGCCCAGATTTTAGACTCTCAGGCAGCGGATGAACTTTTGGATGTTAAGGGCGTCAAAGCCAGCTTCGTAGTCGGCACCACTTCCACAGATAAAACGGTAATTTCCGCAAGATCTCTCGGGCAGCTCAATGTCCAGTTAATTATGGAGCAGCTTGGGGGAGGCGGACATTTAACTACTGCGGGAGCGCAGGTGAATGTTGCGCCTGAAGAAGCGGTGGAACAGATTTTAGAGGTGCTTTTGGAAAAAGGTCACATTTCTCCTAAAGATTTGGGAATTGAAGAAACGTTCCAAGAAAAAGAAGCAGCTGACGCAGCCAAAGAAGAAGAGGGCGCCATTGCCAGAGGAAGTGAAGCTCTCGTTAAGAGTGCTGCGGAAACTTTAGCAAAATTAAATGATGAAGAAGTGGCTGCTATTACCGAAGAACTTAAACAACATAGTAACCGTGATGAACTGATTAGAAAAGCGGCAGAAACGGAAAAATTAAATAAATAAAAAGGAGATTGGAAAGATGATAGTAATTTTAGAAAAGGACGTAAAAGGAACAGGTAAGGCAGGAGATATAGTTAAAGTTTCTGATGGATATGCACGCAACCTGCTCTTTCCGAAAGGCCTTGCTAAAGAAGCAACAGAGGGCAATGTTCGCACTCTTGAAAAGGCTAAGGAAGTAGCTGCTGAAAAGCTGGCTGCTGAAAAGGCTTTAGCAGAAGAAAAGGCGACTAAACTTGAAAAACTGGTAACTGAAATCAAAACTAAAGGTGGAGAGGGTGGCAGACTCTTTGGCTCCATTACTTCCAAGGATGTAGCGGATGCCATTGAAAAACAGCACCAAATTAAAATAGACAAGAAAACTATTGTTATGGACGGACCTATTAAAAACGAGGGTGAATACGAGCTTGAAGTAAAGCTCTTCCAAGGAGTTAAAGGTGTGCTTAAGGTAAACGTAACTATTGCATAAAATCTTGCATAGACTATGAATTAGCGAGGAAATATTATGGCAGGAAGAATCCCACCACATAACGAAGATGCTGAAAAATCCGTTCTTGGAGCAGCAATGCTTAGCAAGGATGCGCTTTTAGATGTTCTTGAAGTTGTAAAGGCAAGAGACTTTTATAATCAAATGCATAGAGAAATTTATTTGGCAATAAGCGAACTCCAGTTTCGAGCAGAGCCTGTAGATACTATTACAGTATGCGAAGAACTGAAAAGGAGAAATGCCCTCGAAGTAGCAGGGGGAAGAGCTTATGTTGCTGAACTTACGGCGGAAGTTCCAAGTACAGCCAACGCCAAGGAATATGCAAAAATTGTGGCAGAGTGCGCCATTTTGCGAAGCCTGATTACGACATCCGACGATGTTGTGGATAAGTGTTACAAGGCACAGATGGATACAGAGGCTATTTTAGATTATGCGGAAAGTGGCATTTTCGGAATTTCCCAGTCACGTCAATACAAAGATTTAACCAAACTTGAGGATGTGGTGCTCACCAATATCTCACTTATAGATGAGGCAGGCAAAAATAAAGGCGGAGTTATCGGAGTTCCATCGGGATTTAAGGATTTAGACGAAAAGTTAAACGGCTTTCAGAAATCCGACTTAGTTATTTTAGCGGCAAGACCTGCCATGGGGAAAACGGCTTTTGCCTTAAACGTTGCTCAACAGGCGGCTCTTAAGGGTAATGCAAATGTTATTATATTTTCCATGGAAATGTCCAAGGAACAGCTGGGAGAACGACTCTTATCCATGGAAGCAAGGATAGAGACAACTAAACTTAAAACGGGAGATCTCAATCCGAAAGATTGGGATGACTTGAATTTAGCTTGCGATACCTTGTCTAAAGCAAATATTTACATTGATGATACACCGGGTATCAGCATGATGGAAATAAAGAATAAATGCCGCAGATTGAAAGCGGAAAAGGGGCTGGATATGGTTATGTTAGACTATTTGCAGCTTATGACTACAGGTGGAAGAACGGAATCAAGACAACAGGAGATTTCGACGCTTTCCAGAGGTTTAAAGCTCTTAGCCAGAGAGCTTGACTGTCCGGTACTGGTTCTTTCTCAGCTTTCCAGAGCGGTAGAATCCAGACCGGATCATCATCCTATGCTGGCAGATTTACGAGAATCGGGCTCTATTGAGCAGGACGCGGACATCGTACTGTTTCTTTACAGAGATGATTATTATACTAAAGAAAATTCTCAAAAGCCGGGGGTTTGCGAGGTTATGATTGCAAAGCACAGACGCGGCTCCACGGGAACGGTAGAGCTTACATGGCTAGGAAAATATACTAAATTCGCCGATAAGGCTGGAGAGGCATATTTCGAATGATTTTCAAAAATGAGAAAACAACGAATTGGTATATCAAGGATACGCCGATTGAAAATATATTTATCAGCGAGTACATGGGTACTGCGCCGGGAGATTTTGTAAAGGTTTATCTGCTGGCACAGATGTACGCCAATATGGGTGAGTCTGCGGAGCCTCACATTTTTGCCGGTCAGCTCATGCTGGAGGAAGCAGATGTGGAGGAAGCTTGGGACTACTGGATTAAGGTGGGACTTGCAAAGAAAATTAATTGCGGTATCTACCCAAAGGATCGCTTTGACATTGAACTTATCAGCGGCAAGGAAGCCCTCTATTGTCCAAAAGAGGTACCTTTTAAGGAGGAACTTTCGAAAGAGGACGCCTCAAGGGAAAAGGAAGATGACTTCGAAGATTTGGTAGATCAGGAGCTATCGGAGCTTTTGTCAGAGGTGGAACGTATTCTGGGTCGACCTTTAAGCAGTACCGAAGCCCTGGCTATTTCTTCATGGTCTTCGGAATATGGTGCAAGCGTAGAACTTATCGTCTACGCCTACGGCTATTGTGTAAAGACTTTAGGGAAAGACAATGCTCGCTATGTGGAGGCTGTGGTTAAATCCTGGTCCCAAAAGGGTCTTAGCGATAGCGAAAAAATAGAAGAATATTTAGAAACCTGTGAACAGACAAGGTCGATTCAACGCCGTATTTTCAAAGCCCTTGGCTTTAATCGTAATGCTACGGAAGCGGAAGAAAAAATTATTAACAGGTGGCTTACCGGCGACGGCTTTGCACTGGAGGAAATTTTAGAGGCTTGCAATAAAACCAGCGGTATTTCAAATCCGAATATTAATTATGTGGATAAAGTGCTACAAAGCAAGCTCAAGGCAGGACAGGCAGGGACTTTGCCGGAAGATGTCAGTGAGCCGGTTTCTCAAGCAATGGTAGGAAAGTATTATGACTACTTGCGAGAGAAAAATCATGAAGAAATTAACATTCGCATAGAAACACTTTGCAATAAGGTTCCAAAACTTAACGAGATTAGAAAAAATCTGCGTCGTATAGCGCCACAGATTACACAGCAAATTATCAGAGGAAACAAGGCTGCGGTGGCAGAACTGAAAGAAGAAAAAGAAAAACTTCAAAAAGAGCAGACCGCAATTTTAACAAAACTAGGACATCCTGAAGATTATTTGGAAGAGAAATATTTATGTGCTCTTTGCAAGGATACAGGATTTAGAGAAAATGGGGAGAAATGCTTATGCTTTGAAACAAGGCTAAGCGAAGCAAAAGAATGGCAAAAATCTTTAAGAAAATAAAAAATTTAATAGAGAAAAAGCCAACTGAAACTGAGGTAGGATTAACAGATTCTATTGATTTAAATATCAAGGAGGATTCATCCGCACCGAAAGTTGCAACGGAGGGGCAGAGACAGAGAAGAGAAGCGTTCATGGCAACGATTTCTAAAGGTCACGAGTTACCTGAAGAGTATCAAGGTATCACCAAGGATTCCGCCAAGGAGCAAATTCGTTCTCATATACAAAATAGGATTCAGGGGATAGACAGTTATTCTGACGAAATAGAAAAGATTGCACAGGAGAGAGAAAAAGCTCGTCAAGAGATGGCAAAGCGTAGAACGGAACGTCGCCGTCGCAGAGAGCAATCCAAAAATGAAAAAGCGGAAGAGCAGGCAGTTATTACGGAAAATGCCATCTTTGCTAAATTTGAGGAGCCAAAGACAAAAGACATACCATCTCCTGATATTGAACTGGAAATTCCAAGAGACACTGTTCAGTTAAATGTGCTTAAGCAAAAACTTGAGGAACTGGATACGCAGATTCAGCAAGAAGAAAAGCAGGGGCAGGAGGCAATTCCCCTGGATGGTCAGATTTCCTTTAAGGATCTTGGCAAAAAAGATGAAAAGGTTGCTGCCGAGGCTACGGTAAATACTGAAAGGAAGCCTGAATACTTCATAGACAAGGTCATTGATACTGTTTTGAAAGCGGTAGCAATATTGAAGCTTTACCTGATTACAAAGCCTGTTGCTTTTATTAAGAAAACTTATGAAAACATAAATGAAACCATTAAAACCAAATATCCGGATAAATTTCGTAAGATTGTGGTCAGAAGAAAGCAAAGAATGGAGCTTCTGAATATAAGAAGAAAGGCTTTCAACAAGAAAGTCGGAACTTTTTTACACAATCTTATTGAAAAAGAGAGACGCTTTTCCGATAAGATGGCACATTTCATCACCAGAGTAGATCATAAGCAGGATCAAAATGCGGAAAAGGCGGAAAAAGCGATAAAAGAGGGTGTTGTTAAGGCGCACAGATGGCGTCACTGGCTGGATTTACATAAACGCGGAGTTCTCATGAGCTTTGCAACTTCCGTGGCGGCAGCGATTGTTATTGTAGCCGGAATCAACTGGATGACAGCCTATGAATATGCATATAACGGTAAGACACTGGGAGTCGTAAAGAATCAAGAAGATGTTCTTGCTATTTTGGATGTGGTAAGTGAACAGCTTTCCAAAGAACACAATGCCGAAGTTTACATAAACAAAGACGAAGATATTAAATTTACTAAAGTTTGGAACTTTTTTGATGAAGTAGATTCAAAGGAAGAGGTTCTTAGATGTCTGACTTATATGAAAGATATGTCAGTTATCGGATATGCCATAAATGTTGAGGGCAAAAATATTGCTATCCTTGAATCTAAAACTGCCGCATGGGAAATTCTTGACGAGGTCAAGATGGCTTATATGCCGGCAAATAGTATGACTCAGTATGAAGAGGTGGATTTTGCCGAAACCATAAAGATTGTTCCGGTAGAAACCAAGCTGGGTAAGCTGTATAGCCATAACGACGCGCTGTACAAGATTTTGACAGGTGCAGAGGAAAGAAAAACGCATATTGTTCAGCCGGGAGAAACTTTCTCAAAAATTGCAGCCAACTATGGCATTTCCCAATCTGATCTTCAGGTTTCAAATCCTACGGTTCTACCGAACAGACTGTCTATCGGTCAGGAAATTCTGCTTACAAAGGCTATTCCTCTTTTGACTGTACAGACTGTGGAGATAAGCAAATACGTTGAATATATTCCGTTCCTTACTACTTATGAAGACAGCAATGCTCTTTACAAGAACGATACCTCTACCAAGGTAGCAGGACAGTTGGGTGAAAGAACTGTTACTTCCAAGGTTGTTAGAAATAACGGTGTGGAAGTAGCAAAGCTGGAGCTTGACTCGGCTATTACAAAGCAGCCGGTAAATGCTGTAATTATAAGGGGAACTAAACCTCTTCCGGCTATGAAGGGAACAGGTAAATTCAAATATCCTGTATCCGGATTCAGACTTACTTCCAAATTCGGTCCAAGATGGGGAAGAATGCATAACGGTATAGACTTGGCTTGTCCATCAGGAACTCCAATAAGAGCTTCAGACGGAGGAACAGTTAAGTTTGCGGGATATTCCGGTTCCTACGGTTATGTTGTTAAGATTGATCACGGCGGTGGCTATACGACTGTTTATGCACACTGCTCCAAGCTTTTTGTAAAAGTGGGACAGTCGGTATATCAGGGACAGCATATTGCCAATGTAGGTTCAACAGGACGAAGCACAGGGGCACATTGCCATTTCGAAGTACAGTACTTCGGAACACCTAAGAATCCATTAAAATATTTATAAAAATAAATGTGAAGGTGAAAAAACATGGATAAGAAAAAGATACTTATAATTGAAGACGAAAAAGCTATTTCCGACATTGTCAAGTTCAATCTTGAAAAAGAGGGCTATGAGGCAATTACAGCATATGACGGGCAAAGCGGGTACGAGCTGGCAATCAGCGAAAATCCGAGTCTGATACTTCTAGATGTAATGTTGCCTATCATGGATGGCTTTGCAGTTTGTAAAAAAGTTAGAGAAACCAGCCTTGTACCTATAATCATGGTTACTGCCAAGGAAGAAGAAATCGACAAGGTTGTGGGTTTAGAATTGGGGGCAGACGACTATATAACCAAGCCTTTCAGCATGAGAGAACTGATTGCCAGAATTAAGGCAAATATAAGAAGAACGGATTTTTCCGATTTGGCAAAGAGTACGCCGGCAGATATACAGACCTTTGGAAATTTGGAAATTGACATGAATCGTTTCGAAGTACGAAAAGAGGGTATAGCCCTGGAGTTGACTCAACGCGAATTTGAACTTCTAAAGTATCTGGCGCTGGCGGAGGGCAGAGTCTTTTCCAGAGAGCAGCTTCTTGAAGAAGTTTGGGGTTATGAGTATTACGGAGATATCAGAACTGTAGACGTAACGGTTCGTCGCCTCAGAGAAAAGCTGGAGGACGATTCTTCCGACCCTAAATATATTATGACAAAGCGAGGAATAGGTTATTATTTCAGGAGGCCTTAATCAATGATAAAATCTGCATTGGGCCGAAGTATCAGCGGGAAGCTGGTAATGGTATATGTACTTTTGGTATTTATAGCCACTACCGTAATTGGCGTCTTTCTGACAAATCAGCTCGAAAAATATTATACCAATTCCATAAGAACCAATATCAAGAACATTGTAAACGAAGGAGCGCTAACTTCTTCGTTTGCTGCTTATGATAATTTGGCAGATCACAAAGAAGAAATTTCAGCCAGCATAAATTCCTGGGGCATAAGTCTAAATCAGGAACTTTATGTAGTAGACGATAAATTGAATATTATTGCTTCTACTGTGGATTCTAAAAACAAGACGGCTTTAGATATCCTCGATTGTGATGCCATCATTCTTTCCCTTACGGGTCAGGATGCGGAGTCATACAGTACCATATCCACTTCCAACATGAAGATAAACGTCATGAACGAAGTTTTTCCCATTGAAAATGACAGGGGACACGTATTGGGAGTTGTTTATGTAAGGGCAGATTTAAGCTCCATCAAAGATTCCGTTAAGGAAGCGGGATACATCTTTACAAGAGCAATGATTCTTGCTTTAGCAATTACAGTGGTTCTGGGTATATTTATTGCAAAGAGTATTACAGAGCCGATTAAAGACGTAACAGCCAAGGCTGAGCAGATGTCTGAGGGAGACTTTTCACAAGAAGTCAGTATCAATTCCGATGACGAAATCGGTCAACTGGCGAATATGTTCAATATTCTCCGAATAAAGCTAAATGAGACTCTTTCTCAAATTGAGAGCGAGAAGACGAAGCTGGAGGCGGTATTGCGCCAAATGGCAGACGCTCTGATTGCAGTAGATTTAGACGGTAATATAATTCATGCCAATCAAGCAGCATGGTCGCTTCTCGGCTTCGACGGAGCTTACGTTCCAACGGAAAGAGAAGTGCCGTCCTATGACAGCCTCATTGCCGGCATTGACAAAAATTTATGTCTGGAAAAACTAAAAGCTAATTGTGAAAAGGAAGCTGCCAGCGAAGTTTTTGAATACGGCGGTGCAATTTATGCTGTAAGATATGATAGATATAGAGATGAAACCGGAGGAGATATCGGTATTCTCATGATTATTCAGGATATTTCGGAGCGACAGAAGCTGGAAAATATGCAAATGGATTTCGTTGCCAATGTTTCACACGAGCTGAAAACACCTCTTACTACCATTAAAAGCTACACGGAAACTCTATTAGACGGTATAGTGGAGGATTCGGAAATGCAGCACCAGTTTTTAGAAATTATTGATACCGAAGCAGATCGCATGAATCGTTTGGTTAAAGAGTTGTTGCAGCTTTCCAGAATGGAAAACAATCAGGAAAAGTGGAGCATGAAAGAAACCAACATGATTCCGCTTATAAAAAATGCAGTAACTAAAGTAGAACTTACCGCAAAGCAGAAAAATCAGCAATTAAATATTCTCTTCAATTCAAATGAGGCCTTACCTGTGGTTGCTGACAGAGACAAAATCGAGCAGGTGGTTTTAAATATCCTTTCCAATGCTATAAAATATACACAGGAGGGCGGCCGTATCGACGTAGACGCTATAAGAAAAGACAGAACTGTTGAAATCGTCGTATTGGATAACGGAATCGGCATTCCTGAGAATGAAATTTCTCGCGTATTTGAAAGGTTCTTCCGAGTGGATAAGGCAAGAAGCAGGGCTATGGGAGGAACAGGACTTGGTCTTTCCATAACAAAGCAGATTGTTGAGGAGCATGGCGGAGAAATAGCTATTGAAAGTAAGGAGGGGAGAGGAACCAAGGTGACAGTCACCTTGCCTTTGGCACCCTCTGTTTTACGTGGAGTACCCATTGGAGATTAGCTTTTGGTCAGTATTAAAAGAGGACATATGATATATGTTTAAACGAAAACCAAGTAGAAGTCGCGAATTTCGAAGAAACAAAAAGGTAATTGATATTACTGAAGAAAGAGAGCTTCGGAGAAAGCGCAGAGCTGAAAAAAGAATAGAGGAAGAGGAACGTCAAAGACTGGAGAAAGAGAAAAAACTTTCAAACAGGCAGAAGAAGCAGAGAAAAAATCGAAGACTGGTGCATTTTTTGGCAACTCTTCTGATTGTGGGGCTTTTGGCGTACTCCGCGATAGATATAGTTTCTCTTCGTATGCAGCAAAAAGAAGTACTTAAACAAAATGAAGAGTTGAAAAAGGAAAAAGAAGAGAAAGAAAACGAGCTTAAGAATGCCGAAGATGAGGAGTATGTACGTCAGAAAGCAAGAGAGACTCTAAAGCTCATTATGCCGGGCGAAACTCTTTATGTGGTACCGACTGAAGAAAAGGAAAATAATACAGACACTACAGGAGAAGCTATTGAAAATAGCGGAGACAGGTAATGAAAATAAAGGAAATTATTGTAGTAGAGGGGAGAGATGACACCGCTGCTATAAATAAGGCGGTAGAAGCTCAAACCATAGAAACTCATGGCTGGGGTATCAATGAGCAAATTTGGGAGCTGATTGACAACGCTTACAAAAATTCAGATATCGGAATCATTATATTCACAGATCCTGACTATGCTGGCGGAGAGATTCGCAGGAGAGTAAAGGAACGCTGTCCCAATGCCAAAGAAGCGTTTCTTTCGCGAGAAGATGCTACTTGCAAAGGGGATGTGGGTATTGAAAATGCTAAACCGGAAGCTATCCGTGAGGCTCTGGAAAAGGCGCATTGCACCTCATGTGAGGGAAGCGGTCTGTTTAATAAACAGGATTTGGTGGAAGCGAAACTTACAGGCTTAGACGGGGCTTCCCGGCGAAGAGAAGACTTGGGAAAGGCTTTGGGAATTGGCAGTGGAAATGCTAACGCCTTTTTAAAAAAGCTGAATTATTTTGGAATTACTAAAGAGGAGTATCATGAGGCTTTACGAAACATCCACGATTAATGAGATTAAAAGTAAATACGGATTCAAGCTTTCAAAAAGTTTGGGGCAGAACTTCCTCACAGATAAGGATATTATTGATGAAATTATAAATGCCACGGAAATTGAAAAGAAAGATTTGATTATTGAAGTAGGGCCAGGGATTGGAGTTCTTACGGTAGAGGCTGCAAAACAGGCAGGGCGAGTGGCTGCGATAGAAATTGATAAAAATCTGATTCCGATTTTGCAGGATACTTTAGCGACTTTTGAAAATGTTGAAGTGGTAAATCAAGATATATTAAAAACAGACTTAAATGCTCTCATTGCAGACCAAAAAGAAAAAGCTAAAGTAAAGGGCATTGAAATAGAGAGGGTAAAAATTATCGGAAATCTGCCTTACTACATAACTACTCCAATTATCATGAAAATACTGGAGGATGGGGTTAAGGCGGACAGCATTACTATAATGATGCAGAAAGAAGTGGCAGATCGCATAAAGTCCTTGCCGGCAAAAAAGACATATGGGGCTATCTCCGTTGCAGTTCAGTATTATTGCACGGTAGAGGGAATTGTAGAGGTTCCAAGGCATGTTTTCGTTCCGCAGCCGAATGTTGATTCTATGGTGCTTAAATTAAATATCAGACCTAAAAGACCGGTAGAACTTTTGGACGAAAAGGTTTTCTTTGAAACCGTCAAGGGAGGCTTCGGACAAAGGCGCAAAACCTTATCAAATTCTATTACAGGGGTGTGTGGAATTGATAAAAATATGGCAGTTGCAGTGCTTGAGGCTTCGGGGATTGAAGCTAATCGCAGGGCGGAAACTTTAGATTTAAATGAGTTTGCAAAACTAGCAAATGAAATTGCAAAAATAAGGGGTTAAAAATGGAAAAGTTAAAGGGATTAACTAAATATGATGTAAGTCTTGTGCTTTGTATAAACGCAATAGTGTCATTCGCTCTTACATTAGCTATTGAGGTTATGGCAAGACAGGGATTTGGCGGCGGACTCGCTTTTCTCCTTAATTCACCATTAATTTTTATATTGAATGCGGTTATTGTCTTTTCAACTTTCAGTTTATTGCTGCTCGTTCACAGAAGACTGTTTATGGGAATTGTAATAGGCGGAACGTGGCTTGGTGTTGGTATCGCCAACGGTGTAATACTTAGAAACAGAATGACGCCTTTCACCACAAAAGACCTTAAGATATTGGAAGATGGTATTGATATTATTCCAAACTATCTTTCAACCAAGATGATTATTTTAGCGGCAATAGGTACAGTGCTGTTAATTGCTGCATTAATATTACTCTTTATCAAAGGACCAAGAAAGAAAGATAAAATTCCTTGGATTAAAAATATCATAACTTTTGTGGCAGTAATATGTTTAAGCATAGGTGCCGTGTGGGGCGCAGTTAAAGTAAATATTTTGGATACCTACTTTGGAAACTTGGCCTATGCTTATAGAGACAACGGATTTTCATACTGTTTCTTAAATACTTGGCTTAATACCGGTGTGAAAAGACCCTTAGGTTATTCAAAAGATATGATAATGAGCATATATAACGAGGGGGAGCTTTCTAAAGACGGTACTTTTCAAAGGCATATTGAAGATATAGAAAAGAAGCAACCGAATATCATCGTTATTCAACTGGAATCCTTTATTGATCCTCTTGAAGTTAATTCTATCAGCTGTTCGGAGGATCCGGTTCCTAATTTCAGAAAATTGAAAGAAACCTGTTCGTCAGGTTATTTCACAGCACCCTCTGTGGGAGCGGGAACAGCTAACACTGAATTTGAAGTTCTTTCAGGAATGAGTGTCAAGTTCTTTGGACCGGGAGAATATCCATATAAGGCAATTCTCGGCGAAGAAACCTGCGAAACAGCAGCATATGATTTAAAGGATTTAGGCTATAATACCCATGCGATTCACAATCATCGCGGTGCTTTCTATGACCGAAACATAGTATATCCAAATCTTGGATTTGACAGTTTTACCAGCTTGGAATACATGAATCATGTAATTAAGACTCCAAGAAACTGGGCAAAGGACTCTATTCTTACAGAGCAGATTATGGCTGCACTTAAGAAGGACAAGAAAAAAGATTTTATATTTACGGTTTCCGTTCAAGGTCACGGTAAATATCCGACAGAACAGATTATTGAAAAGCCTTTAATTATTGTAGACGCACCTACTAAAAGTCTTAAATGGCAGTATGAATATTACGTAAATCAAATTTATGAAATGGATTTATGGGTTGGACAACTGCTTGATGAACTTAATAAATTTGATGAGGATGTGGTAGTTGTATTTTACGGCGATCACCTGCCGGCGTTGGAAATGACCGCGGAAGAAATGAAAAGCGGAAATCTTTACAATACGGAATACGTTATTTGGAGCAACTTCAAAATGAAGAGCGTTAAACAGGATTTGCGAGCTTATCAACTTATGGCGACTGTATTTGACCTTTTGGGAATCCATGAGGGGCTTTTGTTTAAGTATCATCAGAATCATCAGGAGGATCCGAAATATTTGAGCAATTTAAAGGCTTTAGAGTATGACATGCTTTATGGTAAAAGATTCATATATGGTGAAAAGGTGCCATTTGACAGAACAAATATGCAGATGGGCATTAATCCTATTAAGATAAATGAAGTAGTGCAGATTGGAGATAATTATTATATAAAAGGGGAAAATTTCACTCAATATAGTAAGGTTTCTTTAGATGGGAAGATTTTAGAGACGATTTATTTAGGACCAACGGTTTTAGGACTTTTGGAAGAAGTAGATCCGGCAGAAGTATCCAATATGAAAATTTCTCAGGTTGAGAAATATAATACAGTTCTTTCAACTACTGAATAGGGAAAAAGGAAAGAGGTATGAAAAAATGAGAAGTATAGAAACCGAAAGACTTGAATTAATTCCGTGGGAACCAACAGAGGACATGGCGATAGAACTTTATGAGTATGCCCGTCATCCCGAAGTTGGTCCTGCTGCGGGCTGGGCACCTCATGAAAGTCCGAGACATTCTTTGGACATCATAAAAGAGTTATTCATTCCACAAGGAGATTATGCCATAAAAATAAAGGATTCAGGTCATATTATAGGTTCTATAGGACTCATGCCCGACAAGCGAAGAGAAGCTGTCAAAAGTAAGGAGCTGGGGTATTCTTTGGGCAGGATGTATTGGGGAAAAGGCATTATGACGGAGGCCGCAAGAGCTTTAATTGATTTCGGCTTTAGCAAAGAGGGCTTAGATATTATTTCTATAGCTATTTATCCATGTAATGAAAGGTCCTTGTCGGTGGCAAGAAAATGCGGGTTTGTAAAAGAGGGTACTATCCGAAAGGCCTGTAAAGGTTATGACGGAAGTTTTAGGGATGCCATGCTTTTTTCTATCATCAGAGAAGAGTGGGAAAAAAATAGGAGAGAATTATTGGAAAAGTATTGAATAAATATTTATTGCAAATAGTTTTTTACTATGGTATAACGGTGTTAAGGGATAGTATAGAATAGGATTTAGGGGGATAAATTTAAAATGTTACCACTTATACAGGTTAAACATGTAAGAAAGATTTATAGAATGGGCGATGAGAGAGTCATCGCTTTAGACGATATCAGCCTTGATATTTATAAGGGTGATATTGTTTGCTTTTTGGGAACTTCGGGTTCAGGTAAATCTACTTTCTTAAATATGGTTGCGGGGCTGGAAAAGCCTAGTCGAGGGGAGATTCTCATCGGAGGCGTTCCTATTCACAAACTCAATGAAGAGGAAATAACACTATTCCGTCAAAAGAATATCGGATTCATATTCCAAGCTTATCACCTAATGCCGATGTTAACGGCGGAGGAAAATGTGATGATGCCGTTGATTTTCCGTAAAAGCGAAAAACGTAAGCGTCGTCAGCAAGCCCATGAAGCCTTGGCGGCAGTAGGGTTAAAGGGCTATGAAAAGCGTAAGCCGACGCAGATGTCAGGTGGTCAGCAGCAGCGAGTGGGCATTGCCAGAGCTTTGGTGGGCAGTCCGAAAATCATCTTCGCAGATGAGCCTACGGGTAACTTGGACAGTAATACCACTAAAGAAGTAATGGATCTCATCATAAAAGAGGTGAAAGAAAAGAATCAAACTTTGATTCTGGTAACTCACGACAGAACCATTGCAGAATATGCAACTAAAATCGTTACCATCAAGGATGGAAATATAATAGAGATTAGAGATAAGAGAGATAAGGAGAATTAGAAAATGAAGGTAAGTTTCAAAAACAGCGGGATTCGAATAGCAGCGATTTTAATGGTCTTTCTGATGATTATCATCACTACAGGAATTAGTTCCTTTGCAACAGAATTGCCGGGGGACGCACTTAGGGTCTCAACTGCCGGCGGAGACAGATACATAATGCAGGGAAGCTCCGGTGATGTATCTATCAAGATTGAAAACCAAATGAGTTCACCTATTACCTATGACGAGGTAAAAATTAATTTAAAGGACTCCGCAGGTCTTAAAGTAAATGTAAAAAATACAGGTACAGTTACTCTAAACAAAAAAGGAGATTCCGCGGAAATCGGTTTCAATGTAACTGCCTCAAAATACTGTACAGCAACTAATGTCAGCTATACATTTACACTGTACAACAAAGGGGAAGAAATCTATTCTTCAAGATATTTTTATTTTTTCATCACCGAATATAGCTCAACCGGTCCGGGAGCAAATGCAGTAAGTGTTGAAATTAATGCCAGCATTGAACCTGAAGACGGTTTTTATATAGGTAGCAACAATCATCTTTTGATAGAATGTTACAATGCTACATCCTCAAGACTTAAGAATGCAACCGTTACACTTACTCTTCCTGAGGGCGTAGGTATTCACGGTGGGGCGTCTTCTGCAAATTTAGGTTACATAGATTCTGCAAAGAAAAAGACTTGTGATTTTAATATTCAAGTAGAAAAGGACGCTGTTTCAGGAAACAAGCAGTTTGTAATTACCGTTACCGGAACAGATGACCAGAACCAAGCAGTTTCTGTGGTTAAAACATTTTTCTTTAATGTAAATGCTAAAGATAAAAAGGAAGATGATTCAAAAAAAGGAGAGACTAATCCGCGTATCATGTTAAAGGATTACTCCATACCGGGAACTGCGGTTGCAGCAGGCAGCACTTTTGACTTGGGTTTAGATTTAATCAATACTTCCAATAAAACACTTTACAATATCAAGGTTACAGTTTCAGCAAACGGTCCTTTTGTTCCTGCAAAGGGGAGCAATTCTTATTTCATCGAAAAGATGGTTTCCAAGGGAACAGACCACCACAGTATCGCACTCAGCGTGCCTACTGACGCAGAGCAAAAGGTTTCATCCATTAATATAACAACCGCCTATGAAGATTCTTCGGGTACTGCCTTTTCTTCTGAAGACGTAATTTCTATTAAAGTGAATCAGAACTCTCGTTTGGTTATCGGCGAATTTACAGCACCAAGAGAGGCTTATGTGGGAGATTCCGTAAGTTGTTCCATAAAGTATTTCAACATGGGAAAGACTACTTTGAACAATCTCATGATAGACGCAAACGGAAATTTCAGCACAATGGAGTCCAATTCCGATTTTGTAGGTAATTTCGCACCCGGAGCAAAGGGAGAATACGAATTTTATGCAACAGCAAATGAAGCGGGAACCGTAGAGGGAAACATTATCTTCCAGTATGATGATCCGGACGGAAACACCGTTGTTGAACAGATTCCTTTCAAGTTTGAAGCTTCGGAATATACACCTATGGGAGACGAAGGCGGAATGGAAGAGCCTATGCCTGAAAAGAAAGGTATTCCAAAGAGCATTATTATCGCAGGAATCGTATTACTGCTGTTAATAATTATCGCTTTAATTGCCAAGAAAATTATTAAGAAGAAAGCAGCAAGAAAGCTTGAATTAGACGACGCGGCTTTTGAGCTTGAATTTGATAACAAAAAAACAAAATCAGAAGAGGCTTCCGGAGCGACTGCTGATTCAGAAAAAAATAATACCGATAAATAGTGGAGGTGAAGAATGAACATACTTGATTTGTTCAGCCTCTGCTTTAAGAACCTGCTAAGGAGACGCACGCGGTCACTTCTCGCCATTATGGGCGTTGTTGTAGGAACTTGTTCTGTTGTACTTATGCTTTCCATCGGCTTTGGACTTACCAAAAGTTATGAAGCGGAAATAGAAAGCTACGGTAATTTACATATGATTACTATTAACTACTGGGGTGGAGAGAGCAATGGAGGCAAAGAGGGACAAAAGGGTATCCTCAATGACGAAACCTTGGAGGATATTAGTAATATCGAGGGAGTAACCGCAGTAACTCCTGTAATTTCAGACAACATGACCATTGCAGCGGGCAAGTATATTGCAAACTTGCAGATAAAAGGTATTAACCCAGAGGTATTTGAAAAATTTAATTACGAGCTGAAAGACGGGCGAATGCTCACCATAACGGATAAAAACGTTTTGCTCTTTGGTTCCAGTGTACTTGAGTGGTTCTACAATCCTCAGTCCAAGCATTATGACAGCAAGACCATAGATGTAATGAGGGAAGATTTAATTCTTACGGGAGACGGCTTTTACGGTCATAAGGCAGGTGAAATTCCGGAGGACAATCCAAAATACGAGGTTTATGACGTTAAGGCCGCCGGAGTTTTAGCGGAGACAAATGACAATTCGGATTATAGCGTATATATGAATTTGGAAGCCTTGGAAAAAATCAAAAAGGAAACTGCCAAGACTAATAAAGAAAGAATTGTGCAAAATCAAGGTAAGGGAAGAACTTATCAAGAAGCCTTGGTTTATATCCAGGATTTAAGCTTTGTTGAAGATATCAATTCTAATCTTAAGGATCAGGGGTACCAAACAAGCTCTCCTATTGACTGGCTTCAGGCTATGAAGAAAACTTCTCAAATGATTCAGATGATTTTGGGAGGAATCGGAGGCATTTCTCTGATTGTTGCAGCACTGGGTATTACAAACACTATGATTATGTCCGTTTATGAAAGAACGCGGGAAATCGGTGTAATGAAAGTAATAGGCGCTAACCTTGCAGATATTCGCAGCATGTTTTTATTAGAAGCGGCTATGATAGGCGGAATCGGAGGAATGGTAGGCGTGGCATTAAGCGGAATAATATCACTGCTGCTGAATACCGTATTCTTCGATGTGGTAAGTTCAGCACTTGGTGCTATAGGAGGAGGTAACGGAACGGTTATTTCCTATGTTCCTCTTTGGCTGGTCTTTGCAGCTATCGGATTCGCTACAGCCATCGGCGTTTTCGCAGGATACTCACCTGCAAATCGTGCCATGAAGATGTCTGCACTTGAATCTCTTAAAAACGAATAAATTAAAAATAATTGAGCCGGATTCACGAAAGTGGTCTCGGCTCTTTTGAATTTCTGATATTGTTTTTTCAAATAATAAGTATTTGAATAGGCGTCTGAAAAAGCGTGAATCTTAATACACTGCTTATTTGTTAAAATAACCTCTGCTGCGTTTTTCAATCTTAAATGAAAATAGTAGCCATGGCGGAGGAAGAGCGGTTAATCTCTTGCCTGAAAAGAGCTGAACTTTTTAGTTGCGTTCAGGTATTGCGCCAGTCGTCCGATATTGGCAAAGTAAAAAGAACACTTATCCTGCTTTTTGACCTCAATCAGCTTTGCCTGAGTCAACTTTTTGATATGCTGGGAAATGGTTGCTTGAGAATAATCGAAAGCTGCAACCACGTCCTTGTTGCATACAGGCTCTCTATCTTTGTTACATTTTAAAATGAATTGATATATTTTGATACGTGCCGGATGTGCGAGGGCGTCGGATACTTCAGAAACAATGAGTATTTCCTCATCTTGCATTAATTCGTTATCTTTTCTAAGTCTCATACTAATTTGCCTCCATAGGTGCTGAATTTTGCTCTTTGGCAAGGCGCAACTTGCGGTCTTTTTCGGATATATATTCATGAAGAAGATAATTTTTAAGGGCGCCACAAAGCCAAATCGCTTATTAACAATACACTATTTTAATTGAAAAGTCAAGGTTGAGAGGGGGAAAACCGTGAAAGCAAAAATTGAATACAATCCTCAAAACTTATTTCTTTTGTATTCAATTTGAGGTATTATAAAGGAGTAGGGGGGCAGTAGGAGTTTTTGCCCCAAGTAGCAACGTGGGATATTAGAAACTATTACTAGAGAAGCTTAGAGAAAGGAAATTGTAATGAAAACACTTTTAACCGGTAATGAAGCTTTAGCACGCGGTGCGTGGGAAGCAGGCGTACATTTTGCCTCTGCTTATCCGGGAACTCCGTCGACAGAAATTCTTGAAAACATGACCACTTACAAAGAGGTATATTCCGAGTGGGCGCCGAATGAAAAGGTAGCGCTGGAGGCGGCTATCGGTGCTTCTTTTGCAGGCGGAAGATCAATGGCTTCCATGAAGCACGTTGGTCTTAACGTGGCGGCAGACCCGCTATTTACTTTTGCCTATCAGGGCGTAAACGGAGGTTGCGTAATAATCACAGCTGACGAACCAGGACAGCATTCCTCTCAAAATGAGCAGGACAACAGAAATTATGCTATTGCAGCTAAGGTGGCAATGATGGAACCGTCAACTTCTCAAGAAGCGAAAGATTTTATGATGGAGGCTTTCGAAATCTCTGAAAAGTTTGATA
The DNA here is from genome assembly GCA_041797745.1 of Bacillota bacterium. Taxonomy (GTDB): domain Bacteria; phylum Bacillota; class Clostridia; order Peptostreptococcales; family Anaerovoracaceae; genus UBA3871. The sequence goes on from JBHBZU010000047.1 coordinate 37,102, forward strand.
CACCTATCCTTATGAGAATGACAACCAGAGCTTGTCACTCCAAGGGCATTGTTGAATGCGGTGAACGCAAGGAAGTTCCTGTAAAGCCTTACGTAAAGAATGCGAAGAAGTACGTAACAGTACCGGCAAATGCGAAAGTTCTTAGAAGAAATCTTGAAGAAAGACTTTCTGCTCTTAAAGAATTTTCCGAGGAAACTCCGATGAACAGAATAGAGGACAATGGCAAAAAGATTGGCGTTGTATGCTCCGGCATGTGCTATTGCTTTGCGCAGGAAGTTTTCGGTGATACAGTTAACTACTTAAAGTTGGGATTTACCTATCCGCTTCCTGAAAAGAAGATGGCTAAATTCTGTGAGGGTCTTGAAAAGGTATATGTAATCGAAGAGGATGACCCTATTCTTGAAGACGCACTCTTAAAGTTAGGCTTTAAGGATATTATCTTCGGAAAGAATACTTTCCCTAAATATGATGAAATGACAGCGGATGTAATCAGAAGGAGCGTTACAGGGGAAGAACTCCCTGTTCTTGATTATGACCGTAAGGATATTGTAAACAGACCGCCGGCACTTTGCGCAGGTTGCCCACACAGAGGCTTTTTCTATGACCTTGGAAAGCGCAAAAATGTAATGGTGTCAGGAGATATCGGTTGCTATACCCTTGCTTTCGCACCTCCATATAATGCAATGGATGCGGCAACTTGTATGGGAGCTTCTTTCTCCTCAGGACACGGTGCGGCTAAAGTCTTTGAAATGGCGGGCTCCGACATGAGAGTTGTGTCGGTATTGGGCGACTCCACGTTCTTCCATTCAGGTATGACTTCTCTTACAGAATGTATCTATAACAATTCCAAGACAGTATCTGTCATCTTGGATAATCGTATTACAGGTATGACAGGACATCAGCAAAATCCGGGTTCCGGTAAGCTCGCTGACGGTACGTCGGACGCAACTATGCTGGATATTGAAACCGTTGTTCGCGCCCTCGGTGCAAAGAATGTCAGAACTATTGACCCTAACGACTTAAAGGTTGTAAAGGAAACTTTAGACTGGGCTCTTGGGCTTGATGAACCGTCAGTTATCATTACAAAGTACCCTTGTGTACTCAAGAAGTTCTCCGAAGATGACAAGGAACACTTCCCTGAAGCGTATAAGGATAGGGACGTTGTTGATACAGATAAATGTATCGGTTGTAAGATGTGTCTTAAGAGCGGATGTCCGGCACTCTTCCTTAACAGAGAAACCAAGAAAGCGGAAATTGACTCACTTCAGTGCGTAGGCTGCGGAGTTTGTGAGCAGATTTGCCCTAAGAATGCAATTAGAAAGGAGACAAAATAATGGAAACTAAGAGCGTATTACTGGTCGGCGTAGGCGGACAGGGAACTATCCTTGCTTCCAAGCTCCTTACTTTAGGTCTTATGGAAGAGGGCTATGATGTAAAAATGTCTGAAATTCACGGAATGTCTCAACGTGGCGGTTCCGTTTCTTCTCAGGTTAGATTTGGCGACAAGGTGTGGTCACCTGTTATCGAAAAGGGAGCGGCAGACCTTATTGTTTCCTTTGAAAAGATGGAAGCTTTAAGATGGCTTGAATATCTTAAGCCGGAGGGAAAGGTTGTTGTAAATAACCACGAAATGATGCCAATGCCTGTAATCATGGGCGAAAAGGACTATGCTGATGATATTGTCGATCAAGTTAAGGCTGCATGTAAGGATGTTACAGTGGTTAATGCCACAGAAGAAGCTATGAAGCTTGGTAACGGCAAGACTCAGAATATCGTTCTTTTGGGAACGCTTATTAAGGCGATGAATCTTGTTGATATAAATTGGGAGGCTATCATTAAAAACAATGTAAAACCTGCCTTTGTTGAAGACAATCTCAAAGCTGTAGAAATTGGTATGAGTTTGTTATAATCCAATTTAAAGATATTGGGAGCTCTGAAAGGGGCTCCCAGGTTTTTTCACCAGAAAAATGTAAATTACGGCTTGTGGGACAAAAAATAAATTTCACTTGCGTTTAAGCAAACCTTTCGTTTCTTTGCGATATTTAAAAAGATAAAAAAGTTAAAACACTTAATATCATTATTTAAGCAAAAATTAAAATAAAGTCGCAAAAGACTGCATTTTTCTTGGTTTTTAGCGAAAGAAACTGTTATAAATACAGGAAAAGTGATATAATATAGTGAATCTGGAACGAGATTTATTAGAAAAAGGAGAAAAAATGGCACTTAAAAATTTTAAGGAGTTAACCGTAGCGGTAAAGGAAAATCCGGGAAAAAGAGTTGTAGTGGCAGCCGCTCATGACGAGCATGCTTTGGAAGCGGTACTAAAAGCTCATTCAGAGGGGTATATCAAATATACACTGGTTGGGCAAAAAGAAAAGATTATCGACATAGCTAAAAAGTTAAATTATACAGTAGATGAAGAAGCTATTATTGATATTGAAGAGGATAAGGCTTGCGCATTTGAAGCGGTTAAGCTCATTCGTGAAAAAAAGGGAGACTTCCTTATGAAAGGTAAACTGGAAACTGCTACCTTGCTTAAAGAGGTTGTAAATAAAGAGACAGGAATAGGCATGGGCGGTGTTATGTCTCATGTTGCCATTCTTGAAATTCCAAGCTATCACAAGCTGGTTGCTTTTACAGACGGGGGCATGATTCCGCACCCGACTTTAGACCAGAAGATTGGCATTCTTAACAATGCTTTAAGTCTTTTCAGAAATTTAGGCTATGACTGCCCTAATGTTGCTGTAATAGCAGCAGCAGAGAAGGTTAATCCAAAGGTTATAGAATCTACAGAAGCAGCTGAATTGAAGAAGATGGCAGATGAGGGTAGGTTCGGAAAGTTAAATCTTGAGGGGCCTATCTCCTGTGACCTGTCTTTTTCAAAGGAAGCGGCAGCTATTAAAGGATATAACTCAAAGGTAACGGGAGATGTGGATATTCTCCTGGTGCCTAGCATGGCAGCCGGCAATTTAGCATCTAAACTACTTATTGTTCTGGGCGGAGCGGGGATGACAGGAATTATTGTAGGAGCCAAAGTCCCTATTGTTCTTTCATCAAGAGGTTCCAGCTTTGAAGAGAAATATTATTCTCTTTTGCTTTGTGCAGCGCAAGTAAAGTAGTAAAAATAAAATTATATCATGGAGGACGAAATGTCAAATAGAGTATTAGTAATTAACCCCGGTTCAACCAGCACAAAAATTGCAGTTTTTGATGATGAAAAAAAGCTGTTTCAAAAGGATGTGGATCACGACGCAGCTAAAATTGCAAGTTTTCCAACCATCGCAGCGCAAGCACCTTACAGAACTGAATATATTGAAAAAGCGTTACAAGATGAAAACATTGATGTTAAATCGATTGACATTATTATGTGCAGAGGCGGTATTATCTTAAATCCGCCTATTACAAGCGGAGCATATATCGTGGACGAAAATCTTTGTACAGCTCTTTCCAGTGATGATCTTTGCGGACCGCACGCATCACTTCTTGGAGGTCTTATTGGTGCAGGTTTTGCCAAGCTTTCAGGTGCAAATGCATATATTTATGACGCGGTAACTTCCGGAAATCTTCCTGAAATAGCCAAGATTACAGGCTTTTCTCAGTTCAAGAGAAACTCCACAGCACACGTTCTTAACGGTCGCGCGCAGTCTATCAAATATGCAAAATCCATTGGGAAGAAAGCTAAAGACCTCAATGTAATTGTTTGTCACATGGGCGGAGGCACCTCTGTAATGGCATTCAAACATGGTGAACTCATTGACACCGTTGGTGATGATGAATTGCACTTTTCAGCAGAACGTTCCGGCGGAGCACAGCTTCTCAGCTTCATAGAGCTTTGCTTCTCAGGTCAATACGACAAAGCGGCAGTAAAGAAGCTTATACGCGGTAAGGGTGGTCTCATAGCTCACCTTGGAACTTCTGACGGAAGAGAAATCGAAAATAAAATTTTAGCCGGAGATAAAAATGCGGAAAATTACTTCTATGCTATGGTTTATGGTTTCTGCAAGTCCATCGGTGCGCTTATGGGTATCATGGGAGAAAAAACTGATGCCATCATTCTCACAGGAGGTTTGGCATACGATAAGGGTCTGGTTAAGTTTATTACAGAAAAATTCAGCTGCTATACTCATGTAGAAAGTATGCCGGGCGAATCAGAAATGGACGCTTTAGCAGCAGGAGGAATCAGAATCCTTGCCGGTGAAGAAGAAGCTAAAAAGTATACACTTCCGGAGGGATACAAAAAATAATTTTAGCAAAAGTTAAATAGATTATTGAAAGGGAGATTTTTATGGCTTACGATTTTTATCCAAGAGGCGTTTGTCCCAGCAAGATTGAGATTGAGTTGGAGGGAAATGTAATTAAGCATATTCAGTTCCAAGGCGGGTGTAACGGAAACCTCAAGGCTGTAAGCTCATTGGTTCAGGGAAAAACTATAGAAGAGGTTACGCCTGTTTTAGAGGGAATTAAATGCGGTTTCAAAAAGACTTCATGTGCGGATCAGCTTACTATAGGGTTAAAAGAAGCCTTTGAAGCACAGAAATAGTTGAGAAAATGCGGCGGTTACTGATAAAAAGATTCGTTAAGAATCCTGAAAACGTTAAGGAACCTCAAGTACGTGAAGCTTATGGCAAGTTGGCAGGTTTTGTCGGAGTTTTCTCCAACCTCCTGCTTTGTGCTATGAAAATTATAGTGGGAGCAGTTTCGGGAAGTATTGCTGTCGTTGCAGACGGTGTGAACAATTTGGCAGATGCTTCGTCCAGTGTAATTGCACTGCTGGGCTTTAAGCTGGCGGCTATGCCGGAGGACAAGGAGCACCCTTACGGACACGCAAGGATTGAGTATATTTCAGGTCTTATAGTGTCCATAGTAATTATTTTGGTGGGAGTTGAACTTGCAAAAACTTCCTTTTTCAAGATACTTACACCGGAAGTTGTTGATACCGGCTGGGCGGTTATAATTACTCTGGTAGCGGCTATTGCCGTTAAACTTTGGCAGGCTGCTTTCAATATCAGCATAGGAAAAACCATTGATTCCGTTGCGCTTATTGCAACGGGAACGGACAGTCGCAATGATGTTATATCCACCTCCGTGGTTCTGCTATCCTTGGTGGTCAGCCATTTTACAGATGTTGCCGTGGATGGATGGGCAGGAATGGCAGTGGCTTTGTTCATCGTCTATTCAGGCATTATGTTGACTTTGGAAACGGTTAGTCCTCTTTTAGGAGAAGCTCCGACAGAAGAACTGGTAAGCGACATTGGCAAACTTGTAACTTCCTATGAGGGAGTTTTGGGTATTCATGACCTTTGCGTTCATAACTACGGTCCCGGCAAGGTCTTTGCTTCTATTCACATTGAAGTAGACGCCAACGAGGATATTATGGAAAGCCACGATCTCATAGATAATATTGAGCGCGACGTTTCTGCAAAGCTTCATCTCCAGCTTGTAGGACATATGGATCCGGTGGAAACTCAAAATTCAGAGCTTGACCGAATAAAGAAATTCGTAAGTGAGGCCTTATGCGGTTTAGAGGGAGTAGAAAATATTCACGATTTTCGCATGGTATCAGGAGTTTCTCGCACGAACGTAATTTTTGATGTGGTACTGCTTCCGAACTGTAAAATCAGTCATGAGGAGATTCTTGCAGTTGTAGAAGATGTATTGCACAAAGAAGACGAAAAATATTGTGCCATAGTAACTTTCGACAAGTCATATGTATAGGAGAGTGCTTATGGAAAATAAAATAGACAGAGGACCGATAGTAGTTTATTGCAGCAAAACCGGTTTTACTGCAAGATATGCTCTTTGGATTGCGGAAAAATTAGAGTGTCCCTTTATCAGCTTGAAAGCAGCTAATGTGGCGGCGCTTCAACATTATGAAACCATCATTTTTGGAGGTTGGCTCAAGGCCGGAAAAATTCAGGGAATTGAATTTTTGGCTAAAAATATAAAAAGTTTTGAGCATCAAAACGTCGTGGTTTACTGCACGGGTTCAGGTAAGGGTCAGGATATGACACATTTAAGAAGGAAAAACCTTACAGGAGCACTGGAAGATGTTTCGCTACATTATTTTGTAGGGGGATTAAACTACGAAAAAATGAGTTTAGGCGACAGAGCTTTTATGAAAATGTTCTTAAAGGCACTGAGGGCCAGACATTTAGAGGATGTAGTAAAAAGAATCAGTACCAGCTTTGATGAATCTAAACCGGAGAATGTTGAACCTCTGGTGGAACAAGTAAAAAAGCTGGGAAAGAAAACTTGAAAGGAGAAACATTATGGCATTTTTAGAAAAAGTAACAAAGATTGCAAATCAGGCTCAGGAAAAGGCAGAAGAAGCTTTAGAGAGCGGCAAGTTGAAGCTGAAAATTATGGACGAGGAAAAGACCATTAAAGAAAAGCAGCTGGAAATCGGAAGATGTATTGTTGAAAAATTGGACGACGGTCAGGAATTTGATGAAAGAATTGCAGGTCTTTATCAGCAAATAGTTGCTTCAAGAACAAGGATTGAGGAGTACAAGGCTGAACAGGAAAAGAGCGGAGAAGAAGCATAGCAAAGGAGTAAGAAAAGGATAGATAATGTTATTTATTCACGATTTTTTACAAGACAATTTTCCGACAACAGTATTGATTTCTTTCATGCTGATGTTCTTGTTTACAAATACCATATTTGACAGAAAAACTGTTACGAAGTTCAAAGTTCTTGTTTTTATCATTCTGGTGCTGATGATTTCAGACAGCGTGGAAAGATATCAAGAAGCCATGTCGTATCCTACTTTATTGCATATATTTGTAACAAGTGGCGGGTACATTCTCCGAATTTCTTCGGTGATGTGCCTTATTTCCATTGTCTCAAGAGGTCGTTTAGATAAGAACCTTTTCTTCCTTTTGCCAGGTTTTTTGAACTGTTGTGCAGCGCTATCCGCATTCGTTTCGGACGTATCCTATTCATTATCGCCAACCAACGAATTTATCCGCGGACCTATCGGATATACTCCTCATGTAGTGGGGATATTTTATCTGGTGTTTATGATGGCGGCAGTTTGGGCTACTTACAAGGATCGTAAGAGTAAGGAAAATTTTGCGGTTTTAGGTATTGGAATACTGACCATTTTAGCTATATTCATGGAAACTCTATGGGGATTTAGAAATGTTCTGACTCCAACAATAGCTGTTGAGGTGGGGGTTTATTACCTATATTTCCAAACGCAGAAAACTCTTAGGGATGCTACAACCAATGTACTTAATCAGTACTGCTTGGAAAACGACATTGCAGCAGGCTATCGAATGAAATCCCTTGTATACATTGATATCATAGGTCTTAAAAAGATAAATGAAGCAGGTGGAAAAGCCGAGGGCAATGCTGCAATCTTAAAGGTTGCAGAGGGCATTAAGGCTATTATTCCAAGCGGTGCCAGAGTTTACAGAATATCAGGAGCGGACTTTATTGTAATCGGCATGACCGGCGATAATACCGAGATGAGCACTTTCATGCTTCAATTAAAGGAAGACATGAATCAAAAGGGCGTTCCAATCGCCACAGGTATGGCAATTTTTGATGAGGGCGAAAACTTCGAAATTGTTAGAGCCAAGGCGGAGCTGGATTTGTACAGAAACAAACAGAAGCAAAAGGCTGAATTAAACAGCCCAACATAGAAAAAAGCAAAGGGTTTCGGGAAACTGAAACCCTTTGCTTTTTTCTATTCTCTTTTTGTTGTATAATTAATATGTATACCTATATGATTTAGAGAGGTGACGTAATATTATGAAAATCAACGAAACAAATAATTTTGTAAATACAAAGGAAAAGGAGGGGCTAATTCAGGGCTTGGCTGCATATCTTGCGGGAGCACCGACAGCCTATCACGCAGTAGCCGCTGTACAGGATATCTTGGAGGCAAAGGGCTTTAAGGAACTTAAAGAAAATCAAAAGTGGGAAATTGAGGCAAATGGTAGATATTTTGTTAAGCGCAACAGCTCTTCAATCATTGCTTTTACTATTCCGGCAGATAGTTTTGCTCCATTTCGAATTATAGCCAGTCACAGTGACAGCCCATCCTTTAAGGTTAAAGAAAACTGGGATTTAGCAAGGGGCGGAGCTTATACAGGTTTAAACACGGAGGCTTACGGCGGAGCCATCCTTTCCACTTGGTTGGACAGACCCCTTTCCGTAGCGGGAAGAGTTTTTGTTGAGGCTTGTGACGGCAACGGTCATTGTTGCCAGAACTGTAATGGAATTATTGAGAAGCTGGTGGATTTTGGCGAACCTACAGTGCTAATTCCGTCATTGGCAATACACATGGATCGAAGCATGAATGAGGGCTTCAAATTTAACAAGCAGGTGGATATGATACCTCTTTGGTCAGATTCTCTTTCGGGTGCTGAGGGCGAAAAGACTTTCCTACAGGAAGTGGCTGAAACAGCCGGTGTCAAGGAAGAAGAGATTTTAGGCTCTGACCTGTTTTTGTATAACAAGCAGGCGGCAACCGTTTGGGGTTCAAAAGGTGAATTTTTCTCTGCTCCGAGGCTGGACGACCTGGCTTGTGCATATGCGTCTCTCCTAGCTATTACCGATGAGGCGGTTCTGGCAGAACACAGCCGTCCGGCGACAGAGTCATATGCCAAGGGCAAGATTAATATTTGTGCTATTTTTGATAATGAAGAGGTGGGTAGCGGTACTAAACAGGGCGCCGACTCTACTTTCCTGTATGATTGCCTACGTCGCATAACCTTTGCTATGGGGCAGGACGAGGAGGCTTTTTACTGTGCTTTAGCGGACAGCCGCATGGTTTCTGCGGACAATGCCCATGCGGTACATCCTAATCATCCGGAGAAAACTGACGAGAACAACAAATGCTTCTTGAATCAGGGTCTGGTGGTAAAGTTTAATGCAGCTCAACATTATTCCACAGACGGAGAATCCTATGCCTATACAAAGAAGCTTTGTAAGGGAGAGAATATACCTCTTCAGATTTTTGCTAACCGTTCTGATGTTGCAGGCGGTTCAACTTTAGGGAATATTTCGGGCTCCCACGTTTCCATCAGCACAGTTGATGTGGGGCTTCCGCAGCTTGCCATGCATTCTTCTTATGAGACCATGGGGGTTAAGGATATAGAGTACATGATTAATTTTATGAAAGTATTCTACCTTTAGAGGAAACGCAGGAAATTAAAAAAATTTTAAAAAATAAGAAATAGAAAGAAATAAAAAGTAATATCGAGTAATTTGTCAAAAGAAAGGGCTAAATATGGCGTTCGGTTTTTTTAAAAAAGATAAGTCTATCCATGCAGATTATATATATACAAATGCAAAAATTTACACTTTGGATGAAGAAAATCCGTGGGCAGAGGCGGTTGCTTGCAAAGACGGTCGCATTATTGCAGTAGGTAAGGCGGATGTGGCAGAAACCTTTGCAGGTGAGGAGACGGAAATCATTGATCTTGGAGGAGATTATCTTTTATCAGGTTTTATTGATATTAACGGGGTCCCTGCTTATAATTGCTTCAAGGACTGCTATCATGAATTTACGGAATCGGGGGATTTTGGTAGCTTTCTTGGAGCCGTAGCAACCTTGACAGAACCGGATTTTACCGGAGTGGCAGATACTACGCCGCGTTTTATTATTGCAAGAAACCTTTCAATTCCGGAAGACCTTGATGGAAAAACGCTCAGAGCGGAGCTGGATGAGCGTAGCCCCGAAACACCTTTGGTGGTATTGTTGCCTGAAGTGAGTGGAGTTATTATGAACAGCTTGGCGGCAGAGGCGGTAAAAGTTTATATGGAAGAAAATGAGATATTACAGGCAAATTTAAATGTTATCCTGGACGCTTTGGATATTATAGACTATGAAGAAATTAGGCAAAATATGATTAATATTTCAAAGGAGTATTGTGAGAAAGGCTTTACTTCCGTGGTTAACAACGGACATATGGAGTTTTTTGACAACCTCTATACCAATATGCTAATTGAAATTCAAGGAGCAGAGGGTCTGAAACAGCGATTCTTTGGAAAGTTGGCAGCTAACGCACCTGCCGACCCCACCTTTATACAAGAAAAGCTTCGTCAAAAAATGGTTATGTGTCAGGAAATGGATGGCTATGTGAATGAAAGCGGCTTATTGATTAAGGTTAGTGATAAGTTTGACGACTTGGAAACACAGCTTTCTTTAATGTGTAAAGCTGCGGCTGAATCGGGCTTTGATGTAAAGGTCTGTGTAGATGATGATGAATCCGCAAGAATTGCTTTGAAAGTTCTTTATGAAATTCAGTCTAAAGGATATCGAAAGTCTGTTTTCGTATTGTCACATCACACAAATTTCACAGAAGATGAACGTATCAATACTGAATTAGGCTCCGGCATAATTGAGGCTTGCCCTATAAACATGGATTATGTCACAGGCGCTGAAGCAGGAAATATTACGGAGGCTGTGGAAACCCTTACCTTTGACGGAGCGGTGGAACTTGGCTTGGCCGATGAACTGGGAACCGTAGAAGTTGGCAAACGGGCTGATTTTGCAGTCTTTGGGGAAAATCCCTTTGACTGTGGCTCCATAAAGCTTTTCCGCAGGTTGAACGCTCGAAAAACTATCGTAGCAGGGGAAATTGTGTATGATGAAGACGAAGATGTGGAAGAGGAATGGTACTCTATTTTAGTAAATCAGCAGTATTAGTTCCGACCTATTAAAATATAAGACTAACGAAAAAGGCAAAAGGCAATGACAAGAGAAGAATTAAAAAAATATATTTCGAAAATTAAACCGCTTGATAAAGAGGCTGTAAATAAAGCTCGGGAAAGACAAGAATCTTTGGCAAAACCACCGGGAAGCCTTGGGAAGCTGGAGGCTATTTCTGTTAAGCTGGCAGGCATTAGCGGAGAAGTAGTCAATAAAGTTGGAAAACAGGCTATTATGATTTGCTCTTCTGACAATGGAGTTTGTGAAGAGGGTATCGCCAGCGCACCTCAAACAGTTACCATGGCGCAAACCATCAACTTTACCCGCCGCCTAACCGGTGTGGGTGCCCTTTCAAAACACTTCGGTGTAGATTTACTTGTAACTGATTTGGGAAATGTTTATCCTTTACCAAAGGAGCTTCTTACAGAAAGCCCAGAAAAAGCAGTTATAGAAAATAAGATTTGGAACCGCAAAATTAGAGGTGGTACATCCAACCTTTTTAAAGGCTCGGCAATGTCCGAAGAAGAGGCTTTCGCGGCTATCGAGACAGGAATTAGAGGCGTTGAAGCGCTAGCTTTACAGGGTTATCAGATTTTCGGGATTGGAGAAATGGGAATAGGCAATACTACCACCAGTGCCTGCCTTTTAGCAGCACTGACAGGGGCTGCTACTGAAGAGGTGGTTGGTAGAGGCGGTGGTATCAATTACGAAAGTTTTGCAAAGAAAAAACTGGTAGTGGAAACCGCAGTTTCCCGTTTACGTAAGCTGGCAGGCAAAGAAAATTTAGACCCGATTCAAGCCCTTACAGAAGTCGGAGGCTTTGATATTGCAGCTATGGCAGGAGCATTTTTGGGGGCGGCAATATTTAGAAAACCCGTAGTTATCGACGGATATATCTCCGTAGTAGCTGCTTTAGTAGCAGAGAAGCTATACGAATATTATGGCGGAACTAAAGAATCTCCTTTGACGGATTTTATGATTCCATCCCATCAGTCCTTTGAAAGAGGCTACCAAATTGCAATTAAAGCTTTAGGTCTTGAGCCTATGCTTCTTTTAGGAATGCGCTTGGGAGAGGGCAGCGGCTGTCCTATAGCATTTAAGGTGGTGGAAGCGGCAGCGGCAGCTATGGAGGAGATGGCAACCTTTGCGGAAGCTGAAATTAATGACGATTATTTAGAGGAGATTAGAAAGGGCGAAAGTTTTTAGCCTTATAATATATGAATATTTTTATAAGCGGTGGATGTAAAAACGGAAAATCATATCATGCCCAGCGATTAGCAAAGGAAATGGCGGAAGCACAGGGCTTACCTCTTTATTATGTGGCGACTATGAGACCCACGGATGAAGAAGATAGGGAGCGTATCAAAAGGCATATTGCGGAGCGGGACGGCTGGGGCTTTATTACTTTGGAGCAACCGGAGAATATCTGTAAATGTCTTGAAAAAGAAACTTTGGGGGTCTATCTTTTAGATAGCGTTACAGCGTTGCTTTCAAATGAAATGTTTGATAAAAGAGGTGTACATCCTGAAGCGGCCGAAAAGGTGCGAGAAGACTTGATTAGATTCGCAGAGCTTACAGGCAATACGATTTTTGTTTCAGATTATATTTATTCCGATTCACACCGTTATGATGAACTGACAGAAAGTTATAGGCAGGGTTTAGCTGAATGTGACAGAGCTTTAGCTAGGGTTTGCTCTCAGGTACTTGAAGTTAGTTACGGTGTTGTAAAAAAGCACAAATAGAGGAAATATGAAAATAATTACAGGATTTTTTATGGCATGGGGTTGTTTCAGCAGCCTTCCCTGCCCGTACAGAAAATGGGATGAAGAAGCCAGAGACTATATGCTGGCAGGGTTGTCCCTCATAGGCTTGTTTCATGGTCTTATTTGGTGGGGACTTTGTTTACTGCTGGTTAAATGGCTTATTGTGCCGCGAATAATAGTTGCGGTGATTTTAGGTCTGACTTTGCCTGCGTTATCAGGTTTTATTCATGTAGATGGATACATGGATTGTTGTGATGCCATTTTCTCCAGAAGAGACTTGGCAGAGAGGCAGCGTATTCTTAAAGACAGTAGTGTCGGAGCTTTCGCAGTTATAGGCTTGGTGTTGATTTTTCTGTTGCAATGTGCGGCTATGTATGAGGCGGCTTACCGTATGGAGCTTATACCTCTTTTCGTAGTTATTCCTGTGATTTCCAGAATGATGTCATCGGAGGCGGTTTGGAGTTACAGGTCACTTTCAACAAGTCAGTATCACAAAAGTCTTAGCAGCGAGCAGTTAAAAAATAGAAAAAAAGCCGAGGCATTTATGAGCATTTCGACCTTGCTTGTGATTATAGGCTTCTTCCTTATTTTTGATAGAGAAGAACTTTTTAAGCTGGTGACAGCCTTTGATTTAGTATTAGTCATAGAACTGGCAGCACATTTTATAAGTTGTAGAGCGGCAAGAAAAAACCTTGGCGGTATGTCAGGCGATATTTCAGGCTTTGCCATTACCATATCGGAAGCGGCAGCAATGGTAGCGATGGCTGTTATTTAGGAGGATAAAATGCATTTAATTTTTGGCGGAGCATATCAAGGTAAATTGGAATATGCACTTTCACAGTTAGAATCAGGCGGATTGGAAGCGGTTTATACTTTTAAAAATGAAGATGAATGTGCAACTCCCGTGGAAGCGCTGGAAATGTTAAATCCTGCAAAGAACATATCAAAGGATTGCAAAATCATAAATCACTTGGAAAGATTTTCCTATGCTTGCGTAAATCATGAACAAAATCCGATAGAATACTTAAAGGCTCACTCGGAACTTATTAAAGACAGAATTATTATTGCAGAGGATATTTCTCAAGGCATTGTGCCTTTAGACCAAACCGAAAGAGCTTGGCGTGAGGCTAATGGACGGATGTTGGCTTATCTAGCAGGAGAAGCCACATGTGTTACACGTGTATTTTGCGGAATTGCCGAGAGAATCAAATAGAAAGGAAAAGTATGGAGAATAAAGGGAATCAAAAACATAAATCAGAAGTTCATCTGATAAGACACGGGATAACTGAGGGTACGGCGAAGAAATGGCTTTATGGAGCCATGGATATTCCTCTTTCAAATGAGGGTGTGGATGAGCTGGCGAGGCTGGCTAAAGTCGGAACCTACCCTTGTCAGAATATATTAAATTCGGAAACGGGAGAGCTGATGAGCAGGGAAGAAATAGAATCGGCAGATTTGTACGGGGAAAATCCCGCACCGGACTTTTACACCTCCGGTATGAAGAGGGCGGAACAGACTTTTTTCATTATCTACGGAGCGGTAAAACATAAGGTGATAGATAAGTTAAGGGAGTTGAATTTTGGAATTTTTGAGGGTCACTCCCACAAAGAGCTGAAAGGAACACCTTTGTATGAGGAATGGTTGGACAAGGCAGGTTTAGATACGGCGCCACCTCAGGGAGAGTCTCCACGCCAATTTAGCCAAAGGGTGCTGGAGGGCTTCAAGGAACTTTTGGGATATCATCAAATTAAAGAGCTGTCTCATCGCCACAGTAAGATTCCTGCGCAATCGGTGCTGGTATGCCACGGAGGTGTTATTGCCGCCATTATGAATGAATACTTCGGCGTAAGGAACGAAACCTTTTATTACTGGGTACCGGATCCGGGGCATGGATACACCTTGGTGTTGGAAAACGGAGAGATTAAGGAATATAGGGAGTTTTAAGGGAATATAGATTTTGTTTTAAACAGAGAGTATATGGTAGAGATATAATATAGAGGTAAAAAGAAAATGGTAATAGACGTTATTATAGGAATAATTGTTATAGGCACTATGGCATGGAGCTTTCACAAGGGCTTTGTCCATACTTTTTTAAGGACTATTGATTGGGTACTGGCAATCGTAGCAGCTTTTCTCTGGTCTTCAAAGCTGGGAGATTTTCTCATGGAAAAGACGGACATATACAGCAATATGCTGGAGAGAACTCAGGAGAAGTTTCAAGGTTCCATGGAAAGCGCTACTTCAGGAGTAAATTCATTACCGTCCATCTTTGGAGATTTTATTAACAACACTACTCAAAAAATTGCAACAGATATGGCGATAGTAGTTACTGACCGAATCTATGGGATTTTGTGCTTTGCCTTGATTGTAATTGGAGTTAAGTTGGTGATTTTTGCATTGATAACGCTTCTTTCTAAAGAAAACAATGAGGGATTTTTGGGCTTTACAGATGGTATCGCAGGTATGATCATCGGTTTTGTAAAGGGAATGATATTGGTGTTCTTGTTATTGGCGTTGATGTTACCGGCAGTCAATATGCTTTCGCCTGAACATACGGATGCAGTTATGAAGTCCTTGGATAATTCGTATTATGCAGGGGAACTTTACGACAATAATTTCTTGTTGCTTATTGTAAGGGACTTTTTTCATTTAGGAGTATAGAAAGAAAAATATTACAATATGCTGTGGAATTTAAATAAAAACTTTAAATTTTCCACTATATGTGGTAGAATAATGCCAATAGAGAAAAGTATATTAGTGAGAGGTAACTATCATGGAAAAATTAATTTATAATGTAAAAGTAAATGTTACAGGTGTTGATGAAATGCCGGAGGCGGAACAGCAGGCGTATATTGACTATTTGTGTGAAAAAACAGGGCGTAAGATTTCCCAGCTTGATATAGATGTTGACGGCGACTTCGTAAATCTTTCCTACAAGTTTGAGGATGTGCCTTTTGAGCGCATACGTCGTATAACAGGTTATCTGGTTGGTACTATGGATCATTGGAATGATGCGAAGCGTGCAGAAGAACATGATCGTATAAAGCATGGTATAGGTTCCGATATGGAACAGCTTTAATAAGTAAACAGATTACTAAGGGGCGAACCTTGAAAAAACTTTGTTTTTTTCAAAGGTTCGCCTTTAATCATTTGTTATTCTGATTTTTAATATAGGGAAGAAAAATGTTGGGAAAATATTAGAAAAAATATTAGGAATAGAAAAAAATAGTTCTTGAATTTTCGAGAAAAAGGTGATAGGATATACCGCTACGTAAATTTCAAAAGTGTATGAGAAAAGGGGTTAAAATGATTAAAGGACTGGCAAAATGCGTTCGCGAATATAAAGGCGATACAATTCTTGCACCATTACTTGTGGGGTTAGAAACAGGATTGGAGGTGTTGCTTCCTCTTATCATGGCAGGTCTTATCGACAAGGGTATAGATCAGGGAAATATGAGTGTAATAGCCAAGTATGGAATGATTTTATTGGCAATTTCTTTCTGCTCGCTAGCTGCGGGTATTGTTGCAGGGAGAAAGGCGGCTTTCGCTTCTGCGGGTTTTGCCAAGAATTTAAGGCATGATATTTTTTACAATGTGCAGAATTTCTCTTTTTCAAACATTGATAAGTTTTCTACGGGAAGTATCGTAACCAGATTGACTACGGATATTAACAATGTGCAGATGGCTTTTCAGATGATTATCAGAGCTGCGTTCAGAGCTCCCTTAATGCTGATTTTTTCGTTAAGTGCAGCCTTTAGCATAAATAAAAGTCTTTCTTTGGTTTTTGTTTTAGTGGTTCCGATTATGGTAATCAGCTTATGTTTGATTATGGCTGCTACTTTTAAGGTTTTTGATAAGATGTTTAAAACCTATGATAAATTAAACAATCGAACCCAAGAAAATCTTCACGGAATCAGAGTTGTGAAATCCTTTGTTCGTGAAAACCATGAAACAGAACTTTTTAAGAGCGTTTCAGAAAAAATCTATAAATATGCAACCAGAGGCGAAAAGAATATTGCTTTTAATATGCCCGTACTTCAGTTTTGTATGTATGTGTGTATCCTTGTAATTTCTTGGTTTGGCGCCAGAGTTATAGTATCTTCGGGAGGCAATGCCGACATAGGACTTTCAACAGGAGAGCTCATGAGTCTTTTGACTTATGTAATGCAGGTTTTGATGAGTCTGCTGTTTCTTTCTATGATTTTCGTAATGATTACCATGGCAAAGTCTTCAGCGGAACGTATATTTCAGATATTGACCGAAGAAAGTGACCTTACCAACGGCGAACATCCTGTTTATGAGGTAAAGGACGGCTCCATTGAGTTTGAAAATGTAGATTTTTCATATTTTAAAGACGAAAACAAAAATGTGCTTAATAATGTGAACTTAAAGATTGATTCAGGTGAAACTATCGGTATCATTGGCTCTACAGGTTCATCAAAGTCTACTTTGGTGCAAATGATTCCAAGGCTTTATGACGTTACCGCAGGTTCTGTAAAGGTCGGAGGCGTAGATGTAAGAGAGTACGATTTGGAGACTTTGAGAAATCAGGTAGCAATGGTTCTCCAAAAAAATGTTCTTTTCAGCGGAACCATTGCCGACAATCTGCGTTGGGGCAATGAAAATGCAACGGAGGAAGAGCTTCAGCGTGTCTGTGATTTGGCTCAAGCCAGTGAATTTATCAGTAAAAAGGAAGATGGTATAAACAGTGTTATTGAGCAGGGGGGCAGTAATGTCTCGGGAGGACAGAAACAGAGACTTACCATTGCAAGAGCCTTGCTTAAAAAACCTAAAATTCTTATACTGGATGATTCCACCTCTGCGGTGGATACGAAAACAGATTCGCTCATACGAAAGGCTTTTCGTCAGGAGATTCCGGACACTACAAAGCTCATTATTGCTCAAAGAATTTCCTCGGTGCAGGATGCGGACAGAATTTTAGTACTTGATGACGGCAATATTGCAGCTTTCGGTAAGCACGATGAATTGCTGGAAAAGAGTGAGGTTTATCGCGAGATTTACGACTCACAGATGAAAGGGGGCTTGTCTGATGAGTAATATGGAAAAGAAAGAAAATGTACACAGTCCAAAGGGCAACGGTATGGCAGGAAGAGCGGAAGTTCACGGCAAAGGTATTAAAGACGGAATTAAGGGACTTTCTAATTCAAAGGACACTGTAAAGAGACTCCTCAAGTATTTTAGACCATATAGGGCGAGAATGATTTTCGTGATGGTGTGTATCGTTATAAGTGCTGTTGTTGGAGCTGTTTCTTCGCTGTTTATCAAATCGTTAATAGACGATTATATAGCTCCTATGCTGCTTCAGGCGATTCCTGATTATTCAGGCTTGGCGAAAATGATTACCAAATTGGCGGGTATTTTCGCAGTAGGCGTATTGGCGGCATGGAGTCAGAGCTATCTCATGGTAAATGTAGGTCAGGGGATTTTACGAAATATCCGTAATGAGATGTTTGAGCATATGCAGACTTTGCCTATCAGGTACTTTGATACCAATAGCCATGGTGACATAATGTCCCATTACACCAACGATACAGACACTTTAAGGCAACTGATATCCGTTTCAATACCACAGATGTTGTCAGCGGTGCTTACAATTATTGCAGTGCTTTTGTCCATGATGTATCTTAGTATATGGCTTACGCTTTTCGCGCTTTTATGCGTATTTGCGGTCTTTAAGGTGATAAAGCTTGTAGGAGGTAAAAGCGGCAAATATTTTAGACAGCAGCAAGCCTCAGTAGGTAAGATAAACGGCTTTATCGAAGAAATGATTACAGGACAGAAAGTTATTAAGGTTTTCTGTCACGAAGAGCAGACAAAGGAAGAGTTTGACCGCTTAAATGAAGAGCTTTGTCAAAATATGGGAAAAGCGAATGCTTATGCCAACATTCTCATGCCAATTATGGGAAATATGGGATACCTGCTCTACGTTTTAATCGCTATTGTGGGAGGCGCACTGGCGATTGTAAAGGTGCCGAATCTCACATTGACAGGTATCGGAATTTTGACTTTGGGTACCATAGCTTCATTTTTACAATTATCTAGGAACTTTATACAACCAATTTCTCAAGTTTCTCAACAAATCAACTCCATTGTGCTGGCTTTAGCCGGTGCCGAGAGAATTTTCAAGCTTTTGGATGTGGAGAGCGAAAGAAACGAGGGCAAGGTTACTTTAGAGAATACAGGTGAGGGTTGGGTTTGGCAGGTGCCACAGGCTGACGGCAGCAAAAAATTCGTAGCTTTGCAGGGAGATGTCAGACTTAATCATGTAAATTTCAGTTATACAAAAGAAAAAGAGATTCTCCATGACATGAATATCTTTGCAAAACCGGGGCAAAAGGTGGCTTTTGTGGGACCTACCGGCGCAGGAAAAACCACAATCACAAACCTAATCAACAGATTCTACGATATTGATTCCGGCGATATTACATACGACGGTATAAACATACGAGACATTGATAAAAGAGATCTTCGTAAGTCGTTAGGCGTGGTATTGCAGGAAGTAAATCTTTTTACCGGTACGGTTATGGAGAATATTCGTTACGGGAATTTAGAGGCAACGGATCAGGAATGTATTGACGCGGCGAAACTTGCCAACGCTGACGGCTTCATCAAGCTCCTCCCTCAAGGCTACAATACCGTTTTAGAGGGTGACGGGGCAGGTCTTTCTCAAGGTCAGAGGCAGCTTATTTCCATTGCCAGAGCAGCTGTCAGCAATCCTCCGGTAATGATTTTGGATGAGGCGACCTCATCTATTGACACGAGAACCGAAGTGATTGTTCAGCGAGGCATGGATGCGCTTATGAAAGGACGTACAGTATTTGTAATTGCCCATAGACTTTCTACGGTGCAAAATGCGAATGTCATAATGGTATTGGAAGAGGGAAGTATCATTGAGAGGGGCACTCACAATGAATTAATTGAACAGAAAGGCAAGTATTATCAACTTTATACCGGTAATACAGAGCTAGCCTAGCCTTGCCTATATAAGCCTCTTATGTTACAATAAGAGGCGATGAGTCTCCGTAGTTAAATGGATATAACAGCGCTCTCCTAAAGCGTCGTTGGCGGTTCGATTCCGCCCGGGGATACCAAATAGAAAGCACCTTGAAATTGTTGAGTTTTCAGCTAGGACAAGGTGTTTTGTTTTGCAGTGAATTTCTTAAGCTGTTGTTTTGAATAAGTCCATAGTCTTGACAAATATTAACAGTACGAATATTATAAAAGGTACCGGAAGTGATAGATTTGGAGGGTAAAAATGAAAAAAATATTGACATTCGCATTGATGATTATGGTGTTTTGCTGTAGTTTTCTTTTGAATGGATGTACTTTTTCTCAGGAAACTTCAGTTTTAAGGGTAGCCATGTCTCCGGATTTTCCACCAATGGAGTTTGTCGATACTTCAAAATCGGGTCAGGAAAAGTTCGCAGGTTTTGATGTAATGCTTGCCAAGTATATAGCGGATTCCATGGATAAGAAGCTTGAAATAGTTCCTCTTGAATTTACTGCTTGCCAGGATGCCTTAGAAAAAGGAGAGGTCGATTTGGCTATTTCAGGTTTTGCCAGAAGCTCTGAACGTGAGGTAAGATTTAATATTTCTGACACATACGATCCGGGGCAGGAAGAGAAAGGTCATATAATTATAACGACCAAGAACTGCAAAGGGAAATTTAAAAACGTAGAAGATTTTGCAAACTGTAAGGTAGGCGCTCAAGAAAAATCCATACAAAAGGATTTATGCAATAAGGAGCTTCCGGATACCACGGAAATTGTGGCATTCAAAGATTTAAATACGGCAAAAAGCAAGCTTTTAAATGGAGAAATTGATGGTTTAGCCATGGCAGAGGGAAATGCCATAGTTATAATGGAAAGTGAGGAAAATCTTGTTAGAACCGGATTTTCTTTCAATAAAAATAATGCGGAAGCATTAAATGTGATTCTTATTCAAAAGGGTAACGAAAAGCTGACCCATGAGGTAAATAAGATTCTGGCTGAGGCTTCTGCTGCGGGTTATTATGCAAAATGGTATTCATCTGCAAAAGAATTATCAGGAAAGGAAAATGCAAAGGCTATAACATATGACGAGCATGGAAATATGATAGAAGTACAATAAAATTTTTAACATAGAAAGATAAAAAGGTCTAAAAGCCTTGGAAACCGGACATTCGAGTGGATGTTCGGTTTTTGTTTACCTGTATTTTAGCATACGAGAAAACCGCAGAAAAAAGTATACAATTATTTAATGTAAATTTATGCTTGACAAAGTTTATTTATGCGAGTAATATGTTCTCATTGTATGGCGCGACATAAATATACATAAAAACTAATAAATATACATAATTATTCAAAGGTAGGTATAATTAGTATCAAAATTTGAAAGAAAGAGGAAATAAGAGAATGAAAAAGGTATTTGCTATTTTTATGACAGTCGTTATGATGATGGGAATTTTATCCCTTACCGGTTGCGGTTCAAAGGGAAATGATACAAAGCTTGAGGAAAAACCGATTCTTACAGTTGCACTTTCTCCGGATTTTGCACCAATGGAATTTGTAGATACAACAAAGTCAGGACAGGAACAGTATGTAGGTTTTGATGTAACCCTTGCTAATTTTATCGCTGAAGAACTTGGAATGAAGCTGGAAATTAAACCTATGAGTTTTGATGCTTGTCAGGCGGCAGTGCAAAGCGGAAATGTAATGATGTCCATTTCAGGATATTCCTATACCAAAGAAAGAGCTGAGAATTATAATCTTTCAGATTATTACTATGCCGGAGACAATGAAACGGAGCAAATAATTATCACTTCCAAAGAAAATGCGGGGAAGTTTTCAAAGGCGGAAGACTTTGCAAAACTCACAGTAGGTGCGCAGACAGCCTCACTCCAATATTCTCTTTGTACAAGTGACTTACCTAAAACCACTAGAATTAAGGAATTTGGCGATGTGGGAACTGCGGTGGAAGCTTTGAGAAATGGAAACATTGACGCGCTGGCAGTTGCAAAGGGTAACGCGGAAGCTATTATTGCCAACAACACTAATCTTGCAGAATCCGGCTTTGAATTTGAAGTTGATGAAGAGGCTGAAAATAATGTAATTCTCATCAAAAAGGGTGATGACGAACTCTTATCAAAGGTTAACGAAGTACTGGCAAAGGCTTATGAACAGGGGCTTTATGTACAGTGGTATGAAGAAGCTAAAAAATTGGCAGGGATTGATACATCCAAAGATGTTACTTACGATGACCAAGGTAATGTAGAGGAATAGCCTTTATAAACAGGCGGTGGGGAAAGATGATTAACAAAACAAGGTTGCATTTTTAGAACCGCGCAGAAAAGAGAAAAGAAATAATGGGTGAATATATATCAAATATCAGTAAGATTTTAAGTGAATATTGGGATGTGTTCTTAATCACAGGCGTTGGATATACCCTGCTTCTTTCAGCAATTACCGTGGGCTTTGGGGCGATTTTAGGAATGTTGTTTTGTCTCGGCCGAATGTCTAACTGTAAGCCGTTAAAATGGCTGGCAGTAGCAGTTGTAGAGGTTGTGCGAGACACTCCCATGCTTTTGCAATTATATGTAGGCTATTTCTTGGTGCCTAAGGTTCTTCCCTTTGCTGTCTCCGATTTTGTCAGCATATCTATTGCTTTGATTATCAACTCCGCAGCCTATGTGTCAGAGGTTTTCCGCTCGGGAATACAGGCTGTGGATTACGGTCAGACAGAGGCTGCAAGAAGTTTAGGGCTTTCAAGCGCACAGACTATGACAAGGATTGTCATTCCTCAAGCGATAAAGAATATATTGCCTGCACTTGGTAATGAATTTATAACAATCGTAAAAGATACTTCATTGGCGTCAACTTTCTTCATAGGTGAGCTGATGACTTCTTATTTGAAAGTTAAAGGGGCTACCTATCTTACGATGGAGTGTCTCTTAATAGTAGGCTCGATTTACTTTACAATGACCTTTACTTTAAGCAAATTGCTGAATGCTTTTGAAAGGAGGCTTAAGGCAAATGATTAAAACCGTAGATTTGACAAAAAGCTTCGCTTTAAAAGGTAAAGGTGAGAAATTACAGGTACTTTGCGGTGTAAGTGAACATATTAAAAAAGGAGAGGTCGTATCTGTAATAGGACCCTCAGGCAGTGGAAAGTCTACTTTTTTAAGATGTCTTAATCTATTGGAAGCTCCGGACAGCGGAAGGATTTTTTTCGAGGGAGTAGACATTACTAAATCGGATGTAGACATAAATGTTCATAGGCAAAAGATGGGCATGGTCTTTCAGAACTTCAATGTTTTTCCGCATTTGTCCGTTTTGGAAAATATTACTATGGCACCGGTGCTTCTTAAAAAGAAAACCCAAGCGGAAGCCAATGCTTTGGCGAAGCAATTACTTGATAGGGTGGGGCTTTATGAAAAAGCGACAGAACATCCAAACAGATTGTCAGGAGGGCAAAAGCAAAGACTTGCTATCGTAAGAGCGCTGGCCATGGAGCCTGACGTAATGCTTTTCGATGAGCCGACTTCCGCGCTTGATCCTGAAATGGTAGGAGAAGTATTAGACGTAATCAAAGGCTTGGTAGTTGATGGAATGACTTCTGTAATAGTAACGCATGAAATGGGCTTTGCAAGGGAAGTAAGCTCCCGAGTTTTATTCATGGACGGTGGAGTCATTGCTGAAAGCGGAAAACCTGAGGAAATTTTAGAGAATCCACAAAATCCGCGAACTAAAGAATTTCTTTCAAAGGTTCTTTAGCTATTAGGTATATTTGAAGAATAAGAGGGTTAACATGGAAAAGAAAGCTCTGTGGGAATATATTGACAAGCACGCAAAAGAATATATAGAAACATCCCATAGAATCTGGGAATATGCGGAACTTTCGCTGCAAGAATTTAAATCCGCAGCGCTCTATAAAAGACTTCTTAAAAAAGAGGGTTTTCAGGTAGTGGAGAATTTGGCAAATATTGAAACCGCCTTTTGCGGCATTTTCGCCATAAAGGATGGTCAGGTGGTTTGCCCGACAGCAAATGCGCCTGTGGGCACTACCGCGACCGTTGATTTGCAAGAACTACCCCATCCTATTGTGGCAATCTTGGCGGAGTTCGACGCACTTTCGGGGCTATCTCAAAAGGCAGGCATTGTTCTGAAAGAACCTGTTGCTTCTGAAGACGGCAGTAAATGCGCAAACGGTCATGGTTGCGGGCATAATATGCTGGGTGCCGCTTCTTATGGAGCTGCCTGCGCGGTTAAGAATTTTTTGGAGGAAGCTGCAAAGGCTTCTTCGGGTTGCACAGGAACCATTATATACTACGGCTGTCCCGGCGAAGAGGGAGGCGCTGCAAAGGCTTTTCTGGGGCGAGAAAGAGAATGGGAACATCTGGATGCGGCAATTACATGGCATCCAGCAGATAAGAACAAGGTTACCACGGGTACCAACAATGCCTGTACTCAAGTTCTTTACAAATTCAAAGGAATTTCAGCTCATGCGGCAGGGAATCCGGAGATGGGAAGATCGGCGTTGGACGCGGTGGAGCTGATGAATACAGGTGTCCAATATTTACGGGAGCATATGAAAAAGGAAGCTGCTGTACATTATGCAATTACCGATACGGGTGGTATTTCGCCCAATGTGGTGCAGGCAGAGGCCGCGGTGCTTTATATGGTAAGAGCGCAGAGTGTGCCGGACACGCTGGAGCTTCAACGTCGGGTAGATTTAATAGCAGATGGCGCGGCGCTTATGACAGAGACTACATATGAGAGAATTTTTGTAGACGGAACATCTGACTTGGTGCCAAATACAGTTTTGGAAAAGGTACTTCATGAAAATCTCGTGGAAGTTCCGCTTCCTGAATACACTGCGGAAGAAATGTCTTTTGCAAGGGCTATATATGAGACCTACCACCATTTAGAGAAAGAAGATACACCTATTAGCCTAAAGGTTGAAGAATTTGAAACTAATAATAATTTCGAGGCAGGCTCAACTGATGTGGGGGATGTAAGTCATCAAACGCCAACGGCACAGTTTACCGCAGTAACCTTTCCTCTTGGAGCGCCGGGACATTCTTGGCAAAATACTTCCTGCGGAGGTAGCAGCTTGGGGGACAAAGGAACTATATATGCTGCCAAGGTGCTTGCAGGAGCCGCAGTAGACCTGTTTAAGCGCCCAATGTTAATAGACAATGCAAGGGCGGAGTTTAAGAAACGTACCGAGGGCAAGCCTTATGTTTGTCCTATTCCAAAGGGTGTTAAGCCCTATGTTATTTAGTTAACAGGTTGAATAGATTGCTCAAAATGAGCGAAGTTCTTTACGAAATACAGGATAGTATTTAACATATCAAAAAAAGAAAGGTTTGCAGTTTTTGCTGCAAATCTTTCTTTTTTGTGATTTTAGTAATCTTAGTGATTTTAATGTTTATGCTTATAGGTTTATAGGATAAAAGTTTAAAACTTGACTTATAGTGCAAAACACGTTGATAATCGGTTTCAGTAAGTTGAGGTACTACTGCTTTTCTTCCGGATTTTCCGAAGTCATATTTTGAACAGCATTTTCTGAAGCGGAAATCTTTGCAAGCTCCTCCTCTTCCAAAACTCTGTAAGCAATTTTTCCAATATTGGTTTTTGGGAGCTCGGTTCTAAATTCAATATCATAAGGCATGGCAAACTTTGAAATATTCTTACGAGCATAGGCGAAAAGCTCCTCTTTAGTCTCTTCCGTCGCAGGAATATCAGGCTTTAGCATTATGAAAGCCTTAGGTTTGTGCATTTTGTAGGAGTCAGGAACCCCTATTATACAAGACATTTGGACTTTTTCATGAGAGTCGAAAATATTTTCTAACTGGGCAGGATAAATATTGTATCCTGAGGAGATAATAATTCTTTTAGCTCTTCCCTTAAAATATATGAACCCTTGATTGTCCATAAAACCTAAATCCCCTGTATAAAGCCAAGTATAACCGTCTGCGTGAACCCTTAAAGCTTTAGCAGTTTCATCGGGGAAGCCTTGGTATTCTTTCATAACGGTAGGACCTGAAATGAGAATCTCACCCTCTTCGCCGTAAGGAAGCTCTTCTGCCGTATCAGGTTTAACAATCTTAAAGAAAGTATCAGGAAAAGGAATCCCTATTGAGCCCTCTTTCGCCATGCTTATAGGGGTAAGGCAACAGGCGGTAACTGTTTCCGTTGTGCCATATCCCTCTCTTATTTGAACTACAGATTTGTGGTCATATAGAAATTTGTCAAATTTCTTTTTTAGCTCTATGGAAAGGGAATCCCCACCTGAATAAACGCCTTTTAAAGAGGAAAGGTCTGCCTTTTCCATGGATGGAAGCCTAAGCAGTGCTTCATAAAGTGTAGGTACGCCGGCAATGAAATTGCAACGATACTTGGTAATCAGCTTTGCATATGAAGCAGCTGTAAATCGTGGGACTAAAAGGCATTGTCCGCCGTTAGCAAGCATGGAGTGAATGCAGACTCCAAGTCCAAAGCCGTGAAAAAGCGGCATTGCTGAAAGCATACGGTCTCCCGGTCTGAACATCGGATTGGTAGCAATTATCTGTTGGGAGAGGGCGTTGAAATTTCCGTTAGTGAGAACAATGCCCTTGCTGGTACCCGTAGTGCCACCGGAGTAGAGAATTACTGCCGGATCATAATAACTTGTGTTAACTTTATAATTGTAAAAGCAGGTACGTCCTAAAAGGAGAAATTCTTTCCAGCGGATAACCGGCGCATTTTTAGGGATTTTTCTAATCTTGCGACCCTCGGTCATCATGTAGCCGGCTCTAATCGGTTTGGAAAGAGCGTCCTTTACAGAGGCAATTACTATGTTTACCAATTTTGTATTCTGGCGAATGTTTTCAAACTTGTGGTAGAACTGATCCAGCGTTATGGCTGAAACTGATTCGGATTGGTTGAGATAATATTCGATTTCTTTCTCTGCTGAAAGAGGGTGAACCATGTTGGCTATTCCGCCGATTAAATTTATTGCGTAGAAAGCACAGACTGCCTGAGGGCAGTTAGGCATGGCGATAGTGACCTTGTCACCTTTACGAACTCCAATAACCTTAAGAGCTTTGGCACAGCGCTGTATTTCGAAAATCATTCGTTTGTAGGTGGTGTTTTTTCCCATAAAAGTATAAGCAATCTTGTTTGGATAAAGATTTGCCATACGTTCGAGGGAATCAAACAAAGAACCCCTAAAATAATCCAAGTGCATGGGAATATCTCCCATAAAAGCTTCCCAAGGAGTTTTTAGGGCGGTTTTATCTATTTCATTATTCATATGGAATCCTTTCGATTTTAGTACTCAACGGGAGTATCCATGGTCTGCTCCAAAAGTTCCGGATTTTCCAACAGCTTCTTCAGTAGACGCACGGTTTTTGAGAAATAATATCCGTCGCCGATTCTTTCGTCAATGGTGAGCCCCAAATCCACAGAATCACGCATTTCCACGGAACCGTCAGGCATTGTGAAAGCTCTGGGTTTCTTCTCGCCAATAATGACAAAAATTGAGGTGGTGCCCCAGTCTGTCAGGTGGTGATATCCTGAATGTAGCTTAATTGAACCCAGATTGGATAAAATTACGCTGCACTGATAGGGGTCTGTTTCAATGATGGATTGCGGAACCCAGCCGTGTTCGTCAAGAAATCTGAGAAAGTTTACAATGGAGCGACCCAAAAAACGAGGCATTCTATTAAACATATCCATGGCGTCAGAGGAGGCGTCCCCTCTTTCACCGCGGCAAGCGGTAATTTCCTGATATAGATAGTCATGAATAGTATCAATGGTATCTGTATCTTCTGCATGAACTACAGCCATTCCCTCTTCGCCCTGGTCGCTGAATTGTTTTTTAATAACAAAGGAAGCGGAAATATCGTGACGCTGAAAAAGAGAGTAGTTCTTGATGAAGCAATTCATCTTCGGTCTTAAGGTAATGGTTCTAAGAATTGCTGACACTATAACTTGGAACAGGTTGTATTTATAAGCAGGATTGCTTTCGTTCTTTTTTTCAAGAAAAGCGTTTATATTCGTTAAATCAATAATTTCGCTAACGAAAGCTTCATTAGCGGTTCTTCTTGGAAAAATTATAGGCATGATAAAATGCAATCCGTCAATATTTCTAATTAAGGCTGCGTCTTTACGGTCGCCTCTGCGGCGCTTTTCTTTAGGTGGTCTTGGATATCTTGTTGCCAATTTTACTGCTCAC
Organism: Bacillota bacterium; assembly: GCA_041797745.1. Lineage (GTDB taxonomy): Bacteria > Bacillota > Clostridia > Peptostreptococcales > Anaerovoracaceae > UBA3871. The sequence continues at coordinate 64,749 of JBHBZU010000047.1, forward strand.
TTTCTTGGTGCACTGCTTCATGCACCTTTTATGAAAAACATCTTTTGAGTCGGATATATACTTGTTTTTAACCCGTTTTAACAAAACAATTATACTATAATGAAGAAATTTCCGCAAACAACATCAAGGTTTCATTTTGTCATCCTGTTATCTTTACCTAATATAATAAGTGCTGAAATTAAACCCATCGCAATAATAGCGCTCCCCTCTATCAACAATGGTACCAACCAATACATCATGGTTCTTTCAAGTGTACCGCTCTCTGAAATATATATTATTTACTTATATCAAATAAAGTGTATGTGAGGAGTTTCATATTGTCAATATCGGGAGAGGTGCTGTATAGACATACAAAAATAATGCTGTATGAACATCAGGGAACGGTGCCGTATGAAGCCACAGGAAGCGGTGCCGTGTAAATGTCAGATGAAAGCCTTAATGTAAAAAATTATGGAGTTAAAAAATAAAATAAAAATTATCTCCAAAGTGATAAAATTAAAAAACAAAAAAGCGTTAGATTGAAGCTTTTTTCTATGTATGATAAACTCTAGTGAGCCAAAGTAGGATGGTCTTGATATTATTAAAGAATATTAGACAGACAAAGGCAGGGGTATAAAGCCTTAAATAAAGTTAAATATAGTAGAAATAGAAATAAAAAGTAAACTGTAAAAAATTCATTAAAGGGATATAAACTTAAAATAAAGGGAAAGGGAGAATTACATGACAGAAAAAGAAATAAAGACAGGCAAAGGAAAAAGCAGAAAAAAAGACTTTCATAGACCGGTGCTGATAATTTTTGCTTCATACTTCAAATCACATATGGGCTTATTTCTTTTGGATATGCTCTGCGCATTGTGCGTTGCAGGGATTGATGTGGCATTTCCTCTTATTTCCAGATACAGCATGTACGAGCTTTTGCCAAATCAAGCATATAAATTTTTCTTTGTATTAATGAGTATCGTAGGGTGCAGCTTTATAATAAGAGCGGGTCTTAATTTTATCATAACCTATCTGGGCCATATGTTCGGTGCTTGTGTAGAGACAGATATAAGAGGGGATTTATACAATCAGTTTCAAAAACTGGAGTTTGATTTTTTCGATGAAAATCGTACAGGAAAGCTGATGAACCGCTTGACAGGGGATCTCTTTGAAGTGACGGAGCTGGCACATCATGGACCGGAAGACTTGCTTATTTCTTTTGTTACGGTCACCGGGGCTATGATAGTAATGTTCAGTATCCAATGGAAACTGGCTTTGATAGTGGCTGTTATATTACCTATATTTGCTTGTATTGTGATGATTTGCCGAAAGAGTTTCATGGATACTTCCAAAGCGGTAAAGCTCATTATGGCTGATATAAATGCTGAAATTGAAAGCTCTCTTTCCGGCATGAAAACCAGCAAAGCCTTTGATAACAGTGAAGTTGATAGAGACAGATTTGCTCATGCAAATCGTAAATATAGGGATTCCAAGGGAAATTATTATCGTTCCATGGCTTATTTCAATGCAAGCTTGGAGTTCTTTGTCTGTATATTGCAGGTGGCGGTTATTGCCTTTGGCGGATATTTGATAATGCGTCGGCAGATTAGCTATATTGATCTTATCACTTTCACTTTATATATTTCGGCTTTTATTTCACCTATCCGCAGATTAGGAACCTTGACAGAAATTTTTATTTCGGGGTTTGCCGGTCTTAACAGGTTTGTTGAGGTTATGCGGTTAGAACCAAGCCTAAAGGAGCCTGAAAATCCGGAGATATTGGGAGAGGTTCAAGGAAGAATAAGTATTAAGGATGTGACTTTCTCATATAAAAACAATGCGGATGTATTGGATGGGGTTTCACTGGAAATCCCCGCAGGAGAAACGCTGGCGGTGGTTGGACATTCGGGAGGCGGAAAATCTACCCTTTGCCAACTTATTCCCAGATTTTACGATGTTACTTCAGGGAGTATCTCTATTGACGGACACGATGTGAGGAGCTTGAGTAAGAGCACATTACGTCAGAATGTGGGAATCGTTCAGCAGGAGGTGTTTCTTTTTGCGGCTACAGTTTTTGAGAATATCAGATACGGTAAGCCGAGTGCCACCGAGGAAGAAGTCTTTGAGGCGGCACGGAAAGCTGAAATTTTCGATGAAATTATGGAAATGCCTAGAGGCTTTGACACTTACGTGGGCGAGCGCGGGACTTTGCTTTCCGGTGGTCAAAAGCAACGAATAGCCATTGCGAGAATATTTTTGAAGAATCCGCCGATATTGATTTTGGATGAGGCTACTTCGGCACTGGATTCCATAACTGAAGAGTCAATCAGGCAGGCGTTTTCAGAATTATCAAAGGGGAGAACCACAATCATGATTGCTCACAGGCTTGCCAGCATTAAAGAGGCGGACAGGGTAGCACTTATTGAAGAGGGAAAGGTTTGCGAGCTGGGTTCTCATGAGGAGCTTATGGAAAAGAACGGTCGCTATGCAGAATTGTATCATGCACAGCGACTTGAGTAGACTATATCCAACTTTTTGTTAATTTGCAAATAATGCTGTCAATTTCAGGCAGAGGAATCTGATGGTAGTAAAAAACTATGGTAGGGAGGTGGATTCCCTGTTCGGAAGCGTCTGAAAAGGCGGACACAGGTACGGCTTCGACACCTAAATCCTCTGCGAGCTTGCAAAGCTCTGTGGCGCTTTTTGAAGCTTCCACCTTTAGTATAATATTCAAACCTGAAGAGGCACGTTGAAGTTCTATTTTATCGGCACCATGCTTGGCAAAAGCGGCAGTTGCGGCTTGCAGTTTTTGAGAATAAAGGTTACGCAGTTTTCGAATACCTGCCTGATAGTAGCCCTCCCCCATGAAAAGTGCCAAAGTTAACTGCTCGGTTTTAGAACAGGTTTGGGTGTAACCGCCGATTAATTCATTAAAGATTTCCGTCAGCTGCGGGGTGAGAACCATGTAGCTGATTTTTATTGCAGGAAACAGGGTGGAGGAGAAAGAACCGAGGTAAACAACTCTTTGATTTCTGTCAAGTCCTTTGAGGGCGGGAATAGGTCTTCCAAAATAACGCAGCTCACTGTCGTAGTCGTCTTCAATGATAATGGAATCGTTGCGATTTGCCCAGTCCAAAAGTTCGTAGCGGCGGCCTATGGGCATAACGGCTCCTGTTGGAAACTGATTGGAGGGGCAGGTGTAAACGGCGGAACGGATATTGGAGGGAAGACGGGCAATATCAATACCCTCGGAACTGACATTTACAGGGGTCATAACGAAACCGCGTTCTTTCAGTATATTTTTAACCGGAAGATATCCGGGTTCCTCCACGGCAACATGGCTGATATCCATCTGATGAAGGATTCTGGAAAGATGTATGGTAATTTGCTGGGTGCCGGCACCGATAATGACTTGCTCTTTGCTGCATGAAACGCCTCTGGACTGGTATACATAGCGAGCGATTTCCTGACGGAGAGCTTCTTCGCCCCTAGGGTCAGATTCTGAGGTCAACAGAGGTGTAAATTCAGTAAGAACTTTAGATAGGCATTTTTTCCATCTGACAAAATTGAAGCAGGATAAATCGTAAAGATGTTTTGGTTGGCTTTGGCGAAGCTTTTGTTCAATATCCCAATGGACAGAAGTTGACTCTAACAAAGCTTCATCTTTAACGGTTTCTGTAGTTGGCGTAATTTTGTCGCTGATAGTCGCCATTCCGCCTAAAGCGAAAGAAAGGTCATTGATGTAATAGCATGATTGAGGGCGGGAAGAAATGTAACCCTCAACTAAAAGCTGACTGTAAGCCTGTTCCACTGTGGTTACTGAAATTTGCAGGCTTTTTGCTAAAGCGCGAAGTGAGGGGAGTTTTTCTCCTGCCACCATGTTGTGAGTAAGAATTTCGTGGGATATATAGTCATAAAGCTGTAAATAAACAGGACGAGAGTCACCCTTTTCTTTAAGGCTGAATTGTGGGGTTATGGCTTTCATAAAAATCTCCTTAAGATTACAACTGTACTGGTGTTATTTGACAAAATAATAAACAGTTTGTGAAATATTTCTAAAAAACAAGCTAAAATTATAAACTGTACTTATAAAAATAAAACAAACTGACTATTTCAACGGGTTCAGCTTAATGATATCATAGTTTGTGAAAGAAGGGAATATTTATTATGAAAGAAATGAAAAAGACAAATGAATTAGTAATGACAGCTATGATGGTTTGCCTTGTAGCATTGGCAACTATGATGATTAGGATTCCTACACCCGGAACAGAGGGATATATCCATCTGGGAGATGCTATGATTTTTGTTGCGGTTATGATATTGGGCTGGAGAAAAGGAGCCGTTGCCGCAAGTGTTGGTTCAGCTATGGCTGACTTACTTAGCGGGTACGCTTCTTGGGTTCCCTGGACTTTTGCAATCAAGGGTCTCATGGCGCTGGCTTTCGGAATCATCTTTGAACTTTCACTTAAAAGTGTAAGTGAGGGAGCATATAAGAAAGCCGCAGTAATTAAGGTTATCGGAATGCTTATTGGTGGTGTGATTATGGTGGGCGGTTACTTTGTAGCAGCCGGTCTTATGTACGGAAATTGGATGGCTTCTTTTGTGAACATTCCTATGAACTGCATTCAGTTGGGGGCAGGAATGTTTATCTCTCTTGCTTTAGAGCAGGCTTTGAGAAGAACCAGTGCATCCAAGTACTTTCACACTATATAAGCATAAACAGGGTAAAAATAAAAAGCCCCCAAAATAAAGACTTGGTGCAAAAGGTGTTATGAAATATATTGGTGTAGTATAAAGAACGAATAAAAAACGAAAAGACATAATAGTTTATCCTCTATGGCCTCGGTAAAAGCCTGAAATTCCGAGGCTTTTCTTTTGCTTTTTGAAAGAAAATGCAGTATGATAAAAGTTACTGATTAGAAGCAAAAGAGGGTTTTTACATGAATTGGGATTTAATGTTTTTTATTAATAGTATTCTTTTTGGTATCGGTTTAGCTATGGACGCTTTTTCGGTATCTTTGGCTAACGGCTTAAATGAACCCAATATGAAAGGCGGTCGCATGGGTTTTATTGCAGGAACCTTTTGTGGCTATCAGATTATTATGCCTCTTATCGCATGGATTTGTGTTCACACCATAGCTGAGAAATTTGAGGCTTTTCAAAGCCTAATTCCGTGGATTGCAATATTGCTGCTCCTATATATAGGCGGTAATATGCTTATTGATGGTATTAGAGGGCGCGGGGAAGAAGAAACGTCTGCTGTCGACTTTTGGGGTCTTATGCTTCAAGGCATTGCAACTTCCATAGATGCGCTGTCCGTAGGCTTTACTATTGCCGATTATCCATGGCGCATGGCTTTGGTGGAAGCTTCTATTATCGGGGTGGTTACCTACGCCATATGTATGGCGGGGCTTTCCATAGGAAAGGTGGCAGGTACTAAACTATCAGGAAAGGCATCCCTTTTGGGAGGAGTCATACTAATAGGAATAGGTATTGAGATTTTTGTAAAAGGAGTTTTTTTATAGGAGGTAAAACATGGATGCAAGACTTAAAGAAATTGTAGATAAATCTAAAAGAATCGTTTTCTTCGGTGGGGCAGGAGTTTCTACCGAAAGCAATATTCCGGATTTCAGATCGGAGGCGGGACTTTATGCGGCAAAATCTGTTTACGGCTATGCTCCTGAAACCATACTTTCCCATTCTTTTTTTGTGGAACAGACAAAACTTTTCTTTGACTATTACAAGAAAAATTTAATATATAAAGAGGCGCAGCCCAATAAAGCACACAGAGCTTTGGCAAAACTGGAAGCAGAGGGAAAACTGAAATCTGTCGTAACCCAAAATATTGACGGTTTACATCAAAAGGCAGGAAGTAAGACCGTTCGTGAGCTTCATGGTTCCGTACTTAGAAACTATTGCACTAAATGCCATCAGTTCTATGACTTGGAATATGTGTTGGATAAGGATAACTGTGGCGGCGACGCCTATGGTATCCCACATTGCCAAAAGTGTGGAGCTATAATAAAGCCCGATGTAGTGCTTTATGAAGAATCGCTAGACATGAATACTTGCAATAAGGCGGCAGAAGAGATTGCCAATGCGGATTGTCTGATTATAGGAGGAACCAGCTTGACGGTTTATCCCGCGGCAGGATATGTTCGCGAATTTCGCGGAGACAATTTAGTAGTAATCAACAAGTCACCAACACAGATGGATAAAAATGCCAATTTACTGATTGAGGATGCCATCGGTGAAGTTATGGATTTAGATTAAAATGATATAGAGGGAAAAGAGGTAAATATGAAAATTTTAATTTCAAATGATGATGGAATAAATGCCGAGGGGCTTCGCGTTTTGGCAAAGACACTTTCAAGGAACCACGAGGTTTATGTGTCTGCACCGGCTTCGCAAATGAGTGCCACAAGTCACAAGATTAGCATGCACAGCAAGCTGTATTTAGAAGAAAGACAGGTGGAGGGTGCAAAGGAAGCGTGGGCAATTACGGGAACTCCCGCTGACGCGACCAAGATAGGAATGGCTGTTTGTGAGAAGAAAGGTATCGAAATTGACGTTGTTTTTTCAGGCATAAACCATGGAGGAAATTATGGCTACGACGCCCTTTATTCAGGCACTATCGGTGCAGCAACGGAAGCCAATATTTCCTATAAGCCGGCAGTTGCCGTTTCGGTAAATTCTCATGAGCCAAAGTATAAATTTGAATATGCGGCTGAATTAGCGGCAAAGATGGCGGATCAGATGGAGGCTACTTTAGAGCTTTTGCGTAATAAGGGGCTTGAGAAAATAAAAACTCTCTCCGATGTCAACAAACTTTTGGAGGAGTGTCCGGAATTGGACATTGCTATGACGACAATTCTTACTGTTAAGCCTCGTACTATATCCATAAATGTTCCGGATATTCCGGCGACGGAAATAAAAGGAGTAAAGCCTGCTTCTTTGGGACCTCGTGACTATGATAATCTTTTAAAAGAAAGTCAAGACGAAAAAGGAATTTATTTTGAGTATAACGGCACACCGAGGGTATATAAAAAGGGGAACATTTTTGACGGTCAAGAGATTTCGGCAAATAGCGATGTAATGCTTATGCAAGAGGGTTACGCTACAATTACAGTGCTCGGAACCGATCTCACAGACTGGGAACTTACTGAAAATTGGGCGGTTTGACGCCTTAGCATATAGAGAAAACTCATAGGCTTAACAGCACTTCCGCTCGGCTTTTATACAGAATTTATACAAAATGACGTATAGATAAATGGCAAAAATCCTTGAAAGGTCTGTGATGTGTGGTACAATTAAATGGACGCGAGTTCGTAATTAACTGACGGTGTATGCGAAAATTCGTGAATATTTTTTATAATTATAAAACATAGTATATAGGAGGATTTAAAATGAGAGAAGTAGTAATCGTAAGTGCTGCAAGAACACCTATCGGATCATTTGGCGGTTCTTTAAAGGACGTACCTACAAGAACACTGGGTGCTATCGCAATTAAGGGCGCTATCGAAAGAGCAGGACTGAAACCTGAACAGGTTGACGAAGTAGTTATGGGTTGTGTACTCCAGGGCGGACTTGGACAGAACGTGTCCAGACAGATGGCTTTAGATGCAGGACTTCCTGTAGAAGTTCCAACATTCACTATCAATAAGGTTTGCGGCTCCGGTCTTAGAGCAGTTGAGCTTGCAGCTCAGATTATCAAGGCAGGCGACGCTGATGTTGTAGTTGCCGGCGGTGCAGAAAATATGTCTTCAACAGCATACGCTTTACCAAAGGCTCGTTGGGGAGCAAGAATGGGCAATGCTAACATGATAGATATGATGGTTAACGACGGTCTTTGGGACGCATTCAACAACTATCACATGGGCGTTACAGCAGAAAACGTTGCTAAGCAGTGGAACCTTACAAGAGAACAGCTCGATGAGTTTGCAGTTATCTCTCAGGAGAGAGCTGAAGCAGCTATCAAGGCAGGAAAGTTTAAGGATGAAATCGTTCCTGTAGAAATTCCACAGAAAAAGGGAGACCCAATCGTATTTGATACAGATGAATACCCTAAGTTCGGAACTACTATGGACAAGGTTGCTAAATTAAAGCCTGCATTCATTAAAGAGGGTGTTGTAACAGCAGCTAACGCTTCCGGTATCAATGACTCCGGTGCCGCAGTAGTTGTTATGTCCGCAGATAAGGCAAAGGAACTTGGACTTAAGCCTCTTTGCAAGATTACTTCCTATGCTTCAGGCGGTGTTGACCCTACAATCATGGGTGTTGGCCCTGTACCTGCAACTAAGAAAGCTCTTGAAAAGGCTAACCTTAAGATTGAAGATATGGATTTAGTAGAAGCTAACGAAGCATTCGCAGCTCAGTCTTTAGCAGTTCGTAAGGACCTCGGTCTTGACCCTGAAAAGACTAATGTAAACGGTGGCGCTATTGCACTCGGTCACCCAATCGGAGCTTCCGGCTGCCGTATCCTCATCTCCCTTATTTATGAGATGCAGAAGAGAGAATCCCGTTACGGTCTCGCTACACTTTGTATCGGTGGAGGAATGGGAACAGCTCTTATCGTAGAAAGATAATTAGAGTATTGTCTCAATATACTAAGAATTTAAGCCTCGGAAATTTCTCCGAGGCTTTTTGTATACAAACTATTGACAGATAGGAGAGGGAGTGTTAGTATAACTAATGGTAAAATAAATCTTTAAGCGGGTCCAGAGAGGCCGGCAAGATTGACAATAAGACTGCCTGGGGAAGCTGGGTGGGTTGTGGGAAGTCTTGCAAAGTTGCAGGACATTTTTTTATGTAGAAAACCGGTTGTCAATCTTTTCTATAAAAGAAAAGGAGAAATTAAATGAACAACAACGAAGCAATTTATGACGCAAAACAGTTGGGAGTGCCTAAAGAAATGATATTAGGTCTTCAGCACCTGTTCGCAATGTTTGGCTCTACAGTATTGGTTCCGATTCTTACAGGACTTAGCGTTTCAGCAACATTGCTTTTCGCAGGACTTGCTACATTATTTATGCACCTGGTAACTAAGAAACAGGTTCCCGTTTTCTTGGGTTCTTCTTTTGCATTCCTGGGAGGATACTTTGCGGTAATCGCGGCAGGTAAGCAATATGGTCTGACTCAAAGAGAGGCTCTTCCATATGCTTGTGTAGGTGTTGCCTGTGCAGGTATTTTATACCTGATTCTTTCTTTCATCTGCAAGATGTACGGAAGTAAGAGAGTAATGAGATTTTTCCCACCGGTAGTTACCGGCCCAATCATTATCGCTATCGGTTTGAACTTGGCACCCTCTGCTGTAAACAGCTGTCAGACAAACTGGATGATAGCTTTAGTAGCAATCTTCACCATTATCATAGCTAATATATGGGGTAAGGGAATGATTAAGATTATCCCGATTCTTCTTGGAGTAATAGTGTCCTATGTTGTGGCGGCGGTAAGCGGAAACGTAGATTTCAGCGGTGTAGCAAAAGCGGCTTGGATTGGAATACCAGTTCAGACGCAGGATACAGTTTTCGGACTCTTTACAAACGGTAACGTTAGCCATTCTCTCTTAATTTCTTCAGTAGTAACCATTGTACCTATTGCAATCGCAACAATGATGGAACATGTAGGCGATATTTCAGCCATCGGTTCTACTATCGGTAAAAATTTAGTTGAGGAACCGGGGTTACACAGAACTCTTATAGGAGATGGTGTAGGTACTGCTATTGCCGCTCTCTTCGGAGCTCCTGCAAATACAACCTATGGAGAAAATACAGGAGTACTTGCTCTCACAAAGGTATATGATCCTGCTGTAATAAGACTGGCGGCGTATTATGCATGTGTTCTCTCTTTCTGCCCTAAATTTGCGGCACTCATCGCTGCAATGCCTACTGCAACAGTTGGAGGTGTAAGCCTTATTCTCTATGGAATGATTTCTGCGGTAGGTATCAGAAATATGGTTGAGAACAGCACAGATTTCCAGAAGTCCAGAAATGTTATAGTAGCGGCTCTTATTATGGGGCTGGCAATCGGTATAGGATATTCCGAGGCAGGCAGCATTATGCTTGGCTCCGTAAGCCTTTCAGGTCTGGCGGTTGCTTCTATTGTAGGTATCATAATCAATGCGATACTTCCGGGGGGACGTGCGGAATATATGCCAAACGACAAAAATTCAGGCTCTCTTGGACAGTATTAATATAAAGTCAAGTGAAAAAATAAAACTGCTAATGGCCCGCCCGTTCATTTAAAATGAGCAAGGCGGGCTTATTTATTACAAGGTAAAAGGGTAGCAAAAAGAGGCTTATAGGAGAAAAAAGATAGTGAAAAGGATGTAAAAAAATTACGAAAAAACTATGGAAAAGGGAAAACTTTTCTTTAGTCTTTCCCCGACAGGTTTTTATGGAAAAATTCTAAAATCTTTGATATACTTAAAAACAGAGTAATATTTAGATAATATAAAGTTACAGCTTCAGAAAAAGTTATAAAAAGTTATTATAAATAAACTTTTGCGCGTTTAAAAACGAGGAGAAAAAATGGGAAGAATTATTAAGGGCTACTGGGATTGCCCTGCCTGTGAAACCAAAGGAATTGAGGGAAGCCAAAGAGACTGCCCTGCTTGCGGTAAACCACGAGGCGAAAATGTTAAATTTTATATTAAAAATAAACATGAATATCTCAGCGAAGAGGAAGCCGCTAAAGCTTCCAGAAAAGCGGATTGGTACTGCTCTTTTTGCAGTTCTTTAAATCCGGCAGAATCCACAGAATGTCATAGCTGTGGTTCCAGCAAAGAAGACAGCGAAAAGAATTATTTCGATCTTCAAAGAGAAAAGAAAGAGCATGACGAAGCTTTAGAAGAAAAGTGGAAACAGACGCCGCAAAAAGAAGTGCGCAAAAAGAGACCTATCGGCAAAATCATTTTAGGTTTAATAGCGGTATTCATTCTCTTTTCCATTATAAACAGGGTGATTCCGCATAACCTTGCCGGTGAAATTGCCAGTGTTGATTGGTCAAGACAGATTAGCATTGAACATTACGAAAATGTGGAAGAAAATGATTGGGAATTACCTAAAGGGGCAAATCTTCATGAAAAGAAACAGGAAGTTCATCACTACGATCAGGTGCTTGACCATTATGAAAGCGTAGAAGTTGAAAAGACAAGACTGGTTCAGGACGGATATGATACCACCTATGAAACTGTTGATTTAGGAAACGGAAACTTTGAAGAAGTGGCGCACGAGACACCAAGATACGTAACGGAAACATATACGGTATATGAAAACAAGCCTGTTTATAGAGATGAACCTGTTTACGAGACCAAGTATTATTATGATATTTGGAAATGGATTCCGAGACGCACCGTTGATACCGCCGGTTCAGACCATAACCCTGAATGGGGAGAGGTAGAGCTTGGCAATAAGGAGCGTGAGGGCGAGAAGACGGAAAGCTATATGTTCACCGTAACGACTAAAAAAGGCGAAGCAACTTATACTTTAGCGGAAGACAAGTGGAATCAGATTGATGTAGGAGATGAAGTAATTATCAAGACTAAAGGAAAAAATATTACACTTCTTTCCAAAGAGAAAACGGAAATTTCTCCGATAGAAAAATATATTGAACCGAAAGAATAGGCAGTTTCAACCGGAAAAGCCAAGTTAGTAAAAAAGCATAACAAGATATAAGATAATTGCCATCATCAGACATTTGTTATAAAATAGAAGAAATAATTTTAAAAAAAGGAGATTACCATTATGGCTGAAGAACTCAAGACCCCTGTAAGTGAAGAAGCTGAAAAAACGAATTTTATTTACAACTTTATTAAAGCGGATATTGCAGAGGGCGGTCAATACGAAGGACAAACTGTTCACACTCGATTCCCTCCGGAGCCAAATGGTTATTTGCATATAGGTCATTGCAAGGCTCTTTGTATTGACTTCGGCATGGCGGAGAGATTTGACGGAATCTGCAATTTAAGAATGGATGATACCAACCCTGCCAAAGAAGACACGGAATATGTAGACGCTATTAAGCAGGATATTCACTGGTTGGGATTTGACTGGGAAGACAGATTTTACTATGGCTCCGACTACTTTGAAAAGGACTATGAATATGCCATTGAACTTATAAAGAAAGGTCTTGCCTATGTTTGTGAGCTTTCTCCGGAAGAGTTCAGAGCCAGCAGAGGAGATACGGAGCACCCTGCGGTTTCTCCATATAGGGATAGACCTATTGAAGAAAATCTAATGCTCTTTGAAAGAATGAAGAACGGAGAAGTTGAAGAGGGAAAGATGACTCTTCGTGCGAAGATTGATTTAGAAAGCGGCAACTTCAATATGCGAGATCCTGTTATCTATCGTATCCGTTTCATCAACCATCACCGTCAGGGAACAAAATGGTGCATTTTCCCAATGTATGACTTTGCTCATCCTATTCAGGACGCACTGGAGGGGATTACTCACTCCCTTTGTTCATTGGAGTATGAGGAACACCGTCCGCTTTATGATTGGGTTGTAAATAATGTATCCATCCCATACCACAAGCCGCGCCAGATTGAATTTGCAAGACTTGGAATAGACCATACTGTTATGAGTAAGAGAAAGCTTCGCCAGCTAGTTGAAGAAAACTATGTCAGCGGATGGGATGATCCACGTATGCCTACTCTATGCGGTTTGAGACGTCGTGGCTATACAGCTGCATCCATAAGAACTTTCTGCGATTCCATCGGTGTTGCAAAATCTTCTGCAATTATTGAATTTGCTGAATTGGAAAGATGTTTAAGAGATGACCTTAACAATGTGGCAGAGAGAACTATGGCTGTTATTAACCCTGTTAAGCTTACGGTAACTAACTACCCTGAGGGTCAGATTGAGACCTTTGAGGTTGAAAATAATCCGGTAAATTCTGAACAAGGCTCCCACGAAATTACATTTAGCCGCCATCTTTGGATGGAAGCTGATGACTTCATGGAAAACCCTATTCCTAAATACAAGAGAATGTATCCGGGCAATGAAGTTCGTCTTAAGGGAACTTATCTTGTAACCTGCACAGGTTGCGTTAAGGATGAAGATGGAAATGTAACAGAGGTTCTCTGTGAATATGATCCGGAGTCTCGCGGCGGAAATCCTGCGGATGGTCGCAAGGTTAAGGGAGCAACTATCCACTGGGTAGATTCCAATAACTGTGTTGACGCAGAAGTTCGTCAGTATGACAATCTTTTCTTGGATGCACAGCCGGATGGCCCTGATAAGAATTTCTTAGAATGTATGAATCCTGAGAGCTTGGTAGTTCTCCAAAATTGTAAAGTGGAAAAGAGAATGGTCGAAGTTGCTGAAGCCTATGACCGTCAAGAAAACCGTACAGGAGTAAATGCTCCTACTTTCCAGTTTATGCGTGTTGGCTTCTTCTGCTTGGACAATAAAGACAGCCGAGCAGATCATCTTGTCTTTAACAGAAGTGTTTCTTTAAAAGATGGTTTCAAAAAATAGACAATATTATTACAATTTAGTGCGTTACACCCTGTACCGCACTTTTTTGTTGTCTTTAATCTGTCCTTGGTGTACCATTAAAGGTGGGAAACCCTGCGATTAAATTTGTCGGAAAGGTAGATAATATGATATCCAAGTTTATGGGAATTGTAGAAATAGGTGCAGCGTTTTATTTCATATTCAGCGTTGCAACTCATACTGCTACCACCGGAGATTATCTGATATTTCTGATGGTTACCCTGCTGTTTTGTATGACCATAGCAAGAGGCGCTTCGGAGAGGCGAAGGGTTCATGGCGAGCTTAGCAAAGCCAAGGCAAGAGCTAACTATGACCGCAGGAGATATGACCGTATGCGAAAAGAGCTGGAGGAGATGGACGAAGAAGAGTATGCTACTCATCCTATTAACGCTCAAGAGTTCGCTGCAAAAATAATTAGAGGAGAGGCGAGTCTGGATGAAATTCCGAATAGCAGAAGTCGTGCGGAAATGGAATACGCAGAGGCTCACCCTGAAGAAATCGAAAACAGGAAAAAGGAAAATAGAGATATAGTAGGAGGAGAAGAGAGATGAGAAAAAAGTTATTGGCTGCAATACTTTCAGCAGTTATGACTATCAGCATGGTGCCTATGAGCGTATCGGCTGACACAAAAGTTGTCTTTAATGACGTAAGTGCACATTGGGCAAAGGACAAGATATATGAGGCGGTAAATCGTGGAATCTTAAACGGCATGAGTGATTGGAGAGGTACCTACTTTGCTCCCGACAATCTCATGACCAGAGAGCAGTTCTGCACCATGGTTACCAAGGCTCTTTCTGTACAGCCCAACACAACAGGGGTGAATGCCACAAAGTTTTGCGACGTAGTTGCGACCGAATGGTATGTACCATATGTAGCCAAAGCCGTAGCTGCAGGAATAATAGAGGGAACTACCTCAAAGGAAAAAGACGGATATGATACCTTTGGAATAGGACTTATGATTACTCGTGAGCAGGCAGCCAAGATAATGTCTTCTATTATTGACCCGAATAAGCAGCTGACTTATGACGAAATGTTGGCAGGTCAGGCAAAATATGAGAAACTGAAAGATACCTCAAAAATTGATTCATGGGCAAAGGCGCATGTAGAAAAGCTTTTTGTCAGGGGCTATATGCAAGGCTCAACCAATCCCGACGGTAGCACATCTTTTAAGCCGACAGACGCCCTTACAAGAGCGGAAGCGGCTACACTCATTTTGAATGTAGTTAAGGGCGAGAGCAAACTTCTCGGGCCAAAGCAGGATAGCTACGGAGTTACCACTCCAACAACTACTCAAGGAGGGGTTACTTCCGGAGGAATTACCACAGGAAGCGGTATAACCACAGGTACGGCAATAGTGACAGGAAACATCTTTACTCATAAGGTGGGTTCCGATATTAAAAATGTGAAATCTTATACAGCCGAAAGCTCATCAAAAGGTTGTAAGTGCAATGATAATTATGCTTTTACCGAGGGTTCGGGGAAAAAGAGTGATCCCTATATCATCCGCAAGGCTGATCAGCTGGAGCATATCAGAGAACATCTCGGCGAGGGAATATACTTCGTTTTAGCAAACGATATAACAATAAAAACCGACTACTGCAAGAGTGTTAATACGAAAAATGTAGATTGGACCGAGGGAAATTTTGAACCTCTTGGAAATCACAAGACTCCGTTCGAAGCCCATTTTGACGGAAACGGACACTCAATTAGCGGTCTTAATATGCAGGGAAAAAATGAAAATGGCGGTTTATTCGGATATGTGGCGGCAGGTGCCACCATAGAGGGTCTCACTATTGAGGATTCCACCATAAACGGAACGCTATACACAGGAGCTATTGCAGGTTATTGTGAGGGCACCATTGACTATTGCACAGTTGCCAAAGATGTTAAAGTTAACGGCACCTACAATGTTGGAGGTATCGTTGGTTACACTACTGACGATGTGACAAATTGCAAGAATTACGGCAAGGTTACAGGTACACGCACAGCCGTAGGCGGTATTGCAGGTTCGGTGTTTGCAAAGAAAGCAACTGTTGAGAATTGCGAGAATCGTGGGGAGGTAATCGGCGCCAGCAATGTAGGCGGAATTGTAGGCAGCTTGGCAGGAACTAAAGACAATGTTGTCCTGACAAAGAGTTCCAACTATGGCAGCGTTGAGGCTACCGAAACGGCAGCCGGCGGTATTGTGGGAGAAGCTTCCAAGAGCAGCTACGATGGAGAAGTCTCCTATTGCTATAACGAGGGCGCGGTTTCAGGCAAGGGAAACAACGGAGGAATTGCCGGAACTACCGGTAAATACGCAGAAGTTCAGTACAACCAAAATAAAGGTTTGGTAAGCGGTTCAGGTGCGGGAGGTATAGTCGGAGTAAACTCCAGCCAATTAAAGCTGTGCATTAATGCGGGGGAAGTTACTGCAAATTCTGAAGCAGGCGGTATTGCTGCAAGCCAAGATGGAGAAGCGGCAAGAGTTGATCAGTGCTACAACAGCGGTACTGTTTCCTGCAAAAATGTTGCAGGTGGCATTGTAGGGGAAAATACGAAACGAGTTTTTAGTTGCTACAATATCGGCAGCATAAATGCAGATACTTATGCAGGTGGCATTGCAGGGCGTAATTCCAGCACTATTCAGGCTTGCTACAATTTAGGAAAGTTGAGCGGAAAGGTTGCCGGCGGTCAGATTGTAGGTCTGAACAAGGGTGTCATTAACGGAGTATTTTGGGCAAAGGACAACAGCCTTTCGGGTATCGGCATGAGCGATACCGTAATGACCCAAGGGGTAACCAGAGCGCTTACAACAGCACAGCTTCAAGGTGAAGTTTTCGATGCCACAGGTTTGGTTAAGGGAACTTTCTCGGAAGTGCTTAACAGATATGACAAAGAGGGTGTTTGGGGTCAGACCGCTGCAAATGGTTATCCTACACTTCTAAATATGTTTATTAAATAAAAGGGGGATTTAATTATGAAAAAGAATTTTATTAGAGTAGCCGCTTTGGCTATGTCAATGATGATGGTGTTCAGCGGCATAGCTTTTGCGGATGGTGAAAATGAAGCAAAGAAAACTGTTATGCAGGATTGGAAAGGCCTTTCTTATGAGGCGGCTGTTGAAGCACTCGTAGCAGATGGTGTGGTTTCCTTTGATGAAGATGGACAGTTCCACGGAAATAAGGATCTTACAAGAGCGCAGGCTTCCAAGATTGTTGTACTTACTATGGCTCCTAAAAAGACCGATTTTTCAGGATATGCAGTTAAGGCGAAGAGTTCGTTCAATGATATGGTGGGAGCAGGCTGGGCAGCAGGTTACATTGGATATGCTGTTGAAAAGGGTTTGGTTCAAGGATACGGTAACGGTAAGTTTGGACCATCAGACAAGGTTACGATTCCGCAACTTGCCGCTATTTTAGCAAGAGCAACAGGAAAGAATGTCAGCGGTTCCGATTGGGCAAAATCGGCTGTTAAGGCAGCAGAGGAAGCAGGATATTTAGAGGGAATCAAGTTAAGCAATTATGATGTTGTTGCTCAAAAGTGGATGTGCGCCGTGATGAATTACAATGCCAAGGCGGATTTAAAGAAAGCGGGAGAAGAAAAGCCCGTGAATAACGAGGACAAACCTGTAAATGCAGGGGATTACAAATTTGCAAAGAATGAAGCTTTCGGCGATAATCTTGAAGCCTTTGGAGATTTTCCTTTTGCAAAAAATGCAAAGATTTACACTTACGGAAGCCGCAGTGAATATAATGAAAAGATGACAGTTCCTGCTGCGAAAGAACTGACTTTAGACAATGTTTTTAAATACAAAAATGTTGTAACCCCGGCTCTTTATGTGGTTGAAAATAAGCAGATAAAAACTCTTATTGTTCCGGGAGATGTGGGCTTTAGCGGTAATGCTTTCGGAGCTGTTACCGGCCGTGTAACAATGGCTAATCAAGAGGGTAAAGCGGTAGCTGCTTTTGAAACTATCGTTGCGGGAAATGAAATAACTTGGCTTGCAAAGGATACTGCCACCACTTTGGTAACTCAGGCACAGATTGATGAAGCTATCAGCAATGGTGCAATCTGTCAGATAAATTTAAACGGCGGTCAGGTTAAGAACATTTATCTTGGTTCTGACGTTCAGGCTTATTGTCATGAATTTACTTCTACAGCGGGAGTAGGAGCGTGGAGAGAAGTAGAAAATGTTAAGAATAACGGTGTTATCAAAGTTTCAGACGCAGCCATCGGAAACGTTTTTGCAGCAGAAAGAGTAGCAGTTTACGTATATGATGAAAACGATAAATGCTACAAGGTGGGCGAACTTTCAGATATTACTATCGGAGATTTCATTCGTGCATATGACGTATATGAAAAGGATAAGGAAGATGCGGCAAATATCATCTTTGTTATGCCTGAAAAAAGTTATGGTAAATAAACCTTTTATATATGGGTTAGAGTAGATTGTCTGTAAAGCAAATAAGCAGCATAAATTCTAGTAAAAAAGGCGTTTTAGGCTGTGACTTTAATCCTTTAGGGTATTAAAAAATAGCAAAAAACATTTAAAAAGATAAAAATCAGGGAAAAGAGTATGGGAAGAATTAAAAGAATTTCGCTGACGGTGGCGGCTGTTTTTTTAGCCGTTACCCTTGCAGTACCAAGCGCTTCCTTTGTGGGACTTGGAGAAAACTTTATAAATGAAAATGAAGCAAGGGCTGCCACTGCATTTTTTGATGTAAATGGTCATTGGGCGCAGTATTACATACTTCAGGGGGCTTATTACGGAATTATCAAGGGAGATGGTTCAAATAAATTTCAGCCTGATAAGCCGGTGACCCGTGCGGAGTTTGCTACTATGGTAAACAAGGCCTTTGGCAGTGTCTTGGGTTACGATGTAACCTTTTCTGACGTATCTAAAAAGGAATGGTATTATGACACTGTGTGTAAATCCGTAAACTCGGGAATCACTTCGGGATACGAGGACGGCACCTACAGACCGAACCGTAAAATAACAAGGCAAGAGGCTGCCGTAATGGTGGCGAGATTGTTAGCTCCGGAGGGCGCGTCTAAATCAGTCTTTTCATACAATGACGGCAGACAGGTTGATGATTGGGCAAATGAGGCTTTTTCAAGGGTTTTGTCAGAAAACCTCATGGGAGCGTATGATGACGGAAATCTTCATCCAAAATCAAATCTTACAAGAGCGCAAGCTGTGGCAATATTGGTAAAGCTGAAAGAACGTAAGAAAGATGTTGTGGATGACTTTAAAATTACAAAGGGAGCCATCACATATCAGGATAAGATTTACGGAAACAGCGTAGAAATTTCAGAAAAAATCGGTAACGAAGAAGTTATCTTTAAGAATTGTGTGTTCCTCGGACCTGTGAAAATTCGCGGAGGCGGAGAAAAAAGCATACACTTTAAAAACTGCCGTGCTAAATATGTTGAAGTTGACAAACCCGGTGGCACTGTTCGTGTGGTTTCTGAAGACCGCTCAATTATAGGTCAGATAGATACCTATGGCAGCAGCATTATAGAGACTGACGATAATCCGAGATACATTGCAGGAACCGGATTTGGACAGGTAAGAGTAAAGGCTAATGCAGCGGCTACTCTCGACGGTATTTTTGGGGATGTCCGCATAGATGGTGAAAATGCTGCGGTGAAGCTGGAGGATGCAAATGTCAGCTATTTGGGAGTACCTAAAAATGCTTCAAAAGCCGGTATAACCTTGAGCCATTCTTCCTATATTGCAGTAGCCTCAGTTTACAGCCAAACAGACTTTCATGGAACAGGAAATATAGGTAAGCTGTATGCGGGAGTAAAGGAAATTACCTATGAAACTGCACCTAATACTGTAACTTTAGGCGAAGACGTAAGGGTTAGCCCTATTAAAGTTCCTACTACTTTAGCATTGACCTGCACTCCGGGAGATAAGGAAACGGGTGTAGCGTTTGACACAAAAGTGGTTCTAACCTTTAATCAACCAATATATCGTAACGGCAGAACAATAACTTTAGATTATGTTAAGTCAAAGGTGAAGTTTACTTCCAAAAAATCTTCGGGAACGGAAGTGCCTTATACCATCACATCAAATTCAGACAAATCCGTCTTTACTTTGACTCCTACAGAGGATCTTACAAAGAAGACAAAGTATTATATCACCATTGATAAGGATGTCTTTTCGGGCGAAGATAAAAAGCTTTTAAACAAGAAGTTTTCAACTATGTTTACCACCGGTGACGGAACTTTGGATGGTGTGACTTTCAAGCCTGAAAAGGATTCGGGAGGAGCTAAAACCAATGTAAAGCCGTCCATTAAGTTTAAGGAGGCTATCATAGGTTATGATGGTGAGGAGCTGGAGGCAGGGAAAAATTCCATCTATACTCAGTTGGTATTTTACAAGTACGACCCTGACAGAAAAGATGGAAAGGGAAAATCTGTTTCCTTTGAGGCGGAGCTTTCCAAGAAAAAGAATGCCATCACAGTAACGCCGAAAACTGCACTTGAGGACAATACTCAATATGTTATCGGTATAAAAAACAACTCTTTCCGCTATCAAAAGAGTAACAATCCAATCAGCGAACAGAAGATTATATTTACAGTAGGTCATGTGGTTCCAACGGTTACTTTTGATCCAAAGAGCGAAAGAAGGATTGGTACAAGCGAAAGCTTTGACCTGAAATTCAGCCAACCGCTCTTAACAAAGGATTTAAAGAAGCTCACCTCAACCTATGTTCAAACTGCGTTATCCTTGACAGCAGGGGGTCAGCCTGTTGAGTTTAAGGTGGATTCCATTGATACGGATGAGAGCAAAACCACTATCTCGATTTCCAACAAAACCGCCTTTTCGGAGGGTAGCAAGGTCATTTTGAAAGTGCTTCCGGGGATGTTGTCAAATAAGAATAAAAAGACGGTTGAAGAGGCTGTTGCAGAATATGAAGTTCCACTGAACACTCCGGGAATTTCAGGATTAAGTGCAACAGGTGTTGGTGGCAGCGTAACCGCCAGCTTCACCTCAAATCGAGCAGGTATCGGATATGTGGTTGTAACAGATGGAAACAATACTTTGACAGCCGCAGAAGTTCGCAGTCGAGGCACCTCCGGAACTATTGCCAAAGGAAGTAATTACATTACCGTAAACAGCACTACGATTAAAGCAGGAAAAACTTATACTGTTTATGCTGTGGGCGTGTCAGGCTCTTATGTATCAGAGGCAATTTCCACAAGAGTTACGACTAAATATGATGTTGCCCATGCAAATGAAGTTCGTTTGGTTGGTTTTGTGGACACCACAGGTAGCGGAATAACCCTTTCAGCAGGAGCTATTTCAGATACTATGGAAATAGTAGTTGATACAAGCGTATATAGAGTAGATGCCTCAGGAAACGTTCGTCTGGAAATTGACACCGACTCCGGCACTACCGTTCTTTTCTACGATACCGCAACGGGTGATTACGAGACAGAGGGCATTAACGGACGTATCAGTTATCTCGATAATTTCAGCCCGTCAGACTTTGTAGCGGGAAATACCGTAACAGTTAAGTTTAAGGCGGTATGTACCGTCATGGAGGATAAGATATATACTGTAACGATTAAGAGTATATAGGCTAGGGAGAGAAGTCTCTTTGGGATATAGCCGTGCTTAATTTACGAAAAGTAATGAAAGGATGGCATACGAGGCTTATATAGTGATAGAATTATATGCAAAAAAGGCGGCTGAAATGCCGCCTTTTACTCTTTTAAAAATTACTTGAATCGAAAAGTTTAAGTAATCAATAACCTAAACTTGAAAAAAATAAAAGTTTAGGGTATGTAGAGAGGATAATAGAGTGGCTTTTAAGATAAGGTTGGTTTATACTTTATAAGTAGAAAGAAAGTGAGATAAGATTTGCCCAAGGCTATATTTAAAAGTTAGCTTGCCATTATAGTTGTACTTGTTGAACCTTAAAAAAGGATAGTGCCAAGTAAGTTTTGAAAATAGGAACTAAAAAATCACAGGAGAATGGATATGAAAATTTCAGTATTTGGAATCGGAGGAATAGGTGGGGTAATTGGAGGAGCGCTTGCAAAGGTTGCTTCTGAGGAAATTAGCCTACTTGCTCGTGGTGACAGATGTGAGCATATTGCAAAGAGCGGACTAACTGTGCATAGTGACTTTATAGGGGATTTTACAGTTAAAGCGGGAGCTATAGCTGATACTGCTTTGGAAATAGGAAAGACAGGCGTCGGCGGAACAGTTGCAGTGGAAGATTTGGGCATTCAAGATATTGTCATTGTCTGTGTAAAAACCACCGCCATAGAAAGTGCGGTAAAGACCATCAAACCACTGGTGGATTCAAAGACTCTGATTGTTCCTGCAATGAACGGCTTATCAGGTGCTGAAGAGTTTCGGAAAGCATTTCCAAACAATCCTGTAGCGGCGACAGTTCTTTATGTAGTCGCCTTTGCGGAAAAGGATTTTTCCGTTACCCAGCAGGGTTCATTTATTAAAGTTGTGTTAGACGACTTGGCAGAAGATGAAAAGGCTCATGAAAAGGTAGCTATGCTGTCGGAACTCTTGAATAAAGCCGGTATAACGGGCAGACTTTCTTCAAATATTCGTAAAGAAATGTGGAATAAATATGCTTTCAACTGCGCTTTCAACACCATGACCGCAGCCCTTGCCTGCAATGCGCGAACCTTAAAGGAAGAGACCAATTTTGAAGATTTTAAGAGGATTATCGGTGAAGTTGTTGCAACAGCTAAAGCAGAGGGTGTAGAACTGCCGGAGGATACCGTAGAAGTCCAGTCAGACAGACTGCTTCACACCAAAGGGGATTCGGACAGCTCTCTCAGTCGCGATTTTGCGGTAGGAAAAGTCGGAGAAATGGAGATGTTTTCAGGAGACCTTATCCGCAGGGCAGAGCAGTTTGACTTGAGACTTCCAACTATGGAGAAGTATTATGGTATGCTGAAAGAGCTGGCGGAGAAGATGTAGTTTGTTACTTTCGGTTGAACATGAAATATTCCTTTTATTGTAGATGTAATGCAATTTATCTTGCATTTTTTCTTGACACAAAGTCAACTAAATTATATACTAACAAATAAGAAATCTTTAAGACGATCCAGAGAGGTCGGCAAGATTGAGAATACGCATATAAATATCAGTCATAAGGTGTACGCCTTTGAGAGAAGCTAAATTGAGCAAAAAACAGACCTGACTGGATATGTAATACGTGATTTCAGCCTTGCCGAATATGGCAAGGCTTTTTTTATACCGAAGTAAACAGGGCAAGGCAAGAAGTAGAACAGCAAAATTTTGGAAAAAGAAAGCCGTAGATGGCAAATCACGAAACAACGGTTACATTCAGCAATAGCGAAATTTCTCAATAGAAAGGAAAAGCAATGTCAATTACAAAGGAAGCAAGACAGGCTAAAGAGCAGGTAAAAGCACAGAACGTGTGTGAAGCAACTCATTTATTCGAGGGAGCCGGTGCAGTGGTAAAAAACGACTACGGCATTCGTGTTTCTGCTTCCCTAAAAGCAGATATTGAAAAGGCTATTCTTGTTGCCGAAGCAAATTTAAACTCTGTTGCAGGCTCCGATTCTAATTATGTAGTTCCAAACGTAGTTGCAAATGCAACAACAAGTTCAAAGTTTAATGGCACTGCTTCAACTTCAAATAAATATGTAATTTTACCCGGCTTTTGCGATGTGCATGTGCATTTTCGTGAGCCGGGCTTTTCATATAAGGAAACCATCGCTACAGGTAGTGTGGCGGCAGCAAGAGGCGGATATACAGCAGTCTGCACCATGCCTAATCTAAAGCCTGTTCCGGATAGCATAGAAAACTTAAAAAAGCAGCTTGATATCATTGAAAAGGATGCTTGCATAAAGGTTCTTCCTTATGGGGCAATCACTAAGGAAGAACAGGGAAAAGAGCTGGCAGATTTGGAAGAGATGGCAGAGAAAATTGTAGCCTTTTCGGATGACGGGAAAGGGGTTCAATCCGAAGAGTTGATGAGGCAGGCTATGCTTATTGCAAAGAGGCTTGGTAAGATTATTGTGGCTCACTGTGAAGACAACACGCTCCTTGAGGGAGGATATATTCACAAGGGTGAGTATGCAAAGGCACACGGGCATAAGGGGATATGCTCCGAAAGTGAATGGAAACCTATTGCAAGAGATATAAAGCTGGCGGAGGAAACAGGATGTGCCTATCATGTATGCCATATCTCCACAAAGGAGAGCGTGCAGATTATTAGAGCTGCAAAGGCAAGGGGCGTAAATGTTACCTGCGAAACGGCACCGCATTATCTGATACTGGATGACAGCAATTTGCAAGAGGACGGCAAGTTTAAGATGAATCCTCCTCTTAGGAGCAAAGAAGATAAGGAAGCGCTTATTGAGGGAATTTTGGACGGAACCATTGATATGATTGCCACAGACCATGCCCCTCACAGTAAGGAAGAAAAAGCGAAAGGCTTGGCGGGTAGCGCTTTTGGGATTGTAGGCATAGAAACTGCCTTTCCGCTTCTTTACACGGAGTTTGTCAAAACAGGAATATTAACTATGGACAGGCTCATGGAACTACTGGTATTCAAACCGAGAAGCCGTTTCGGCATTCATCAGGATGAGGACTTCTCACTTTGGAATTTAGAGGAAAGCTATGAAATAGACCCAAAGGAATTTCTTTCTAAAGGGAAAGCTACACCTTTTGAGAGATACAAGGTTTTCGGAGGAAATCTCCTCACGGTTTGTGGTGAAAAGGTAGTTTATAAAGCAGGTGATAAGTGATGAAAGAAGTAAACTTTAAGATAAGAGAAAATAGGGAATTGACAAAAGGGGTCTTCCGAATAAAGCTTGAGGGCGACATTTCGGATATATCAAAACCCGGACAGTTTGTAAATATAAGGCTCACAGGAAAGTTCCTCCGCAGACCTATTTCGGTATGCGACATAGAACCGAACCTGCTTACTATCATTTACAAAGTGGTTGGTGAGGGTACCGAGCAGATGAGCCAAATGGCAGCAGGAGAGGAGTTGGAAATCCTGACAGGTCTTGGTAATGGCTATGATTTAAGTACAGTAGGAAAAAAACCTGCCCTTATCGGTGGGGGTGCAGGCGTTCCACCAATGTATTATCTGGCAAAGCAGCTTATTGCAAAAGGAACGGCTCCAGAAAGTATTACGGTAATATTGGGATTTAATAAAAAGGAAGAAATCTTTTATGAAGAAGAGTTTAAAGCTTTAGGTGTAAGGGTGAAAGTCACTACGGTGGATGGAAGCCGGGGCAGCAAAGGTTTTGTTACGGATGTTCTTGCAAATACAGATTTTACAGACTTTTGTGCTTGCGGGCCGGAACCAATGCTTAAAGCCATATGTAAAGAAACAAAAGAGTCAGGCCAACTCAGCTTTGAAGAAAGAATGGGTTGCGGGTTTGGTGCTTGCATGGGTTGCAGCTGTAAAACCCTTACAGGAAATAAACGAATTTGTAAAGACGGTCCGGTACTCCGAAAAGAAGAAATTATATGGGGCTAAAGATATGAATAAAGAAAAAGATAAAACAACATATAAAACGGGGAAAATTAACAACCGCCTGAATGTTGAACTATGTGGAATTGCCTTGGAAAACCCGATTATACCGGCATCGGGAACTTTCGGTTACGGCTATGAATTTGCGGAAATATACGATATCAACTGCCTGGGCACTTTCTCTTTTAAGGGAACCACAAGAGAAGCCCGTTTCGGAAATCCGACTCCTAGGATTGCTGAATGCGAGGGCGGAATGTTAAATGCAGTAGGCTTGCAAAACCCGGGTGTTGATAAAGTAATAAGTGAAGAACTTCCCAAACTTAAACAGTGTTTCAGTAAACCTGTTATGGCAAATATAAGCGGATTTTCCGTAGAAGAATATGTGGAAGTTTGTAGAAAGCTGGATGAATGCGAGCAGGTGGGCTGGCTGGAGGTTAATATTTCCTGCCCCAATGTGCATGGCGGAGGCATGAGCTTCGGCACCACCGCAAAGGGTGCTGCTGAAGTGACAAAGGCTGTAAAGGAGGTTACCCAAAAACCGATTATAATGAAGCTCTCTCCAAATGTTACAGACATTGTAGAGATTGCCAAGGCCTGTGAGGACGCGGGTGCAGATGGACTAAGCCTTATCAATACATTGATGGGTATGAGAATAGAACTTAAAGGTCGAAAGCCTCTTTTGGCAAACACCACCGGCGGTATGTCGGGACCGGCTATCTTTCCTGTAGCTCTTAGAATGGTTTATCAGGTGGCGGGAGCCGTAAAACTTCCTGTGGTTGCTCTTGGCGGAGTCAGCAAAGCCGAGGATGTGCTGGAGATGATGATGGCGGGAGCTACAGCAGTACAGGTCGGAGCGGCGAACTTGGCGGACCCTTGGGCTTGCCCTAAGATTATTGATAGCTTGCCGGAGGTAATGGATAGATACGGAATAAACAATTTGAAAGATATAGTGGGGGTAGCAAGGCACCATGAACTTTAAGTTTTGTGCCTATTACGTGAGAACTGCCACATAGAATTATAAGGAGGAGATAACAAAATGGGTAAGGATGTAATTGTAGCTTGCGATTTTGCAAGCGCAGAGCAAGTGTTTAACTTCTTGGACAATTTTGAGGGTAGAGATTTGCCGAAACCTTTCGTAAAGATTGGCATGGAACTTTATTATGCAGAGGGACCTGCCATTGTGCGAGAAATTAAAAAGAGAGGGCACAAGATTTTCTTGGACTTGAAACTCCATGACATTCCCAATACTGTGAAGAAAGCCATGGCTGTTCTTTCCGGATTGGATGTGGATATCTGCAATCTTCACGCGGCAGGAACCACAGCCATGATGGAAGCTGCCCTTGAGGGTCTTACAAGGGAAGACGGAACAAGACCATTGCTGATTGCTGTAACACAGCTCACCAGCACAGATCAGGAGTCTATGGAGAGGGACCTGCTTATTGAAAAACCGATTGATGAAGTGGTAATGCATTATGCGAAAATTGCAAAGGAATCAGGACTTGACGGAGTAGTTTGTTCGCCAATGGAAGCGGGAAAGGTTCACGATACCTGCGGCAAAGAATTTTTAACAGTCACTCCCGGGGTCAGATTTGTTGAGGGAGACAAGGGAGATCAGAAGAGAGTAATGACACCTGAAGAGGCGAAGAAAATCGGTTCCGACTATATTGTTGTAGGAAGACCTGTTACTCAGGCGACAGACCCTGTGGCAGCATACATGAGATGTGTAAAGGAGTTTGTAGGATAAAGTCTGCTGAAAGGCTCTAAAGAAAGGGTGTAAGGGAAAAATTTATTGCAAAAGTAATCAATTCAAAAATAAAAACTTAACATACAAACAGTAAAGCTAAAATTAAAAAAATAAGGCAAGAGAAGTTTATAGCAGGTGGATTCAAAGAATATTTAAGAGGAGACAAAATGGAACAACTGGAAAAGAAGATAGCAAAAGAATTGCTATCCATAGGAGCGGTTTTCTTCCGACCGGAAGATCCTTTCACTTGGGCAAGCGGTATAAAGAGTCCGGTTTATTGTGATAATAGACTGACTTTGACTGCGCCATCAGTCAGAGACGATGTGGAAAAGGGTTTGGTGGCGGTAATAAAAGAACATTATCCCGAAGCGGAGATACTGATGGGAACCTCTACTGCGGGTATTGCTCACGCTGCAATAGTCGGGCATATGATGAAGCTGCCGATGGGTTATGTAAGAGGCGGCAACAAAGACCACGGAAGACAAAATCGAATAGAGGGAAAGCTGGAAAAGGGTCAAAAGGTGGTAGTCATTGAAGACCTGATTTCAACAGGGGGAAGCGTTATCGAGACCGTTGAGGCATTGAGAGAAGCAGGAGCAGAGGTTTTGGGCGTAGCCAGTATCTTCACTTATGGCATGCAGAAAGGCTTGGACAGAATGGCTGAAGCTGATGTGAAGAACGTGTCACTTTCAAATTTTGACTGTATTGCAGAGGTGGCAGCGGAGGAAAAATACATAAAACCGGAAGATGTTGCCAGACTCATTGCATTTAGAAACAATCCAAGTGATGAAAGCTGGATAGAAAAATAAACCATTGGTAAATCATATAAGAAATATGGAGGAAAGAAATATGAGAAGTTTAATTAACATCCTGGACCTCTCTTTAGAGGAACTGGACGAGCTTATTATAACAGCATGCGACATTATTGAGCATCCGCACAAGTATAGTGAAAAGTGCCACGGGAAAACCCTCGCCACACTTTTCTTTGAGCCGTCTACAAGAACAAGACTGAGCTTTGAGGCAGCTATGCTGGAGCTGGGGGGCAATGTTTTGGGCTTTTCCGAAGCGGCAAGTTCGTCTGCGGCAAAGGGAGAGAGCGTAGCGGATACAGCACAGACAGTTAGCTGTTATTCCAACATTATCGCAATGCGTCATCCTAAAGAGGGAGCACCCTTCGTGGCGGCTCAAAGGGCGACGGTTCCTATTATCAATGCCGGCGACGGCGGACACAACCACCCGACACAAACGCTTACAGATCTTTTGACAATCAAGAGAGAAAAGGGGCATTTGGACAATCTGACCGTTGGTCTTTGCGGCGACCTTAAATTCGGAAGAACGGTTCATTCTCTTATCACAGCGATGTCTCGCTATACGGGAATACGCTTTGTGCTTATTTCGCCGGAGGAACTCAAAGTGCCAAGCTACATAACTACGGATGTGTTGAAAAAGGACAATATTCCGTATGAAGAAACTGCAAGCCTTGAGGACGCACTTCCAAAACTGGATGTATTATACATGACAAGAATACAGAAAGAAAGATTTTTCAATGAAGAGGATTATCTCCGCTTAAAAGACAGCTACATCTTGGACCCTGCAAAAATGGCATTGGCAAAGGACGACATGATTGTAATGCACCCACTGCCAAGAGTAAACGAAATAAGCGTTGAAGTAGACAGCGACCCAAGAGCCGCTTACTTTAGACAGGTTCTGAACGGCAAGTTTATCAGAATGGCGTTAATTCTTAAGTTATTAGAGGAGGCGAAATAATGAATATTGATTCCATAAAGAACGGTTATGTAATTGACCACATTACAGCAGGTTGCGGAATGCAGCTTTACAATTTGTTGGGACTTGATGAACTGGATTGTACGGTAGCTATCATTAAAAATGTCAGCAGCAAGAGGATGGGAAAGAAAGACATCATTAAAATTGACGCAAACATCAGCGTGAACTTGGATATCATCGGCTTCGTAGATCCGGGTGCCACAGTCAACTACATTAAGGACAGCAAGCTGATAGATAAGAAAAATCTTGCACTTCCAACAAAGCTCACGAATGTTCTAAAGTGTAAAAATCCTAGATGTATTACCTCCGTAGAGCAGGAGCTTCCGCATGTTTTCACTCTTACAGACAAGGAAAACAAGGTTTACCGCTGTCTCTACTGCGAAACACAGGCAAAGTAACCATTTCTCCAATCATAATAATAGAGGCTGCCCACCGAAAAAGGTGGGTGGCTTCGTTTTTGTCTTGTTTGTTTTGTTTTCTTTTGAAAAAGCTGTGCTTGAGACTGCAATTTTTGTAAGAACTTCTGAAAAATTGAATTTCAATGTTAAATAAAGCAAAGTTTTTCTAAATTCATCCTTGTATTCAATTATAAATCATGGTACTATTTTAATAAGTTAGCATGGGCTAACCTATTTTTAGCCGATATTTATTAAATACTAAAAGGGTAATTGTATGAATATAAAGATACAAAATCATTTAGCATGGCTAAAAATTTTAATGCTTTTTTATAATTGAAACGGAGGACACAAGATTATGGATAAGAAATACTCATTGATTTTTGCAGCAGGAATGGCAGCCGCTAAAGTGCTTAAAAGCAATAACTTTAGAAAATGTGCTGTAAGAGGTACTGCGGAAATAATAAAAACACATAACGAGATTAAAGAGTATGTTTTGAATGTAAAAGAGGAAGCACAAGATTTAGTTTACGATGAAACAAAGGCAGCTGTAGTTGAAGACTAATTATGATTTACAAAACAGTTTATGATAAACCTGGCAGAATAAGAGTAAGATACGGTATTTATGCTTTTGATAAATATTCGGTTTCGGGAGTGTCGGATTATATAAAGCTTTTTGAATTTGTAAAAAGTGTTAATATCAGTCATGCAAACGGCTCTGTTTTAATTTATTATGAAGCAGATAGAAAAGAAGAACTGCTAAAGGTGCTTGATTCTTTAACCGGAGAGAAAATTCAACAACTGTCATTGCCCATAAATCACGAAATTGAAGAAAATAATAAAAAATTCAAAAATGATATTGCCATGGCGGTTATCAGAAGAGAAATTCTAAAATGGTTTATGCCCGTTCCTATTATGAGGGCTATTACAGCCCTAAAGGCTTATAGATATTTTATTAAGGCGATTAAATCACTTTCAGAATGGAAATTGACAGTAGATACTCTTGATTTTGTTACTATAAGTGCAGCAATATTGAACGGAGATTACAGTACCGCAAATAATATAATGTTTTTGCTGGGTATATCGGATATGCTCGAAGAACATACGATGAAAAGTGCGAAACTGGAGCTTGCAAAATCCCTTGCTATTAACGTGGATTATGTCTGGGCTATAGAAGATGGAGTTCAGGTTAAAAAGCCTCTTTCTGAATTGAAAAAAGGCGATGTGATAGTGGTGAATACCGGTAATGTGATACCTGTTGACGCTACGGTAGTTGACAGTGAAGCCTTTGTAAATCAGTCATCTATGACGGGAGAATCTAAGCCTGTTCGCAAATATAACGGACTTAGCGTTTATGCAGGGACGGTTGTAGAAGAGGGTAATTTGAAACTCAAAGTGACAGCGTTTGAGGGGCAGACGAGAATAAGCAAGATTCTTGATATGATAGAAAAATCTCAGGATTTGAAAGCAAGTCTGCATGTTAATGCACAAAGAAGAGCGGATATGATGGTACCTTTTTCTCTCCTTTCGTCAGCGGCATTGTACTTACTTACAGGAAATGTTGCAAGGGCTATGTCTATTTTGGTTGTAGACTACTCCTGCGCTATAAAAATGTCCACACCGATTTCTGTCATTTCAGCCATCAGGCAGGCAGCCGGAAAAAGCATTTTAGTTAAAGGCGGAAAGTTCCTTGAAAACTATGCAAATGCAGATACTCTTGTTCTTGATAAGACAGGAACCCTCACAAATGCAAAACCTAAACTTGCAAAAGTAGTGACGTTTTTTGATTATGAAGAAAATGAAGTATTGAAGATAGCGGCCTGTCTGGAAGAACATTTTCCACATCCTGTTGCAAGAAGCATAGTTGATGAGTCGGAAAGACGTAATATCATTCACGAAGAAGAGCATACAGAAGTTGAATATGTAGTTGCACATGGGATTTCCTCCAGACTTAATGGGGAAAAAGCCCTGATAGGCAGCAGACATTTTATAGAGGATGACGAAAAAATTTATCTTACCTGTGAGCAGGAGGATTATTTAAAAAACCATGCGGGCAGCTATTCAACGTTATTTCTTGCACTTGACGATAAGATAGTAGGTATGTTTTTCATAGAAGATCCTGTTCGAGCCGACGCAAAGGAAACCATAGATAAGCTGAAAGAACAGGGCATAAAAGATGTAATAATGATAACCGGTGATTCAGAGTCTTCGGCGAAAGATGTTTCCGAAAAATTAGGCATTACGAAGTATTATTCGCAGGTTTTGCCTGACGAAAAATACAAAATAATAAAACAACTGAAAGAAGAGGGAAGAATAGTAGCCATGGTAGGCGACGGTATAAACGATTCTCCTGCACTTAGCGTTGCAGATGTTTCCATATCCATGAAAGACGCTTCCGACATGGCTAAAGAAGTTGCCGACATTACTCTTCTTTCCTCAAATTTGAGCGAGCTTGTTACTTTAAGACTTTTGTCAAAGAAGCTTTTAAGCAGGATTAAAAATAACTACATGTTTATTGCAACTTTTAACAGCAGCTTAATCGCATTTGGTATAATGCAGGCAATCACGCCGAGCGCACTTTCTTTGCTTCACAATACTTCTACGCTTTTATTATGTGCGTCATCCACAACAAATCTTTTGAAAGAATAGACTTGCTTGGATTAAGAAAAATAAAAATTAAATAGAGGAAAGGTGAGCAATGAACAATAAAACAAGATTTTGGGATTGTTCGGCAAGCATTTATGACATATTCGTCAATATAATCAATGCAAGAACGCATAAAGCCTTACGAGAAAAGATGGCAACATTTTTTGAGCCGGAGGATATTGTTTTGGAATGTGCTTGCGGTACAGGTATGCTTACGGAAGTTATTGCACCGAGGTGCCGTGAATTAATTGCTACGGATTTTTCTGAAAGAATGCTGGAAAAAGCAGAGAAAAAATGTAAAAATCATAACAACATCAGCTTTAAGCTTGCTGATATTTCAAGTCTTGGATTCAAAAATGCTACTTTTGATAAAGTGGTTGCCGGAAATGTTATTCACCTGTTAAAAGACCCCAATGAAGCGTTAAAAGAGCTTGATCGAGTTTGCAAGCCGAAAGGCAAAATTGTTATTCCAACTTATATAAACAAACAATCCAATAAAAAAGAAAATCAGTTTGCAAAAATAATCGAAAAATTCGGGGCAGGGTTTCAAGAAAAATTTACCTTTTCGTCCTACCGGAAGTTTTTTACGAATGCCGGTTACGTCGACGTGCAGTATATAAGGGTAGAGGGATTTATCCCTTGCTCGATAGCGATAATTAGTAAGAAGTAACGGTGAAAAGAACGGTTGCAGGAAAAAGTAAGAAAAGAACCTTACGGAAGTAATAACGTAACAACCACATTGTTATAAAACCGGCAATATAAAAAGCGGAGGGCTTCCTCCGCTTTTTACGTTATTTCTTTTATGCTACTTATTAGTGTCTTCTTTTTTTGTCTTACTTATGCAGGATGTTATTTGGTAACATAGCCGCAATCGCTCAGATACAGGTTGATACCGTTATAAGAATCTAGTATACGCTTTGCATAAGCGGTGGAGTATGAGCCTCGGTTCACTTTAGCGGAACCCTGGTTATAGGCGGATAAGCCTTTAGTCCAGTCACCATTATAGGCATTGATACGTTCACTGATGTACATCGCACCAAAGCTTATATTAATGTAAGGATCGTACAGATCGTTGGTTGTTAATCCATATCTGGCAGCGGTTGAGGGAAGTATTTGCATCATTCCGATAGGTCTGCTACCTGATCCTGAGAAAGGATTGAATGAGCTTTCTCGTCTAGCCATTGCCATAAGGAGCAGCTCGTCAGTTTTATAAACATCGGATGCTCGTTGGAAATAGAAAACAATATTTTGTGAAATAGATACTCCCAAGTTTGAATTATACTTTAACATATAATTAACCAAGCCCTTGTTTCTGTTGGACTCAGTGCTGTCCCAATAGTTTGTTGCAGCTATACTTGAATCTGTACTTACGCATACGCCGTAATATGGGTCAAAAAAAATGTCCCAATTAAATATTTTGCTGTCCTTGAAAAGCTTCAGAGGTACATAGGCAAAAGAGCCTGCCTTGAGTAAAGGCGTTTTACCGTCTAAAACTATTTCTTCTACAACAGTATCGCTGGGCACATCAAACATGTCTCCAACGACGGTTTGTGTTTCAGCTGAAATAGCTGAAACTTCCGGGTTCTCAACAACTTCAACAATAGTGGGTTGTTTGTTGTTTTTTTCCCAGTTTGAACTGATATTTTTCTTTGTCGAATCAGTTTTCAGCAGTTTTAATGTGTGGCTGTCCCAATCAACAGTTGCGGAAAAACCGCAAATCTCGCCCATTTCTGGGGTGAGTGGAATATACATACTGTTACCATACAGGAAGAAAGGAAATTGCAGATTGTAGTTAACAATTTCTTCTCCGTTGATAACGATATGTTTTACAAAAAAATCACCTTGAACGTTTTCGTCAGCATAAATAGAAATAGATGAGAAAAGTACCATGAGCAAGGTAAGCCACACAAGAATAAGCTTCTTTGTCATATTCAGTTTCTCCTCTCTTTCTGCTCTTTATGGAAATATTAGTAGTTATCCACAAAGACTTGTGTATTATAGCACAGGAAAAAAGGTTTGTCAAAAAATCCACAGAATATAGGCGAAAACCGGCAATTTCAAGGGTTACAGGCGTTTGCTCCTGTGCATTATTTTTGAGAATTAATTACTTTTTAATTTATTTCTTTGGATGTAGATTGGCTATAAACCCTTAAATATCAACAGTTAAGCAGAGTTATTTGATTTTACGACCTTAATATGCTAAAATATTTTCTGTGGCTTTAAGGCTTTTTAAGACCATAAGAAAGGACTAAATGGCGAATATGTCTAACGAAGCAAATCCTAAAAAATATGTTAAATTCAACATATTTCAGAAGAATGCACGTATCGTGGCAATTCTTGCAGTTGCCATGGGCGCCACTTCCGGAGTTTTAGGAAAAATGATAACTGCCTCATCTATGGCTATCGGTTTTTATCGTCTGACTTTCACATTGCCTTTCTTCGCAATACCCATATTGTTGCGACATCGGGAAGACTTAAAGGCTTTAAATTTCCGCGATTTTATAGGATGTGCATTGGCAGGGTTTTTTCTCTTTGCACACTTCTTTTCTTGGTTCAATGCCGTAAAGATGACCAACATTGCCACTGCCGTTGTTCTTCAATCACTGCACCCTTTAGTAGTATTGTCGGTGACAGTGTTAATATTCAAAAGTCGTGTTAGCGGTAAAGCGATAATGGGTATTTGTATTGCCCTAATCGGTGCTGCCATTATGACGGGTCTGGATTTGTCAGGTGGCAGAGCCCTTGACGGTGATGTTTTCGCTATCCTTACCGGATTGTTTTACGGCTTATACTTTTGTGTTGGCAATGTCATGAGGAAACGAATGCCTGCCGGTACATATGTGTTATTGGTGTTTTTCTGCTGCTGGCTTTGTTTTGGCTGCGGAATGATTGTTACGGGAACATCCTTTGGAGGATATCCGATTACAGATTACTTTTGGCTTATAGCTATGGCTTTGTTATGCCAAATCGGTGCCCATGCGGTATTTAACTGGGTACTTGGGTATGTTACGCCGCTGTTTCTTTCAACTTGGGGGAATGCGGAGGTTGTAATTTCCATGCTACTTGCGTTGCTGTTCCTTGGGGAAATTCCAACATTGTTGCAATGTGGCGGAACGGTAATTACTATATGCGGTTTGCTACTGTATAACTATAACGAAAACTAATTTAGCGGAGGTTCACTTTGAGTTACAAAGTAAAACTGGATGTGTTTGAGGGTCCTTTCGACCTGCTCGTCTATCT
This sequence comes from Bacillota bacterium, assembly GCA_041797745.1. Lineage (GTDB taxonomy): Bacteria > Bacillota > Clostridia > Peptostreptococcales > Anaerovoracaceae > UBA3871. The sequence goes on from JBHBZU010000047.1 coordinate 99,517, forward strand.
GATTGAAAATGCACAAATGAATATATATGACATTCAGGTGGCTGAGATTACTGACCAGTACCTCGAATATTTATCTGATATGAAAGAGCTTGATGTGGCGGTTGCCACCGAGTTCATGGTTTTGGCGGCAGAACTTATTGAGATTAAGTCAAAACTCCTTATTCCGCGCATTTCGCTGGAAACTGGGGAGATAGAGGAAGATGACCCTCGTTTAGAACTGGTAGAGCGTATTTTGGAATACAAACGCTTTAAGAAAGCCGCGGATATTTTGCAGGAAGCGGAAGAAGAGGGGCTTCTTATTTACGAAAAACCAAAGGAAGACATAAGCGCGTATTTGGACAATCCTGATGAATTTTTCCATATGGATATCAATCAGTTTGTAAATGCGTTCAATCTTTTCTTGCACAAGAAGCATAAAATTGCCGAGGTTAAGAAAAGATATCAACGAATTGAGCGAGAAAAAACTACTATTGAGCAGCGTATAGCTTATATCAAGAATTTTTTCACAGGAGCTATAAAGCGTCGCAAAATTACTTTCAGCGAGCTTATTAACGATAAGCCGGATCGCTATACCAAAGTGGTTACTTTCGCTTCACTTTTAGAGATGGCGAAATCCAAGCTGGTAACTTTTGAACAACCGAAACTTTACGGAGAAATTACCGTAATTAAACAAGAACCGGAAGATAATCTTGTACCGGAAAACGAACGGGAAATAGGTATAAATGAACTCATCGGCAAGACCGCTTGGGAGGTAGAAAATGAGTAGTAAGAAAAGTATCAAGTCGGCTTTTGAATCTATGCTTTTCACATGGGGAGAGCCCTTGGATGTGAAGATGGCTGCTGACGTTGTAAATATTAATTGGAAAGAAGCCTACGACTATTTTAAGGAACTTCAAGACGAGTACGAACAGGAATGTCGAGGTATTCGCATTCGTGAGATTAACAAATGTTTTCAGTTAGTCACTGATCCTGAAAATTCCGACTACATTCAAAGACTTTGCACGCCGGTAAAGCACAAGAGATTGTCTCAATCTGCGCTGGAGGTGCTGGCAATTGTCGCTTACAAACAGCCGGTTACCAAGGGCGAAATTGAATCCATCAGAGGTATCAAGTGCGACAGGGTGATTGAGGGTTTGGAGCAAAAGGGGCTGATTGCAGAGATTGGTCGAAGCAATGCCATAGGTAGACCTATTCTCTACGGCACCACCAATGCGTTTTTGAAGAATTTCGGCTTCCGAACCTTAAAAGATCTTCCGGAGATTGACGATATCGAGAATGCTATCACAGCGCCGGATGCTGATGTGGACGAAGTTACCGCAGGACAGATTTCTCTTTTCGGAATGGAAGAAGAGGGAGTGGCGGAAACGTCTGCCGATGATGACTCCGTAGGTGAAGTGGCTAAGGAAGAAGCGGAGGGCGCTTTATTGTAAATAAGGTATCTGCATGGAAAGGGGAAAGAGTATGGGCGATTCAGCTTCAAGATGGCAGAAAGAGGAAAAGCTGACCGGGGACAATCAAAAAAAGACTATAAGCTACGAAAAGCACGCACAGGAATTGCAAGAGATGATTGATAGCATGGTAGATGTTATGTCTTCTGCAATCGACGCCCTGACTCCTTTTAACGGGAACCACACTAGAAATATGTGCAGATATGCGGAAAATTTTTTAAGGTGGATGAACGGGCAGCTTGAAGAAAATAAAAATCCTAATAGCTCAATCAAAAACAGAAACCTCGGAAACCTTACTGCTTTTGAAAATTCTAAAAGGGATGGAACCTCTGAAAATGCTAATGAATCGTCTAATTACGATGAACTGTTGGAGGCGGGATATCACTATACAGATGAAGAAGAAATACGTAGATTTATACTGGCAGTAAGATTACATGATGTTGGGAAACTTGTAACTCCTTTGCCGGTTATGAATAAAAAAACCAGACTTGGCGGTTATGATGTTAGAGTGTTAGAAAGATTTAAACTCATTGGTGCCCTTGACAGAATCGCTTTTCTTGAAGGTCATATGGAAGAAAAAACCTACATTGATAGGAAAGAGGAGTTGGCGAGAGCCAAAGACTTTGTGGAGTCGGTGGATGGAATCTGTGAGCTGCCAAAAGGAGCCCTTGAATATATAAAGAAGCTGGCGAAGTTAACCTATTTAGACGAGAACGGTGAAACTTTGTGCTGGCTGGATCCTTTTGAGGTTAAAAAATTGTCCATCAGCAGTGGGACTCTTACCGCAGAAGAGAGACATGCCATGGAAAAGCATGTGAAGTATACGGCGAAACTTTTGTCGCAGATGAAGTTTCCGGAGGCTGATTGGGAAGTGCCTCTTTGGGCAGCAGACCACCATGAGCTTTTGGACGGTTCGGGTTATCCTGCGAAGAAAAAAGGCGATGAAATCGGCTGGCATGTGAGACTTTTGACTATTTTGGATGTGTTTGACGCATTAACGGCAAGGGACAGACCGTATAAAAAACCTACAGATATAGATAAGGCGTTGGAAATTTTGGAAGAAATGGTTCGAGAGGGCAAGATTGACGGGCAACTGATGGCTCTATTTAAAAAGAGTGAAGCATGGAAGACGAAACGCTAATGGAGGAAATTCATGAGACTTAATAAATATATCGCGCAGTCAGGGCTTACCAGTCGTCGCAAGGCAGATGAACTCATTGCCAATGGCAATGTAAAGGTCAACGGTGTAGTAGTCAAAGAAATGGGGGTTGAGGTGGCTCCCGATGACACGGTAGAAGTCAACGGCAGCCGCGTAAGCGTTGAGAATAAGTTGGTTTACTATATGCTCAACAAACCGGTGGGCTATGTTACCACCCTATCCGATGAACGAGATAGACCGATTGTCACAGACTTGTTAGGTGATGTCAATGAGAGAGTTTTTCCTGTTGGCAGGCTGGACTATAACACCAGCGGATTGCTGATTATGACAAATGACGGAGACTTGGCAAATAAGCTGGCACATCCGCGCCACCAAATTTACAAAACCTACAGAGCGGAAGTGGCGGGGGCTCTTTCCGATGAAAGACTTGCTAAACTGCGTAAGGGCGTAGACATTGGGGGTTTTGTGACTTCACCTGCAAGGGTTAAGGTGATAAAACAGGCAAGAGGATATACATTGGTAGAAATTCAAATCCACGAGGGGAAAAATCGCCAAGTTCGTAAAATGTTCAGAGCCGTAGGCAACAGGGTGGTTAGCTTGCAGAGGGTTGCGGTGGGGGAAATCTATATAGGTCGTCTTATGGAGGGGCATTATAGAAAACTCACTCCTGATGAAGTAAAATACCTAAAGGAATGTTAATTGCCAATAGCCGATATGAGCTGATATAGGTTGGTACGGGGATTATAAGCTAAAAAAATAGAAATATTGTGATAAATTTTAATAAGAAAATATCATTTAAAATATCAAAAGGGCGTTACGTAAGCGCCCTTTTGATATTTCTATTATGGTTGAAATGTTCAATAATGCTGATTGAATCTTACTTTCTCTTACACTCCTTTGGAGTTACGCAAGTTCCGGAAGCTCTGCAAACAACGATTGGTTCTTCAAGGAAGTCTGCGGCGGAAGCGCTGATATCCTTGCGGGAAACAACAACTTTACGAGCTTCAAACTTCATGTGTCTGGAAGTATTACCCATTTTGTCGATTTCGCCATAGGCTTCAATGTAGTCTCCTGCATAAGTTGGAGCTAAAAATTCTACGCTGTCATATGCGCAGAAGAGACCCTCGTCACCGTCGCACTTAATGAGGAGTTCTGTAGCAACGTCTCCAAAAAGGTGAACCATATGTGCACCGTCAACGAGCTCGCCACCGTAATGTGCATCTTTGGCGGACATTCTTAATCTGATTGTTGATGTAATCTTTTCCATTTTGTTTCTCCTTATAATTAAATCTGTTTAAATATGTTTTAAAACAATAACAATATTAATCGTAAATATATATTGCAATTTCCGTGCCAATACTGTATCATTGGAAATAGTTAAAAAGCGAACCGTTTTCGGTTCGCAAAGTTCACAAAAAGGCTTTTTGTAGAAATAAACAGGCATAGTTAAAACTTTAACAAAAATCAAACGAAAATTAAACTGAAATCTAAAACAAAAAGCGAGAAACGATACGAAAAAGCCGTGAGAAATGGGCAAATAAAAAATAATTAAAAGTTTTGGGCTGCATATTTTAGGCTCTATATTAGAGTTATAAAAAGATAGAAGTTGGGAAACGCTATACTGATACAAATCGGGAAAGATGAGAATATATCAAAGTTGGAAAAATGGAGGGTGTAGTTTTGGCAAAATATAATGACGCAAAATACGGTATGTCCAGAGTTTTGGAACCTAAATACGTATTGCCGACTTCCGCTTGGCGATTAGATAACAACAGAGCTATAAATCAGCGAGAAATGCGAATCCTTATCAAAAAAATTCATCTTGAGGGAACGAATTTCAAGCAGCTTTTGCTTGAATGCGGTGAAAATGATGAAAAACTCAAAGAAAAGATTATGGATATAGTTATAAAGCGCGGCAAGCTTCATAATCCGGTTACCGATACAGCGGGTGTGGTTTACGGCACCGTGGATGCCGTGGGGCCTGAATATGACAGCGGACAACTCCTTATGGTAGGAGAAGAGGTAATTTGCAACGTTTCCTTGGCTTCCATTCCGATACACATAGAGAGAATTACTGAAATAGATAGAGTTTATTCACAAATAGATGTTGAGGGCTATGCTATTTTATATAAGGAAGTGCCTGTAATAAGGGTTCCCAAGGAGCTTCCTATTCACCTCCTGCTTTATACTTTGGATCAGTCGGGAACTTTAATGAGGGCTTCCGAATGTGCCGTGGGGAAAAGAGATATCCTCTTGGTAGGCAGTAATATTTTAGTAAACCTCCTCTATGGCTTTGCGGTTAGAAAGGCGGCGGGACCTGAAGCTAATATCATATGTCTTTTGGACAAGAGAATGCATATTCATGCGGAAGACGGGGCTTTGGAGGCTCTGATTACCGAGGTTTTCAACGAGATTCACTATGTGGATATTTTAAGACCTATTGAATGTATGAAAGGCTTCGGGTCGGATTCCCTTTTCGACCTTTCTATAAACTGTGCGGATATTCCGGGGGCTGAAACCATTAATATTTTGGCTACTAAGCCCTGGGGCACCATTATCTTTGCCACCCTTATAAACAACTACAACATTTCCTTATACATTACGGAAACCAGTCAGAAACAGTTGGATTTGCGCTGTGCAGAGGGTTTCCTTGAGGGGTATGAGGACTTTGATATCGAGCTGGTAAAGGAACTGGCGCCATATTTTGAGGACGCAAAAATTACCGTAGAGCGACATGGGGCCGGTAAAGAAGAGTATAGAGCTGCAAAGGAATCTGGAATTATTGACTCCATTGCCCAGACGAATTCTCTGGCAGAGGATTTTATATGTGAAAGTTCGGCTATGCGTAGCGTGCTTGAAGAGGTTACCTCTGTTTCCAAATATGACTGCAATGTTTTTATTTCGGGAGATACAGGCGTCGGCAAGGAAAAGGTTGCTAACATCATACAAAAAAATAGTGTGCGTAAAATGCAGCCATATATAAAAGTCAACTGCGCGGCGATTTCGCCAAGCCTTATAGAATCGGAATTTTTCGGATACGAGAAAGGTTCCTTTACAGGAGCCAGCTCCAGCGGGAAAAAAGGATATTTTGAAGCGGCAGACAACGGAACTATTTTTTTAGACGAAGTGGGAGAATTGCCGCTGGATATTCAGGCAAAACTCTTGCGAGTAATGCAAGAGGGGGAATTTTTCAGAGTCGGCGGTACTACTCCGGTAAAAACTAATGTTAGGATTTTAAGCGCCACAAATAGAGATTTGGAGAAAATGGTTGAAGAAAAGACCTTTAGAAGAGATCTTTATTACAGGCTGAATGTGTTTCCTATAAGGATTCCGTCTTTGAATGAACGAAAGGCTGATATTCCTGCCCTTGTAAAGCATTTTGTAGGTAAATACGGTGAACAATATGGTATCCACAGGGATATTTCAGATGACGCCTTGGAGTACTTGACCCAGCAGGACTGGAAAGGAAATATCAGAGAGCTGGAAAATGTTATGCAGCGTTTGTTAATCGGAGCCAAAGGAGAAACTATCCTGCTTTTTGATGTTACGAAAGAATTGAATCAGGAGTTGTTCAATAAAGGCGGCGGCAACTCTGCTATGCATGAACCTGTAAAGACGCAAGGGGTGGAACTTGATTTAACAAGGCTTTTGGAAAGCTACGAAAAGGGAATTATCCAATATGCCTGTGAAAAATACGGTTCCACCAGAAAGGCGGCTAAAGCCATAGGCATAAGCCAAACTCAACTTGTTAGGAAAAAGAATAAATATTTTCCTGAAACAACGGCCGATTTGGGCAGAAATATGGATTCGTGGAATCGGGATATGACCTTGGTTAACGGTCGCTGGGAGAGGGTTAAGAACCCCGGAAAAGATAAAATTTAATAGGCAAGTTTGTACGCGAACCATGGCGAACCGCTTATGGTTCGCGCTTTTTTGCCTTGAACCGATTTGGGTTCAAAACGAGAAAAAAACAAACTGAAATCTTTGAAAGCAGTAAATCCAAGTTTTTAAGTATTTTGACGAATAGTTATACCTTTACAGCAGGTAAGTATGAAAAAAGTTAAATTTTTGGCAAACTAGTGTTAGGGTAATAGCAAATAAATAATTGTTCTTAAAATGTTTTTGCTGGAACGGAAGTTTTTTATTTGGATGGCATAAAAATTGCATTATAAAAGTATATAGAAATGTATTTGACTGGGAAGTCACATATATAGCATTTACACCAAATAAAATTACTAATAGGAGGACAACTATTATGGCACAGAAAAAAGGAAGCCCATACGGTACACACAGAGTTTTAGAACCAAAGGGAGTACTCCCTCAACCAGCTGATAAGGTTGATAACAATATGGAGATTTATGACAACGAAGTCCTTATCGACGTAAAGACTCTTAATATTGACTCCGCTTCATTCACTGAAATCGTAAGAAGAACTTGTGACGGAAAGAAGCCGGCTGATATTGACAATTCCAAGGAAGATCAGGAAAAAGTAAAGAAGACTATGCTTGAAATCGTAGACAATGCGGGCAAGCACAAGAACCCATGGACAGGCTCCGGCGGAATGCTTCTCGGTACAGTAGAGCAGATTGGTGAAAACTACAAGGGTGACCTTAAAGTTGGCGAAAAGATTGCTACACTGGTATCCCTTTCCCTCACTCCATTAAGAATTGATGAGATTTTGGAAATGAGACCTGCTATTGATCAGGTTGATATCAAGGGTAAGGCTATCCTTTTCCAGAGCGGTATCTATGGAAAGATTCCTGAAGATATGCCTGAAAAGACAGCACTTTCCGTATTAGACGTTGCAGGAGCTCCTGCGCAGGTTGCTAAGCTCTGCCAGCTGAATCAGAAAGTTCTCATTATCGGTGGTGGCGGAAAGTCAGGTCTCCTTTGCCTCTACGAAGCAAAGAAGAGAGTTGGAGTTGCAGGTCTTGTAGTTTGTGCTGAGGGTTCACAGAAGTCCGAGGAAAGAGCTAGAAGTCTCAATCTCGCTGACAAATACTTCACTATTGACGCGACAGACGCTGTAGCTATGTACAACAAGGCGATGGAACTTACTAACGGTGAACTCTTCGACATCGTTATCAACTGCGTATCCGTTGAAAATACTGAAATGGCGTCTATCCTTTCTTGTAAGGACAACGGAACTGTTTACTTCTTCTCCATGGCTACTTCTTTCACAAAGGCAGCTCTTGGTGCAGAGGGTGTTGGCAAGGACGTAAACATGATTATCGGAAACGGTTATACAAAGAATCATGCTGACGTTGCGCTCCAGTGCCTCAGAGAACATGAGGGTATCAGAAAGCTCTTTGAAGAACTTTATGCTTAATAAACATAAGAAAAACTTAAAAGGCTTTATAGAACAGCTTAACAATTCAAAAGAATTAAAATAGCTCGTCAACCAACTAACGATTATTATATGCATATAACAACAAACACATACAAAACATACAAATAACAAATAACTAGAAAAATAACGATTTATAAAACGAACGATTTATATAAGATTTGGTACTACTAACAATTTAAGAATAAAATATCGGTTTAGTAGAAAAGGAGAAAATTTTTATGGCAACTAGAAATTGGAAAGACATTCCTTTCTTTAAGAATGTCACAGATGAACAGTGGAATGACTGGCATTGGCAGGTTGAGAACAGACTCACCACTGTAGAAGAAGTTGAACAGGTTATTAACCTTACAGAAGAAGAAAGAAAGCAGATTGCTGAGGGTGGATTCAGAGTAGGCATTACTCCTTACTATGCATCCCTTATGGATCCTGATGATCCCCATTGTCCTGTAAGAATGCAGGCAGTTCCTGTAGGTGCAGAATCCCACAGATCCTGTGCAGATATGCTTGACCCGCTTCACGAAGACGAAGACTCTCCGGCTCCGGGACTTACTCACAGATACCCTGACAGAGTGCTTTTCTTGGTAACAGACAGATGTTCCATGTATTGCAGACACTGCACACGTCGTAGACTTGCAGGTGAAACAGATGGCGCAAGAAGCAGAGAAGATATTGATGCATGCCTTGCTTACATCAGAAAGACTCCTGTTGTAAGAGACGTCCTCCTTTCAGGCGGCGACGCTCTTCTTATTGAAGATGACACTCTTGAATACATCATTTCCGAACTCCGTAAGATTGAACATGTTGAAATCGTAAGAATCGGATCAAGAACTCCGGTAGTTCTCCCACAGAGAATTACTCCTGAACTTGTTAACATGTTAAAGAAGTATCATCCAATTTGGCTCAATACTCACTTTAATCATCCTAAGGAAATGACTGAAACAGCTGCCGGCGCTTGTCAGAGACTTGCAGACGCAGGTATTCCTCTTGGAAACCAGTCAGTACTCTTAAGAGGTGTTAACGACGACGTACATGTAATGAGAAATCTCATGCACTTACTTGTTAAGAACAGAGTAAGACCTTACTATATCTATCAGTGCGACCTGTCTTTAGGTATCGAACACTTCAGAACACCAATTTCTAAGGGTATCGAAATCATTGAGGGACTTCGCGGACATACATCAGGCTATGCAGTACCTACTTTCGTAGTAGACGCTCCCGGTGGTGGCGGAAAGACTCCGGTAATGCCACAGTACATTATTTCTCAGAATGCAGACAGAGTTGTTCTTAGAAACTATGAGGGTGTTATTACTACTTACACAGAACCACACCTCCCACCTGTACAGTGCTCTTACGAAAACTGCAAGACAACTCCTGAAAACTACAAGTACGAGGGTGTTTGTGCTTTACTTCAGGGCGACAGAATGGCTATGGAACCTGCACAGCTTGCTAGACATGAGAGAAACAAGAAGAATAAATAATCATTTAAGGAAAAGTTTTTATGAGTTTGCTTTATGATCTGTCAACTAAATATAAAACCATCGCAATTGTGGGAATGGCTAAGAATGCGGGTAAAACTACCGCGCTCAACTACTTTATTGAAGAAGCCATGGATGAGGGGATTCGTTTGGGAATTACCTCCACAGGACGTGACGGTGAGAGTACAGACCTCGTAACCAACACTGAAAAACCAAGAGTTTTCTTAGAGACGGATACAATCGTATCCGTCCCTAAGGAACTTTATGAACTTGCCGAAGCAGGTCTTGAAATCGTAAAGATGACAGATTATCCTTGCGCTTTAGGTCAGCTTATGCTTTGCAGAGTCGCGGACAGCGGCTATGTTCAGATTGCCGGTCCACTCACCAATCCTGCGCATAAGGCTATGTGTCAGGATATGTTTGATTTAGGGGCAGACCTTGTTGTAATAGATGGGGCAATAGACAGAAAGTCTATTGCGGCACCTGAAACGTCGGATGCTATTATTCTTGCAACGGGGGCAACTATCTCAAGAAGCATGAAAGTGGTGGCAGACGAAACTGCGCATATAGTAAATCTATACCGTTTACCAAGACTTGAAAATGAGGAGATTCGCCGGCAGCTCGCAGAGCAGGAGTTGGGAATATCTTTGGTAAAGCAAGGCAAAGTTCATCCTCTTAAATTGAAAACAGGATTGAATGCCAGCAGATATATAGATGAGGCGATTGATGATGATACAGAATATGTATATATTTCAGGGGCATTAACCGATAGTGTTTTGGCAGATATTTCAGCCGGCAAGCTAAAAAGAGTACCCTTGATTCTAAAGGATCCTACTAAGATTTTCATAAGCAGTATTAATTGGGGCAAACTTTGCAAGCGCGGACTGAAAACCTTTGTGCTGGAAAACATTACTGTCGCAGCGGTAACCGTGAATCCTTATGCGCCACAAGGTTATGTCTTTGACCATGAGGCGTTGCGGGACGCAGTGAGGGAGGCTATTCCGGATGTTCCGGTAATTGACGTAAGACTATAAAGGAGAAGATATGGCAAATACATATAGACGACTGGCTAATATTAAGACTCGTAAAGAAACCGGATTGGACTACGTGCTTGGCGCCATTAATATTCAGACACCTTACGGCAAAAAGCAGCTTCAGGAAATTGAACCTTTCTATCCGGGAGAAGAAAATCAGCTAAAAGCGGAACTTGATAAGACTTTACAGGTAAAAAGTTTTATTGAGAATCATGGAGTAGCTGCCGAAAAAATCTTGGAAATTTTCATGTATATGAAAGACATTTCTTTCATTGTGGAAAGAAGTGCCAAAGATACGCTTTCGGTGGTAGAACTTTATGAAGTTAAGTTTATGCTGATTCAGATGGAAAAACTTCAAAAAGCATTGATAACTCACAGCGATTTTTTCCCAAAAGAATTTAATTTGGAAGATATAGTTCCGCTTCTTGACATTTTAGATCCGGAAAAGAGCCGTATCAACACTTTCTATGTTTATGACAGCTTTTCCGAAAAGCTGGCAGCCTTACGCAAAGAAAAGCATGAACTTGAAGTTGCAGTACGGAAGCTTCAGCGTAAGACCAGAGATGAATTAAAAGACAAATACGATGTTATTCTTACACCAAAGTTTGAACTTTCCGTGGCGAAAGCTAATGCGAAAATGCTTGAAAAGTGTAATGGTATTGCCGAACTGGAAGAGTCTGCACAGGACTATATGAGCATAACCTTTACATTAAAACCCACACCAGAAGTATTTGAGCTGTTAAGGAAGATGGAAGACTTAAATGCTGAAATTGATGAAGAGGAAGAGCTAATCAGAAAGCATTTGTCAGAAGAAATTTCAAAATATGCGCAACAGATAAATACAAACTGTCGCCGTATCGGGATATTGGACTTCCATATGGCAAAAGCATATTTTGCCATTGAACATAAATGTGTATTACCGGAGATTACGGAAGAACACATTGTGGACTTTGAAGAGGGAAGACATATCCAAGTAGAAGATATTCTGAAGTCGAAAGGCAAAGAATATTGCCCTGTAAGCGTAACTTTGAATCAGGGAGTTACCTGCATTACAGGTGCTAACATGGGAGGAAAGACTATTTCTCTTAAGCTTGTAGGCATGGTGGCGATTTTGGCTCAATATGGCTTTTTCGTACCGTGTAAAAGAGCTAAAATCGGGCTTTCCAACTATATGCAGATGTTGATTGGTGACAGTCAGTCTGTGGAGAGAGGCTTGTCAAGCTTCGGTTCCGAAATGGAGGAGCTGAAAGAAATTTTGGATAACAGCAAGGATCGTTCCTTGATTTTGGTGGATGAGATTGCCAGCGGCACAAATCCATTGGAGGCTACGGCTTTAACCAGAGCCTTAGTTGATTATCTGAAGTCACAGCCATATATCGTTCTGCTTACTACTCATTTTGAGGCGGTAACCCTGGGGGATGTAATAAATTTGCAGGTAGTCGGTCTTGCGAATGCGGACTTTGATGTACTTCGCAGAGAAATTACTTATGCCAACAGGAAAGAACGAATAAATGTAATTTCCAAATATATGGATTACAGACTTTGCCGTATCGAAAAGGGCGGCAACGTACCAAAGGACGCGCTAAACATTGCTATGATGCTTGGTATAGGTCCTGAAATCATCGATAAGGCAAAACAATTTATCGAAGATAACGCTAACTAACGATTAAATATATAAACGATTTATTTACTAATTCTTTTATTTATCAACATAAATTCAAATGGAGGAATTTTAAAGATGAAAAGCAAACTGAATTTAGATGCTGCAAAAATTGCAAGTGCTCGCAGTAGTGCTGCGGGTATTGCAAGAGATATGCAGGATTTCATCGACAGACACACCACAGTTTCTACAGAAAGAACTATTCTGAGACTTTTAGGTGTTGACGGTGTCGATGAAGTAGAAACACCACTTCCTAACGTTGTCGTTGATCAGATTAAGGAAGCCGGCGGACTCCCACGCGGAGTTGCCTATTGGATGGGTAATGCAATGATTCAGACCGGTCTTGAGCCTCAGCAGATTGCTGAAAAAATGGCAACCGGCGAATTGGATATCACAAAGCTTACAACTGCTTCTAAAGCAGAAGCAGAAGCGAAGATTATGCCTATCGTACACGCTGCGCTCAAGAGAATCAAGGCACAGACCGCAAAGAGAAATGAATATCTTGAAAAGCTTGGTGAAGGCCCACGCCCTTACCTTTATGTAATCGTAGCTACAGGTAACATCTACGAAGACGTTACTCAGGCTCAGAATGCTGCACGTCAGGGTGCAGACATTATCGCTGTAATCAGAACTACAGCACAGTCACTTCTTGACTACGTACCTTATGGACCTACAACTGAGGGTTTCGGTGGTACATATGCGACTCAGGAAAACTTCCGTATCATGAGAAAGGCTCTTGATGAAGTCGGCGAAGAAGTTGGCCGTTATATCAGACTTTGTAACTACTCCTCCGGAATGTGTATGCCGGAAATTGCTGCAATGGGCGCGCTGGAAAGACTGGACGTAATGCTTAATGACGCGATTTACGGTATACTCTTCCGAGATATCAATATGCAGAGAACTCTGGTTGACCAGTTCTTCTCAAGAGTAATCATCGGATACTGCGATATTATCTTTAACTCCGGTGAAGATAACTATCTTACAACAGACGATGCTTATGAAGCGGCTCATACCGTACTGGCTTCTCAGTTCATTAACGAACAGTTCGCTGTTATCGCTAATGTAAAGGAAGAACAGATGGGTCTCGGTCACGCATTTGAAATGGATCCGGAAACAGAAAACGGTTTCTTATATGAATTGGCACAGGCTTGCATGGCAAGAGAAATCTTCCCTAAGGCACCTCTTAAGTACATGCCGCCTACAAAGTTCATGACAGGTAATATCTTCCGCGGACATATTCAGGACGCGCTCTTTAACCTGATTTCTATTTGGACACATCAGGGCTTGCAGCTCCTAGGTATGATGACGGAAGCTATTCACACTCCACATATGCACGATAGATACCTTTCTATTGAAAATGCTAAATATATCTTCAACAACTGTAAGAATATAGGAGATGATTTGGACTTTAAGGAAAACGGTATCATGCAGAAGAGAGCTCAGTTTGTTCTTGATGAAGCAGAAAAGCTCTTAAAGCAGATTAAGTCAGATGGACTCTTCTATACTATCGAAAACGGTAAGTTTGGTGGTGTAAAGAGAGCTAAGGATGCCGGAAAGGGTCTTGAGGGTGTTTGTGTTAAGGACGAACAGTATTTCAACCCATTCATTCCACTTATGTTAGGAGGCGAAGAATAATGTCAGATTGTTGTGCAACAACTGCTTCTACAGCAGTAGATTTAACAAAAATTAAGCCTTATGGCGATACAATGAACGATGGACAGATGGAGCTTGCGTTCTCCTTACCTGTTCCTTATGGTGAAGAAGCGGAAGAAGCTGCTAAGCTGCTTCTGAAGCAAATGGGACTCAATGAGCCAAGTGTAACTTATTCCAAGGATATGGGTGGCGGCTTTACTTTCTTTGTATGTTACGGAAAGTGCCAGCATACAGTTGACTACACTAAAATCCACGTAACCAAGGTTGAGGGTGATGTTATGGATCGTGTAGCTTGTGGCGATTACATTGAACAGAACATTAAGAGACCTGTAGTTATCGTTGGCGCTTCCACAGGATCCGACGCTCATACCGTAGGTATTGACGCTATCATGAACATGAAAGGCTTCCACGGTCACTTCGGACTTGAGAGATTTAAGAATGTTGAAGCCTACAACTATGGTTCACAGGTTCCTAATGAAGAACTGATTGCTCATGCTATTGAACATAATGCGGATGCTATTTTGGTTTCCCAGACTGTTACCCAGAAAGATATTCACATCATGAACTTAACCAACATGGTTGAACTCATGGAAGCGGAGGGAATCAGAGATAAGGTTCTCCTTATTTGCGGAGGTCCTCGTATTTCTCACGAACTTGCTCAGGAACTCGGTTATGATGCAGGTTTCGGACCGCATAAGTATGCGGAGCATGTGGCTTCCTTTATCATCACTGAGATTGTAAAGAGAGGCTGGCTTGAAAAGAAGCCGTTAAAGTAATTTAATTACAACTGATAGGTGGGGGCTGGATTTAGTCTCCCCCTATTTTCTTGAAAAAATAAAAAATTGCAAATAACTTGTGAATTTTTTGACGCAATTTCTTAAATGTATTGAAAAAAGGGATTTGGTGGTATAATATAATTGTAAAGAGTCACTAAAATAAACATGAAAGGAACAGTTTATTATGATTAATAAGATTGTGACTGCTGATCAGGCAGTAGCAGGCGTAAAAGACGGAATGACTATCATGGTTGGTGGATTCCTGGCAACAGGTTCCCCTGAACTGATTATGGATGCGCTTGTGAGAAAAGGTGTAAAGCACTTAACAGTTATCGCTAACGACGGAGGTCTTGCAGAGGGTCAGCCGGATGGTGATTTTGCAGGTAAGACTCCACGTGGAGTTGGTAAGCTTCTGGAAAATCACATGGTAGATCATCTTATCGCTTCCCACATCGGTGTTAACCCAAGAATCAACGAGCAGATTGCCGAGGGAACATTAAAGTATACATTAGTTCCACAGGGTACTCTTGCTGAAAAGATTAGAGCAGCAGCATATGGTCTTGGTGGTGTTCTTACCCCAACAGGCGTAGGTACTATGATGGAAACTGAAGAAGATGAACTTGGTCGTAAGAAGCAGGTTCTTGAAATTGAGGGAACCAAGTATCTCCTTGAAATGCCGCTCCGTGCAGACTTCGCATTTATCAGAGCATCCAAGGCAGACAAGTTCGGTAACTATATGTGTGCTAAGGCAACTAAGAACTTCAACTACGTAATGGCAGGTGCAGCAGACCACACATTCATCGCGGCTGAAGAACTCTATGAAGTTGGAGAAAAGGATCCTGACACTTATGCAGTAGCAGGTGTTTTAGTAGACGGAATTGTGGAAGGAGAACCAAGATGGCAGATTTAAAAGCAAGAATCGCAAAAAGATGCGCTAAGGAATTTAAGAGTGGAGACTTTGTAAACTTAGGTATCGGTCTTCCAACTATGGTAGCTAATTACGTTCCGGAAGATGTTATCGTAACTCTTCACTCCGAGAACGGCTTCGCAGGACTTGATGCTATGGCAACTAAAGAAAATCTCGATGTTGACGTTATCAATTCCGGTGGACAGTATGTAACTGTTCTGCCTAGAGTAAAGTTCTTTGATACAGCAGACAGCTTCGGACTGGTTCGTGGCGGTCACGTTGCAGCTACAGTTCTTGGCGCTATGGAAGTTGCTGAAAACGGTGACTTAGCTAACTGGATTGTACCAGGCAAGAAAGTTGCAGGTATGGGCGGAGCTATGGACTTAGTATGTGGTGCTCGCGAAGTAATCATTACTATGCTTCATACTCAAAAGGGTGCACACAAAATTCTTAAGGAATGTACACTTCCACTTACTGCACCTAAGTGCGTAAGCCTGATTATTACTGAAATGGGAGTTATCAGAGTTACTGATAAGGGTCTTGTTCTTGAAGAAAGATACGAAGATTACACAGTTGAGCAGATTAAGGAAGCAACCGGTGCTGAACTCATCATCGCTGCCGACCTTAAGGTAAATCCTGTAGAGGAATAGTTTTTATAACCTGTTGCGGTTATAATGACCTCAAGTAAAATAGTGATTTCATCATATCTTCATCCGTAAATTATACAAGGGAGGATATGACATAGTCGTGGGCTTATTTTGCTTTCGGAAACTTCAGCAAAATTGCACATGGCTGAATTATACTAACCACAGCTGTCCTTTTGGGCAGCTGTTCTGTTTTCCTAGGTGCATTTGTTCTGTTTTTCGTCAGTGTATTGTAATTGACTAAAGTCATAAAAAACCATATAATGTCTGTTGTAACATTTCGAGTTTTTATATTCTGATTAAAGTTATAAAAGGAAAACATATTAGGAGGCTATATATTATGAAAAAAATAATTTCTTTATTACTTGCGGTTTTGATGATTTTTGCATTTGCTGCTTGTGGGAATGAGGATTTGGAAGAACAGAAACAGGCGGTACAGCCGGCAGATTTCAGCATAGGAGCTTTAAAGGGGCCAACAGCCATGGGACTGGCGGAGGTTATTGCTGCAAGTCAAGAGTTGGAAACCGCACATGTGGCAAAGGAAGCGTTGCACAACAACTATTCCTTTGAATTGGCGGGTTCACCGGACGAACTGGTGCCTGCGTTATTGAGAGGAGATTTGGATATTGCCTGTTTGCCGGCTAATTTGGCGGCTGTTCTCTATGCTAAATCAGAGGGAAAGATTAAGGTAATAGGAATAAATACTTTAGGAGTTATATACATTGTTGATACGGATGGTTCGGTAAAATCTATGGAGGACTTGAAAGGGAAAACTATTGTTGCTTCCGGGCAAGGCTCTACTCCTGAATTTGCATTGAAGTATCTTCTTAGCGAAAACGGCATTGATGTAGATAAGGATGTCGATATTCAGTGGCGGAGTGAGCACGCAGAGTGCGTTACAGATTTAGTTACGGGAAAAGCAACTGTGGCGATGTTACCTCAACCCTTTGTAACAGTGGCTAAAACTAAGATTAGCAGTCTTAATACGGCGCTGGATTTAACTCAAGAATGGGAAAAACTTGATCAAGGTTCTTCTCTTATTACAGGTGTGGTAGTGGCAAGAACTGAGGTAATTGATACTTACAGCAAGCAGTTGGAGGGATTTTTGGAAGACTATGCAGCTTCCGTGGATTTTGTTAACAGCCAGCCGGAAAAAGCTGGGGAGATTATTGGTGAATTGGGGATTGTGGACGCGGCTATCGCTGAAAAAGCAATACCTTATTGCAATATCGTTTGCATAACAGGCGACAAGGTTAAAGAAAGACTTGACGGATATTTGGAAGTCTTATTTACGGCAAACCCTGCTTCAACAGGAGGCAGTCTTCCGGATGATGAATTTTACTTATAGTTAATAGACGATGAACGATGAATATTAAAAAGAACACCTTAAAACTCAGCCCATATGCCATCTTTTTTTGGGTGGTACTGTGGCAAATAGCAAGCATGGCATTATCTCAAGAGGTACTGCTACCCTCACCCTTAAAGGTTTTGGA
Organism: Bacillota bacterium; assembly: GCA_041797745.1. Taxonomy (GTDB): domain Bacteria; phylum Bacillota; class Clostridia; order Peptostreptococcales; family Anaerovoracaceae; genus UBA3871. Next base: position 117,116 of record JBHBZU010000047.1, read on the forward strand.
GACTCTGTATTCCTTAATACCTACCAAAGCCTTTTGGGTGTCGGTTATTAGTTCCTCTGTAAGATTTGGTGCAGGTTTTGTTGTAGCCGGAGTAGCGGGTGTTCTTTTTGCTACTCTAGCATATAGATTTAAAATAGTAGCTCTTATGATTGAGCCACTGGTTGTTACAATCAAATCTACACCGGTAGCTTCTTTTATCATACTTGCGCTGGTTTGGTTCAGCTCCAAGGGACTGTCAATTTTTATACCTGCAGTAATTATCTTTCCTCCATTTTATCTTAATATGAAAGCGGGGCTTGAGAATGCAGATATAAAACTTCTGGAGATGGCTCAGGTTTTCAGGGTGCCTTTTAACACTCAATTTAGAAGCATTTATGTTCCGGCTTGTTTGCCACATCTTAGGGCTGCGGCTTCTTTGGGGCTGGGACTTTGCTGGAAGAGCGGCATTGCCGCAGAAATAATCAGTTTACCAAAGGGAACAACAGGTTTCAGTCTTTATCAGGCAAAGGTGTATCTTGAGACACCTGCTATGTTTGCATGGACACTTGTAATAGTGCTGTGCTCCATAATGTTTGAAAAGTTTTTTATGTGGTTGTTTGATAAAACGGCAGAAAGGATGGTGGGCTATGAAGCTTGAAATAACTAATCTTAGTAAGGCTTATGGAAATCATCAAGTGCTTGACCACTTTAACCTCAGCTTAGAAGAGGGGATTTTCAAGATGTCAAAGCCGTCAGGATGGGGTAAAACCACGCTTTTAAGAATCATTTTAGGTCTGGAAACGGCGGACGAGGGAGAAATTTTATTTACAGGTAAGAAAATTTCCGCTCTGTTTCAAGAAGACCGACTTTTAGAACAGTTAGATGCAGACGGCAATTTAAAGTTTGCTCTTGGGAAAGAGTATGACCGGCAGGAAGCAGCTAAATTATTGTCGAGGCTGGGGTTGGATTTGGAGGATTCCAAAAAAATCCGTGATTATTCCGGCGGAATGAAGAGGAGACTGGCTCTTGCCAGAGCTTTACTGGCGGAATATGATTTATTGCTTTTAGATGAACCTTTTGGGGCATTAGACCCTGAAAATGTGGATAAAGCCAGAGCGTTAATAAGAGAAAAGACGGAGGGTAAAATAGTAATATTAGTCTCCCATGAGATTGTGTCGGAAGCCGATTTGTAGTATAATTAATAAACAATTATAAATTTATTGCGGAGTGTTATAAATGGGATTAAAAAAGGTAAGTGAAAAGGTATATTATCTTGAAAAAGATGATGAAAAGGGGTTTTCAATCATAGGCTTTGTGATGGGTGAAGTTTTTTCGTTAATGGTAGATGCAGGGGCAAATCCCAAGCATACACAGGAATTTATGTCTGAATTAAAGGCGGCAAAGTTACCGGAACCTATATTTACAGTATTAACTCATCATCATTGGGAACATTCATTTGGACTTTCTTCTTTGGAAACCATCTCTGTAGCCTGTAAGGAGTGTACAAAGAGGCTGGAAGAACTGGCAGAGGTGACTTGGAACCAAGCGACATTACAGGAAGTGGCAAAGAAAAACTATTTCACGCCTACTTTTTTGGAATTAATTGAAAAGGCTTATCCTGACCTTTCAGAAATCGAAGTCTTTGCGCCGGATATTACCTTTGAGGGTGAGATGACTATGGATTTGGGCGGGTGCAAAGCTATTATCAAGCACATTCCAAGTTCACATACAAGAGACTGTGTGGTAGTCTATATTCCTGAAGAAAAGCTGGTTTTTCTAGGTGATGCGTCCAAGCAGGCATATATCGGAAAAAACAGAGCAGATGATGAGGATGAGCTTTTGGCTCTTCAGAAATATATTCGTAATTTAGACGCAAAAACTTTCATTTCTTCTCATGACGGCATGATTACAAAAGAAGCTTTGCTGACGGAGTTGGCGGAGCGAATAGTTGCGTTCAGGTAATATGATAAAAGATTTATTTGATTCATTGGCCAGTTTTGACCCGAGATTTGCGGTCTTTATTGTATCTATGCTTCCAGGGATTGAGCTTAGAGGCGGTATACCCCTGGGATTCGCTTTAGGCATGAACTGGTTTGAGGTGTGTGGCTGGAGCCTGTTGGGAAATCTGGTACCCATACCTTTTGTTATTATCTTCGGAAGATATTGCGTAAATTGGCTGGCTAAATTTGAGAGGTTTAGCGGCTTCATAGGAAGAAGCAAGACTAAAATTATGTCCAAATCCAATATTATTAATAAGTACGGTCCTTGGGGGCTGTTCCTGTTTGTAGGCGTACCTATTATCGGAACAGGAGTTTGGAACGGCTCGATTTTGTCATTGATTATGAATCTTCGCATGAAAAAAGCCATACCGGCAATGGTGCTGGGGATGTTGATGGCTTGCGTCATTATGACTATTGGTTCATTTGGAGTGGCAGGCTTGTTTGATATGGTGAATTAGTTTTTCTTTTTTGAGAATAATTTACAAATAAAGATATGATGAAATAACTATTTAGCTTGGAGTTATGATATCAAAAATGAGCAGTATACCTATTATGTTTATTCCGATATTGGCACAGGCATGAGTGATGTAACTTGCCAAAATAGTATCGTATTTTTCCACGAGCCATTGTAAAAACAAACCTACAATAGTAAGACCTATCAGAGCAAGGGTGAAAATAAAAGGGTTAAACCAGGTAATAAAAATGCCTATATGGTATAAAGAAAATACCACCGAACCAAACAACGCACCTATCTTTTTACTTTTAAATAATCTAAAAATAAAGCCTCTAAAAAAACATTCTTCTAAAAATGAATTGCAAAAGATTATATAAGAAAAAGCAAATAGGCAGTTTTCTTTTGTCAAATTCTCCTTGTTTGTGAGGTTATGCTTTATATTAACTAAATCCAGTTGATTTTTAAATATTAAAAAAGCAACTGCAATTCCAACAAAAAATAAGAACATACAAAATAATAAAGGCTTTGCTTTTTCAATCTTATGCAGCCGGATTGTTTCAGTTAATTTTTCCTTGGTGTATGCGGAATAAATTATAATTGATCCAAGAAAAGCCGAAACCTTAAAGAGACTTTTTATCCAGTATTCCGGTTGTATAATTTGTTCCACCGCAAAGGCTAAGGAGATTGCAATAAGGGCTAAAAAAATACCTAAAAGCCTGTGATGTTTATCTGATTTTTTAATTATGTTTTTATTTCTCATTGTCCTAAATTTTTCTTGGGATTTTTGTCTTATAACTCCGTTTTTTTATTAAAATATTCAAACGGACTTTCTAATTTATCGGTTACTAAAAACCCCTATTCAACACTTCTTTAGTGGATTTTTAATAAGTGTTTTCCTCTTCATTAACGCGATAAATCATATCTCCCGTATTCCAAATTTCCATTATGGCGGATACAGGTGCTTTCCCTTTTTGCCAAATCCAGCCTATGTAAGTGGTACAATATCCATAATAGCCCTCGGTTAAAATTTCAAACTCTAAATTTGAAGATTTAACAATATATTCTTTCATGCCTATAGCTTTTCCTGAGAAATAGCCTCTATTGACTGTTTTATTAAAGATTAAAACTCTGCACTCTTCAAGATCGCTACCGTCAAACACAATATCCCCTGAATATATTTTTTCTTCATCCTCGGTATACTTAAATAAGCGATCGGCCTTTAATGTTAAGGTATTATTTTCAAATGTAATTTTCTTTATCCTGCTGTCATGCAGGCTAAAGAGAATATTGCTGCTTCTATCATGTTTAAATTCCATTTTATCCTCGCTATTTCAAATAAACAAAGCCTGACTGTTAACGACCGAAGTCACTGATATCTTCTTTTAGGAAGTGAATGGCACCCTCAATGTCTTTTTTCTTAAGACAACCAATAATATCATCGTGAAATCTGGTATCTTTCGGGAAGACATCTTTGTTCCAGCGATCCCAGTAGAATTGGGCATAGGCTCTGGTGAGGGTCTGCATAGCACGCTCCAGCATTTCAAAAGAGAAGCGGTTTCCGCAAAAACTCATGAGCTTTAGGTGGAATTGAACATTGTACATCCAGTGAACCCAGAAGTCGCTTTGTGCCTCCTCGCTTGTGCAAAGTTCGTTGATTTTTTCAAGCTCCGCAATTTCGCGGTCTGTGATGGAGTGAACATGCTCCTTAAAGGAGCCTCCCTCAAGAACAACTCTGTAGTTTAATATGTCCTCAATATCACCCTTTGTGAGCTGAACCACCTGATAGCCGTAGCGTGGCATGCTATAAATAACACCATCGCCACAAAGCTGAACCAAGGCTTCCCTTACAGGTGCTCGGCTAACTTTGTATTTTTCCGCCACGACCTTTTCGCTGATGACATCGTTTCCGATTTCACCGCTTATAATGCTTTGGAAAAGTTCAAAATATATCTTGTCTTTCAGAGAAGAACCCTCGCTGCGACCGGAAAGACCTGCAATTAGTTTCGCTGTTTCTTTAGTAAGTTCTTTCATATATACACCTTTCATTAGTCTTCATATGTTAAATCATACCCCCGCCGGCTTTTTCCGTCAACAAATTACTTTGAAAATCATTGCCGTCTGACTTGACTTGTAATATTATCTCTGATATGATTAGCTCGTTAAAAATACATTTCTTCCATAAAATTAAGGAAAAGTATTAGCAAAGAAAGGGATATTTAATCATGGATAACAAAATTATTTCAGCTTACATTGATATTCTAAAAGAGGAACTTGTTCCGGCGCTTGGTTGTACTGAACCGGGTTCGGTGGCACTCGCCGCAGGACAGGCAGCCGCTATTCTGGGTGGCTTTCCGGAGCATTTAGATGTATGGTGCAGCGGAAATATTGTTAAGAATGTGAAAGGAGTTATCGTTCCAAATTCAGACGGTATGCGTGGCATTGACGCGGCTGCTATTTTGGGTGCAGCTTGCGGTAAGGCGGAGGCAAAGCTTGAAATTTTAAGTGCAGTTACACCTGATGATATTAAGCGTACCCGTGAACTTCTCAAGACTGACTATTGTAAGTGTATGCTTGAAGAGGGTGAGGCGAATCTTTTTATCCGTGTGGTTGCTACCAGGGGGGTGGAGTCTTCCGAAGTTATCATTCGTGACGGTCACACAAATATTGTTTTCATGAAGCACAATGAGGAAGTGCTTTTAGACAAAGCAACCCTTGCTGCGACAGAGGACAGCCTTGAGGAAAAGAAAAATTTACTCAGCATTAAGAATATCCTTGAATTTGCTAAAACAGCAGATATGTCCCCCCTTGAAGAGCTCTTTGATTATCAGATTAAGGTTAACTGTGAAATCGCAACCGAGGGGCTTAAGAATGATTATGGTGCTTGCGTAGGCAAGACCCTTATGGAAACTTGCGGTGATGACATCAAGGTTCGTGCTCGTGCAGGTGCAGCAGCAGGCTCTGACGCGCGTATGGCGGGCTCTTGTCTGCCGGTAGTTATCAACTCCGGTAGCGGCAATCAGGGTATAACAGTTACAGTTCCTGTAGTTACTTATGCAGAAGAATTGGGGCTTACTCGCGAAGAGCTTTATCGTGCACTCTGCGTTTCAAATTTAGTCGCAATAAATATTAAGCGACATATCGGGAAGCTTTCCGCATTCTGTGGGGCTATCTCCGCTGCAACAGCAGTTGGAGCAGCTGTTACATATATGCGAGGCGGCTCTTTTGAAGAAGTATGTGGCACTATTACCAATACCCTTGCAAATGTAGGTGGAGTTGTTTGCGATGGTGCTAAGGCTTCTTGCGCGGCAAAGATTGCAGCAGGTCTTGAAGCTGCATTCTTGGCAGACAGCATGGCTGCTAAAGGTCGTTCTTTCCAAGCCGGCGAGGGACTTGTAGAGGAAGATATCGAAGATACTATCTTGAACATCGGAATTATGGGTAGAAACGGCATGAAAGAAACGGATACAACTATTCTTCATCTCATGCTGGGAGATATCGACAAGGCGAATTGCTAATTTAGAAACAGGTGGAAGTTGACAAGAAAAAGTAGTTTTTGTAGTATATCCCTGACAGCGTTAAAGTATGCAAAAGGTGTTTCATATGACGCTAAAATAACAGCACTTTGGGGTGCTTATTAAAAGGAGATACATAAATTTAAATTACTGTATATGCAGTGCTAAGCTTTCTGATTTTCTTACTTAAAATTATTATTGATATAGTAAGCATGAAGAGAGAAAAGAAGAGAGATTTTCTTCTCATTATTCACACTTTATTTTCTTGTAGTGTAGTGCTGTTATCAGGGTATGTTTTGTTGAAAATTTACTTTTTAAGAGAGGCGGTTGCAGAAAAGTATCCACCGCTAGTACTGCTTCTATTTGCAATTTCTTTAGCGGATGAGCTTGTACATATTAGGAATTTATCTAACATACGAAAGCTATAAAAGAGAAATAATACCCTTGGTGCTGGATGTTGCTATTACCGGGCTTGCACTTTCAGCAATCATTTTTGGAAAAGGTTTCTTGCATAGATAATGCTTTAATTAATACCGTAAAATAGAGCAAAGATGGCTCACATTTAGTGAGACCATCTTTGTTTTTTGTTTATAAGCTTTGGCATATCTGCAAACTGTTAATCGGTCATAAAAATTACAACTTGCTAATATCAACAGCTTCGTATTTTTTCAGAAAGCTCTTCAAAATATCAGCCATAATTTTAGTGCCGCCTGAAACATTTGATTCTAAGTTAAGTGGCATAATAGGGTCGTGGAGAGACTTTCTCAAAAGGCACCAACCGTCGCCATGAGTTTTGTCGAAAGCGATACGAACGCCCTCATAATTTGGTTCAACTAGGGAAAGTGCATTGCTAGGACAATCTTTGACGAAAGCTTTTAGGTCTTCGATTACCTTATCTCCAATCTTTGCAAAGTCGTCGCTGTTAATAGGGAAACGAACTTCTCTGGCTTCTACGGGTTCTTCCAGTGCTTCGATAACAGAGGAAATTTGCAGACCCTTTGCCTTTAACTGCGCCGCCTTGATAACAATCTTAGTCGCAAGGTAAGCACCATCGTCTAAAAAGTAGTTTTCCTTATATGCTGCATGACCTGAAGTTTCAATGGCTAATTGGCTGTCGGTTCCCTCTGCGCAAAGCTCCATGGACTTATTGATAACATTGCGGTATCCGCGCTTGAAGCGGAGGTGTTTTAGACCTAAAGTTCCGGTGAGGAACGATGACAGCTGATCGCTGGTGATGGAGTCGGTAACTACCGTGGTACCGGGGTGTCGGTCGGCAATGAGGGCTGCCGCCATAGCAACAATGCCGTTACGGGCAATTTCCCCTGCTTTATTGTCGACTGCTGCGGAGCGGTCAACATCGGTGTCGAAGATAATGCCGAGGTCTGCCTTTTTTTCAGCCACAGCGGAGCTGATGGCGTGCATTGCCTCCGCATTTTCGGGATTTGGTGCGTGGTTTGGGAAATGTCCGTCAGGCTCCAGGAAGAGACTGCCGGATATGTCAGCACCTAAAGGTTGTAAGACCTTTGTTGCGTAGAAGCCACCGGAACCGTTGCCGGCGTCAACTACAATATGAAGTTTGGCAAGAGGTTTGTCGCCATTTCCGATTTCCTTGATAATGAGGTCTTTTAGGTGAGCTGAATAGCGATCCAGCAGGTTACGCTTTTCCGGTTGGCGATTTTTAAATTCTGCACCGCAAGGAGTTTGGCAGAGGCTGCAAGCTCCGGGGCGCTCTACCGTACAAGCAGGTCCCAGATGAAGCGGCGGAAGTGGTGAAACTATTCCGTTTTCAAAGGAGTCGTATGCCGTATCAATTATGTTACGGATGTCACTTTTTTCAAGTCCGCCATCTTTTGTGAAAAACTTGAAACCATTGCGGTTCCATGGAAGATGGCTGGCAGTAATCATAATAGCTCCGTCACAATTAAAGTCATCAAATATAGTGGACATGAACATGGCAGGGGTGGAAGCAATACCGCAGTCAAAAACATGTACCCCTTGTTCGCCCAATACGCCACAGGCGGCTTCAGATAAGGTCTCGCCGGAAAGACGAGAATCGCGACCGATAGCGACAGTCAAAGCGTCTTCGGCTTTGCCGACTTTCTTACTTAACCATTTCATAAACCCGAAAGAGAGAAGCCTTGTTTCTGCACTGGTCAGATTTTGTTCTTCCCCCTCTACGCCGTTGAGTGCAATTCCTCTAATATCGCTGCCATTTTGCAGTTTCTTTAATCTTTCAGGTGTGATTATAATCATTTTTCCTCCAATTCTCTGTAAAAAGAACTAACATATATATTTTAACATAGAGGGAGAAATTAATATAATATTTTTATAAAATATATCCCCAATAAAGTGGTATAAACCGTTAACTTTATGTAAAGGGGCAGGCATGAATTAAAGAATAATTTTGATGTCAGATTTCACAGCAATTACTGCCCTATATGGAAGTTAAACTGTTCTTCTGCAAAACTGTCCGCATTGTACATCAGGATAACAATATCAGGCTTGTATTCTCTCGCATATTCTACCACATCGCGAGAAAAGAGACGCAAATCAATAGCACGAACTTCAGTTACGCCCAGTGAAAGAAAAGAGTACATGGGGATTCCGAAAGAGTCCTTTATAATAAGTATCTTCTTACCATTTGTAACCAAACGGTTTGTGAATATGAGTTCTTCAAAGTCGCCATGGTAAACGGCATAGCGGTTGTTTGTAGGGTCGTCGCCCTCCATGTATTCCCAGTCGAGAACCGCCTCTTTGAAGCTGCCCTCCGTTACTACATCGTTGTCACCTGAAATTTCGTGCAAGGTGAGGCTTGTGTCAAATTTAGGAGTGTAGAGGGTGAAGTCATCAATTCCGCCGTAAAAGCGACCTACGCGACGCCCCATGGAACCTATGAAGAAATTCTTGTATAAAGTCTTTTCAAAATTCTCCTCTTTATAGATGTTTTCTATTCCAAGACCATAGTAATCGTTCATATAGTCTGTTAGGAAGTCTGTTGCCATAAAAGCCGAATCGATAGTCCAATGGTGGTCGGTATCGAAGAAAAGCTCCTTTTGGCTGCGACCGGATTTCCAGAAAGGTTCCCTAAGGTCGAAAGTGTCCACGCCTGCTTCGCTTATCTGACGAAGAAATTCGTCGGCATTTTCATTGGAATAGTCATGTACATATGGGGGCAATTCTTCCTGACCGCCGTATTTTGTCGGTGCTACCTTAAAGGGTAATTGTACATAGAGGAAGTCGGTACCCTCTGCCCTGAGAGCGCTACAGAGCAGTTCGGTATTGTAGGCTGCTCCGTCCACCCATTTCTGAGGTACGGCAAAAGTTATTTGACCGTCACGGGTTTTGTAGACTGCGCCGTAGTTTACATCTGTTACGGAATGTTTACCTAAAGCGTTCATTGCAATGCCGTAGGCTTCGATATAGTCTTGGCGGCGAAAACAACCCTCTCCTACCGCAAACTCGACGGATTTAATGGCACCCTTTAGCCGTTCCACCACAGGAGTTCCGGGGAGAACGGTCTGTCGGTAGTTTGTTAAGAAATTGCCGCCTACTGTGCGAACGTTGGTTACCATACCAAGCAGCATGCCGAAAATCACTATAACAAAAAGGCAAGCTGTAATTTTTTCTTTTGTAAGGGGTCTTAAAGAGTTAAAAAGTTTTTTCATTTTTCTCACCTAGAAGTTAAAGTAAATAAACGGATTGTAGGCACCCTTTACCAAGTAGGAAGTGGCAAAGATTAGTCCTGCAATTAAAAGCATAGCATATAAAACACAGAACAGTATGCTGTGAGTCCCAATCTTTTTCTCGATTTTATCAATCAGTTTAGGCATAATCGGCATGCTGAAAATCAGAGCAAAAATTAAATACCAAAGGTTTTCAGCCATATATCCGGCAGCAAATTTGTCGGACAGTGGAAGTCCGGTTGCCCCGAACATGATGGAAAAATAGTTGATTGCGTCAGATAATGTGTCTGCTCTAAAGAAAACCCAGCCGAACATTACCAGCATAAGAGTGTAAAATCTTGAAAAGGTAAATATCGCCGCAGCCTTTGGAGTTAGAGGTTCATTGTCTAATTGCGATATACATTTTTCAAAGCCTGAAAACTTTTCCAAAGCCAAAAGAACGAAGTACATCAGACCCCAGCATATGAAAGTCCAGTTGGCACCATGCCATAGACCTGTGAGAGACCAAACTATGAAAAGGTTAAAGCCTAAGCGAAATTTGGAAACTCTGGAGCCTCCAAGAGTAATATATACATAATCTCTGAACCATGTACCAAGTGACATATGCCACCTGCGCCAAAATTCAGAAACGGTTTTGGATATGTAAGGGTAGTTGAAGTTTTCCAAAAATTCAAAACCGAACATTCTGCCAAGCCCTATTGCCATATCAGAGTAACCTGAAAAGTCGTAATAAATCTGTAGGGTATATGCGAAAGCACCCATCCATGCGAAAGTTACGCTGGTGCCTCCATTCTTCGAGGTGGCGAATGCCATATCTGCAATAACGGCTAAATTGTTAGCTAAAAAGATTTTTTTAGCATAGCCTACCAAAAATCTGCAAACGCCGGAAGAGAATAGGTCAAAGGTTTCGACTCTATTTTGGATTTGATTGGCAATGGTCTCATAACGTACGATGGGGCCGGCAATTAACTGTGGGAAAAAAGATATATAAAGACCTACATTCAGAACATTTCTCTGAACCTGTCCCTTGCCGCGATAGATGTCGATGACATAGCTTATGGCTTGGAAAGTGAAGAAAGAAATGCCGATGGGCAATGCGATATTTCCAACAGAAAAAGCTGTTCCGAATAAAAGATTGATATTGGCAACTGTGAACATAAGATATTTGAAGATAAATATAATGCTCAAGTTAAATATCAATGAAAGAGCTATGACGCCTTTTGCTTTAGACGGTTCATTTCGATGACGGTTTACCCAAAGACCAAATCCGTAGTTTGCGCAGATTGAAAGAATCATAATCAGTACAAACCAAGGCTCGCCCCAAGCATAGAAGCCAAGGGAAGCCAAAAGCAGAAAGTAGTTTTGTAATTTACGGCTTTTGCGAAGTAGCACATAGTAAAAAAACAGTACACAAGGCAAGAAGCACACTAAAAAAATTAAGGATGAAAATAACATAATACTCCTGATAAATTAAATAAATTTATGGAAAGCAGCTATGCTGCGATTTTGCTAGTTAACCTTTTTTTCGGGAAGCTGTGTAATAATTACAGCTGCAAAAATGAGGATACAACCGAAGAGTTCCCGTACAGTCATCATCTGATGTAGGACTATTGCTCCGGAAACTACTGCAAATACAGACTCCAAGCTAAGCAGCAGGGAAGCGATGGTGGGGTCTGTGTCCTTTTGAGCAAAGATTTGCAGGGTGTAGCCGAGGGCTCCGGAGAGGACGCCGGCGTACAACAGGGGTTTGATGGCAGCTATCAAGGCTGCGAGGCTGACTGCCTCAAAGGTGAACATCAGCGGAAGCGAAATAAGTCCGGTTACTGCGAATTGCAGACAGGATAATAAGACTCCGTTGGTTTTCGGTGAGAAATAGTCAATTACCAAAATCTGACCGGCAAAGGCTAAAGCACATAGCAAAACGAAGAAGTCTCCTTTGCTGATTGAAAAACCCTCTGTTACGCAAAGAAAGTAGAAACCTATTGCGGCAACAATTACACAAATCCATACAAGAGGTCGTACTCTTTTTTTGAGAAAAAGTCCTAAAATAGGGACGATTAGAATATATAATGCAGTGATAAAACCCGCTTTTCCGGGAGTGGTATATAAAAGACCATATTGTTGCAGGGTGCTTCCTAGAAAAAGGAAAAGACCACAGAAAAATCCGCCTGCGATAGTGACCTTACGAAGCTGAGCTTTTTCGGCAGGTGTTGGTTCATGATAATCAGCGTTCGCCATGGCAACACGCTTTGCTCTTTTTACAAAATATAAAGCTACGGGGATGAGGAGTATAGCCGCAACAAGACATCTTGTTCCGTTGAAAGTAAAAGGACCCACGTAATCCATTCCGACGCTTTGCGCGACGAATGCGGAACCCCAAATAAGTGATGTTAAAAGCAACATACAGTTGCTGCGAAATTTCTTACTCATAGTTTCTCCTTAATCAAAAGCATGTAAAAACACAAAATCGCCATATAATATTTGCATTATATGATTCAGCCATGTGGGATTTTTATAAACTTTTCGAAAGGAAAAGACCGCGTGGCTATACAATCTTTACATAATGGATACTTTAGCAGTCATCATACCATATCTTTGGTTATAATTTAATATGAAGATATGGTGAAATGACTATGTAACAAGGGTCATTATACCATAAAGATATAAAGATAAGAAGAAACACATCCTAAATTTTTAATTTTTTTCAGAAAAGGCGGTGCAGCACTAGGTGTTCAGTTGTTTCAGTCGGTTCCTTAACCATAAAAAGAACTTAATTCGCCAATAGCCTTTTATTTATATCCATAATATATACTTTTGCTCTTATTATTACTTTTTTCTCTTGTTTTTCACTTTTTTTCTTGCGGTTACGTTTGTCTAATCTGTCTAATCTTTTTAATCAGCCAATCTTATAGAAATTTCCCCGCTTACGAGGGTTTCTTCTTTGCCGTCATCATACTGAACCACCAATCCGCCGGAAGAGTCGATATCAAGCACATGAGCCTTTTGGTGCTTATTTCCCAGACCTGTTTTGTACACATTCACATCTTTGCCGATAACCAAGGAAAGCTCTTTATATCTTTCGATAAAGGAATAATCTCCGGACTCAATACTATCACAGAGTGTAATTATTTGTGAGATTACCTCCGCAGTGAGTTGGTTACGGGAAAAGCTATAGCTTCCGGGTATGAAGCCGTATATGTCTGTAAGTTCATCAGGCAAATCAGGTCCCGGAGGGGCACAATTAATGCCCAGCCCCACTACGAGAGAGTCGATTTTTCCTGTTTCAAAGTTACTTACAGCTTCCGTGAGGATACCACAGACTTTCTTTCCCAAATAGTATATGTCATTCACCCATTTAATTTCAGGGTCAATACCGCAGACGGTGACAATGGCATTGGCAACAGCCACGGAGACCATGGTGGTAATGAGAGTTGCCTTTGACATATCCATTTCAGGCTTTAGTATGACCGAAAGGTAGATACCGTTGTGAGCCGGGGAGAAGAAAGATCTTCCCAGTCTGCCACGACCCTCTGTCTGCATATTGGCGACAATGCAGGTTCCGTGGGAGGCGCCCTCATTGGCGAGTCTTTTTGCGAGCTTGTTGGTAGAGTCAATAGATTCGTAGACAAAGACCTTTGGTTGAGGAGTGGCATGGATATATGATTCAATTCCTTGGCGTGAAAGAACATCGGAATTTAAATCCAGGCAATAACCTTTATTGGTGCTTGCAGATATTTCGTAACCCTCTTCTTGTAAAACTTTCATAGCTTTCCATACAGCAGCTCTACTTACGCCTAAAGCTTTGGCTAAAGCTTCTCCTGATATGGTGTTGCCTTTGTTTTCTTCAAGAATAAGGAGAACTCTGTCTTTAACACTTATCTTACTCTTCATATTTTTTTACCTTTCCTATTATGAACATTATATATTTGTGAAAAATGATATTTTTGATTTTAAATAAAATTTAGGAATATATTTTCAAATCTCAAATGAAATAGAAATTTGACAGCCGCTATTACCATGGGCTTTAACCGCTGATATTTTCTGTGTAAGTTTTTTGTGTATGAATTTTATTATGATTAAAA
>JBHBZU010000048.1:0-2875 GCA_041797745.1 Bacillota bacterium
AAAACATCTCTACCCTCCGAATTTCCGTCTTTCCTTATGTCTTCAGCTTTAAGCCTTTATCTGTTCTATAAGTTCTTCCTCGCTATACACCCTGCCCGACCTGGAAACATTCATATTTCCCGGCCCGAACTTCTTAGCGGTCCCCATCTTTACAAGATTTATTTTTTCCAAAACTATGTCGGGATTTTCCTCGCTCAGGCCTCCGAATATGCCTGTATATATGGCAGGGGCCGGTTCGTCTACTTTTATCTCAGGGACTTCGGGAATTTTCACACCTTCCGCAAGGGGCTTGGTCTTTTCTCTCCCGAAGAGGGCATCCTCCAGCTTTTCGATGCTCTCCACCTTGTCTATTACCAGGTGTGCATGCTCAATTCGGATTTCGCGGGGCTGGCTCTCCGTCCCTTCAAAGGAATCTATCTTTATCTTTTCCTTCAGAAATCCGTCCTGTGGGAAATCAGCGTCGTAATCTTCTATATTCACGGCGGAATCCATGTTTTCCACCTGCTCTATGGCTATTTCATCGGATTCATCATCCTCATCCCCATATATCAAAATCTCCCGAGTCCACCTTTCGGCCCTTCTTTTTTCTTCACGTCTGTATACCGCCAACAAGGGTATTAAAACAGCCAACATGATCAATGCCGCCACAAACCAAAGGTAATATTCCTTTAAAAATACGCCGATATTGTAGCCCAAAAGATTTAAACCTTCCACTATAACACCTCACTGCTTTCATAAAACTATAATCTTTTATATTATAAAACAATTTTTTGATAAATGCAAAGGAAAATCGTGGTTCTACCCCATTTCTGCCGGAGTTTTTACATCATTTTTCGGCCGGCTGACCTTCCATATTTTTTTCTGATTTTAGAGAAAATTTTTGTTGACAAGACTTTTATGGGATGTTAATATAATTGATGTGCCAAAGAGATATGGATCATTAGCTCAGCTGGCAGAGCACCTGACTCTTAATCAGGGTGTCCACGGTTCGAACCCGTGATGATCCACCAATTTATAAAAAAGCCACCCAAAAGGGTGGTTTTTTTATGCGAAAATATTAGGATGGGGCGAAGAACCCGCGAGGGCAGTGGCGTTATGAAGAAAGTCCTGTGGACTTTCGAATAGCCACTGTGCCGATAGCACCTGTTAAGGTGCTGAGGTGGCAGCCTGCGAAGCAGGCGGCGAGCCCCCGATGACCCACCAAGAAAAAAAGCCTTGAAAATACTGTAAATTGCAGTAGTTCAGGGCTTTTTTTGTCTTGACTGTAATTTTAGTCTAAAAATATTCCCCAGTACCTCAAAATGCCCCCATAGATGGTTTACCCTTAAAGTACGGTACCGCTTTTACTCTCAAGTTTTCCCAATCCTTTTTAGAAATATATGATTTTTGGTTGTATGAAACCCTTAATCCAAGTCTTTGAATGTTAAAATCAAGGAAATCTTCTCCTCTTTCATCTTCTACAGACCTTTAGGAGATCATCTCTCCCAATGATGGATTAGGCATATACCATAGTTTTTTCTCACTCTTGTATCTGACTATTGTTTTTTTATATAACTGTATTGTATCTCCCCCTAAGGTATTAGTATTGCCCTCATTCTTTTCCATAATTTTTATCAAACCAAATTTAGCAATATACTTAAACAGCGACTCAAAGGAGTCGCTGTTTAAAAAATTGTTTTATTTATTACATAGCTATCTTCCTAACACCGTAGAAAGAATCCGCCAGCTTTGTTATAGCTACTGTCTTTCCATCTTTCTTCAATATCAGTTTTGCCTTATAAAAATATCTTCCCTTTACCGTTACTTTCTTATCTAAATATGTTAAAGCATCCTGTTCCCTAATCTTTTTATAACCTGCTTTGGCATTTTTACTTCTATAATATGCTACATTTACCTTTATACCGTCTTTTTTCAAAGATTGCATTAAGGCTTTCTGATTTTTATCTAACTCAACCCTCACTTTTACAACTCTATTCTTTAAAAGTTTTGTCCTAACTTTTATTTTAGATTTGTTTAAAATACCGTCAATTAAAGTTTCGGTATCCTCTTTTCCCTTAGCAACGTTCGGATTTTCGCTCTTATTTTCTTCCGACTTTTTAACAATATTATTATCTACAGGTACTTCATTCCACTTTTCAGAGCCCTGCTCTAATCTGTAATCATCCGTATAATGAAAGACTATTTCACTTCCATTTTTAACCCCCTGTTCTTTAACACCATACATAGGATGTATTCCATCTAAAGTATACATCCAACCGGATTTTGAACCATTATCAAATTCTGCTAAAGTTTTTCCGTCAGGTTTTGTTATGGAAGAAACATAGTTGCCATTAAATTTTTCAGGCTTAGTACATTTATAACCATATTTTGCAAAAACCTTTTCTATAACGTCTATTACCTTGGCATCCTTCGCCACTTCAACTTCTTCTTTTGCAATCCAAGTTTCAAGATTCTTCCCTTTCAAGGTCTGCACCATCCCTGTTTTCTCTGGATCATTTTCCTTTGCACCAAGCAAGGTAAAGTAAACCTTAATATCGCTTCCTGCAGGAGAGGTTCCGCCTGGATTTACCGGATTTTCTGTGCCCGAATTTCCGCCCGGTGTCGTGCCCGGATCCGAACCTGTATTATCATTAGAAATTTTCTTCTTTTCTATATTTTTAAAATCAAATATATATCCGGCTTTAAGACCTATAAAATACTGAATAGCTGCTCTATAAGTCTGCTCTGTAGCCATATCGACAGAGCCGCTGCTTTTTACCATCCAATTATACTTATAGCTATTTTTAATTTCGTATTTTCTCAAAGCATGAAGCATGGTTTTATTATTTGCCGTAATATCTTTTATATATTGGGAATCACAAGAAGCCAACCCTCC
>JBHBZU010000049.1:0-5200 GCA_041797745.1 Bacillota bacterium
CAGGGTGTTGACTGGAGAGAGGGTATCTGCCGCGACAACCACGTTGACGGAGTACTGGTACACTACAACAGAAGCTGTAAGCCATGGTCAGGATATATGGCTGAAATGCAGAGACGTTTCACTAAGGACCTTGGCGTTCCATGCGCAGGTTTTGACGGTAACCAAGCTGACCCACGTAACTTTAACGGCGCTCAGTACGAGACACGCGTTAAGGGTTTGGTAGAAGCTATGGAAGCTAATGCTGCAAAGAAAGGAGAATAGGCGAAATGAGTTATGAAATCTTATTAGATGAATTTAAGGCTATCGCTGCTAATCCTAAGAAGCAGCTTATTGATTTTAAGAATCAGGGCAAAAAGGTAGTAGGTGTACTTCCTTACTATGCTCCTGAAGAACTGGTTTATGCTGCCGGTATCGTTCCTATGGGAATGTGGGGAGCTAACAACAAGACAATCAGCAAGGCTAAGGAATATTGCGCAACATTCTATTGCACAATTGCTCAGCTTTCACTGGAAATGCTTTTAGACGGAACTATGGAGCAGTTAGACGGTATCATTACACCGACAATCTGCGATACACTTCGTCCAATGAGCCAGAATTTCAGAGTTGCTATGGGTGACAAGATGAAAGTAATTTTCCTTGCTCATCCACAGAACAGATTTGCCGATTGGGGACTTCAGTTCTGCGTAGATCAGTACACTAACGTAAAGAACGAATTAGAAGAGATTTCCGGTAAAAAAATAACAAACGAAGATATCAACGCAGCTATCAAGGTTTACAATGCCAGCCGTGCTGCACGTCGTAAGTTTGTAAAGCTCGCTTCAGAGCATTGCGATGTTATTACTCCAACTATGCGTTCCACGGTATTAAAGGCTTCCTACTTTATGTTAAAGGAAGATTATACTGCAAAGCTCAATGAGCTTAACGCTGAACTGGAAAAGCTTCCTGCATGCAACTGGAAAGGAACTAAGGTTGTTACAAGCGGTATCATCTGCGACAACCCTAAACTTCTTGCTATATTTGAAGAAAATAACATTGCTATCGCAGCAGATGACGTTGCACATGAAAGCCGTTCTTTCAGAACAGATGCCGAAGAGGACTCAAAAGATCCAATGATGGCACTTGCTAAGCAGTTTGCTAATATTGATTACGAAGTACTTCTTTATGACGCAGAGTCTGACAAGAACCGCCGTGGTGAATACGTTGCTAATCTGGTTAAGGAAAGCGGAGCACAGGGACTCGTTCTCTTTATGCAGCAATTCTGCGACCCTGAAGAAATGGAATACCCATATCTCAAGAAAGCTCTTGATGACGCAGGTATCCCTCACATCAAGCTTGGTATCGACCAGCAGATGAGAGACTTCGGTCAGGCAAGCACAGCTATTCAGGCATTTGCTGACATTCTGTAAATTACTGTAAAAATGACTGTTAAAAAAGTATCATTATAGGCAAAAAAAGCAGAAAATGAGGAATAAGTTGTTCAAAACTATTTGCATTATCTGAAAAAAATGATAACATATATTCGTGAGCGGTTATGCGGATTTTCCGCATAACCCCTTTACAAGTCTAGTATCGCAAAAGCGATTATTTATATGCACAAAAGTGCACATAAGAATGGAGGAAATGTAATAATGAACAAGTACATCGAAAGAGTTCTGGAAGAAACCAGAGCAAAGAACCCAAACGAACCTGAATTTCTTCAGACAGTTGAAGAAGTACTCAGCAGCTTAGAACCAGTAATCGAACAGCATCCTGAATATGAAGAGAATGCACTCCTCGAGAGAATGATCGAGCCTGAAAGAGTTATCGAATTTAAGGTTGTTTGGGAAGATGACAACCACAAGCCACATGTAAACAGAGGATATAGAGTACAGTACAACTCTGCAATCGGACCTTACAAGGGTGGTCTCCGTTTTGCACCTAACGTAAACCTCTCCATCATCAAGTTCCTCGGCTTCGAGCAGACATTTAAGGATTCCTTAACAGGTCTCCCTATGGGTGGAGCTAAGGGTGGTTCCGACTTCGATCCTAACGGAAAGTCCGACAAGGAAATCATGCGTTTCTGCCAGGCTTTCATGCAGGGTCTCTATCAGTTCATCGGACCAGAAGTTGACTGCCCAGCAGGCGACCTCGGTGTTGGTGCTAGGGAAATCGGTTACATGTATGGCGCATACAGAAGAATTAAGACTAAGTCCGAAAACGTTGCTCTCTCCGGTAAGGGTCTCTCCTTTGGTGGTTCCCTCGTAAGACCGGAAGCTACAGGTTTCGGTGCTGTATATTATCTTGAATCTGTACTGGCTCACCAGAAAGATACAATCAAGGGTAAGACTATCGCTTGCTCCGGTTTCGGTAACGTTTGCTGGGGTATCTGCACAAAGGCTGCTGAACTCGGCGCTAAGGTTGTTACTCTCTCCGGTCCAGATGGATACATCTACGATAAGGACGGAATCACTACAAAGGAAAAGCTCGACTTCATGCTTGAAATGAGAGCTTCCGGTAGAAACAGAGTTCAGGATTACTCCGACAAGTTCGGTTGTGAATTCCACGCTAAAGAAAAGCCATGGGGTCAGAAAGTTGACATCATCATGCCTGCTGCTATGCAGAATGACGTAAACATGGACGAAGCTAAGAAGATTGCAGCTAACGCAATCCCTTACTACATCGAAGTAGCTAACATGCCTACAACTAACGACGCTCTCAAGTTCCTCATGGAACAAAAGGGTATGATCGTTGCTCCATCCAAGGCTGTTAACGCTGGTGGCGTATCCGTATCCGGACTCGAAATGTCTCAGAACCAGGAACACTTAGTATGGTCTGCTGAAGAAGTAGATGCTAAGCTCCATCAGATCATGAAGAACATCCACGACTCCTCCGCAGCAGTAGCTGAGAGATATGGTCTTGGATACAACCTCGTAGCTGGTGCTAACATCGTTGGTTTCCAGAAGGTTGCTGACGCTATGATGGCTCAGGGCTGGGCATTCTAAGATAGACTGATAAACTAACTCCGTGTCAAAGGTTTTGGCGTAGAGGTAAAATCAGAAAAATTGAAATGCATTTTTACGAAGATGGGAGAATTTCTCCTGTCTTCGTTTTTTTCTTGGAAATAAGGAATGCTTTGTTTTTTCTTGGAAATAAGGAATGCTTTGTTTTTTCGTGGAAATAAGGGGTGATTTTTTCGAGGTGGGAAGTCCATCTTTTTCGCGGAAAGCGGGAACGCTTTTTCGGAGAAGTAAGCCCGCTTCTTTCCGCGGAAATCCTACCTTTTTCAGAGGTTGAAACCTATATTTAAAATTCCGAAAATCGTTGAAAAATCAAAAAGTTTGCAAAGTGCAAAATAAAAGCAATTATTCAGAGGCTTAAAAGGTTTTTAGGCTTGTAAATTACCAAGATAACTAGTACAGTATATATGTATGGGTTTGCTATACAAGGAAACTATGTCACATATTGCAAAACCAAAAAAAGAATATACGAGGTGGAAATTATGTTTAAAGTAATCACACTAAAGGAAATGGACCAAGTAGGACATGAAATCTTAAAGAATGCAGGTTGCGAAGTTTATACTTCCAAGGGTGCTTCAGAAGCAGATTTCATCAAGGAAATCAGCGATTTAGCAGTAGATGCTATTTTTGTTCGTACAGACAAAATTACACCTGCTATGATGGACGCTTCTCCAAATCTTAAGTGTATCGCAAAGCAGGGTGTTGGTGTAGACAACATCGATTTAGAATATGCAACAAAGAAAGGCATTCAGGTTGTGTTCTCCGCAGGCGGAAACTCCAATGCGGTAGCAGAGCACACAGTTCTGCTCATGCTTATGTGTGCAGTACGCTATCGTTATGTTGATAGAGTTCTTCGCGACGACAAGAATTTTGACGTAAGATATACTCTTAAGAACACATACGAATTAAGAGGTAAGACTTTAGGTCTTTTAGGCTGCGGTCGTATCGGTCAGATGGTAGCTTCTATAGCTCACAACGGGTTCGGAATGAATATCATCGGTTATGACCCGTTCCCACCTAAGAATCCGGCAGTGCCTATCGAAATGATGGAAAAGGATGAAGTATTAGCAAAGGCTGACTTCATCAGCTTACATATGCCATCACTTCCATCCACTGTTCACAGTATCGGATATGATGACTTCTGCAAGATGAAGCCTACAGCTATCTTTGTAAACTGTGCTAGAGGAGACGTTATAGTAGAGGAAGATTTAGTTAGGGTTCTCAAGGAGGGCAAGATTCTCGGAGCAGGATTAGACGTATTCGATCAGGAACCGTTCTCTTTCGACAATCCGCTTATCACACTTGAAAATGTTATCATCACACCGCACACAGCTGCTTCCACAGAACAGTCTGTTGTACAGTGCACAACTTTATCTTGTGAATGCTTATTGGAAGTTATCAACGGCAAGCCTGTTTCAAAGCCACAGTGCTGTGCTAACAAGTTAGCTTAGTCTTAGCTTAAAAGGCGATTAAACCCCGATTTATTTAAGTCGGGGTTATTTTTTTCGCAAAATAACGAATAATTATAGGGTGTAATTTCTCGTTGTTTTTTGATTGCATACAATGTGTGCCCTGGAAGTATTGGAAAAACTGGGTTCTATCAAAGACCTTGTGAAAAAATAATTTATTGAAAATTTCAAAAAGAGTGTTGACAACTGCAAAATACGTATAGTATAATCACAACATCATAAAACACGTCACTTCCGCGATGTAAGAGTAGGAACATATCTACAGACTTGCGCCGTGGGCTTAAAGATTTTAGGAGCAACTTATGGGAAAGAATCCAATGATGAAAAACTTCATATCTAACATTCTCATCCTTACTCTTGGCAGCATTATTATGCTGTCTGTTTGCATTGCTCTTAATATTGAAGTCATTATTAGCATCAGCATTATTATGCTCGCCCTTATTATTAAAGGCGGGCTACAGCTTAATATTAGACTAGGGTCTGACGGCGAAGTGAGTTATTGTAAAACTTGTAGTATATCCTAAATCTTCGGGAATTGGGAATGATGTAAGTTAACTAATAAGATTATTTAATCGACTTTGTCATAGGACAGAGTCGATTTTTGTTTGTTGCATGGACAGCGCGCAGAAAGTGCAGCAATCAAAAAATAATGGCTCTACTATACAAAGAGAAAAAGAAAGGTGAGTAAATTAAATGAAAAAGTCAAATTTTACAAATATGATGAAGAGAGTGGCA
>JBHBZU010000050.1:0-3185 GCA_041797745.1 Bacillota bacterium
AAGCGATTTTGTCCGTGACCTTTAATTGAAATATGCTTGTATTCCCCTTTTCCATTTGGCTTTCCACGTTTCACTTCGTATCCTTTTTTAGAAAGTTCAAAAAGAAAATCATCAAAACTTTTTGGTTGTTCTTTTAAAATTTCGTCAATGACTCGGCAGATATATTCTCGTTTGGTATGTCTTTTCGGATATTCTACTCGCTTTTCATTCTTATTTCTTTGCGTCTTTTTTACTACAGAATATCCATTTTCTTGACAAATCACATCACTTATTTTTTGTAATTTAAGAGCAGAAAAATATGTGTTTTGAAATTTACTCAATCCATCCATTGCGGTGGAATTAAATATCACATGATTGTGAATGTGTTTTCGATCGGTGTGAGTCGATACTGTGAAAGCATGTTTCCCTCCGGTAATTTTGAGTGCAAGTTCGTAACCAAGTCGGTTCGCTTCTTCAGCTGTTATCTCACCCGGTTTAAAGGCTTGCCGAATTTGATATGCAATGATGGTATTGTGTCGTTCATTCCCAACTTTTTGGAGATAGACTTCTTTCGAAAGCATAAACTCTTGATCTGCCAGCTCCGGAATACATCCATATGATGTAATGAGGTTTCCTCGCTCTGTTTTTACCGGATTATGATAATACTTCATTCTGGAGGAAAGGCTGCCGGCGACGGTCTTTCCTTTTTCTTTATGAAGTGCAATCAGTCTTGTTGTTGCCATATATATCTCCTTATAAAATATGGCTACCTACAAAGAAATGTAAGTAGCCAAGCCGTTTACTCGTTTTCATCCGATTCATGTATGATTGTTACCTTCGGATTCAGTTCTTCTCCATTTAGCATGCGGAGTCGCTTCTGATATACAAATTTTGACAAGTAAATAATAATAGCAAGATTTATAATAAAGTTTAGAAATTTGAATTTCAAAAATGGGATATAATATATTTCACCGGGAAATATGAACAAAACGGCTAGGTTATATAAAAACCATGTGCTTAAAAAGGAAAACACCTTATTTACCATATTTACAACTTGGGGACTCCTTTGATACCATTTCGTGATCATCCGGTAGTATCCGATTACGATAAGGAAGGAGAGAAAGATATCTAAAAACCATACCATTCCTCCGCTTGAAACAATGTAGGTAAAACGATGCAATAACGCCCATGAAAAGCAAAATACTAAAAATCCGTCAAAGCCGAATATCACTGCTTTGATTGCGGTAAATCCGACTGTTTTCATAAAGAAAATAAAAAACTGAATGGCTACAATGAGAAGCACGATAGCTATAACATACATGAGATTACCTCCTATCTTTTCTTATAGACTCTCGGAATCTCAAAGCCTTATTTTATGCGGCTTTTAAGACCCCTTTATTTAAAATTCCCCCACTTTTTTTTCAAAAAGTAGTTGACATGTGGGGCAAAATGTGCGGCGCACCTTGAAGATCCCTATGCGCCAGCTCTTCAAGGTGCGCCCTTCAATTAAGAAGTAATTTCACTCTTGATTGGAGGTGCACACTTTGAAACCTGTTAACATCGGCGGTCATGCCGCCTACCAGAAACTTCTTCTGGAACAACTTTGTAAATACTATCCAAATGCCCTGACTTCACTTGATGCAACCACCTGGGAAATCATGGAGCAATTCTGGTCCCTAGATCTGTCTTATGTGGATGATTTGATGCAGGATCGCTATTCTGTTTTTGGTCCTGAACCAAGACTTCCTTCCAACATGTTGCGTTCTTATCTGCTTTCCATCAAATGCAAGGTCACTTCTATCACTACCTGGGCTTCCGATCTCAAGCAGAACCATCTCCATGCTATCCTGTCTGGGTTCCCAGTCGGGGATACTCCCGGCACGGGTACTTTTTATGATTTCTTCGACCGATTGTGGCTTTCGGACAGCGATAACATCTCTGATCCGCTCCACCCACCAAAGCAAAAGCCCAAAAAGCCGGACAAAAAAGGAGAAAAGGCTCCGCCGATAGAGAAAGTCACCGTCTATGACCTCCTGGCTAAGTTCGAATTAGAACCGCCCAAAGAATTCGATCCAGCTGCACGCCTGTTTGAGATTTTTCAATCCCAGTTTCTGGATGTTTCCGTCAACCAGGGGCTTATCAATCTGGACAACTTAGCAGTCTCCGGTGATGGAACGCCTGTCTATACCGGCGCTAGAGAGCGCAAGACCCGCATCTGCGACTGTCTGGAAAAGGGCATCCGGGACTGTAAGTGCAACCGTATCTACCACCAGCCTGACTGCAACATCGGCTGGGATTCCCACAGGGAACGGCTTTATTTTGGCTATGATCTCTATATGCTCACTGCCTCTGACTCCGAAAATGACCTGCCGATATTCCCTTTGCTGGGGCCTGCATCTAGACATGATTCCCATGGCTTTTGGTATAACTTCTTCTCCATGAAGCAGTTCCTTCCTGAAGCCAATGTCACCAAGCTTCTCCTGGATTCCGCTCACGATGCCATGGCCTATTACCAGTATTGCGCTGAACATGGCATAAAACCCTTTATTGACCTGAATGGCAAAGGTGGCAGACCCCCTGTTTACAAGGACGACTTTACCATTGGAGACGATGGTGTCCCCATCTGTAAAGAAGGCTTCCGCATGCGCATGGATGGCACCGAACCCAAAAAAGGCAGGACGAAATTCAAATGCCCTAAAATCTCTTTCGCCGGTGGCACACCTGCCTGTACCTGCCCGAATCCATGTTCAGATGCAAAGTACGGGCGTACCGTCCACTTGGTTTTAAAAGATAACCTGCGGCTCTTTAATGACCCGCCAAGGAGCAGTAAGGAATGGGATAAGGAATACGATGCGAGGACTTCCTCAGAACGGTGCAACAAAAGACAGAAGATAGACTATAAATTAGAAGACGGCAGACACCGCTCATCTAAGATGTGGTACTGCCGCCTCTTTGCCATCATGATGTGTCAACATCTTGATGCCTGGACTTTGCCAAAGACTTCCCCGCTAAAAGACCTCTTTGACAAAGCTGCCTAACTGAATAAGCAATACCATTATAACCTATCACTGACGCATAGTCTATTAAAGTGCGCCATTTTTCCATCACAAATCACACGTCTGATCCATTCTGGATAATATCTACTTGTCAAGGTTCATCCGACCGGTGAATCTTGGTCGGCAGGCTCAAGATTCCGAGAGCCTATC
>JBHBZU010000051.1:0-23668 GCA_041797745.1 Bacillota bacterium
ATATACTATATATAACAACATAAAGAAGTATAAAATCTCCCGCCATCGTTTACAGCTTTATAAGCTTTTTATCATAAAGCGCCTTTACCGCCTTTATAACACCGAATTTAGAGTGTTCATATGTCAGTCCGCCTTGGAAATAAACATTGTACGGTTCACGAATTGGAGCGTCTGCTGAAAGCTCTATGGTAGAGCCTTGAACGAATGTTCCCGCAGCCATTACCACCTGGCTTTCATATCCCGGCATTTCCCAAGGAACAGGCGTTACGTGGGAATCTATGGGTGAAGCTGCCTGAATCCCCTCACAGAAAGCAACCACAGCTTCAGGGGACCCTAATGTAACGGTTTGGACAACATCGGAACGTTCCGACTCCGGAAGTGGAGAAATTGGGAAGCCTAACTTCTGAAAGACCTTTCCGCAGAGAATTGCGCCTTTGATGGCTCCGTTTACAACTTTTGGTGCGGTAAATAGACCTTGGAACATGGCTCTTGTCTGACCGAAAGTAAGACCGCATTCACCGCCTATTCCCGGACATGTCATGCGGTAGGAAACCTTTTCAATTAAGTCTTCACGACCTGCCACATAGCCTCCTGTCAGTGCCATACCACCACCGGGATTTTTAATGAGAGAACCTGCAATAACGTCAACTCCAACTTCAGTGGCTTCTTTTGTATCAAGAAATTCCCCATAACTATTGTCTACCATACATACAATGTCGGGATTTACGCTTTTTACTGCGACTACCCATTCTGCAATCTGAGCAATAGTCATTGCCTTTCGGGATGCGTAGCCTGTGGCACGTTGTACCGTGCACATGCGAGTCTTTGGACCTATAGCCGCTTTTACCGCTTCAATATCAATATCGCCGTCAGCGTTAAATTCTACCTGCTTGTAGCCTACACCATAATCTTTAAGTGAACCCATACCCTCACCACGAATACCTATAACATTTTCAAGGGTATCATAAGGACCGCCTGTGCAGTAAATCAATTCATCTCCCGGTCTTAGTATTCCCAGTAATGTGATGGAAAGCGCATGGGTGCCGTTTACGATGGTTGGCCTGCAAAGAGCCGCTTCGGTTTTGAAAACATCAGCATAAACTCTTTCTAAAGCTGCACGCCCTGGATCATCATAGCCATAACCTGTATTCCATGCAAAATGCATATCGGAAATCTGATTTTTCTGGAACGCGGCCAGAATTTTATATTGATTGTAAGCCATAATGTCATCCAGCTTTTCAAATTCTCCCTGAAGCTCAGCTTCCGCCTCATCTATGAGTTTAAGAATCGGTTCATCAATTCCAAGTGTTTTGTTAAGTAGTTCAAATGTGTTTTTTTGCATCTGTTTTCTCCTAGTGTACAATATATATATTATGTAAACCGCCCATAAGGGCGGTCACATTTTTAATCTATTTCTTTTCTTCTGAAAGTCCCTCTTTCCTTTCAAGTTCCCATTCCATACCTTTTACAAGCTCACGTTTTGTGTCCATTTTGTGAGCTGCATATAGCTGGGTTGTAGTTACCTGTTCGTGATCTAAAAGAGCCTGAACATCATAAATTGAATTGCCTCTACCTATAAGGCTGGTGGCCGCGGTGGCTCTCAGCTTATGAGGGCTGTAGCCGGCGTCTCTTGAGGTTTCCATGCCTATGGAGGTATATTTCTTGGAAAGTTCACGAATGGAGCGTTCCGTCATACGCTTTCCCTGAAGCGATATAAAAAGTGCGTCCTGATCTTCAGAAAGTATCTTATCCGATGAGGGTCTTTCATTATCAATATAGTCGTGAATTATTGCAGTAGTGCTTTGATTTAGGGGCATGATAGATTCCTTACCACGCTTTCTGTAAATCTTAAATTCACCGCGATTGAAGTTAAAAGATGAAATATTTAATTGTTGGAGCTCCGAAATTCTCAGACCATAGGTAAGGAAAAGCAATAGAATAGCCTTATCGCGTTTCTTGGTTTTTTCCCAATAGTTACGTTCTTTTTCAGTCAGTTTTATACCAGTGGAAACGGCATCCAGCATTTTCATAACTTCATCATCTTTAAGCGCCTTAATCTCGCGTTCACCAGGTTTAGAAACACGAATTGGGTCGAATCCGTCGGTGATATTTTTCTCTAAAAGGCCGTCTCTATAAAGCTGCTTAAAAAGCACTGAAACGGAAGATTTTTTGCGAGCAAGGGTTTTATTTGTATTTTCGTAAACATATATGTTCTTCGCTCCCTCGACCTCATAATGCCTGCAATAATCTATAAACATATTTATATCTACTGCTAAAATTTCATTCATTTCAGAAAGCTTGATGTCCCGATATTTTTTAGCCGTGGTAATATCTTGTCGCTGGCTTATTAGGTAGTGAAAGAAAAAGCGGATATCGTAAAGATAAGCAAGGCGAGTCATGGGCAATACGTTACCTCTTAAATAGGCAAAGTATCCCCTTAAAAAAGCCGGAAGTTCCTGTTCCACTTTAGTACATTCGGACATTATTTCATGTTCTTTCTTCACAACATTGTCGGGTCTGTCGCTTTTGTTATGAATTTTTACAGTCTTGCTTCTTGCAGAATCGGCTTTGTCTTTTATCATTGAGCCATCTCCTTGTAAAATTTGCAAATAATTTAAACCGACAATGCCAGCATAGCTTCGACCAACTTTTCCCGCTCTCCAGATTTTTCATAGTCACCTATATTAAACCAATTCATCTGAGGATAGCGTTTTAGCCAAGTTAACTGGCGTTTAGCATAATGACGAGTGTTACGTTTAACCAGCCTAACAGCTTCTTCCAAGTCATATTCGCCATTTTGATAAGCAATGAGTTCCTTGTACCCGATACCTTTCATCGAGATATTATCCGAGGTAAGTCCCATACCTATAAGGTGGCTGATTTCTTCGAGGAGTCCCTTTTCCATAAGCACATCCACTCGCCTGTCAATACGCTGATAGAGGTCTTCTCTGTCTCGGGTAAGCCCAATAAGGATACATTCGTAATCTGAGGTGGGTTTGAAACTTTCTTGAAAACTTCGAAACTGAGAAGCGGAAGTTTCCGCCACTTCTATGGCACGAATTACCTTTTTTATATTATTGGGATGGATTCTTTCCGCTGCTTTAGGGTCAGCTTTTTCAAGGCGACTATGAAGTGCCTCCGAACCCTCTTTTAGTGCCATATCTTCCAGCTCCCTGCGGAGTCTGTTATCGGCAGGAGAACCGAAAAAGTCCATATCATAAATAAGAGAATGAATATAAAGTCCCGTACCTCCTGAAATGATAGGAGTTTTACCTCTTTTAAAAATATCACCTATTGCAGCTTTAGCCAGCCTTTGATATTCAGCAACAGAAAAGGCTTCTCTGGGATCTATAATATCAACTAAATGATGAGGTACCCTTTCCTGCTCTTCTTTGGTCGGTTTTGCAGAGCCTATATCCATGAACTTGTAAAGCTGCATGGAGTCGGCAGATACTATTTCTCCATCTATCCTTTCCGCTAACTCTATGGAATATTCAGTTTTGCCTACTGCGGTAGGACCGCAGATACATATAATTTTATCCATATTTATTATATTATCACCATCACTACGTTTTTTTGTATTTGAAATTTACCGAAATATATTACTGTATTCTCTTAAAAAATTTTTCAAGTTCATATTTACTAAATCTGACAAAGGTTGGTCTGCCATGAGGGCAGGAATAAGGGTTTTCACATTTGGAAAGCTGATGTAAAAGTGCTTTGATTTCTTCATCGTGAAGCTGGTCGTTACCCTTAACCGCAGATTTACAGGAGCGGGTTATGATGGCATTGAGCTTTCCGTAATTGGAAAAGTCCATATTTTCATCTAAATTATCAAGGAAATCATTTACGAAATCCTCACCCTCTTTTAATGACATAAACATGGGAACTGCCGATAAATTATAGGTTTGAGGTCCGAAACCGAAAATGTCAAAACCCATGCCACGAAGTATTTCCAACCATTGTTCTTCGCAGGCTTCTATAGCCGGTCGTACATTTATAATGGCAGGAACGAGACTTGGCTGAATATGTTTTTCAGAAGATTTAAATTCAGCCAGCAGTTTTTCAAAAAAAACTCTTTCGTGGGCAGCATGTTGGTCTATCATATAGAAGCTGTCACTGTCTGCTGCTAATATGTAGGTTGCAAATACTGAACCCATCGGCTTTAAATCTTCAAATTTGAAAGGTACATTTTTAGGTGCAGTGATATTGAAATTTCCATCTGCATTTCTTAAAGTTGACAATAATGATGTTATGTCAACCTGTTCCTGTTTTGCAGGAACTTTTATATTTTTTTGATTATTTTCTACGGAGTCCCTCAACATATCAGGTTCTTTATCAAGAACTTTGTTCTCAAAGGTAAAGGTTCTTGATGAAAAAGCGGTATTTGCAGATTCTTGAGCTTTAGTCACAGGGGTAAAGCTTCTGCTTATCCCCTCCTCTTTGATAGAATCTGTAATTATATTTATTTTATCAGATATGTTTTCGCTGTGAATCTGATTTATTGCGGTTTTGGTGCCGAGTGCATTTCTAATTGCCTTAAATATTCCCTCTGTAATAAAGTCTTCCTGATGGAATCGTACTTCCCTTTTATTTGGATGAATATTAACGTCCAGTTTGTCAGGCGAAACGGAAAGGAAAAGAAAGCATATTGGAAATCTTCCCTCAAAAAGCCTGTCCGCATAGGCGTTGTTCACACCTCTTTCAATGATTTTAGAGCTGATAACTCTGCCGTTAACAAAGAAAATCTGATTGCGGCGGCTGGTTTTGGAATTCATTGGTGCGGATACATAACCCTTTACGGTAAGATACTCATCCCTGTAATCCACCTCAACCAAATCCTGACCCACAGACTTGCTGTAAACTGTGAGAATGGTATCGTAGAGGCTGCCGTTTCCTAAAGTACTAAATAAAATATTACCGTTGTTTATCATTCGCACGCGAATATACGGATAAGCCAGTGCAATTTGAGAGATAAAGTCTGTAACAAGAGCGCTCTCGGTATTGTCGGCTTTCATAAACTTAAGTCGGGCTGGAGTGTTGTAGAATAAATCGTTAATGACAACGGTAGTACCATCAGGACAGCCGTAAGGAATGTGATTTATAACTTCTCCCCCATGAATAGTCAGTTTTGTTCCGACGAAAGCCTCAGGCACCTTGGTTAGCAGCTCCACTCTGGAAACCGCCGCTATGCTGGAAAGCGCTTCCCCTCTAAAACCTAAAGTTTCTATTCTGTCCAAGTCTTCAGCCTGACTGATTTTACTGGTAGCATGTCTGAAAAATGCCAGCTCCGTTTCTTCTTCCGCTATGCCACAGCCGTTATCGGAGACTCTTATATAGGCTTTACCACCCTTTCTAATCTCACAGACAATGGATGTAGCCCCTGAATCTATGGAGTTTTCAACAAGTTCCTTTACAACGGAAAGGGGTCTGTCTACCACTTCACCGGCGGCGATTTTATCTGCTACTTGTTTTTCTAAAATTTTAATCATATTATCTTAATTATGCTGTTTTAGCCATACCTTTTTATTTTTATATCATGTAGCTTATTTTATTTATTATTTAATATTTATTAGCCCTCTTATATTACTTTAGCTTTCATCTAATACAAACCGATAGGTCTACATAATAATTTTATTGTCAAATAAAGGATTTGTAACCAAAGATGAATCGAAACAGTTTTCTTTAAAACCATAATTTAACTATTTTAGATTTCAAACCTAATTTGATTAAAAATGGTTATTTTTCAGCCAGAGCCTGAAGCTCCTCAAGAATAGCTATAGCTTGGGATGGTTTTACGTCCATCAAATCCAAACTCTTTAATTTTTCTACTACCGGATTTGGTGCAAAGCTGAAGAAAGACATCTGCTCTTCGTCGTTAGGCTGACTTTTCATTGAAGATTCTTTGGTTTTGGCGGAAATTCGGTGGCTGTCTTCAACATATTCACAAGAAGCTTTACCTGATTCCAGATGATTTAAATGAGCTTCTGCGTCAGCTAAAATTTTAGATGGAACCCCTGCCAGCTTGGCTACATGAATACCATAGCTTCGTGAGGCGAAGCCCTCGATAATTTTATGAAGAAACACCACTTCTCCACCTATATCTGACACATCCACATTCAAGTTTTTGCAACCCTCCACTGTTCCCTCAAGAGAAGTAAGCTCATGATAATGGGTGGCAAAAAGTGTGCGGGCACGATTTTCTTTGTGGCAGAGGTAGTCAACTACAGCCCATGCAATTGAAAGTCCGTCATAAGTGGAAGTGCCTCTTCCGATTTCATCTAATATAATCAGAGATTTGTTTGTGCTGCAATTTAGAATATATGCCAGTTCACTCATTTCAACAAAGAATGTTGACTGACCTTGGGCTAAATTGTCAGAAGCGCCGATTCTGGTGAAAATGCGATCTGCCACACCGATTTTTGCATATTGAGCAGGTACAAAGCAGCCTGCTTGAGCCATAAGGACTATGAGTGCAGTTTGACGCATATATGTAGATTTACCTGCCATGTTAGGCCCTGTAATTAAAAGCATGGAAGTATCACTACCGTTGATATAGGTATCGTTGGATACAAACAGTCCATCTTCCATGGTTTGCTCAATAACAGGATGTTTACCGCCATGGATATATATTTCATCTCCATCGTTTACCTCAGGGTGAACATAGCCGAGTTTAGCAGAAACCTCTGCAAAGGAACAAACAGCGTCAAGTACAGAAACGGAAACTGCGGTTTGTTGGATTTCCTTAATATATTCTGCACAAAAGGAACGAATTTCAGTAAACAAATCATATTCTATCTGATTAATCTTTGTTTCCGCATTTAAGATAATTGATTCCATTTCCTTAAGTTCGGGAGTGATAAAGCGTTCAGCTCCTACCAAAGTTTGCTTTCTTATATAGTTTTCAGGAACCAGATTTAAATTAGATCTGGAAACCTCGATATAATAACCAAAGACCTTATTAAAGCCGACTTTCAGATGAGTAATGCCGGTTCTTTCCTTTTCAGTGGCTTCAAGGGAAGCAATCCAAACTTTCGCGTCTTGAATGGAAAGTTTAATTGTATCCAGATCTTTAGAATAGCCCTCTTTAATCAAGCTGCCCTCTTTTATGGTTATAGGAGGCTCATCTACGATGGCGCTATCCACCTTTTCATAAATTTCAGTAAGAGAATAAATTTTATTATTTAACTTTGAAAGTAAGCCACTGTTATATCCGGACAAGTCATTTTTAATTTCAGGTATGCTTGCAATGGAATTACGAAGTGCGATTAAATCCTTAGCGTTTGCATTGCCTGTAGCTATTCTTCCTGACAGCCTTTCAAGGT
This sequence comes from Bacillota bacterium, assembly GCA_041797745.1. Taxonomy (GTDB): domain Bacteria; phylum Bacillota; class Clostridia; order Peptostreptococcales; family Anaerovoracaceae; genus UBA3871. Next base: position 7,326 of record JBHBZU010000051.1, read on the forward strand.
CGTAAATGGACTTTAGAGACTCTTTCAGGTTATTTCTAAGGAGAACATCATCATAAATAATCTGAACGGCATTCAGCCTTTCATTGATTTCTTCAGGGGAATTTAGGGGTTCTCTAAGCCATTGCTTAAGTCTGCGGGAACCCATTGCTGTATGACATTTATCCAAGACTCCTAAAAGTGAACCTTGGGTCTTTTTTTCATACAGAGTTTCTGTAAGCTCTAAATTGCGGATAGTAGCTCTGTCCAAAGACATATGTCTGCTGACTTCATAAACTTTTAAATTTGTAAGATGTTGCAATCCTTGATGAGTTTCACCAAGATAGGTTAAAAGTCCTCCTACTGCACATATAGTTTCTTCATAGTCGCCTATGCCAAGACCGCTTGGAGCGTGGATTTTAAAGTGTTTACAAATAACCTCTCTGCAAGCCTTAAAATTAAAAAAGACATCAGCGCGACGGTTAATATATGGATGAATAAGATATTCAAGTTCTTCCAAAGAAAGTTCTTCGGAGAGACTTTCTGAAAGGAGAATTTCCTTTACATTGATTCTAATAAGTTCATTTAACAGGGTCTGAGCGGAACTTAAGTTGCGGGCAAAGGTGGTACAAGCCAGCTCACCTGTGGAAATATCGCAGTAGCTTAAGCTGTAATAATCTTCAGAAGCAAAGATGGAGGCAAGATAGTTGTTCTCCTTTTCATTTAACATGGTGGCATTGGTAATGGTGCCGGGAGTGACAATCTGAACTACTTCGCGAGGAACCAGACCCTTGCAGGTTGCAGGGTCTTGAGTTTGTTCACATATTGCGATTTTGTAACCCTTTTCCACCAGCTTTGCCAAATATGCATCGCAGGCGTGAAAAGGAACTCCGCACATGGGAGCCTTTTCTTCAAGACCGCACTGTTTACCGGTTAAAACCAGTTCCAGTTCTTTTGATACCGTCTTGGCATCTTCAAAAAACATTTCATAGAAGTCTCCAAGACGGAAAAATAAGATACAATCCGGATATTGTTCGTGAATATCAAGATATTGTTGCATCATAGGTGAAAGACTCATGCTATAAGCTCCTTATGAGATAACTCTACGATTTCTCTTATCTGATTTTCATCAAAGTTTTCAGACTTTGTTTTTTTAAGGTAAATCAGATATTCTATATTTCCTTTTGCACCTGTAATTGGTGAAAAGGTCAAACCGTGGGGATAAAGTCCATTATTTTCTGCGTAACGAATAACATTTTCAATAACTTCTCGATGGACGGAAGCGTCTCTGACAATGCCCTTTTTTCCTACCTGCTGGCGACCGGATTCAAATTGAGGCTTTATCAAAGCTACTATGCCGCCCTCCGCTCCCAGCAGTTTAGCTGCTACAGGAAAGATAAGCTTTAGAGATATAAATGAAACGTCAATGGAGATAAAGTCTACATCTGGGTCGATTAAATCAGTATCAAGGTATCGCACGTTGCACTTTTCCATATTTACGACTCTTTCATCTATACGTAGTTTATAGTCTAATTGACCATAGCCTACATCGATAGCGAAAACCTTTTTAGCTCCATGCTTTAACATACAGTCCGTAAAGCCGCCTGTGGAAGCACCTATATCTACGCAAGTGGCATTTTCCAGATGAAAACCGTAAAGCTCCATGGTTTTATCCAGTTTTAGTCCGCCTCTTGAAACATATGGGCAAATATCTTCTTTAACGAAAAAATCCGAATTTTCGTCTACTGTGGTACCGGCTTTGTCAATACGCTGTCCGTCTACATAGACGATACCTGCCATAATGCTGACCTTGGCTTTTTCTCTGGAGGGAAAGAATCCTTTATTTACTAAAATTACGTCTAACCTATCTTTCAATGAATCCACGAATCCTTTCTGCTATGTGATTTGAATCTATTTCGTATCTATCCATAAGTGCTTCACAGCTTCCATGTTCAATAAACTCTGTTGGCCATGAAATATTTCTAACCTTTACGTTTATATCGTGGGTTATTATGTAACTTGCGACAGCTTGTCCAAGTCCTCCGTCTCTTACATTATCTTCAACAGTAAGTATTAGTTTGGTACGCTCCGCTGCACCAGCTAAGGCTTTTTCATCTAAAGGTCTAAGAACGGCACAGTTGAAAACGGAACACTTTTCTTTAAGGTCAGGATTCATTTCAAGGGCATTCATAGTTTCTTTAAGCATTTTACCGCTTGCCCAAATTTCAACTTCGGATTTTTTGTTTTCATGATGGTTTACCATAAAATAATTATGTCCGTCAAACTCTCTGAAATCACTGAAATTGCTCACATTACCTCTAGGATATCTGATGGCAACAGGTCCGCCTAAAGTTACTGCATAGTCCATCATTTGTTCGAGTTCTATGCCGTCTCTTGCAGAAAGTACAGTTAATTTAGGCATATGTGAAAGATAAGAAATGTCAAAAATGCCATGATGTGTTTGACCGTCCTGTCCCACTATACCTGCTCTGTCTATTCCGAAGATTACAGGAAGTTTATTCAGGCAAACATCCATCATAATCTGATCGTAAGCTCGTTGAAGAAATGTGGAATAAATGGCTACAAAAGGTATTAAGCCGTTTTTTGCAAGACCGGCGGCAAAGGTAACTGCATGCTGTTCTGCTATACCTGCATCGTAGATTCTATCAGGATATTTATCAGCAAACTTTGAAAGTCCGGTACCCTCAATCATAGCAGCACTTACGGCTACTATGCGTTTATCTGTGGAAGCCATTGAAATCAGCTTATCACCGAAAACATCAGAATAAGTGGAGCCTTTCGGAGCCTTTTTCGGTTCACCGGAGGCAATATCGAAAGCCCCTACACCGTGAAACTTGTTAGGCTGCACTTCCGCGTGCTTGTATCCCCTTCCTTTTTTAGTTATAGCGTGAATGAGAACAGGACCTTGAACTCTCTTTGCCAAAATAAAGGAATTTAGTAAATCCTCAATATTATGTCCATCTACAGGTCCAAGATATGTAAATCCAAGTTCTTCAAATATAGCACCCTCACTGGAAACCGCGTATTTCAGTGTATCTTTTAAATGTTCCGCTCCTTGATAAAGAGACGGCAGATTTGCAAGAGCTCTTTTTACGGAATTTTTAAATTCTCTGTAACCCTTAGAGGTTCTAAGGGTTGAAAGGTGCTGCGGCATAGAACCGATATTTTTAGATATGGACATTCCGTTGTCGTTTAGTATGACTATGATATTTGACTTGGAAGCTCCGATGTTGTTGAGAGCCTCGTAAGCCATACCTCCTGTGAGAGCACCGTCACCGATTACTGCAATGATATTTTGGTTCGTTCCTTTTTGGTCTCTTGCTGCTGCCAGCCCCGCCGCAACTGAAAGAGAGTTGCTGGAATGACCCGTGTCAAAAACATCATGTTCGCTTTCTTCGGCTTTAGGAAAACCGCTTAAGCCGTCAAGCTGACGAAGCGTATCAAATTGCTGAGAACGACCTGTGAGAATCTTGTGGACGTATGACTGATGTCCCACATCCCAGACTATTTGATCCTGCGGACTGTTAAAATATTTATGCAGAGCTATGGTGATTTCCACCACGCCTAAATTGGAGGCCAAATGCCCTCCTGTTTTAGATACTTCTTCAATGAGAAAATTTCTAATTTGTGTAGCGAGTATATCCATATCTTCCAGAGGCATTTGCTTCAAATCCTCCGGAAAATGATATTCGTTTAAAATTTGGTTTACCATATATTATTAACCCCAAAAGTCTAAATAAAATTTAAAAGTCTTTACTGTTACTTGCGTCTGTGATAGAGCAAGTCGATAATTTCTTGGAAAAATTCTGCGTTATCGTAATATGGAGCTATGCAATTTCTTGCCGTTGCATATAGTTCCTTGAGCTTTTCTTCTGAAGCTTCAATACCGTAGAGGGCAGGATATGTTGATTTGTTGTTTTCGCTGTCTACACCTACATTTTTCCCTAAAGCTGTCGCATCACCACGTACATCTAAAAGGTCATCTTCAATCTGAAAAGCTAAACCGATACTGTCTGCAAACATAGTCATATCCGCCATCATCTGCATTGAAGCATTTCCAAGATAAAGCCCGGCTCTGATGGCTGCTACAATCAAAGCACTGGTTTTGTTGATGTGTATATATTCAAGCATTTCTTTAGAACATTGTTTTCCCTCTGCTTCAATATCCGCCACCTGCCCTGCAACCATGCCTCTGCAACCTGCACCTTTTGCAAGTTCATGAGAAGCCTTTACGCGAGGTTTCAGCTTTTCAGGTGTATCAAAATACATCATCATGTCTTTGTTCATGGCTTCAAAAGCAGTGGTCAAGAGACCGTCTCCTGAAAGAATTGCAATGGCGTCACCGTAAACCTTGTGATTTGTTGGAATACCGCGGCGAAGATCATCATTGTCCATAGCAGGAAGATCGTCATGTATAAGTGAATATGTGTGAATATATTCAACGGCGCAAGCATAAGGGAGAGCTTCCATAATATTGCCGCCTGCAAACTCACAAGCCCCCAGTAACAGCACCGGACGAAGCCTCTTGCCGCCTGCTGTAAGAGAATATTTCATGGATTCATATAAAGTGATACTTTTGTGGTCGATATCCGGAATACAATCAAGTAAATGTTCTTCAATTATGTTTTTATAATTATCATACTGCTGACCCATAAGTTCCTCCTATGCTTCTTTATAGACTGTAATTTTACCCTCTGCCTGAGAAAGAATTTCATTACAAATTTCATATAATTTAACGCCCTCTTCGTAAGCTGTCATGGCTTCTTCAAGAGTAATATCTTCTTTTTTTATAGCTGTTGCTTTAGCTTCAAGCTGGGACATAGCTTCTTCAAAGGAAAGTTTCTTTTCGTTAGCCATAGTTACCTCCGTATTTCTTTTATTTCTGACAGGACTGTACCGTCTTTCATAACGGTACGAACGGTTTGCCCCACTTTAAGTTCTTCCGAACTCTTTATAAAACTGCCGTCTTCTCTTGTGAATGCGCTATAACCTCTTTCCATAATATTTTTAGGGCTAAGATGTTCTAAAGTATTTTTGAAAGTATCGCATTTTAAACGAGAGATGGTAATGCGGTCTGTGAGACGTTTTTGAAGATTGCCGATATCTAAAGTCTCTAAACGATGTTTTTTAACAATTATGCAGGCTTCCAAATTTTCAAGCAGCCTTTGACGGCTATCTTTAGCCATTGTCTTTAGCTTCTCAATATCAGGAACGGCTAAAGCCGCTGCCGCAGTGGGAGTTTCAGCTCTAAAATCTGCTACGAAGTCCGCAATGGTGAAGTCGGTTTCATGACCTACGGCTGAAATCACAGGAATTTCCGAAGCAAAAATAGCTCTTGCAACAATTTCTTCATTGAAAGCCCAAAGTTCTTCCATGGAACCTCCTCCTCTTCCCACAATCATAACGTCAGTTTCGGGAAAAAGACGATTTACTTCGTAAATGGCGTGAGATATGGAGGAAGCCGCATTTTGACCTTGAACCATTACAGGAACTATAAGAATATCTACATAAAGATTGCGACTTCTGATAATTTTCTTTATATCCTCAACTGCCGCCCCTGTGGGTGAAGTTATAACAGCCACTTTGGACGGGAATAAAGGAAGTTCTTTCTTATGAATCGGATCAAAGAGTCCCTCGGCAGCCAGTTTAGTTTTAAGTTTTTTAAAGGCTTTGGCTAAGTCACCCGTACCCTGCATTTCAATATCTTTGATATTTATAGAGTATGTGCCTCCTCGTTCGTAAACATTTATGTAGCCATGAGCAATGATTTCCATTCCCTCATCAAGTTCATATCTTAACTGGCGAAGTATTGAAGGCGGAATGTAACAGCTCACCTTGGAATCACTGTCCTTTAAGGAAAAATAAACTCCTGTACTGTGATGTTTTAAGTTGGATATTTCTCCCACCACAGATATATTTGAAAGAATGGGATCGGTTGCCAAAACTCTCCTTATATAGCTATTTAATTGTGATACGGCAACTGGTTTCATAATAATAATCCCTTACTTTTTTTAACTCAAACAATCTTTTAAAAATCTTTCCCAAAATCTTTGTACATAGCTGCTCCTATTAAAGCTACGCCCACAGCATTGTCCGAAGAGTAATGCTGATTTCCAAATTCGAAATGAAAGTCTTTAGCTTTTGCGTAGGCTTTCAGCTTTTCACTTATGTACATACTGGAGCTGACGCCGCCTGAAAACAGCACGGTTTTAATATCGCTATAGTTTTTTAGCTTTTGGGTCACAGCTGTGGCTAGGGTATCGCATATAATATCAAAAATTTCTGCTATGAGATTTTCCTTGGTGTAATTTGTAATTTTACCGCTTTCTATTTCGTTAATAATACGTTGCGCTTGAGTTTCCAAGCCTGAAAGATTGAAATAGGAATCAGTTACCCTAACCTTTGATAAATGACGATTAAAAACCGAATTTGAGGCTTTTATGGCTATAGAATCCATTTCGGCTCCGGAGGGAAAATCCATACCGAGAGAAACACCTATACGGTCTAAAACCTGTCCAAAGGAAATGTCTTTGGAACCGCCGACAATTTCAATATGAAATTTTGAATGGTTTCCCTCATCATCAAAACAATATTTTTTTAAATCGGGAGTAACCTTTAAAATTTCACAAGTACCTCCTGAAAGGTGAAGTGCTAAAAAACCGTTGCCTGAACATAGAGAAATTTCGGTTTTATTAAAAATATCTCCTGTTTCTTCTAAGGTGTCCTCTTTATCTGCGAGTAAACCCTCTGCCCCTATAATTGCTGCAATATGTCCCTCTTGGTGACTGGTATGAAAACAAGGCACATCCAAAAGCACAGAAAGGCTTTTGGCTAGGGAGAGTCCTGCATTAAAGCAAGGCATATATGAGTTTTCAATCGGGCGAGGTTTTGAAGATACAGCTATAGCCGCAATTTTTGAAGCATTGAAGCTTTCAGCCTTTACTATTTCATCCATCAGTTTGGGCAGCTTTTCTATATGCTGAAAAAGGGCGTTGGACTGCCTAAGTCCGCGCTCGCCCTTGGTTACCGATAATAATTGACGACTCTCGCATAAAATATTTCCTTTCAAATCGCATAAAGCGACGGAAGTCTTATAGTTACTGGTATCAATACCCAGTATGAGATTTCGCAAGGTTTGATTATTGGATTTAACTTTATTAATATCCATAGGCATACCTACTCAACTTTAGCTAATACTCCGTTAATAAATTTTGCCGACTTATCGGAGCTGAACTTTTTTGCCAGCTTTACAGCTTCGTTAATAGCCACACTTCTATCAATTTCATCCATATACAGAATTTCTGCAATAGCAATTCGGAATATGGAAAGATCCACATTTGAAAGACGGTTAATTTTCCAGCCTGTATTTAAGGCTTCATACCTGCCGTCAATATCGTTTATATGCTCTACTACGAGTGAATATACGGTATTGAAATATCCCTCCTGTGTTTGCAGTTTTTTGTCCGCAAGGAAAGCATTTTTTACCTCTTCGGAAAAGTCGTTTTGGATTTTCATTGAGTACAGCATTTGCATGAGTAATTCTCTTGCATCCGTTCTGGTCATTTTTTTAATCTCCTTCCGGGAAATGTATCTTGTCTATATGAATATTTACTTCTTTTACAGTAACTCCCTCAAGCTCCTCCACATTACTTTGAATGTTTTTTTGAAGATTGAAAGCGATTTCAGGTATGCAGACTTCATATTCAACTGCTAAATAGACATCTAATATAACTTTCTCATCTTTATAATTCAGTTTAATAGCTCGGCTTAAATCCTCTTTTTTTCTGTGTAACAGACCGCTGGTGCTTAAACCTGCAACTCCTTTAGTTTTAAGGGTTGCCGCTACGGCTTTATTAATAATCTGTTCAGATAAATGATTATTGTTTACCGTTTTTTCTTTATCTTTTTCCATCATTTGAATCCTCTGTTTCCAAAACCTCATTGTTGGTAGCTTTTTCAGCTTCCTGAAGCTCATTGTGAATCAAAAGTGTGATTTTTTCAATACGGCGTTCCTTAACGGAATTGACTGTGAGAGTAAGATTGTCCAATTCAATTTTCTTGTCCAAATTCTCACTGTCTTCAGGAATTTCTCCTAATATATCCAAAACCAAACCTCCGATAGTTTCACTGTTATCAGACTCAAGATGGAGATTAAATTCTTCGTTTAAGTCGTCAATAGCGGCAGAACCGTCCACCATATAGCAGTTATCGGAAATCTGTTCTATTGTAAGCTCATTTTCGTCATATTCATCTTCAATATCACCCATTACCTCTTCGATGATATCTTCCATGGTAACAATGCCTGAAAATCCTCCGAACTCGTCAATAAGAACTGCAATTTGATTTTTGCTGCTCTGTAAGTTTACAAACAAAGAGTCAATGTTTTTAGTTTCAGGAACGAAATAGGGTTTTCTGAGAATGTCTTTAATATTTACATTTTCAAAGCCCACTTCCTTAGCTGAGGCGAAAAAGTCTTTAATATTAAGTATACCTATAATGTTGTCAGTTTCGTCCTCGTATACGGGAATACGTGAATACCTCAATTCCATAAGTTCATCTAAATATTCCGAGGGAGGATCGTTTAAGTCTATGGAAAATACATCCGTTCTCGGAGTCATAATCTCATAGGCCAATTTATCGTCAAAGGCAAAAATGGAATTTATCATCTTTTTGCCCTCTTCCTTTAGAGCTCCCGATTCTTGTCCCACCTCCAGCATATCCATAACATCATCCTCGGAAAATTCTTCATCCTCTTCGATTTTCTGATGTAATATCTTGAGTAAAAGCTTAACAATGCCGGTTGCAACAGTTATTATGGGGGAAACCACTATGGATATTCGATTAAGTCGCGTTGCGATATTTAAGGCTGTGCTTTCCGGATAAATATTGGCAAGGTGTTTCGGCAACAGTATACCTAGTGAAAACACAATAAATATGAGTATTAAGTTCACTAAAACCACTGAAACCGCAAAGGTATAAGGTTTGCAGAAAGCTCCCATGCTTATGGCAAGCTTTGAAGCAAAACCGAAAGTTCCGCATACAGCAGCCATAGCCCCTAGAAACATAATGATTGCCTTGGCAACAGATGAAAACCTGTTGGCGTTTTCTAAAATTTGAAGCAAATATTGGGCACGAGGATTTTCATCGGAAGCAAGCTGCTTAATCTTGTTTTTTGAACACTCCTCAATGGATTCCTCTGCCGCTTCAAATAAAGCTATAATCAGGGTTAAAGTTATTAATACAATTAAATAAAATGCTAACGACCCACTCGGTTCGGGATATTGGTCCATAATAGCTCCTTTCAAATTTTTAATATATGTTTTTATAAATACTGTTTTTTATTTGATATTTATTTTACTGTTTATAATACTTGTTTATTATTATATCCTTATGTTTTATTTATATTTTTTAGATATTTAAGTATTAAAACTCATTTCGTCTTTTTAGTATTCACTATTTTTCTTTACGTAAAATGAAGTTTTCGGATACCTTTTGAGGCATTTTAATTTTTACTATCTGCTGAGGATGAGGCGCACTCTCAATTAAAGTCCCCTCTTCGTCCCGCATTTCTTCGAGCTTCATTGTGAAAAAGTCGGTATGAGGTCCGAAGACTTCGATTTCCTCGCCTACGCTCATCTTGTTACGTTGCTCCACTGTGGCATAGCCTGTTGCTTCATCATAAGATTTTACTATACCTACGAAAGAATAATCTCTGGTGTAAGCGCTGGTGAGATAGTTCTGGTCCTTGTTGGTAGGCTTATTAAAGTAAAAGCCTGTGGTAAATTCTCTGTGGCTAACCTTTTTCATTTCTTTAAGCCACAAAGGATTGAATCGGTAATTTTCAGGATTTGACAGGTATTCGTCAATGGCACGTCTGTAAGCAGCTACAATCGTAGCTACATAGAAGACACTTTTCATGCGACCCTCAATCTTGAAAGAATAAATGCCTGAATCAACTAGCTCCGGAATATGCTCTATCATGCAAAGATCCCTTGAATTTAGTATATATGTACCTCTTTCATCTTCTTCAATCGGATAATACTGACCGGGGCGTTGCTCCTCCACTAAAGCGTACTTCCACCTGCATGGATGTGCACAGGCGCCGCGATTGGCGTCTCTTTCAATCATGAAGTTGGAAAGCAGACATCTTCCGGAATAAGAAATGCACATGGCTCCCTGAACGAAAGCCTCCAATTCAATATCGGTTGGCAGATTTTCTCTGATAGTGTGAATCTCCTCCAAGGTAAGCTCTCTGGCAAGTACGATACGTTTCACTCCTTGAGAAACCCAATAATTAGCTGTAACATAGTTAGTCATGTTTGCCTGTGTTGACAGATGAATTTCGGCATCGGGAATACATTCTTTTATAAGCACCATAATTGCAGGGTCTGATATGAGATAGGCGTCGATACCAAGACCGTTTATTTTATGAAGATATTCTTTTAAAGGGTCGATATCTTCGTTATGGGCAAAGATATTTAAGGTCATATAAACCTTTACTCCTCTTTCATGAGCAAAGGCAATACCCTCTTTTATTTCATCAATGCTGAGGTTACCTGCACCTGCTCTGAGGGAGAACATCTCTCCACCGAAATACACGGCGTCTGCACCGTAGATACAGGCAATTTTAAATTTTTCTAAATCTCCGGCAGGAGCAAGAAGCTCTATTTTTTTCTTATTCATAATCTCTTTCTCTTGAACTATTTTACTATGGATATGGTAGTACCGTCCCCCACTGAAAGTAAGGTGGTATCCACGACATCCGTATTAAAGAGATAATCCATAAATTCACGGATTCTCCTTACTTCTGTTTTAAATCTACGTTTAGGCATATCATATTCATCAGATACAACCTTGGCTTTAAATAACATATTGTCGCAGACAATAACGCTGCCCTTTTTCATATGTGGCATGATATCATCAAAGAAGTCCCTATAATGACCCTTGGCTGCGTCAATAAATGCAAAATCAAAAGTTTGTTCAGCAGGTAGCTTCTTTAATTCATCCATGGCGTCTCCTGCAAAAAGATGAACTCTTTTTGTAAGGTCGAACCTTTCAAAATTAAGCCTTGCCAGCTTCAACATCTCTTCGCTCTTTTCATAAGTAAATAGAGTTGCATTCGGCAAAGCGGTAAGCATACAAAGTCCTGAATAACCGCAAGCTGTGCCTATTTCAATAATATTTGCAGGTCGGTGAATTTGCAGCAGCGTAACAAGCAAGCCCTCCGAATCTCTTTGAAGCACGGGAATAAGGCTTGTTTCAGCTTCAATTCTAAGCTTTCCAAGTTCTTCGCTAACAGGCTTATAGTACCCGTTCATGTAGTCTACGACCTTTTGATTAGTAATATTTCGATACATAATGTTTTTATCGTCAACCATACTACTGCTTTTTTAGTGCAGCCTTATATGCCGCTTTATCCTTTTCAAATTTTGAATAATCTGCGGAAAAGTTATGTGAACCGTCCAATTTCTCACTAACTACAAAATAGATGTAGTTAGTATCCGCAGGATAAAGAGCCGCTTCAATTGAAGCTTTACCGGGGCTGCAAATAGGTCCCGGAGGAAGCCCTGAATTTTTATAAGTGTTGTACGGACTTTCTATAGATATATCCTTATTGGAAAGAAATTCTTTAGGCTCTCCCAAAATATACTGTACTGTTGAGCACATTTGAAGTTTCATATTAATAGCAAGTCTGTTATATATAACGCTGGAAATCAGAGGTCTGTCAGAATCTATCTTAGCCTCTCTTTCGATTATGGAAGCGATAGTTAAGAGCTGTCGTAAATTCAGACCTTTTGCCTGCATTTGTGCGTAATATTCCTCGGTCATTGTAGCGTTAAACTGTGCCAGCATTTTGTCTATGATTTCATGCTCTGTGGCATTTGCGTAAACATCATAGGTATTAGGGAAAAGAACTCCCTCCAGTCTGTAACCTTGGTTATCGTAATTTAGCTGATTTATAAAGCTATAATTAAAATCACCATATTGTATTTCATTTAATAATTTGTCATAGTCGCCAAAACCGTGGTCCGACAATGATTTGGCAGTCTGTTCGGCGCGATAGCCCTCAGGTATGGTAAACCTGTTCGTAAGATTTTTACCTGAAAGCAGATTTTTTACAATTTCTTCTCCGCTCATAGACGGGCTAAGCTGATAATCCCCTGCTTGCAACTTACCGTCGTTACCGGAAAATTTTATGTAATATTTAAAAGATGTGGCTGATTTGACAATCCCCTGTTCAGCCAAGATATTACAAATGGTCGCGGTGGATGAACCTGCCGGAATATTTACGGCAACAACTTCCGTATTGGAAAGATTAGCCGGTGCTCCAAGATTATTCTTCCAAAGATTGAAGCCCACTGCTATAAGGGCAACGACTAAAATTATTGCAATTATAGGCTTTCCACGGCGCTTTTTTCTTCTCTTTCTGTTAGTCATTTTTTTATATCTCCATCCTATTTTAAAAGAAACATGGGGCTACCTAAAGGCAACCCCGTTAAAATAATTATTCTTTTGCTCTTCCGAGGTATTCTCCGGTTCTTGTATCAATCTGAATAAGTTCTCCCTCTTCAATGAAGATAGGAACCTGAATAATCGCACCTGTTTCAACTGTTGCTGCTTTAGTTACATTGGTAGCGGTATCACCCTTAACACCCGGTTCTGTTTCGATAACCTTAAGGTTAACAAAGTTTGGAGCTTCTACGATGAAAGCGGCACCCTTGTAGAATTTAATAGTTGCTTCATCATTTTCACGGAGGAACTTCATAGCTTCTTCCACCTGATCCTGTGCCAGAGGAATTTGCTCATAAGTTTCCTGATCCATGAAGTAATACAGTTCTCCGTCGCTATAGAGGTACTGCATTACCTTTGTTTCAATATGTGCCTTAGGGAACTTGTCATTCGGGTTGAATGCTTCTTCTCTTGTAGCACCTGTTAAAATATTCTTATATTTGGTTCTTACGAAAGCAGCACCCTTGCCCGGCTTTACATGCTGAAAGTCCACTACTACATGGGGCTCTCCGTTAATTTCGAAAGTTACACCTTTTCTAAAATCACTTGCATAAATCATATTATATTCTCCTTAATAAACTTATAAATTATTCTATATATTTACCTTATCTTAACGATAACACGTCAATATATTATACTAGATTTCCCCGTTTCAAGCAAGAAATTTAGTTATTTTCCTTGGAACCCGGGAAATCAAAACTCATGCCTACGGCTTCATTAATAATTTTATACACATCCTGCATCATAAGCGAAAAACGAGCTTCGGCCTCAAAATATTTTGCAAGAAGAGGGTCTTTCATCATAAGCTGATATAGCTCCATGATATGAGACTGGTAGTCTCCCTCTAAGGTTCCCGACATTTGCTTCATCTGCAAATCAATTTGCTTTTCACGTATGTCGTTTACCATAGCGGAAAGCTGACTGTTGGCTTCGATTTGGACACGAAGTTCGTCATATTTTTTATATTCTTCGCTTTCCTTTACGGCGGTAGCTAAATTATGAGCTTCATTATATACATTCATAGTCCTTATACCTCCATGAAAATCGGGAGAATTACAGGAGTTCTGCCTGTGTTCTCGTATATGAACGATTTTAATCCGTCTCGGAGCTTGCCCTTTAGAACGTTCCAGTCGGAAACGCCCTGACTTGTATAGTCATGGAGTATTTCCTGACATAGATTTCTGGCAGCGTCAATTAGGTCTTCATTTTCTCTAACATAAACGAAGCCTCTGGAAATAATATCCGGTCCTGCAATGATTTCAGTTGTAGCTTCAGAAATAGCGGCTACGATTATAATTAAACCTGATTCAGAGAGAAGCTTACGGTCTCTAAGAACGATATTTCCAACATCGCCTACTCCGAAGCCGTCAACAAGTACAGCATCCGCAGGAGCCACATTTTCACTCTTTACAGCTTTCTTTTGAGATATAGTGAGGCAATCGCCGTTATTTAGAATAAAAATGTTCTTTGGATTTTGTCCTAAATTTTCCGCCAGGTCTGCATGGGTTTTCAGATGTCTGTATTCACCGTGAACCGGCATGAAATATTCGGGTCTAATCAAAGAATGCATGAGCTTAAGCTCTTCCTGACAAGCATGGCCTGAAACGTGAATGTCCGCAATATCTGAATAAATAACGTTGGCGCCCTTTTCAAGAAGAAGATTTACTACATTAGAAACGGTCTTCTCGTTACCCGGAACCGGTGTAGAAGATAAAATGATACAGTCACCTTTCTTAATCTGAACGGATTTGTGGTCGTTAGTTGCCATTCTGGCAAGGGCTGACATCGGTTCTCCCTGACTTCCTGTAGTTATAATTACCAGCTTTTTGTCAGGAATTTTCTTTGTCTGCTTAAGATTTACTAAAACCCCTGCCGGAATTTCCAAATAACCAAGTTCAATAGCCAGCTTAACCACATTTTCCATGCTTCGTCCCGAAACCGCAACCTTTCTTCCGTACTGTACGGCGGTGTTGATGATTTTCTGCACTCTATGTACGTTGGAAGAAAAAGTAGCGATAATAATACGGGATTCAACTTCTCTAAATATGTTTTCCAAAGTGCGACCTACAACCTTTTCAGAGGCTGTGAAACCCGGTCTTAACACGTTTGTGGAATCCATAAGCAAGAGTTTTACACCCTTGGTTCCTAATTCTGCAAATCTCGCAAGATTAATAGGTTCTCCATCCACAGGAGTATAGTCGATTTTGAAGTCACCTGTATGGAAAACTGTGCCGACAGGTGTTTCAATAGCCAAACAAATGGCGTCGGCAATGGAGTGTGTGGTACGTATGGTTTCAACATTGAAAGCACCGCACTTAATGGAATCTCCCGCATTAATAGTTTTCAGTTTTCCTTTAATTCCATGTTCCTTTAATTTATTTTCAACAAGTCCCAAGGTTAGTCTTGTTCCATAAACAGGAATATTGAAATGTCTGAGAAGATAAGGTACTCCTCCAATGTGGTCTTCATGTCCATGGGTTAAAACCAAGCCTTTTATCTTGGCTGCGTTTTTTATCAGATACGTAAAGTCAGGGATGACCGTATCTATTCCGTACATTTCATCCTCAGGAAAGGACAGTCCGCAGTCGATTATGATGATATCATCATGATATTCCAGCAGCGTCATATTCTTTCCTATTTCGTTCAAACCGCCTATTGGAATAACTTTAAGCTGTCCCGCCTCTTTTTTTGTTTTAATTTGTCTTTTCATATAGTCCTTTCTGTTTTTAAGGGAATTTCAAGGCTTTTTATTTTATAACTAAGTTTACCAGCTTTCCCGGTACGGCTATAATTTTAATCACGTTCTTACCGTCTACCAGAGCCTTTATGGTTTCATCCGTCTTTACTAATTCTTCCAATTCGTCACGATTAAGTCCGTTCGAAACGTTAAGTTTTGCCTTAACTTTACCATTAATCTGAATTACAACTTCGACGAAATCCTTTACTAATGCTGCTTCGTCAAAGCTAGGCCATGCTACGTTATAAAGCCTGTCATTGTTCCCAAGATGTTCCCACATTTCTTCGCAAACGTGAGGGGCGAAAGGTGCAAGTACAATAACTAAATTCTTAACCGCTTCAGCCATAAGAGGTAAATTCATATCTCCCTCTTTGTACTTGTACATTTCATTTACTAATTCCATTATTGAGGAAATGGCAGTATTAAAGTTAAATCTTCCGCCGGCGTCTTCTGTAACTTTCTTGATAGTGGCATTCATAGCGAAGTTAAGTGCCTTATCAGCTTCGTTTTCGCAGGTATAAGGTTTGCCCTCATAACCTGAAGTTTTAGTTGATATATCATAAACCAATCTGTATACGCGGGATAGGAATCTGTAGGACCCCTCTACTCCGGCGTCAGACCAGTCAAGTTCTCTGTCAGGTGGGGCCGCAAAGAGAATGAAGAGCCTTGCAGTGTCTGCACCGTACTTGGATATAATTTCCTCAGGGGAAACTACATTTCCTACGGATTTACTCATCTTCTTACCGTCTTTAATAACCATGCCCTGAGTAAGCAGATTCTTAAACGGTTCTTCTGTGCTGACTAAACCTAAATCATAAAGTGCCATCTGGAAGAAACGAGCATACATCAGATGTAAAATGGCATGTTCCACTCCACCGATATACTGATCCACATTCATCCAATACTTTACTTTATCAAAATTAAATGCTTCCTTATCATTGCGTGCATCGCAGTATCTCAAGAAATACCATGATGAATCAAGGAAAGTATCCATGGTATCAATTTCCCGTTTAGCAGGCTGATTGCATTTTGGACATACTGTGTTTACAAATGTTTTAGAAGTAGCAATCGGAGACTCGCCTTTTCCTGTAAACGCTAC
>JBHBZU010000052.1:0-4705 GCA_041797745.1 Bacillota bacterium
TATCTTATCTTATCTTATTTTATCTTACTTTACTTTACTTTTCTTTTCTTAAAGCATACTTGTTTTGAGCTTTGGACAGCCTTTTTGACCAACGCTCTTTACGTCTGACTGCCATCATGTCCTCTGTCTTCCAGTAAAGACCGGTTTTGTTAAATACAGGTTCAAAGAGGCAGAGGACTGCCGGAAGCACTATTATACATACTGCGGCGGAAATAAGGGCGCCGCGGGAGAGCATGATGCAGATATCGCCAATCAGCTGTATTGATGATACGAAAGAAACGCCCAGGGTGGCACAAAACATTACTAAAGCACTGGTGATGATAGAATTGTCCGAAGAAGCTGCTGCAATGTGAGCAGCCTCAAAACGAGTCTTGCCGAGGCGAAGTTCTTCCTGGAAACGAGAGGCCATCAAGATGGAATAGTCCACTGTGGCACCGAGCTGCACACAGCTTATAACCGTCGGCGCTACAAATGCTACCTCCGTACCGGTGAAATAGGATATGCCTTGATTAATGGCTATTGCAAATTCAATGGTGGCAACCAGCACCGCAGGCACGGTGAGGGACTTAAAGATTATTGCTATAATCAAGAAAATTGCTGCCATTGAAATATAATTTGTTACCTTAAAGTCCACTGCTGTGGTCTTGATGAGGTCGTCTGTCAACGCGGATTCTCCGGTGAGTATGGCACCCTTATCATAGGTTTTCAGCACTGTGCGAAGCTGCTGAATCTGTTGGGAGACCTCCGGTGAGGCGGTGGCGCAGGTGGAGTTAATCATTATCAGCTGACGACCGTCGCGCTTTAGCATATTCTTGACTTCTTTGGGTATAAAAAAGTCAGGAATGCCGCTGCCTGCGAAAGCGTGAAAGGATATTACATCCGTAATTCCCGAAATTTCTTTGATTTGGTTTTCCATAGCAGAAAGGCTCTCCGAGTCAACATCGTCGCTTAAAATAACAAAGTGCTGGGTAGCCATGTTGAAGTCATCCTTTAGCTTATTATTTGCCACGATAGAGGGTAAATCTTTCGGCAAAGACTCATCAAGCTTGTAGTATTCCACTACGTGTTGCTGGGCATAGGAAGCCGGAATAAAGAGAACAATGGCAAGCACTACGATGAGGACTCGGTGGTGGAGGATTCTGTCATTCAGGCGGTCAAAACTTGGAAGCACAATAGGGTGCTTATATCTTGAAAGATATTTGTCGCTTAAAAGAACGATGGATGGCATGAAACATATAACTGTCAGCACGCCGAGGGCTACACCCTTTGCCATAACAATACCTATGTCTTTACCCAAAGTCAGCTGCATGAAGCAGAGAGCTAAAAAGCCGGCAATAGTAGTGAGGGAACTTCCGGTCAAAGACCTGAAAGCTGCCAGAACAGCTACTTCCATTGCGTCTCGGGGGTCTTCGTAATTGCAGCGTTCCTCTTCGTATCGTCTATACAGGAAGATGGAATAGTCCATAGTAACCCCAAGCTGCAAGACTGCGGCAATGGCTTTTGTGATGTAGGAAATTTCCCCAAGGAAGATGTTGCTTCCGAAGTTATATATTACCGCAAGTCCGATATTGGCAATCAGTACAAGAGGCAGAGCGGTTTCTGACAAAGTGAGCCCCATTGCCAAAAGTGAAAGCAGCACCGCCAGTACAATGAAAATCGGGAGCTCCTTATCCACTAAATCTCGGGTATCCTTTACCAGCACCGAGAAGCCTGCAAGGAAGCATTTTTCATTACAAAGACTTCGCACCTGACTTATGGCAGTCATAGTTTCCTCAGAGGCGCCTGCCTTATCATACTGGATAATCATCATAGTGCCTTTGCCGGAGAAAAACATGTCTCTGAATTGTGTAGGAATCATTTCTGTAGGAATTTGAATACCTACGGCATTGCTAATCCATATGGCATTTGAAACTCCATCCACCTTTTTTATGTCATTTATAAGTTGATTACTGTATCCCGCAGGCATATTTTCAACTATGAGCATGCTGGTAGCCGCCATATGAAAGGGGTCTTCCAGCAAATCCATACCTTGAGAGGACTCAAGGTCCTTTGGAAGATAAGTCAGAATGTCGTAGTTTACTCCGGTTGCAACATATCCGACGAGAGAGGGTATCAGCAGTATTACAGCAATCAAAGCGACCAGCTTTGGCTTGCGGGTAAGCAAATGTGCTATTTTTTTCATAAAACCGCCTCCTAGTTAAAGATACCTGCTACGGCACCGAATAAATCTTTGAACATTTGGGAAATGCGACCCCAAAAGGTAGTCTTTTCCTTTTCAATGGTAGGAATGTCGGGAGCTACGGAATCTTTGGTTATTTCCTGAGAACGCAACATAATCTGTATGCTGGTGGGAGCTTCATTACGGGAATCTGTTAAGGACTCCTTTGGAGCGTCGGCATTCATCAGCAACAGACGATTTACATCACCTGTATAGTCATCCCAAATATCTTCAATGATGTCGCTGATGTTGTTTTTAGCAATTTTAACGTTAGTGGTTTTGTCCAAACTGCCAGCTGCGGAGCGGAGAGTTGCTGCGAAGCCTTTTAGGGATTTCTGGGTGCCGGAGTCCAGCTTGGTACCCGCCTTTTTTAAGGTTTTTTCAAAGGTGTTTAATACCTTTTGAGTTGATTTTGTGGTGGTGCTTAAAGCTGTGCTTGCATTTTTTAAATCACTTAGGGTTGAATTTAATTCAGGAGCATATTTTTGAATAACCTTATTCATTTCATCCACTGAATCTATTGCGTCATCGCAAGCTTCGATTATATTTTTGGCTGAATTTGACATAGTTGCCAAATTCCCCGAAGTGTCTCCTATATCGGTAAGAATGGAGTAGCCGTTTAAGGCAATACCGTTGTTATAGCCTAACATTTCCATAGCGTCTGCAAGATTGGTATTTTGCTGTCCAAACTCTGCTAAAGACATGGTGGCCTTTACATTGGTAGGCATATCTAAAGGGTCTGTTAGTAATCCCTTTTGACTTAAATCAAGGTAAGTCATTGCAGCCAGAAATTCAGTTTTATTCATGCTTATGTAGGGCTTTTGAGGCGCTACATATGAGCTGTAAACTGCTGAAAACATTGTTCTTTTTGTAGAAAAGGCGTTATATGCCGCCTTTGAAGCGGGAATATCTGCTGCCGCAACACCTGACTGTAAAAGCACGTATTCCAAGGCTTCGTCATCAGTAAGGACAGGGTTGGCAGTTTTAACAGCGGCGATACCTGCGGGAATATCCACTACGATACTCTTTGCTTTAGCCTTTGGATAACCTTGTGACATAAGAACCGCCATTAAAAATTCCTCTTCTGTCATGTTCTCTTTGGATGATACCGCATTGTATATAGCACTCATGGAGGTTGCATTTTTGCTTAAGGCAGAGAGGCTGGAGAGCTTAATCGGCGCAGCAATACCTGACGGATTTAAGCTCACTTCGTCACTGCCTATTTTAATTTGTAAATCAGCCAAAAGTGGAAGAAGTTTTTCGTAGTCTTCCTTTAATTTGTCGGCTTCTTCGCCTAACTTCTTTACTTTGGAGGCAGAAGCCCTGCTGCTTCCGCTTAAGCTGTTAAGGGTTTTATTTAGAGCCTTTAAATCAGACTTAATATCTTGAAGCTCATCATTTATATCATCAGCTGCGTTGTTTAATCCGTTGAATGCCGCCGCTGCTTTTGTCACCGCTTCTTGAGCGGTAGAAACATGGCTTGGCATAGTATCTAAAGCTTTTGCAAGTGAATCTAAACTGTCCAAAGCGATATCTGCGTCAGCATACATACCGCCCTTTTCCTTTGATATAATTTCGCGCCCCTCATTTAGTTCATCCAAACCATTTGCAGCTTCCCTGAGACTGCCACTCATACTGTCGAAAGAGTTTAAGAGAGTATCGAGGCTGTCATCGAGAAGCCGATAGTTTTCTTCTATTTTATCTTTGTTTTCGCTGAGTTTCGCAATGTCCTGTAACTGCTGAAGTGTGGCAGGAACAATTAAAAAAGTCATACCGGCGAAAGTAAAGTCTTCTGAGCCCACACTTATGGTAAAATGCTGCTCTTCACCGGGCATTACTAAAAAGAGAACCGTTCTGAGATTCCCCACAAGCTGTACCTGAGCCCCTTGGGCTTCCAAGGAGAGAATGTCGTCCTGGTTGAAAACCGTAGTTGCAGCTAGAACATAGTTGTTTTTAGCATATTCGCTGGCGTTTTCATTTGGCTTAAAGTCCAAGACGATATCAAACATACCGGATTGGTTTAACAAGTCCTCCGCCTTAGCCATAACTCCGTTGTGGCGGTAATGAATTTCCGTAACCCAAGGCAATTCATAGAAAGGAGCTTTCGTCTTACCCTCAAAGTAGAAATGGCTTGGAGTTTTCTTTCCAAAATCGAAAGTAGTCTGTTCACCGTTGACAGACGGCTTTATGGAGTTGGTTAGATTATTTACGCTATCGTACTTGCCGTAGTCGATAATTTTGTTATTACCGTTAGTGATATAGCTTTTAACGATACTACCCTCCTGAAGATTTCCGTAGAAATCCATGGTGGCATAATAGGCTTCATCGCAGGTTGCCCGTACACCGTCGTCTATGGTTTCTGTGGCGTAGACTGATGAAACCTGTGTGAAGCTAAGTGTTGCTACAAGAGCAAGGATAATTAAAGTCTTTTTCCTCTGTTGCATTTTGTACCCCTCTTTTCTAAAAACGAAAATAGTCTATTTATAA
>JBHBZU010000053.1:0-67587 GCA_041797745.1 Bacillota bacterium
AAATAAGCGGGAAACCTGTAGGATTCCCTGAAATTGAGAAAAATTATCAAAATTACCCCTAAAAATCATATCATTTGGAAAGGGAATTGTCAACAAAACTGAAAAATGAGTTTACAATGTAAAAAATAGTTAAATGGCTAAATTTCAAGGTTTTCATTAGAAGAATAGGGAGGGTAATGTGGATAAATTTCAGGAATTAAGCCTCTGAATCCCTGTATTTCAGGAGAAATATGCATATGAGTTGAGCCGGGTAATTGTAAACTTTTGTGGATAACTTTGTTTACGAATTGAAAAAGGGATAAACGTTGGAATTTCAACGTTTAGCTTTGTAAACCTTTTCAAGCGAACTTGAAAAATAAAATGACTAGTTTTGACAAATGACTTAAAACGTTGAAAAATGTGGGTTTCAAGTGATAACACATCATGTATGGGTATAAGAGAGGAGAACCATTGGAATCTCTAAATTTGGATAAATTTTGTAAAGTGGAAGCAACTACCAATACATATACAAGATGGAAGCTATAAATTACAAGATTGGCGAAAAATGGGATAAAATAACAATAAAAGAAAGAAACGTTGAATTTTCAAAGGATGTGTGCATTTACAATACTTGTAAATGCACTTTGAAATTATAAAACTTACAAGACAACTCCTGGAATCTGCTAAAACCCTTGATTTTACATCATTTGCAGGGGGCTCATGGGTAAGGGGGGGATAAAACTTGATTAAGGGGTCATGTTGGTATATAATTAATAAGTCTGAATGTGTTCATTTCACAAAGGACTCAGGGCGCCCATTTCCATTAGATGTTGCGCTACTATTTTATTAAGAGGTTATAAAGATGACAGAAAAGAACAAGGGAACATATTACTTAACTACCCCTATTTATTATCCTAGCGATAATCTCCATATCGGGCATACATATTGCACAGTTATGGCGGATGCGATGGCTAGATTTAAGAGAGCAACAGGATATGACGTAAGATTCTTAACCGGAACAGATGAGCACGGTCAGAAGATTCAGGATAAAGCAGACAAGGCCGGAGTTACACCGCAGCAGTATGTAGATAATATTGTTAGCGGTATCAAGGACTTGTGGAAGACTATGGAAATTTCCAATGATGACTTCATTAGAACCACAGAACCGAGACATATGAGAAGAGTACAAGCTATTTGGGATAAAATGGTGGCAAACGGAGATATCTATAAAGGAAAGTACGAGGGACTCTATTGCACACCGTGCGAGGCCTTTTGGACTGAAAGCCAGTTAAAAGACGGTTGCTGCCCTGACTGTGGCAGACCTGTTCAGCCGGCAAGTGAAGAAGCGTATTTTTTCAGACTTTCCAAGTATGCAGACAGATTATTAAAGCTGTATGAGGAACAGCCGAATTTCATTTGGCCGGAAACTCGTAAAAATGAGATGATTGCTTTTATTAATCAAGGGCTTGAGGATTTGTGCGTGTCAAGAACTACTTTTGACTGGGGGATTCCGGTTCCAAATGATTCAAAGCATGTAATGTATGTGTGGGTGGATGCGCTTTCTAACTATCTTACAGCGTTGGGATATCCGGAAGAACAGGAACTTTACGAAAAGTATTGGCCGGCAACTCATTTAGTTGGTAAGGAAATCGTTAGATTCCACGGTATTATTTGGCCGGCAATGCTTATGTCAGCAGGTCTTCCTCTGCCGAAGCAGATTATTGGTCATGGATGGCTATTAATGAATGGCGGCAAGATGAGCAAGTCCAAGGGAAATGTGGTGGATCCTGTTAAACTCATTGAAAGATACGGAGTAGACGCTTTGAAGTATTTTCTTCTTAGAGAATATACCTTTGGTCAAGACGGTCTCTTCACAAATGAAGTTCTCCTAAAGAGAATGAACTACGACCTTGCAAATGATTTGGGAAATCTTGTATCAAGAACTGTGTCCATGATAGAAAAGTATTGCGGCGGCTATATTCCAAGCGCAGCTAAAGAAAACATCGGACCGGACGAAGAACTGAAGAAAATCGCGGTTTCCGCAGCAGATAAGGTTGAAGAGCAGATGGATAAATATGCTTTCAACATGGCGCTGGAAGAAATTTGGATTATTGCAAGACGTGCAAATAAATATATTGACGAAACAGCACCGTGGGTATTGGCAAAGGAGGCAGACAGCAAGGAACGTTTGGATGCGGTAATGCACAACCTGGCAGAATGCCTGAGAATCATATCAATATTGATTCATCCGTTCATGCACACCACAGCTAAAAATATAAGAAAACAGCTTGGCATTTGGTATGCCGATCCGCAATGGGAAGAAGCAAAGGTCTTTGATATGCTGGAGGGCGATCAGGTGAAAAAGGGAGCTGCGTTGTTCCCGAGACTTGATATTGAAAAGGAACTGGCAGAACTGGAAGCAATGAACCGGCCTGAAGAGCCGGAAAGTATTCCCCTGGAGTTAAAGGCACCTATTGAATTTGAGGATTTTGATAAGATTGACCTTAGAGTAGGCAGTATTTTAGAAGCTGAAAAACATCCAAAGGCGGATAAACTTTTGATCTTTAAGGTTAAAATGGGCACAGAAATCCGTCAGATTATATCAGGAGTAGCACAGCACTTTAAGCCTGAGGAAATGGTAGGAAAGAAAGTAATTGTAGTTGCCAACCTAAAACCTCGCCAGCTTAGAGGCCTTGAATCAAAGGGTATGATTATCTTTGCAGACAATGGCGAAAAGCTGGAACTGGTTACTACAGAAGCAGAAGACGGCAACGCAGTGAATTAAATTCCAGTTGCGTATTACATAGTGTATTACGCAAGACGTTGTACATAAGGCTTATAATAGCTAAAAGGAGAAAAGATGCACTTATATGATTCACATGCACACATAAATGAAGATGGTTTTAATGAGGAACAGAGAGCAGCTTTTATCGAAAAGATTCAGGCCGGAATAAATTCCGGTCTTCTTTTATACGTAAATGATATCGGATATGATTTAGAAAGCTCTTTACTTGCCACTAAACACGCAGGGAAGTATCCGTGGTGCTATGCTGTAGTTGGTTGTCATCCTCATGGGGCAGATGATTTTGATGAAGAACAGTATGAAATGATAAATGCTTTAGCTAAAAGAGAAAAGGTGGTGGCTATAGGCGAGATAGGTTTAGACTATCACTATGATAATTCAGATAGAGAAAATCAAAAATATTGGTTTAGACGGCAAATTCAGTTGGCAAATCAGTTACATTTGCCTATTGTAATACACGAAAGGGAAGCGGCAGAGGACTGCATGAATATTCTTAAGGAAGAGGGGGCTTTTTCGGAAGAAAGAAAATCATGGTTTCCCAAAAGAGTTGTGGGAACCACGGCAGAGGGGCAACCTAAACTTGAAGCAGACGCCAGAGTTCTCCTGCATTGTTTCAGCGGAAGTGCCGAAATGGGCAAACAGTATGTGAAACTCGGAGCTACACTTTCCATAGCGGGACCGGTTACTTATAAGAATGCACGAAAGACCGTTGAAGTTGCGTATGATATACCCCTTGTATATTTGCTTATAGAAACAGATTCACCATACTTAACCCCTGTACCTTTCAGAGGACAGAGGAACAATCCTGTTAATGTAGAATTTGTTGCCGAGAAAATTGCTGAAATCAAGGGAATAGAGGCTTTGGAGGTGGCAAGAGCCACTTGTAAAAATGCTAAAATATTTTTCAATATACAAGGGAATTAAGAAAAAAGCATTGTAATACGGATGGTAATACGCCAAATTCACTGATACGAACTTTTGGCTGAAATCTCAACATTTTTCGTAAACCTTTTTAAAAATGAGGTTTACATTTCGCTCTAAAATTCACCCTAAAATATGTGATACGCGAAAATAAATTGTTGCTTCATGTTGTTTAGAATAGAACTTGGAAGGAAAGAGATAAAACTTTTCAATTATGTCCTACAGTGTCTTTTCTATAATCATTTTCGGGGAGCCATCTTCCAGTGAATTGTATTCATCATAGTGAATATGGCTTCCGGGGCAAGACTTCGCCAATTTCAAAAGCTGATTTGCCAAAGATACCAAGCCCTCTTTGTTTGCTTGAATAGTGATTTTCTTGCAATCGGCTTCCGCTTTAATAATGAATCCATCTATCCAATCTATTTCCATCACATTGTCCTCCAAATTCTAATTCTTTATATACCAATCCATTCCCTTTTAACCGATTATCTCAAAAACGGAAATAAATATTAGCGATAGTTGCCGGTGTAACGGGACTTCTTTAAACCGGTATTGAGACCTGTGATATCGTCGCCTAAAATTAGTAGGACTTCTCTACCCATACAAAGAAGCGGAATTTGGTCTCGTAAGTGAGCCGGAATTTTAGTATCCGTGAAGAAGTCCTGAATCTTTTTGGTGATGAGTTCAGAACCGGATTTCAGAATTATGTAGTCTCCGTCTCTACGAGAGCGGAGTTGGAACGCTGTGCCTATATATTCAGGAGGGTTTGAAAGGCGAATGTTGAGCTCTTTTAAAGGGCCGTCTACGGTAATGATTACCGCGTTTCGTCTAGTAGCCTCTTCTCCCAGTTCTTCTGCAATAATATGGTCTGAATCGTTCATAACCGATATACTATAACTGGCAAAATTACTTGCTTCTCCGTCAGCAGAGTCCAACCCTGTCTTAAATTTTACAGATGTATTTCGGAGCAGTAACTTGCCGTAGGAAATGGTCATAATGAAATTGTGCGGAAAATGCAAGTCGGAACCCACCTTACCGTTTTCTATCATATCGTCTGCGGCGCTTAAATGGCTGCGACTGATATCAGCTGTAAGTCCGATTTTACCAAAAGCCAAAACCAAGGTTCTGTGGCGAATCGCCTTATGAACATTTGCAATCATTGCATGGTCAAGCGCAATTTCCGAAGAACTTTTAGCTAAAGTAGCTTTGCCTAAAAGCTGGTTGCTTTCATGCCAAAAGTAGTCCTTATCTTCTTGGGCAATGTCTGCCAGGCGGGAAAGACTCTCAACTATGCTGGGATTATACTCTTTTTCTATGGTTGGAATCAGTTTAAGCCTGATGTGATTTCTGGTGTATATCGGTTCTTCATTTGTCTTGTCTATACAAGGCTTTAAATTGCGGTGTTCTATATAGTCCTCAATTTCGGTTCTGGTGCAGCTCAGCAACGGCCTTATAATAGTGAAGCCTGCGGCGCTTAAACGGGAATACTCGATACCTGCCAATCCGTCCACACCGGTACCTCGCATAAGGCGGAAAAGCAGAGTTTCCGCTTGATCGTTGGCATTGTGGGCAACGGCAATCTTTATGCGACTTTTGATGTTGCTTACATTTGCAGAGCCCTCCATGAAAGTTTTGCCCACTTGGTCAAAGGAACTGTATCTCAGCTCACGACCGGCTTCTTCACAAGACTTTCCGCTTTGGTGAGCGAGCTCATTGCAGTCACCGGAGAAGACGTAACAAGGGACATTGCGACTGATACAAAAATCTTCAACAAATTTCTGGTCGGCATCGGCCTCTGAACCTCGAAGCCCATGATTTACGTGCACTGCTGCAAGGCGCAGGTTACGGCTTTCGCTAATGCGTTTAAGACAATCGAAAAGACAGAGCGAATCAGGTCCGCCGGATAAGGCGATAATGATAATGTCGCCGTCTTCGATGAGGTTTCGATAGTCAACAGTTTCAATAAATTTTTCAATTAATTTATTCTTTAATGCCATGTGAACACCTTTGAAATTTCTCACTACTTTTTACTTAAGCTAACTTAATAAAGTCATACCATGTTTGCATGGTATAATTCAGCCATAGTTTGTATGGTATAATTCGCCATATGCGATTTTGCTGAAGTTTATGAAGCAAAATAATTGCAGGGCTGTATGATTTTTATATAATGACTGCTTTAGCAGTTATTATATCATATCTTTGATTGTATAAATTACATAGGAAGATATGATGAAATAGCTGTGTAACTTGGGGCTATTATATCATATCTTTGAATATATAAGGTACATAGGAAGATATGATGAAATGACTATGTAACTTGGGGTCATTATATCACAAAATGAACATTCCTGAAAGGTGAACATAGGCGGAAGCGCTACAAACATCGGCGTAAAAGCTATGAAGCACCATATTAAAAGTTTTAAAAAGGTATTTTTAAAAACGTGTTTCTAAAAACATATAGGGGGTACATATAGGGTACATGTCATTGAGGATTAATTTCCTTGAAACATGAGGTCGGATATGATAGAATAGAACGACTATAGTATTATAGGAGGATTATGAGAATTGAACAGACTAGTAAAAAATATAGGCGTGTATGTGATGATTTTTGTGGTTGTATTCTCTATGGCGTATTTTTATCGGGGAATGCCAAAAGAAGAAATCAAAGAACTTTCACTTTCTAAATTTATTCAAGAATTGGAAAAGGAAAACGTTACTTCCGTTAATCTGAAAGAGGAAAATCAGAGTAACGTAAGAACTATACAAGGTGAGCTGAAAGATGGAACAAAGTTTATATGCTATGTACCTACTTATATAGAGATAAGCTACTTGGATGAAACTTACTTCTTCCCACAGGTAAAGAGCGGTGTTTTGAAAAATTATTCATCAGACGCACCTAAATATACTCCGTGGTATGTAAGCATTTTGCCAACAGTATTGATTCTTATAGTAATGATAGTATTCTTCGTTATGATTATGAATCAGAACGGCAATGGCAAGGCAATGCAGTTTGGAAGATCCAGAGCCAGATTGGCAAAGGATTCCGAGTTGAAGAGAATCACTTTTAATGAAGTAGCAGGTCTTGAAGAAGAGAAAAAGGAACTTGAAGAAATAGTAGATTTCCTCAAGAATCCAAAGAAATACAATATGTTAGGCGCACGTATTCCTAAGGGTGTACTTTTAGTAGGCCCTCCGGGAACAGGTAAGACTTACATATCTAAAGCTACCGCAGGTGAAGCAGGAGTTCCGTTTTACACCATATCAGGTTCCGACTTTGTTGAAATGTTTGTAGGTGTTGGAGCTTCCAGAGTAAGAGACCTCTTCGACCAAGCTAAAAAGAATGCGCCTTGTATCATTTTCATTGACGAAATTGACGCAGTAGGACGTAAGCGTGGAGCAGGCTTGGGAGGCGGACACGATGAGAGAGAGCAGACCTTAAATCAGATGTTGGTTGAGATGGACGGATTTGCTGAAAACAGTGGTATTATCGTTATGGCGGCTACCAACCGTCCCGACATTTTAGACCCTGCCCTTTTAAGAGCGGGACGTTTCGACAGACAAGTCGTTATCGGTGCCCCTGACATCAAGGGTAGAGAGGAGATTTTCAAGGTTCACTCCAAAAACAAGCCTTTGGCTGAAGAAGTTGATTTGAAAGTTTTGGCAAGAAGAACTCCGGGGTTCACTCCGGCAGACATAGAAAATCTTTTGAACGAAGCTGCATTGCTTACAGCGCGCAGAAACGGGCTTAAGATTCGTATGGATGAAATTGAAGAAGCTGTTACCAAGGTGATAGCCGGCCCTGAAAAGAAGTCCAGAGTTATTTCAGAAGACGAGCGCAGCCTTACTGCTTATCATGAAGCAGGTCATGCGGTGGTGGCGGCATCTCTTCCAAACAGTGACCCTGTTCATCAGATTACTATTATTCCTAGAGGCATGGCAGGCGGATTTACCATGACTTTGCCTAAGGAAGAAAAGTACTATCTTACTAAAAAGAAGATGGAAGAGCAGATTATTCATCTTTTGGGCGGACGTGTTGCGGAAGAACTCAAGCGTGAGGATGTTTCCACAGGTGCTTCAAATGATATTATGAGAGCTACCGAAATAGCCAGAAATATGGTTACGAAGTACGGATTTTCAGAGAAACTGGGTCTTGTAAACTACGCTTCCTCTGATGAAGTTTTCTTGGGCAAAGATTTTGCTACTCACAAGAACTATTCAGAAGAAGTTGCCAGCGAAATTGACGAAGAAATTAAGGCTATCGTAGACTCTTGCTATGAAAAGGCAAAGCAGATTCTCGTGGAACACGATAATGAGCTTGAAAACGTGGCAAAGGCTCTTCTTGAGCTGGAAACTCTGGATGCAGAACAGTTTAAGGATATCTTTGAGGGCAAATTCACTCCTGAAGAGTTGGTTGCCAAAGCGGAAGATAAACATAAGGCGATACATGAAACCAATGAAGCCGAAGCGGCAGAGAGTAAGCGTAGAGTTAAAGAAGAGATGAAACGCTTGCAGGAACAGGCCAAGGAAGAACTCTTGAAAACTGTAAGAGAATCAGGAGTTGAAGAAAATGTCCTCGAAAGCTTGGAGCAAATGATTAAAGACGCCAAGGGTAGCGGCTCCGAGGAAGAGGCAGACGCTGTCGAGGAACAGCTTGCTGATGAGGCTGCCGACGAGGAAGCTGAAGATGACGTTGATAAAACAGATAAATAAAAAAGTTCTTTTGCGGTTCCTTATTTATAAATATGCGAAACATAATATTTGAAAGAATTAAAAAACAAGATAAAAAGATTTCAAAAAATACAGCGACGGCAGTTAAATCTGCGGTCGCTGGTTTCGTTTTAATGACAGCCTTAATTTTTGCAACAACAGGTTGCGACTTTGCAGGTTCTGCAACGCAGAAATCGGCAACGGCAGTACAGGAAACGGCTGCCGTTATTGAGGCATGGGAACCGATGGAGGTGTCGGAAAAAGAGCAGACAGACAGGATAATAGCCCATGGCGGCGGTTCTGTTGGGGGCTACCAGACCAGTAACTCTGCGGAGGCAATAATGCACGCCGCAGATATAGGTTTTAAATTGATAGAGCTGGACTTTAATATGACTAGTGATAATCATGTGGTGCTTGTTCACGATTGGGAGGAAACCACCACTTATTATTACCGGCAGCGTTTTTCGGGGCCTATTCCTCTTGCAAAGTTCCAGGCTTGCCTTTCATACGGCAAATTTCACACTGTGGCGATTGAAAATCTCATCGCCATAATGGATAAAAGTCAAAGCTTCAGCGTTGTAACAGACGCAAAGGACGCTAACATGGAAGTCCTTGAAGCTATTGCCAACGAATACCCGCAGTATTTGGGACGTTTTATCCCTCAAATTTATAGCTACGAACAGTACGAAAAGGTTCATGAGTGGGGATATGATAATATCATCCTTACCCTTTATGAAATGCCATATCCTGTGAATGCCAGTCAGGTGTTGAATTTTTACAGGGAAAAGGGTCTTTACGCAATAACCGTAGTTGATGAAGCCTACATGGAACCTATTGTAAATGAGCTTTTGGCAAACAATGTGAAGATTTACAGGCACCCTATTAACAAATATGAAAGGTATCAGGAGTTGCTTTCACAAGGCTGCTACGGCGTTTATACTTCCGGTATTCAGCCCTCGGAAATTACTTCCGAAACTGCGGAATATTACATCACAATGCCGGATGAAAATAATCCGAATCATATGGTAAAACTTACCGATTATGAAGTAAAGGGAAAGACTGTTAAAGAAGTTGTGGCATTGGAAGTAGCAGGCTTGAAGCAAAACGAATATCGTATATATTATATAGGCGATGATGGAGTCAGAATGACGGATCAGGGGTTGGATGAACTGCCGTATGGCAAGGTTCATATGCCTGTGGAGATTTGGGAAGTGAACCAACGTTTTGTTGGGCACTATACAGGTAAGACCTTAGACTATTACATTTGGAAAAACGAAAACGGCGTTCGTATTTTAGATTCCAAATATGAGTATAGAGCAGACCTTAGAAAAGTGATTCCTCGTATGGAAGACCTTTCCGACGCGAAAGAAGTGGACCCCAGAGGGTTTAAGAAGCTTACTTCTATCCTAAAACGCAGCCTTGTGGCAAATGCAGGGGACTACTATTATTATTACAATGCTAAAGCGGGAAATTTCATGCTGGAGGATGAATTTTTCTATGCGGCTTTTGGAGATGGAATATCTGAAGCCGGTGGAAAGGATGTTACAGAAGTCTATATTCCGGTGGCGGAAAGTGCCAGAGCCTTGGGTGCAGGTTGTGTAAATATGTCTATTGACGAAAACATTGTTATAACTTTGCCTGAAGCCGTAACGCCATATGGGAAAGACATCTTCGTCGCAAATCGAAACGGATACCCTTATATGCCGTTTTTGCAAAAGACCTTGGTCAGCGGCAGATATCTGGGAGAAATTTTCGGTAGAGATGTTTTAGAGGGTGTTGATGATACCGCAGGTATACTTGTAATACTGCCGGAAAACGTGAAGAAATCGGATTTGACGGATAAAGAGATTAAGAGACTTTTAAGGATAGCTAAAAGATTATATGAATAATTTGAATAATGCGATTTATAAGCAATCCTTTACTTGAAAATTCCCTCTCATTAGTTTATAGTGAAATTTAGTAAATATTCGCATATTAAATTGATAATATGCGTAAGATATGTTTAAGAATCCAACAATAAGGAGGAAAGATAAATGAATAAGCTACAGCAGCTTCAGGACATGAGAACGGAGCTCTCTTGCGGTGGCGGTCAGGCAGGCATTGATGAACAGCATGCAGCAGGAAAACTTACCGCCAGAGAGAGAATTGCACTCCTGTTTGATGAGGGCACATTCGTAGAACTTGATGTTTTTGTACAGCAGAAATGCACAGCCTTTGGCACGGCAGAGAAAGCGGCAGCAGAGGGCGTAGTTACAGGCTACGGTCAGATTAACGGAAGACTGGTTTATGCTTATGCTCAGGATGCCACGGTTATGGGCGGCTCCGTTGGGGAAGCTCACGCTGCTAAAATCGTAAAAGTACAGAAGATGGCATTGGAAATGGGTGCTCCTATTGTGAGTCTTTGCGATTCCGCAGGCGCACGTATTCAAGAGGGCGTTGCGGCACTTACAGGTATTGCAAATATTATTTATCAAAATACTATGGCTTCCGGAGTGATACCGCAGGTGTCAGTTGTTATGGGAGCTTGTGCAGGCGGCGCAGCTTATTCACCGGCTATTACGGACTATGTGGTTATGGTTGAAAATACCTCGCAGCTGTTTGTAAACGGACCAAAGGTTGTAGAAGCGGAAACCGGCGTAAGCAACACTTTGGAAGAACTGGGCGGAGCTAAAACCAACAACGAAATTTCCGGTAATGTCCACGACATTTGCAAAAATGACGAGGAAGCTATCCTAAAGGTTAGAGAAATGCTCTCCTATATGCCGTCAAACAATTTGGAAAATACACCTGAAGTTGAGACGGGAGATGACCCTAACAGATTTATTCCTGAATTAAATGAACTTCTTCCTGATGATTTGGATTCTTCTTACAATATGATAGAGGTTATCCAATCCATTGCAGACTCGGGTAGGTTCTTTGAAATCATGCCGTTATTTGCAAAGAGTATTGTTACAGGCTATATCAGAATAAACGGACAGGCAATAGGCGTGGTGGCAAATCAGCCGCTGGTAGACGAGGGAAGAATCGGTATTGCTGCGGCAGATAAAGCGGCGAGATTCATCAGAAGATGTGATGCCTTTAATATACCTGTTCTGACTCTTGAAGATACTTCGGGATTCATTAACGGAGTTGAGGAAGAACTTGGTGGCATGGTTAGACACGGTGCTAAGCTGTTCTACGCTTATGCGGAGGCAACAGTACCAAAGGTTACCGTTATTCTTCGCAAGGCTTACGGCGGTGCTTATGCTGCAATGGGTTCCAAGGCTTTGGGCGGCGATGTTATCATGGCATGGCCAAGTGCTCAAATTGCCGTTTTAGGAGCAAAGGCTGCTGCCAACATATTGTTCAAAAAGGAAATCGGAGAAGCCGATAATCCTATTGAAAAGAGGCAGGAAATGGTTTCAAAGTATGAGGAAGAGTTCGGAAATCCATACAGAGCCGCAGAAATGGGCTATGTAGATGATATTATTGAACCTGCCACAACCAGACAGTACCTTGCAGCAACATTTGATATGTTAAGATCAAAGAGAAAGAATCTCCCTGCTAAGAAGCATGGGAATATCCCTCTTTAGAAACGGAGGCTCAAATGAATAGCTTAGTTATAATAATCGCTTTGATAGCGTTTGCTTTGAGCCTGGTATCACTTTTCAGAAAGCCTGTCATCAACAATTCCCACTACGTAGCAGTAGTTGAACGTGCTTCTTGCGAAGAGCATGAACAAGCCAAAGAGGCAGAAGAGGCTTGCGAGGAAACCGTTGAAGAGGTGGCTGAAGAGCCTGAAGCTGAACCGGAACCGAAACAAGAACCGCAGGAAGAGCCGGAGAATTTTGGACTTGACCCGCAGATTGTTGCGGTTATCATGGGCGCAGTTGAAGCTTTTGAGGGTGATAATTATCCGATGGGATTCAAGGTAACCCGTATTCAGAGAGTAACAGGAGCCGGCAATGCATGGTCCGCAGCGGGACGTAATGAAATCATTGCTGCCGGTCAGAGATAAACGAAAGGAATATACAAATGAAACAGTATACCATTACCGTAAACGGAACAGCTTATGCTGTAACAGTTGAAGAAAACAGCAATGCAGTGGCTGCACCGGCACCTGTAGCAGCGCCTGTAAAGCCTGCTGCTCCTATGCCGACGGCAGTAAAACCGACTGCACCTGCGCCAGCACCTGCAAAACCCGCAGTACCGGCGCCAACCGTATCCTCCGCAGCACCGGCAAAGGACGCCACTATTGTAGGCTCCCCTATGCAGGGAACCATTTTGGACGTAAAAGCAGCTCCGGGGCAGGCAGTTAATGAGGGCGATGTTATTATGATTCTTGAGGCTATGAAGATGGAAAACGAGATAGTTGCTCCATGCTCGGGAACCATTGATACTATACAGGTTGCAAAGGGAGCAAGCGTAGCAGCAGGAGACACCTTGGCATCCATTAAATAAAACAGTGGCGGTAAAATTTAAGCCGACCCGATTTTAGAGAAAGAGAAAAGAAAATATGTTATTAGCATTTGACGTAGGCAACACTAACATCGTACTCGGAGTATTCCGAGACGGAGAGTTAATCACTAACTGGCGTATTCAGACGGACAATGACAAAAGTGCTGACGAGTATGGTATGTTAATCAATCAGCTTTTTGAATATGAGGGGCTGAACATTAAGGACGTAGAAGATATAATTATATCTACAGTAGTTCCCTCAGTTCTTTATACGTTGCAACATCTGTCCATGAAATATTTTAACCGCAGAGCAATTGTAATAGAAGCGGGAGTCAAAACAGGGCTTATTATCAAGTATGACAACCCTAAACAAGTAGGAGCCGATAGAATTGTAAACGCTGTTTCAGCTTACACCAAGTATGGAGGGCCGTTGATTGTCATCGACCTTGGAACAGCAACTACCTTTTGCGCGATTACGGAAAAGGCGGAATATCTGGGAGGTACCATTGCTCCGGGGCTTAAGATTGCTTCTGAAGCACTTTGCGAAAAGACGGCAAAACTTCCAAAAGTTGAGCTGGAGGAGCCGGGAACTGCGATATGCCGTAACACCATCACCAGTATGCAGTCAGGGTTGGTTTACGGGCATATGGGAACGGTGGATTTTATCGTTAAAAAGATGAAAGCCGAGTTGGAAGCTATTACAGAATCGGGAAAACCGGTTACGGTAGTAGCTACAGGCGGCATGGCTGCCATGGTGGATAACGGCATTGACTGTATTGACCATGTGGACAAGCTCTTAACCTTGGAGGGACTGGAAATTATATACAGAAAGAACAAGCGCGAACGAGAACGTAAGCAGGAGCGTGCCGGAGAACGTCATTGCAAGTAGCTACTTAATCAGATAATGTGCAACGACACACAGAAAAATCATCGGGGACGGCCTCAAAGCTGTCCCCGTATTTTTGAATAAAGTATAGTTATTAAGATAGAAAAACTGTTATAAGTACAGAAAGAGCTTTACTGTTGAATTGAGCAAGAATTGAAGCGAATGCTTAATTCGGAAAATTTTCAGGTAATAGAATAGCGGCAGTAGTGCTGAAAATAAAAGTTTAGTTGATTAGGAAAACAGAAGATGAAGAGTTTCAAAAAAGAATTGGTATTAAAACTCAAAAGAGAAATGGGGCTTTCAGCTATTACGGCGAACAGTTCCAATATTATTGAAGAGCTGGCAGTGAGACACTCAAATATTTATTTTTATAGAGCTACAAGAGGCATAGACGCAATAGAGCTAAAGGATATAGATGTAATAAGAGAAAGATATTTACTGCCGGAGGGAGTAGAGGTCAGTCAAAGGCTGTATTTAATGCTGTATCAGGAAGCCTATGAAGAATATCCCGATCATTGCGTAGGTCTTGTGGAATTGATAGAGCACTATCCTGATGAAAAGACATTGTTTATTAAATGGCTTATGTTAAACGAAAGGTATCAGCGCACCGGTCTTGGTAAAGAGATGGTAAATGCTATATTTTCGTTAGGTTATGATTTTGGTTATGAAAAATTTAGACTGGCTTGTTACGATTCCAATGAGCGCGGATTGAGATTTTGGAAAAATCTAGGCTTCAAACCTGTTGGGGAAGCGCCGGGTATTGCTTTAAAGTCCGGCAGAAAACAAACCTTACTGGTTTTAGAGAAGTAGAAAAGAAAGAGAAAGATTGGAAGAGAGATTGGATAAAAACTTAAAAGAGAATAAGCTTTGTATAGGGGATGTTTCCCTGGAAAATCCCTTTTTACTGGCGCCCTTGGCGGGAATAACGGACGCACCTACTCGTTTGCTTGCAAAGGTGCAGGGAGCGGCGATGACCTATTCGGAAATGGTATCCTGCAAAGGCTTATATTATAAAGATAAAAATACGGACAGACTTTTGAGAACTCTTAAGGGAGAGGATAAGGTGGCTTATCAACTCTTCGGCTCGGAACCCGATATGCTTAGGTTTGCTACAAAAGAACTGGCTTGTCGAGAAAATGCGGTCTACGATATTAACATGGGGTGTCCAGTTCCAAAAGTGGTTAAAAATGGAGAGGGCTCGGCATTGCTAAAGAATCCTGCGTTGGTTCAAGAGCTGGTGGCTGCCGCTTGTGAGGGGGCGGCAACGGGAACGGACAGACTTAAACCTGTTACTGTTAAAATTCGTATGGGCTTTGACGAAGACCATATCAATGCGGTGGAAGTGGCAAAGGCTGCAATGGAGGGAGGCGCCGCGGCTGTGGCGGTTCACGGGCGTACTCGCGAGCAATATTATAACGGCAAGGCCGACTGGGATATTATCAGAAAGGTTCGTGAAGAGGTAGGCACTACTATCATTGGAAACGGAGATATATATTCGGGGGTTGACGCATTGGCTATGATGGCTTATACGGGTTGCGATTTGGTGATGATTGCCCGCGGTGCATTGGGAAATCCTTGGATTTTCAGAGAAGCTCTTGTTTTGTGGGAGACTTTGGGTAAGCCGACGGGAAAAGAACTTTATCGTCAGGGGGAAGATAATATCCGAAAAGCCTGCAATGAAATTTTGACCGCTAATAATGTTCCCATCGGAGCGGATTCCTCAAGGTTTATGCCTGTAACCTTGGAAGAAAAGGTATCTATGATGCTTAGACATTTTGAGCTGTCTTTGAATTTCAAGGGGGAATATGCGGCGGTTCGCGAAATGCGTAAGCATGTAGGCTGGTATATGAAAGGCGAACAAGGCTCGGCAGCCCTGCGACGAGAAATAAATGCTATTACAGAGGCAGCGAAACTAATAGAAACCATTGTATCTATTGGAGAAAAATAGAAAATTTCTATTTCTTCATATCCGTTTGAGTATTTAATTAGAGGCTAAAAGCTATAAAACATCGGTGGCAAGAGGTTTTGTGAAATAGGCTTTTGCAAAGGCAAAGTCAGTCTGGTAAATAAGGAAAAAATAAGAAAGCTGAAAATAGACAGTAGTAAGAATAGAAAGTAGCCGGCGAAAATAAGACGAAATTATATGGGGGAGAAGATGAAAAAGACAGTTGGAATTATCGGAGGAATGGGGCCTTTGGCTACCTGTGACCTTTTAGAGACTATAATTAAATTTACAGAGGCAGAAAAGGATCAGGAGCATATTCATGTGCTGGTAGACTGCAATACCAATATTCCTGACAGAACTAAAGCTATTCTGCATGGTGGGGAAGATCCGGTACCTGAACTCATAAAATCCGGTAAAAGATTGATTGAAGCAGGGGCAGAGTTGTTGGTAATGCATTGCAACACCGTTCATTATTTCCATGATAGAGTGGCAAAGGAGTTAAGCGTACCCTTACTTCATATACCGGAGGAGACCGCACGTGCTTTGGCAGCTGCGGGTGTAAGGAAAGCAGGAATTTTAGCAACTAACGGTACGCGTCAAGCGGGTGTGTATGATAAGGCTTTATCAAAGGAAAACCTTTCGGCAGTATGGCCGCAAGAAGAGGCGCAGGACTTGCTAATGTCCGTTATTTATGACTATATTAAAGCGGGTAAAACGGGCTGGGATAAAGAGGGCATTTCCGCGATGATTCGGGAAATGAAAGAGCGAGGAGCGGAGCGGATAGTAATAGGCTGTACGGAAATTCCGCTTATTCTTCGTGAATTAGATGAATATAAAGGCGTGGAGGAGTTTACGGAAGACCTGGGCTTCATAGATCCTGCGGTGTTAATAGCCAAAATTATTATCCAAAAGGCTGGGTACAAAGTAAAAACTAAGGGCTGGCTATAAAAATACAATGAGCCGGTATAATTGGTATAAATTATTAATCCTGCTTGAGAATAGGGAATCATCAAAACGCAAAAATAGGCTTACAGGACAAAAAGGAATCAAATAAATCTGCAAAGAAAAAAGGCTGACTTTAAAGTCAGCCTTTAGCTTTCGTTAATCTTGTTTAATTAGCCGAAGTATCTCTTTAAGAGGCCCTCAAATGCAGCACCGTGGCGAGCTTCGTCCTTGCACATTTCATGAACTGTATCATGGATAGCGTCAAGGTTAAGCTGCTTTGCTTTAGTTGCAAGAGCCTTTTTGCCCTCGCAAGCGCCGGCTTCTGCTTCTACACGCATTTCAAGATTCTTCTTAGTTGAAGTTGTAACTACTTCGCCGAGAAGCTCTGCAAACTTTGCAGCATGTTCAGCTTCTTCATAAGCAGCTTTTTCCCAGTAGAGACCGATTTCAGGGTAGCCCTCTCTATGTGCGACTCTGCTCATTGCAAGGTACATACCTACTTCTGAACATTCGCCGTTGAAGTTGGCTCTGAGATCTTCAATAATCTGTGGGTCAACTCCCTGTGCTACTCCGACAACGTGCTGGTCAGCCCACTGTCTTTCTCCCTCTTCCTGCTTAACAAACTTTTCCGGACCCACACCACAAGTAGGACACTTTTCTGGTGGTTGGTTACCCTCGTGTACATAACCGCACACGGAACATACGTACTTCATTGGTCTATTCCTCCTATAATTTCAATCAAAATTTTCTAAACGTACACCTCTCAAGGAGGGTGTATATATATTATACCCCTATTCAGAATTTTTATAACAAAATTTTGTAGAAATAATTCACAAGAGCTTCACAAACGCTTCACTCACAATAATCGGACATTTCAATACGGGAGTTGACGGTTTTCTTCAAATTATCGGCAATGAAGTTCACACAAGCTGCGAAAATTATGATATAATGAACGTACAAGCACATTTTGTATGAGCTCAGCCATAGGATGTGCTTTATTATTGACTTTAGGGGGTAATTTGGAGTGCGTAACGGTAAATATGTATTGATTGTAGGGGTCTTGGCTATTTTGTTCGCTTTAGGTTTGGGAATGATTAGCTACGGACTTGGAATCGGACCTTTGGGGAGACATATAGACAAAGATTTTGAAGTATCGACAGAGTCAGCTGTTAAAACAACGGAAGCGGCGGTTGTTTCAAAGGAAGCTATCACTGTTCCGGTTGAAAAAACAACAAAAGCGGCTGTTACAGAGGGAACTCTTACGAAAGGCGCTGTCACAAATGCAGGTATTACAGGAGAGACCGGAGAAACGCCTAATAAAATACAGTCAAATACGAAATACAGCAGTCTTTATCCTGAAATGTGCGTACCGGCACCTACGGACAATAAAGTGATTCAGAATACTATATTCCTTACTTTCGATGACGGTCCGGGAGCGGGAACGGAGCAAGTTTTGAATACTTTAGCAGCCCACGAAGCTAAAGCCACATTCTTTTTAGTAGGCACGCGTATAAATGAACAGACTGCACCATTGATTCAGAGAATGGTGGATGAGGGGCATAGCATTGCCGTTCACACTACTTGTCATGATTACAGAACCATTTATGCGTCTGTAGAAGCATACTTGAAAGATTTTAACACCACTTACGAAAAGATTTATGACTATACAGGCACTTACCCTAGAATTTACAGATTTCCGGGTGGTAGCATAAACAGCTTCAATAAGAGCGTTTATCGCGACATTATATCAGAGCTTTCCAACAGAGGTTTTACATATTATGATTGGAATATTTCTGCGGGAGACGCAACAAAGGGAGCAACTGAGAAAACAATCTATGCTAATTCAATGGTAGGACTTAAATACAAGAATGCTTCAAGAAATGCGATTTTGCTCATGCATGATACCAGCACTCTTTCATCCTCACAGCTTGATAATATTATGACTGCATATGAGCAGAACGGCTTTTCTTTTGCAGCCCTTGACCAAGATATAAAACCTATAAAGATGTAGGGTTTACGCAAATTTTAGAATTTGATTTACTTCCACGAAGTAGTTTTATTAAGTAAAAACCTTGTATTTTCTTGGTTTTCTCGATGTTTTAGATAACGGGTTCTAGGAATAATAGATAACAAAAGGATACAAAATCACAAAAAGTATACAGAAAGCGAGTCATAAAAGGCTCGCTTTTTACATACAACTGAAAAAATAGCGGAAAATCAGGGAAAAATCAGGAGAAACTCATATAATTGTATAAAATTTACAAAAAATTAAACCCCGGACAGATATCGTAAATAACGATAGCCCACTTGCAATTATTTCGATAAAAAACTTTACTTTTTACATGCCCGTTCTTATAATAGTTATAATATGTTTTGAAAAATTTTATAGGAGGAAATATAAAATGAAAAAGCTATCATTTTTACTCGTTTTAGTAATGGTATTCTCCCTCTTCGCAGTAGGCTGCGGCGGTGGAGATGAGGGTGGTTCTGAAGTTGCAGGAATCAACGTTGAGGGAACCACAATAAAGATTGGTGTATTCGAACCGACTACCGGTGAAAACGGTGGTGGCGGAATGCAGGAAGTGCTTGGTGCGCGTTATGCTAATCAGCTTAATCCAACCGTAGATATTAACGGTACTACATACAATATTGAACTGGTTGAAGTTGATAATCAGTCCGATAAGGCGGCAGCTGTAACAGCAGCTCAGCAGCTTATTTCCAAGGGTGTTGTAGGAGTTATCGGTTCCTACGGCTCAGGAGTATCTATTGCAGCAGGTACTACCTTTGCAGAGGCGGGAGTTGCGGCAGTTGGTTGCTCTTGCACAAATCCGCAGGTTACACTGGACAACGATTTCTATTTCAGAACCTGCTTCCTTGATCCGTTCCAGGGAACAGTAATGGCAAACTATGCTTTCAAAGAGGGCTATAGAACTGCGGCTACCATCTCCCAGAACGGTGATGACTACTCCACAGGTCTTGCTACATACTTTAAGAATGCCTTTATAGAATTAGGCGGCGAAATTGTAGACGAAGAAACATATCAGACTAATGAGTCCGATTTCAATGCTCTTCTTACCTCTATCAAGAAAGCAAATCCTGAATGTATATTCTGTCCATCTTCTATCAATACAGCTACATTGATTCTTCCACAGATGAGAGCTAACGGTATCACTGCACAGATTCTTGCCGGCGATACTTGGGAAAATGCTGCTATCATCTCAAAGGACGCAGTAGGAGCAGCGCTCTCCACATTCTTTGATGAAAACGATGAATCAAATCAGGTTGCAGTAAATTTCGTTAAGGGCTTCAAGGAATACCTTAACAGCAATCCGCAGAATATCACTTGGAATGCAGGTACAGACACAGTTGCAGCAGTTTCTGCTCTTGGATATGACGCATATATGTCTCTCTACAATGCACTTCAGGCTCTCGACGGTACAGATATCGAAGTAGTTAACTCTGTAGCAATCAGAGACGCTCTTGCAAAGGTTGACTTCGATGGTGTAACAGGTCACATTGCATTCGACGAAAACGGCGATGCTATCAAGACTACTGCTTATATCAAGACTGTTACTGAAAAGTCTTTAGAGACTAAATCTTTCGAGTTTGTAAGAACTCAGGAAGTAGCAGATCTGTAAGACTGAAATGTAACTAAGGTTACATAAGGCGAACTTATTGCGGCGAGGGGTGCAATATACCCTCACCGCTTTGTGTGTTTATAAGGACGAATATATTTGTTCCATAACTTTAATTTAAGGAGGATATCTTACATGACAAATTTTATGCAATATTGTCTTGCAGGACTCTCAATCGGCAGCATTTATGCCTTGATTGCCATTGGTTACACAATGGTATACGGTATCCTTAGACTGATCAACTTCGCCCATGGCGATATATTCATGATGGCAGCGTATTTCATGATTTTTGCAATGGTAGACTTTATGATTCCATGGTATGTTTCCATGATTCTGGTTATAGTTGTTACGGTTATCTTGGGTGTGCTTATTGAAAAACTGGCTTACAAACCGCTTCGTACTGCGCCAAGAATGTCGATTATGATTTCTGCCATTGGCGTTTCATATATGCTTCAAAATGTGGCAACATATCTGTTCTCGGCATTACCGAAGCAATATCCGTCTATTCCTATGCTGAACAGGACACTTAAAATCGGAGAAGCTTCCACTTCTTTAGTTACAATTCTGACCCCTCTGATTTGTGTTATTTGCGTAATTGCATTACTTTTCTTAGTTAAAAAAACCAAGGTGGGTATGGCAATGAGAGCCGTTTCAAAGGATTTTGAGACAGCGCAGCTCATGGGGATTCAGATTAACAATATTATTTCCCTTACATTCGTAATCGGATGTAGCTTGGCGGCAATCGGCTCTATGCTGTATTTTACCCCAAGACCATCCGTATTCCCGCTTGCAGGTTCGCTTCCGGGGCTTAAGTGCTTTATAGCGGCGGTATTTGGCGGAATCGGTTCCATTCCGGGTGCTGTTGTGGGTGGACTGGTAGTAGGTATCAGTGAGACTTTTATGAAAGCTGTAGGGCTTTCGGAGTTCTCCGACGTATTTACTTTTGTGCTTTTAGTTGTTGTATTGATGTTCAGACCGACAGGTTTGTTCGGTGAAAAAGTTTCTGAGAAGGTGTGATTATGGATAATAAAACAAAAAAAATATGTTCCCTGGTCGCAACTGCAGCGCTTATCCTTTTGCTGATTCTCAGTTACGTTACCACAGGGACAACTTCCATGCTTCGCTCAGTCTTGCAGTTATCTGCTATTTATGCGCTGGCGGCATGTTCTATGAATCTGCTTAACGGATTTACAGGTTTGTTCTCTTTGGGGCAGGCAGGTTTTATGGCAGTTGGTGCCTACACTTTTGCGGTATTTACTATTCCGACAAACAAGAAAGGTAGCGTTTACTACCTGTACGGTGTTGCAGATTGGTTAAAAAATATAGCCTTACCACCGGCACTTGGACTCATCCTTGCGGGGATAGTGGCAGCTCTTTTAGCGGCTCTTATCGGTGCGGCGGTACTTAGACTTAAGTCAGACTATTTTGCCATCGCAACCTTAGGCTTTGCGGAAATCGTGCGTATTTGTGTGGCAAGTTCTCCTCTTGCAAGAATTACAAACGGTTCACTTGGTCTTAAGAGCATTCCGGGCTTTACGAACTTAGGTTTTATACCTGGATATTTCGTGCCTTTTATCGTTGTAGCAATATGTTTAGTAGTTATGTTCCTGCTTATTAACTGCTCCTTTGGTCGTGCATTCATGGCTATCAGAGAAGATGAAATCGCAGCGGAAGCTATGGGAATTAACTTGGCAAAGCACAAAACCTGGTCTTTTGTCATCAGTTCTTTCTTTGCAGGGATTTCCGGTGCTCTTTTGGCAATGTTCCTGGGCGCTGTACAGTCCACTACTTTCCCGCTGATGTTGACATATAATATCCTCCTCATTGTCGTAATCGGTGGTATGGGCTCAATGACAGGTTCTATCATTGCTTCATTCTTAGTTATTTCAGCTAAAGAATGGTGGTTGAGATTTTTGGATACCGAGATGTTCATCGGCTCATTCCAAGTACCGCTTCTCAGAACAGGTTTCAGAATGGTGGTATTTTCAATAATACTCATGCTGGTAGTTCTCTTCTGGAGAAAAGGTATCATGGGGCAGAAAGAATTTAGCTGGGACGGACTTTATAATAGTTTTAAACGTTTAAGATTCGGGAAACTGGGTAAAAATAATAGTGCAACTTCTGTAGGAGGTGACATCAATGAGTAATCAAAAAGTTCTTCGCGTATGTGATGCCACTATGCAGTTTGGCGGAGTGGTTGCAGTAGACAATCTGAATCTGGAGGTAAATAAGGGCGAAATTATCGGACTTATCGGACCTAACGGTGCAGGAAAAACAACCGCTTTCAACGTCATTACAGGAGTATATGTACCGACAAACGGCGCCGTTGAAATTAATGGCGAACGTGTTGTTGAAAATCATCCACAAGGAAAGGCAAAGGAACTTTACAAGGGTCAGAATCTTGGAAAGTATGGGGATGTAAAAATTCTCACACCGGACAAAATTACTAAACTTGGAGTTGCAAGAACTTTCCAGAACATCAGACTTTTTAAGTTCCTTTCTGTGTTTGACAATGTTCTCATTGCTAAACACACTAACATGAAAGCAGGCATTTTTGCCGACACTTTCCGTCTCAATCGCAAAGAAGAACAGCAGATGAAAGACGAGACTATGGAACTTCTTCGTATCCTTGGATTAGAAGAAAATAAGGACGATGTGGCAACTTCTCTTCCTTACGGCAAGCAGAGACATTTGGAAATTGCCAGAGCTTTGGCGACTAAACCTAGTTTGC
The DNA here is from genome assembly GCA_041797745.1 of Bacillota bacterium. Classification (GTDB taxonomy): domain Bacteria; phylum Bacillota; class Clostridia; order Peptostreptococcales; family Anaerovoracaceae; genus UBA3871. The sequence goes on from JBHBZU010000053.1 coordinate 22,990, forward strand.
TTCTTTTGGACGAGCCGGCAGCAGGCATGAATCCTCAGGAATCTGATGATTTAATGCGATTTGTTGCAAGAATAAGAGACGAGTTTAATCTTTCTATCTTAATGATTGAACATCATATGCAGGTGGTCATGGGCGTTTGCGAACGCATTTATGTACTGGATTATGGTGCTCTCATAGCCGAGGGTACACCTGCTGAGATTCAGAACAATCCTAAGGTAATTGAAGCTTATCTGGGGGTGGATGACTAATGTTAAAAATAGAAAACTTACACGTTTATTATGGAGGTATCCACGCGCTTAGAGGTATCAATATGGACGTAGAAGACGGTGCGATTATTTCCCTTATCGGCGCAAACGGAGCGGGGAAGAGCACAACTCTTAAGGCCATCATGAGTTTGGTTACTAAGACAGAGGGTACTGTTACATGGAATGGCAAGGATATCACAAAGATGTCCACAAGAGACATTGTAAAAGAGGGTATAGTTCTTTGCCCTGAGGGCAGAAGAGTGTTTCCTGACTTGACAGTTGCGGAAAATTTGGTTATGGGTTCTTATCTGCGTAAAGATAAGGAGAGTATCGCAAAGGATACTGCTTGGGTATATGAACTTTTTCCTCGCATGAAAGAAAGAAAATGGCAGCTTGCCGGCACTCTTTCAGGGGGAGAGCAGCAAATGCTTGCGGTAGGGCGTGCTCTTATGGCTAAACCGAAACTTCTTATGCTGGACGAACCGTCTTTGGGTCTTGCTCCATTAGTTATTAAAGACATTTTTTCTATCATCAAGCAGATAAAAGAAGCCGGCGTTAATGTGCTGCTGATTGAGCAGAATGCAAAGGCGGCTTTGGAAATTTCAGACTTTGCTTATGTTATGGAAACAGGCATTGTGACTATGTCAGGCAAAGGACGTGAGCTTTTGAATGATGAGAGAGTCAAGAAAGCATATTTAGGAGAATAATTATTATGAGACGAGGGTATATCAGAAATTTTGCGTTGGGTTTAATTGTAACAGCTATGGCTGTCTCTATGACTGCATGCGCTACTTGGGATGCTTTCGTCGAAAATTTTGCCGAATCTGAAACAGATATTGAAGAGACGGTAAGAATAGGTGTATATGAACCCATGAGCGGTCCTGACAAGGAAAAGGGAGACCTTGAAATTATGGGTATCCAGTTGGCAAATGAGCTTTATCCTGAGGTTATGAAAAAACCTGTGGAGCTTATCTATGTTGATAATCAGTCAGATATCCTTGTTGCCAAGGCTGCGATTTTGGAGCTTATTGCTAAAAGACCGACAGTAGTGCTGGGAAGCTACGGAGACATTAACTCAATGGTAGCAGCAACACCGTTGGAAAAGGCTAAGATTCCGGCAATTGCCATCACAAACACCAATCCGCTGGTAACCAGCAATAATCCATACTACTTTAGAGTTTGCTATGTAGAAACTTATCAAAGCATTGCACTTGCCAAGTACGCAAAAGAGGGTATGGGTTGCGAAGAGGCGGTAATTCTCCGAAAGGAAGCGAATGATACGGCTTTAGCATTGAGTCAGGCTTTTGAAGAAAAAATGGTTCAGATGACCGGAAACTCAAGCGCTATTAAGCAGGTTATTGAATATAAGGATGATCAGCTGGATTTCAGTGATGAACTCAAAAAAATTAAGAGCTCCGGTGTGAAATGCGTATTCCTCCCATGCAATGTGGAAGAAGCACAGGTAATTATTAAACAAGCCTATGATAAGCATTTGAATGTAAAGTTTTTAGGCACTGACGTATGGAATACTGAGGATTTTCTGGTTAGATTAGGGGCTGCGGCAGAGATGGCGGAGATTTCCGTAGTTTATGCTCCCGACCCTACCATAAACGAAATGTCCAAAACTTTCCTTAAAGCCTACCATGCTAAATATGGTAACGATTCAGTTCCAAATCCTGCTGTGGCTCTCGGCTTTGACGCATATATCATAGCGATTGACTCGCTGAACCGTATCGGAACTGCTTTAGACGGCGAACTGCTGGCAAAGAGCATTACCCTGGAAACTGCCTTTCCGGGAGCTTCGGGGAACATTACATTTGATATCAATGGTGACCCAATGAAATCAGTTGTAATTGAGGGTGTAAAAGATGGTAAATTCGTACAGCATTATACGATGGAACCAATTTTTGAATAGCATATTGAACAAATTAAGGAGACATTATAAAATGGAATCAAAGATTAAAGAAGCATTAGAAACAATCAGACCATTTCTTCAGAGAGATGGCGGCGACATTGAGTTCGTAGAGTACACAGAAGACAAAGGAGTAAGAGTTAGACTTCAGGGACACTGTGCAGGCTGCCCGGGTGCACGTATGACATTAAAGGGCGTCGTAGAAAAAATCCTCAAGGAGCAGTATCCGGAGGATGTAGCATATGTAGAACCTGTAGAATAACAGGAGATTATGAAGAAGAAAGTTTTAGCTAGTATATTAGTTTTACTTTGTGTTTTAGTGGGAGTATTTTTAGTGCTCCCACTATTTTCAGTTGAAGAGAAAGATGACGGCGACGGAAGTGAGGGAGATTTTTTTCCAAAGCCCCCTGACCCCATAGAGCTTTCAATACTTTGCGCAGGAGACATCATGGCACACAGTTCCAACCTTAAAGCGCAAGCTAATGGGGACGGAACTTACGATTTTAACAATAACTATGATTATGTCCGCGATTACATACAAGGGGCAGATGTAGCTATTTGTAATATAGAGACTACTTTTCCCGGTGCTAACTACACAGGTTATCCTGCTTTCAGATCTCCTGACGAGATGGCTGCTGCTGTTGCCGCCGCAGGCTTTGATGTAGCGGGAACTGCCAACAATCATATGCTGGACAGCGGACTTTCAGGCGCCATGAGGACCCTTGATATTCTCAGGTCAAACGGACTTAAAACCACCGGAAGCATTAAGGAAAGTGCAGAGCCGAGATACGCTCTCTATGAGGCTAAAGGAGTAAAGGTGGGGGTAGTTGCCTATACCTACCAAAATACTACAAATGACCGCCGTGTTTCTATTAACGGTAATATTGCCGGAGCTGAAACAGCCTCTCACATAAATTCCTTTAATTATGCCTACATCGACGAGGATATTGCAAAGGTCAATGAGGTGGTTGTGGCTGCCAGAGAAGCGGGAGCGGATATTGTCATTTTATACTATCACTGGGGTGAAGAATATCAGCAACACTCTAACCAATGGCAGCAGTATATAGCCCAGCAGTCTGTGAATACCATGGATGTGGACATTATTTTCGGTTCCCACCCTCATGTGCTTCAGGAAGCAACAATGCTTTACAAGGATAACTGGGTAGCCCTGGACAGCAAGGGTAAGGAGGTTAAGGTGGAAAATCCCGAAAATACACCGGAGGGCGTTACTTGGGAAAATCACAGGAAAGAAGTCCCTGTGTATTATAGCCTCGGTAATTTTATCAGCAATCAGAGAGCAGAGACTCTCAACAATAAATATACAGAGCAGGGTGTAATGGCTATGGTGAACTTGACTTTCCATCCTGACACAAAGACTGTGACGGATTTGAAAATGGGTGGTGTGACTACTTGGGTGGATAGATATAATTCAGCAGGAAAGCTGTGTTATTCCATTATCCCGTTGGATGAACAGCTGGATTCAAATCCCGTGCTTCAGACTTCAGGGCACCTAAACAGAGCAAGAGAAGCAAAGGAGCTTTCTTATGGAATACTTGGAATTAATTGACTTATATAGAGACGAGATGGTGGAAACTCTTCAGGATTTGGTACGCATTAACAGTGTGAGAACCGCTGAAGAGATTGACTCCGAGCGTGGAAAACTGCCCTTTGGAAGAGGAGTTGACGAGGCTTTTCAATATATGCTGAAAATGGCGGAAAAGGATGGCTTTGAAACAAAAAATGTTGACAACTACGGGGGTCACATTGATTTTGGCGGTTACAAATTAGACGAAGCAGGTGATAAAGTGCCGGCTTCTCAAGAGATCATGGGTATTGCGGCACATTTGGATGTGGTGCCTGTAGGTGAGGGCTGGAAACATGGAGATCCCTTTAGCGCAACTTTGGAGGAGGGCTGGATTTACGGCAGAGGTACACAGGATGACAAAGGTCCGCTTGTGTCGGCTTACTATGCCATGAAAGCGCTCAAAGCAGCAGGCTTTATTCCCTCAAAAAAGGTTCGGCTTATATTGGGTTTGGACGAAGAAACAGAGTGGCAGGGAGTAGAAAAATATTTCCTCAGCGAAAGGATGCCTGATTTTGGTTTCACGCCCGATGGCTATTTTCCTTTAATAAATGGGGAAATGGGGATTTTGGTTTTTCGTCTGGCTAAAAAGTTTGCTAAAAACGTAAACAAGGGGCTGGAGCTGCGCAGCCTAAAGGCCGGCAAGGCACCAAACATGGTGCCTGACTACGCGAGAGCCGTAGTCCGCAGCGACAAGCCGCAAGCTTACGAAGATATCAAGGAGCTTGCAGCTCTTTACAGAGAAGAAACAGGACATAAAGTCAGTGTTAAGGGAACAGGAAAGAGCTTGGAAATAGTGGTAACAGGTAAAGCTGCTCATGGAGCACATCCCTGGGAGGGCTTAAATGCAATTTCCATTATCTTTGAGTTCTTGGGAAAACTTAACTTTGTCAGTGATGATGTAAACGAGTTCATAGAATTTTATAATAAACATATAGGCTTTAATTTAAATGGGGAGAATATCGGTTGCGACCTTGAGGACGAAGAATCGGGGAAGCTGGTATTTAATGTAGGGCTTTGCGAAATGGGAACAAATGCAGGAGAAATAACTGTAAATGTTCGTTATCCGGTTACTAAAGAGGACTTTGACGTATATGACGGCATGAAAACTGTGCTTGATGAGTTTAATATAGGTGTGATAAAGCTTCTGAACGAAAGACCGCTTTATATGGCGGAGGATTCTCCCATGGTGGTAAAGCTTATGAATGCCTATAAGGAAATGTCAGGAGATACAGAGGCAAAGCCTTTTGTTACAGGTGGAGGCACTTATGCCAAGGCTTTTAAGAATATGTTATGCTTTGGAGCACAGTTCCAAGAACGTCCCGATGTTATGCATCAGGCAAACGAGAGAGCTTTGGTTGAAGACATAGTTAAAGCCTCTAAAATTTATGCAAAAGCAATTTACGACCTCACAAGAGAATAAGCCAAACACAGCAAAATGGCGGAACAGCAGAATAGAATAAGCTCGGCTTGTTGCCTTTGATTTTACGGCCTTTCGGTTTAAGAACTGTCTGCAATTTTTGTAGAGCTGTCCTGCTTGACATAGCTTTGTTACAATGTTATCATGGTCTATGTAAATTTAATAGAATATCTGTTTCAGGGCGAGGTGAAAGTCCTCACCGGCGGTGTTTCACGTCAGTGATAAGTCCGCGAGCTTTTTTAGCACGATGCAGTGAGATTCTGCAACCGACGGTTATAGTCCGGATGGAAGAAATGGACGCATTAATTATTTATGCTATTTTTAAATATTGCGTAATTGCGTTTTTTTGCCCCTGTAAATCAGGGGATTTTTATTTGCCAAAACCTGACAGTAGAAAGGATTTTAAAATGACTCAAAAAAAGAAAACTGTAAAACTCGCAAAAATGGGGATGTTGATAGCGATTTCAATCGTGCTCATGGCATTAATCAGGATTCCCTTTCCCCCTCTTCCTTTCCTAGAATACGATCCTGCGGACATTTCCATTTTCATTGGAACTTTCGCTTACGGTTCTATTGCAGGACTTGTAATTGTGGTAATTGTATCTTTGCTTCAGGGCTTGATTTTTGCAACAACAGGACCTTATGGAATAATCATGCACATTATTGCCACAGGCACTTTCGTTGTTGTTGCAGGAAACATTTATCGCACTCATAAGACAAGAAAAGGTGCTGTCATTGCACTAATAGCCGGCACCCTTTGCATGACAGCAATTATGCTTCCTGCCAATTATTTCATAACAGCTGAATTTTTCGGAATTGAAAGAGCTGCAATCGTAGCAATGTTTCCGGGGATTGCTAGCTTCAACCTGTTAAAAGCAGGGTTAAACTCCATTGTGACCTTTATTGTGTACAAGAGAATTTCCACGTTTTTGCACAAGTAGGCTGACTTTGCACCGTGAATATACGTGAATATATCAAAGGATATCACGGCGTGTTTTGGCTTCCTTTTAAGAAATTTCAAGCTAATTTGAATATTGCTTTAATAAAACAGCAAGTTATGATTTTTAAAACTGACACTGGAAACTCAACTTGATATTTAGGTTTCTCAGGAATCTTTAGGGTGATATAAAAAAATAAGTGCAATTTTGTTAGAGATGTTGTATAATATGTTTGAGTATGTGTGGGCGTATGTCTGCACTACTAGCATACATATAAATCGTTAGTTGGTGAAAGACGAGCCGTAAGGTTCGCCTTTTGCTTTTTTGAAAAAGTTTGATTTACCCTTTGATTATTTAGGATTGCTTGACGAAAAGGAAAAAAGAAAGATATAATAAAAGATACGTTATTTGCATTATATTTGAGTAAAAATAATGACATTAGGGTGTTGCAGTCAAAGGCAGGCTCTTATTTTACAGAAAGGTCGGGAATGGAAAAGATTATAAAAATAAACAGTGAAGAGGAAACCAGAGCTTTCGGTCATCAGCTGGCAGAAAAGGCGAAACCCGGTCAGGTCATTGCTCTTATGGGAGATTTGGGAACGGGAAAGACAGCCCTTACCAAATATATTGCAGAGGGACTTGGCATAGCAGGAAACATTACCAGCCCCACTTTTACCATTGTAAAGGAGCATATCGGAGGCAGACTTCCCCTTTATCATTTTGATGTGTATAGAGTCTATGACCCCGATGAACTTTACGAAATAGGCATTGATGAGTATTTCTTCGGTAAAGGGCTTTGCGTAGTTGAATGGGCAGACCTTATTGAAGATTTATTGCCGGACGATACTATTATCATTAGAATAGAATATGGCAATGAAGAGAATCAAAGAATATATCATGTTGAAGAAGCTAATCAGCTTTTGAAAATATAAGGAGACGCAGGTATGTATATACTGGCAATAGAAACCACAGGCTCACAGCTTTCGGTGGCAGTAATAGACGAAAACAAAAATGTAACGGTAAAGACGGCGCAGGCAGGCTTCAACCACTTAACCAATTTGATTCCTCTGATAGATGAAATTTCAAAGGAAATCGGTATAGAACCTAAAGACTATTCTGCCATAGCAGTAAGCAAAGGGCCGGGTTCTTTTACAGGCATAAGAATAGGTGTAACCACAGCCAGAGCTTTGGCTCAAGTTTTAGAAAAGAAAGCAATAGGGGTTCCGACTCTTGAGAGCTTCCTGTATCACGAGCCGGAGTTTTTCGGGGTGGTTTGTCCAATCTTTGACGCAAGACGAAATCAGGTATATGCAGGGGCTTTTCGCTGGAGAGAAGGTGTCATTTCAAGCACTGTTTCAGAACCTGCGGAAAAGTTTGATACCCTTTGCAAAGGAGCGGCATATAATTTAGAGGATTTTTTGCTAAAGCTGGATGAAGCTATGAGCTTTGCGGGTTTAAAGGAAATCATGCTTTATGGTGACGGGATATATTCTTATCTTGAGAAAGTAGAAACCTGGGCGAAAGAAAAAGGATATATTATCCGCAGAAATGGGCAGGAAGTACAGAATGCAGGAAGCGTAGCAAGATTGGCATTGGATATGTTTTTAAGGGGGCAAACCTTAGAATATGGGGAGCTTCAGCCGGATTATATGCGTCAGCCGGAGGCGGAGCGAAATTTAGCGGCTAAAAAGGAAAAGGAAATTATAGAAAAGAAGAATGAAACCAAATCGCAACAGGCAATAGAAATGGCGGTAAATAGAAAGTAATGGGTATTTTAACTATTCGGGCGGCAGAGCCAAAGGATGTTCATGAAATGGCTCAGCTGGATAAGATTTGTTTTTCTGCCCCATGGAGCGAGGATTCCTTTTGGTCGGAAATTAACACAAATGAAAGAGCCGTTTATATAGTGGCGGAACTGGAAAATCGCATTGTAGGCTATGGTGGCATGTGGATTATTTTAGATGAGGGGCATATTACCAATATTGCAGTTCATCCGGATTACAGGCGAAAGCATATCGGTCATGCCATAGTAGAAACTATAATTGAAACGGCAGAAAATAACGGTGTGGTTGCAGAAACCTTAGAGGTCAGAAAATCCAACACTCCCGCAATAAACCTTTATACAGGATTTAAATTCAGGGAAGAGGGTGTGCGTGAGGGGTATTATGATGACAATGGAGAAGATGCAATTATTATGTGGAGACGGATTTAAATCAAGTTTTATAGATACGACTTTAGGCTCCAAAATTTAATTTAGACAAGCAACAGTATTGAAAAGTTATAGGATATATTCGGGTATATGCAGGCATTTTTTTATCACAAAGGCTTAACCGCTGTGATTTGAAAATTACTATGCAAATATATATCAGCATATAAAAAAGAGGGATAGAAATGAAAGATGGAAAATTTTTAACAATGGCAATAGAAACCAGCTGCGACGAAACCTCGGTGGCGGTAGTTGCAGACGGTCGCACTATATTGTCCAATGTAATTTCATCTCAGATAGAAATACATACGCAGTTTGGGGGAGTTGTTCCGGAAATAGCCTCCAGACATCATTTAAATAATATAAACGCGGTAACCCAGCAGGCGCTTTCGGAGGCGGGGGTTACTATGGATGATATTGACTTGATAGGTGTTACCTACGGTCCGGGGCTAATCGGAGCTCTCCTTATAGGTGTTGCCACAGCTAAAGCTTACGCTCTGGCAAAGAATATTTCAATTTTGGGGGTGCACCATATTCAAGGGCATATCAGCGCCAATTATTTGCAATATCCTGAGCTTGAACCGCCATTTATGGCGCTGGTCATATCAGGAGGACATACCAATATTATTCAGGTAACCGATTACAATAAATGTGAAGTCCTAGGCTCCAGCCGAGATGACGCTGTGGGGGAGGCTTTTGATAAGGTGGCAAGAGTTATAGGTTTAGGCTACCCCGGCGGTCCTAAGATTGACAGCATTGCTAAAGAGGGAAATCCCAACGCCATAGAGTTTAAGCGGGTAATGTTGGAAAAGGACAGCATGGACTTTTCTTTCAGCGGAGTTAAGACAGGAGTGCTGAATTATGTAAACAGCGAAAAGCAGGCAGGTCGGGAAATAAACGTGGCGGATGTGGCGGCTTCTTTTCAGCAGGCGGTGCTTGAGGTCATTGTCAAGAAGTCCGTTAAGGCAGCTAAAAGCCGCGGCGAAGACAAGCTGGTTTTAGCGGGAGGCGTGGCTTCCAACAGCGCACTTCGCAAGCAGCTTGGTGAGGCTTGTGAAAAAAACGGAATAAAACTTTATGCCCCTGATCCTGTTCTCTGCACTGACAATGCGGCGATGATAGGCTGCGCGGCATATTATATGTATAAAGCGGGAGAGAAAGGCAATCTTTCTATGGATGCAGTTGCCTATCTCCCGTTAGGAGAGGAAGAACTTCGATGATTGTACTAAGTGCAACCAATATAACAAAAGAATACGGTACGGATGTGATTTTAGAGGACATCTCCTTTCACATTAACGAGGGAGACAGAGTCGGACTTATCGGCGTAAACGGTGCAGGAAAGACCACGTTGATGAAGATTCTTACAAGGGAGCTTACTTACGAAAAAGGAGATTTCTTTGTGTCTGCCAATACCACTATCGGATATTTGAAGCAAAACGCGGAGTTTAATTCGGACAATACGGTTTTTGAGGAAATAGACGGGATTTTCAGCAATATACATAGACTCGAAGAGGATATTGCAAGTCTTTCCGACGAAGTAGCAGTAAGATCTGCAAAGGGTGAAGATGTGGAGGCTTTGCTGCACCGAATAGACGCCATGCAGCAGGAGTATGATCGCAGTGGGGGTTATTCATATAAAAGCGAAATTAACGGCGTTTTGTCCTCTATGGCATTCGGACAGGAGTTTTACGATAAAAAGATATCTACCCTTTCAGGCGGCGAAAAAACCAGACTTGCGCTGGCAGCATTACTGCTTAAGAAGCCTGATTTGCTTTTTTTAGACGAGCCTACCAACCATCTTGATATAGGTACTCTAAAATGGCTTGAGGGCTATCTAAAGGCTTATAAAGGGGCTATTTTGGTCATATCTCATGACAGATACTTTTTGGATCGTACGGTAAATCGAATATTTGAGATAGAACATAAACATCTTTTTTGTTATGAGGGTAACTATACAGAATTTGCCGACAAGAAAAGAAAACGTTATGAAGATGACCTGCGCCATTACGAAAGACAGGTGGCGGAAATAAAACATCAGGAAGATTTAATTGCAAGGTATAAGGCAAGAGGCACAGAACATCTGACAAAGCGTGCAGCCAGCAGAGAAAAGAGGCTGGCTATGGTGGAGCGGTTAGAAAGACCTGATTCGGCTCCCGGTAAGATGAAAATTCGTTTCAAACAGAACTTTCAAAGCGGAAATGACGTTTTGCTGGCAGAGGACTTATCAAAAGGCTTTGGCTACGGGACAGGTCGCAGGGAGCTTTTTAAGGGAGTCAACTTTGATATTAAGCGTGGGGAGAAGATTTGTATTGTCGGTGCAAACGGTATCGGTAAGACTACACTTCTAAAAATCCTTATGGGCGAACTGGAGGCTGACAGCGGATACCTGAAAGTCGGACATAATGTTGACTTTGGCTATTACGATCAGGGGCAGCAATTATTGAATGAGAGCAATACCGTTTTGGAGGAATTGAAAGACTCCTACAGGCTGTACACTGATACGGAAATGCGTTCTATTTTAGGAAGATTCCTATTTAAGAACGATGAGGTCTTTCTTCCCATAAGTTCTCTTTCGGGAGGTGAGAAAGCTAGACTTTCTTTGGCAAAGATGATGTTGGCAGGGGCGAACACTCTTATTTTGGACGAGCCTACCAATCATTTGGATATTGACTCTAAAGAGGTCTTTGAAGCCGCTCTTAAAGAATTTCAGGGAACGGTAATTGTGGTATCCCACGACAGATATTTTCTTTCCCGCATTCCCGACAGGATTTTGGAGCTCACCGAAGATGGAGCCATAAGCTATTTGGGAGCCTATGATTACTATCTGGAAAAGAAGCAGGCGGAAATTGAATCGGGGAAAAAATATCTTGAGGAGATGAGCGAGCGGGTAAGCGGAGCCAAAGGCGATGAACTTAAGGATACAGATAAACTTTCCAGTGCAGAGGAGCGCAGGCTGAAGAAAGAACAGCAAATGCTGGAGAGAAGACGCGAAAGGGAAAAGCTGAAGCTTGAGGAAGAGATAGGAACCTTGGAGGCTGAAATTGAAAAACTGGAAGCTAAGATGTGTCTGCCTGAAAACTTTACAAAACATGAATTGCTGGCAGAATGGGAACAGAAAGTAAGAACAGCCAAAACAGAGCTTGAGGAAAAATATGACGCTTGGATGGAGCTTTAGAACGGCTTCGGGAAAAAATTAACAAGTAGTTAAATTTGAGTAAATTTTTGTTGCATATAGCATCACCTATATATATAATAAAAGCGAGTCAGATGCATATTTTCAATAGGGACAGTGACTCGGATTAGGAGGAAAGAAATGGTTTTTGATAAGATTAAGAATATTATTATGGAGCAAATCAACGTAGACGAAAGTGCCATCACTATGGACACACATCTTATGAGAGATTTAGAAGCAGACTCCCTCGACGCTGTAGAAATTATTATGGCTATCGAAGATGAGTATGAAATTGAAATTCCTGATGAAGATGCTGAAAACTTTCAGAGCGTAGGCGATATCGTTAAATACGTTGAAGAAAAGGTTCAGTAGGACAGGTACACTAAAATGAAAGAAAACGCAAAGATTTCAAACGCGGTCATAAAAAGACTTCCACGCTATAGAAGATACTTAAAAGAATTAAACAAAAAAGGTATAGATAAGATTTCTTCAAATGATCTCGCAGGACTTATCGGATATACCGCATCCCAGATTCGTCAGGACTTAAACAACTTCGGCGGTTTCGGTCAACAGGGGTACGGATACAATGTAGAGGGTCTTTATAACGAAATCAGTGCGATACTGGGTCTTGACAGAGAATACAAGATGGTTATCGTAGGAGCGGGAAATTTGGGACAGGCACTGGCCAACTATACACATTATTACAGAGCAGGCTTTGTTGTAAAAGCGCTGTTTGATGTTAATCCCAGATTAGTAGGGCTTCGTATTAACGATATTGATGTTCTTGATTCTGAAAATCTGGTTGAGTTTGTTGAGGAAAATGACATTGATTTAGGTATCATTTGCACCACCAAGGATAACGCGCAGGAGATTGCAGACAAGTTATGCTTTGCCGGCGTTAAGGGGATTTGGAATTTTGCCCAGGTGGATTTAGAGATTCCCAGCCATGTGGCGATTGAAAATGTTCATCTCTCCGACTCTCTCTACACTTTAGCTTACAAGGTATCTTGCGGCAACAGTGAAGAAAAGTAATTATAACTGAATTTAGGCAAAATAAATAACCGTTTCATTTATGAAACGGTTATATATTATTCTTTATTTGCTTTATCTGTCTGGAATTAGCCCTCAACTGGAGCGGAAACCGGGCAAACGTTAGCGCAAGAACCGCAGTCGATACACTTGTCAGCGTCGATTACGTATGCATCAGCACCCTCAGAAATAGCTTCTACAGGGCATTCAGCAGCGCAAGCGCCACAGTTAATGCAAGTATCTGCAATGATTTTATATGCCATAATTCGTGTCCTCCTTTATATAATCTTAACGACAGTTAGATTATATCAGAAGAAAATGGAGATGTAAAGATGAAAGTTTATGCCCTAGTTGGTAAAAGCGGTACAGGAAAGAGCTATCAGTCAGTTAATCTCTGCCGTGAAAAAAAGATAGAGGCTATCATTGATGACGGTCTTTTCATATATAGAAACAGCCAAGTTGCAGGCAAATCTGCCAAGCGGCAGCCTACTATGGTGGGGGCTATTAAAACGGCTATTTTCAAGGATGATACACATTGTAAAAGTGTGAAAAACTCCATTAAAGAAAAGAACCCTGAAAAAATTCTCCTTATCGGCACATCCAAAGATATGGTGGAGAGGATAGCTGCACGCTTGGAGCTTCCGGATATTGAGGAATTTATAGATATAGAAGAAATTACCACAGAAAAAGAGCGTAAGGTGGCGCGTAATCAAAGGGATAGATGGGGAAATCATGTCATTCCCGTTGCCACCATACAGATTAAACAAGAATTTTCGGGTTATTTGATGGATACGGTTCGCCACTGGGTAGGTCTTGGAGTAAAGGCGGAAAAGAGCGAAAAAACCATTGTTCGTCCAGCCTACAGCTATCTGGGGTCAGTGGATGTCAGCCCATCGGTAGTGCCCTCTTTAGTAGCTTATGCCGCTAGAGAAATACCGGAAGTGAGTGAGATTATAAAGACAGGCGTAAAGGAAACTTCTTCCGGAACGGTAATTAACATACTGATAGAAATCAAATACGGCAGTTCCGTGCGTATGGTTTGTGAGCGTATTCAGCAACAGGTAGCAAGCAGGGTAGCTGCCTTTATGGCAAAGAATATTGCGGCTGTGAATATAACAGTCCAAATGACAAGATAAAGAGGTCAGCGGGGCATTTAGGCGATATTATAAGGATTATAAAGAACTTAGGGATGATAGAAAATGAAAGATAAAGTTTTAAAAATAGGAAAGTTCGAGGATTTGGATTTAGAGCAGACCTTTGATTGCGGACAGTGTTTCCGATGGATTCGTCAGGAGGACGGCAGTTACAGCGGCATAGCCTATGGACAGATAGGCAATATATATATTGAAGAGGGATGTCTTACGGTTCGCACTAAGGGTGAGATTGGGGAAAATCAAGAGGTAGACAGGGCGTTTTGGCGATATTATTTAGATTTGGACAGAGACTACGGAGAAATAAAGAGAGTCTTGGGAGAAAAGGACGCTAAAGTGGCGAAAGCCATTACCTCAGGTCAAGGAATCCGTATCTTGAAGCAGGAAACATGGGAAACCATCGTCTCCTTTATTGTTTCCCAGCAAAAACAAATTCCATCAATTAAAAAATGTGTAGAGTCCTTGGCACAGGCTTTCGGTGAGAAGGCAGGAACCTTGGACGGTAAGGCTTATTACAGTTTGCCATCACCGAAAGTGTTGGCGGAATTGTCGGAGGCGGAGCTGGCACCTGTGGGACTTGGTTATCGTGCACCCTATCTTATTAAATCAGCCAAACAAATTGTGGAATGTGGCATTTTAGAAAAGGAACCTTTGGGAGAATTTAGGCAGTGGAAAGATTTGGACAACTTCGTGCCTGTGCCGGAACTGACAGGAGTAGGACCTAAAGTTGAAAATTGTATAAGGCTTTTTGGAATGAATCAAATAGAAAGCTTCCCCATTGATACTTGGATTAAGAAAGTTATGGTTCAGGCTTACGGCTTTAATGAAAAAGAGCTTGAAAGCATGAGAAAGTTTGCGGCTCGGCAGTTTGGAGAATATGGCGGTATAGCACAACAATACCTGTTTTATCACATTAAAAAAGGGCTTGACTTTTAATAAGGAATGCGTAAAATAGAATTAGCACTCGAAGATACAGAGTGCTAATAATGTGTACAAATATTTTTTATAAATAGGAGGGAGATTATACTATGGCAGTTGGAATTAAACCACTTGGCACAAGAGTAGTGATTAAGAGAGTAGAAGCTGAAGAAAAGACCCAGGGAGGCATTATCCTTGCCGCTCAGGCTAAAGAACAGCCACTTATGGCAGAGGTTGTTGCAGTTGGCCCGGGTAACGCGGATGAAAAAATGCAGCTTGCAGTTGGAGATAAAGTTATCTTTGCTAAGTACGGCGGTACAGAAGTGAAGTTTGAGGGCGAAGATTACATAATCATGAAGCAGGAAGAAATTCTTGCTAAAATTGAAAAGTAGTTTGAAAGAGAGGTAAGGAAAAATGGCAAAGGAATTATTCTATGGCGAAGACGCTAGAAGAAAGTTACAGGCTGGTGTTGATCAGCTTGCAAATACAGTAAAAATCACACTTGGACCTAAGGGAAGAAATGTACTTTTAGAAAGAAAGTTCGGATCACCGCTTATCACAAATGACGGTGTTACTATTGCAAAGGAAATCGAACTGGATGATGCTACAGAAAACATGGGAGCACAGCTTGTAAAGGAAGTTGCAACCAAGACAAACGATGTGGCAGGTGACGGTACTACCACAGCTACACTTTTGGCTCAGATTATTATTAAAGAGGGCTTTAAGAATGTGGCTGCCGGTGCAAACCCTATGGTATTAAAGCGTGGTATTCAGGGAGCTGTTGATGTCGCTGTTGAGCAGATTAAGTCTATTTCAAAGACTGTGGATTCCAAGTCAGCTATTGCACAGGTTGCGGCAGTTTCCGCAGCAGATGAGCAAATTGGAGAACTAATTGCCGAGGCTATGGAAAAGGTTGGAAAAGACGGGGTTATCACTGTTGAAGAATCCAAGTCCATGGGAACTACTCTTGAAGTAGTTGAGGGTATGCAGTTTGACAGGGGATATGTATCCAGCTACATGGTAACAGATACAGAGAAGATGGAAGTAACTTACGAAAATCCATATATCCTCTTAACAGACAAGAAGATTGGAAACATTCAGGATTTACTCCCTATTCTTGAACAGATTGTAAAGCAGGGTAGAAAATTACTCATTGTTTGTGAAGATTTAGAGGGTGAAGCACTGGCTACACTGGTAGTTAACAAGCTTCGCGGCACCTTTGACTGTGTAGCGGTTAAGGCTCCGGGCTTTGGCGACAGACGCAAGGAAATGATGAAAGATATTGCTATTCTTACAGGTGGTACGGTGATTTCCGAAGAAGTCGGTTATGACCTTAAGGAAGCAACCCTTGATATGCTGGGAACAGCAGCCTCTGTAAAGGTTACAAAGGAAAATACCGTTATCGTTGGCGGTAACGGAGAGTCTTCTGAAATTCAGGACAGAGTTTCACAGATTAAGGCTCAAATTGCTGAAACAACTTCTGACTTTGATAAGGAAAAGTTAAATGAAAGACTGGCTAAACTGGCTGGCGGTGTTGCAGTTATTAGAGTTGGTGCGGCTACAGAAACAGAGCTTAAGGAAAGAAAGCTTCGTATTGAAGACGCACTGAATGCAACCAAGGCTGCTGTTGAAGAGGGTATCGTAGCAGGCGGCGGAGTTGCTCTTGCAAACACTATTCCGGCAGTTGCCAAGTATGTTAAAACTCTTGCAGGAGATGAAAAGACAGGTGCTTCCATCATCATGAGAGCATTGGAAGAACCGGTTCGTCAGATTGCTGAAAATGCAGGCTTTGAGGGTAGCGTTGTAGTAGCCAAGGTAAAGTCTTCCAAGCAGGGAGTCGGCTTCAACGCTTCCACAGAGCAGTATATGGATATGATTGGCGCAGGCATTGTAGACCCTGCTAAAGTTACAAGATCTGCTCTTCAAAATGCAGCTTCCGCGTCTGCTATGCTCCTTACTACTGAGGCTTGCGTGTGCGATGTTAAGGAAGAAAATCCAATGCCGGCAATGGCTGGCGGTATGCCGGGCGGAATGGGCGGCATGATGTAAGCGAAAATTAAAGAAATTTAAAAAATAGGCTTATAGGGGCTTATAGGACAGAAAATTAAAAACGGAGAGGATACTCTCCGTTTTTAGTTTTTGACGTTAATTTAATTTGCAGAATTTGAAACAGCAATTCTAACTATTTTGTTATGATTACCCTCATGTTCAGTTGCTATACACGATAGATTATAGGTGGTCTGTCCAAAAATGTATGAGTGTTCGGCTCCAAGTTCTGCTGTAAGATTTGTTTTTTGTCCCATTTTTCATATCAAAACAGATAATGTTATTTGTGCCTCGGTCATTTATCAAAGCCAGATGACCAATCAAGTGATATGAAAAAATATAATATAAAACCCGAGACTTATTAGGTCAATAATAAAAAATAGGCTTATAGGGTAAAAAATGGTATTCAATATAATTATTTTAAGATTTGAACTATACATTCTTTTAATACTTCTCAGCTATATACTCTTCCAAAGTAATACCTCTTTCCCAAATTTCAGTAGCCACTTCCGTACCTACGTATCTGAAATGCCAAGGCTCGTAAACATAACCGGTTATAGCTTCGCCGGCTTTGGTGTAGCGGAGAATAAAGCCGTATTCGTGGGAGTGCAGGGCAAGCCATTTTCCCTCCTCGGTATCTCCATATTTGCTGGTAAGCTGATAGTTTACGGATGGGCTGGTTAAGTCCGCTGCAAGACCTGACTGGTGCTCGGAAGTGCCGGGACGGGCACTGAAAGTGTCAGCGGCTGCCTGGCCGTGATTAGCTACATAATTGTTGTAAAGAACGGACTGGAAGTTGTAAGATCTGTAGGCGGTTGTTACGAGAATTGTGTACCCCTCAGCCTGCGCGCCCTCTATCATGGAGTCCATAGCATTTGCCGCATAGTCAATCATGTATTGGTTGCTTTCCGCGCGATCCTTTGCTCTATATTTAGTAAGTTGTAAATTGTCGGGAACATAGTCCTTGCTCACGCCCTTTACCTTGTTTACCAGTTGCATGGTAAATTCCGCCCCTTCAGGAATGTATGGAGAATCGGGATAAGTGGTTTCATAGGAAGTATCTGAAAGAAAAGCCAGTGCGGCTTGAATTTCAGCTTCGGATTTTGCAGGTGGCTCGTTCTGTTTACTTTCATCTCCTGTTTCTTCACCGTTTATATCTTTACTATCAGAATTTGGATAATCAATTTCAGGTTTATTTAAAATTTCAGGTAGTATTCCCATGGATGACAGTGTAACCAGCGCAATAATCGCAGCTATAATCAAAACCAGTATGGTTAATATGATTTTTCCTTTTTTGTTAAATATGTATCTTTTCATAATTGTGTTTTTCACTCCTTTTTTTGTTTTGTACGCTTTGCTTATTCCACTATCTAAAGCTTTAGTCAGGATTCTCTTAATAAACCCTGCTTGGCTGTTTTTAGCAGCTATTTTGAAAGGTTTCATTTTTACTGCTTTTGTCGTTTGTTTACGGTTATTTAAATTAATTTATTATAATAAGTTCGGGTTTTAAGCTCCGTCAAATTTAGCCCTTGCCGAGATTTTTGAAGTACCATCTCTTAGTAAAGAAATAGATTATCGGCAGTAAATATAATGAAAAGGCAAAGGGTAGACTGCTAAAGTCCGCACCGATTAGAGCCAGCGGAACCTTGCAGGCAAGACACCAAGGCACTAATCCTGCCAGTACAATCAGAGAATTTTCAATATCCATTGCAAATTCTTCGTGGCTACCACCTGACTCTTCGTGAGCGGTCTTGGTAACATTTACTGTTACAATGTCGCCGATTGTCTGATTGCAAAATACCATGCAAGATAGCAAGCCCACAACGCCCACGGTGGTAAATCTACCAAACTTTTTCATCATAGCCGTCATTTTTGCTGTTACGGGTGCAAGCATATTCGCCTCTTGAAAGATTTCGGAGTAGGAGCAGGATATCATAAGTATTACGCAGATTTCCAGCATAGAGGTAATACCTCCACCTGACAGCATATCGCCGAGTTGGGTTCCATCTTTAAGAACTCCGAAAACACAGGCTTTCAAAGCTGCAAGAGGCGTTACGGCTTCTAAAAGTACGGCAGTTCCGAAAGCACAGGCAGCGCTTATAAGCATTGTAATTTTTACATCGACCTTAAATAAGGGTAATACGAACATGATTAATGCGGGAATAACAGTAGGCCAAGCCACAGAGTAGTTTGAGCGAATCATATCCAAAATCTCAGGATTTGCAGAGTTCATGGGATGTGTAAAGGATAGCACTGCATAAAGCAGGGTGACAAGCAATATGGTTGGCATACCGGTCTTTAACATTAAGGGTACATTCTTTTGAATATCGGTGTCTGTTAACATGGCTGTAAGTATGGCACTGGAAGACGCATAGGAACATCTGTCACCAAAGTACACGCCTGAAAGAATGGCACCTCCTGTGATAACGGTATCGGCACCTCCGGCTATTGCTATTGACATGAGGATGATTCCCATGGTTCCTGATACGCCAAAGGATGTTCCGAGGGCGTAGGAAAGAATGGCGGATAATAGGAAAGCCGCTAAAATGAATACCTTGGGGGTGATGATTGAAACTCCGTAATATACAAAGAAGAGGATAGTGCCACCATAGCGCCACATTGCAGTAAGAATACCGATACATACCATAACAAGCACTACCACCATGCCTTTTTTTACACCCTTGAATATGAGCTTCAGTATTTCTTTCAATCGGCAGCCTCTTCTAAAGGCTACTGCGGAGAAAGCAACCAAGCCTATAAAAAGGGGTATTACCATGCTGAAACCCTTAATTACACTTCCTAACATACAAGTCAGGAAGATTGCAAATGCAATCAAAAAATCCATACTATTTTCCTTATCTTCCATATCGTAAATATGTTAAATATTCCCAATATTCCCAATATCTTCGATGTGCTATATGCCCCTGATATTCTTAAGATACTAAACATGCTGAATATCCTCAATAATTTCTGTCAATAGTCTAGCCCTTTAACCGCTAAAAGTCAACATGAGGTGAGTTTGGAATTGTGAAAGAAGTTTATCATAGACAATTTTATTTTGAAAAATTAAGCAAGAAAAAAACAGCAAACCTTTGTGCTTTGCTGTTTCTCAAATTGTTATATTCAAATAGACAAACGGGGATTTGAAATCCCCGAAATCATAGGCGTTTGCCGCTGATTATAGGGTTTTAATGAAATCCTCTGAAACCGTTGAAAACAAAGGATTTTCCGCGATCTTCTCACCGAACCCTTTATTAAATGTTACACCGTTTCTACAACGCCCGCGCCGCTCATAAGGGCAAAAGCAAGGGCAAGAAAAACCCATAACAGGATATAACAAGGTGTGGCAATCGGGAGCCTGTGACATATGTGCGAATACATCAACGGAACTATTATACAGGAGGATTTCACAATGGAAAAGACCATTTATAACGAAAGCAACGGTTTATGGTACGAACTGCAAGGCGATTACTACATTTCATGCTTGACAGTACCAGCCGAAGAAGAAAAACCTATTGGCATTTGGGGGCAGCGGCATCTGCGGTACATAAAGCAGGAGCGAAAAGCTCTTTACACGGAACTGCTGACCAGCGGCAGGCTGAATACATACCTTGCCGACATCAACGAACAGGCAACGGAACAAATGCTCCTTCCTGCTGACAGAGCAAATGGCCGAACGTGAGGGGGTCACCGAACAGCTCAAAGTGCAGGATTAAATGCAGTGGGTACAGCGGATGAATAACATCCGTGACAGGGCAACAGAGATCGTTAATCATGATCTGATCTACATATAAGGTAAAGGTATCGGGCGGCGGGGAGCAATCCCCG
Source organism: Bacillota bacterium (assembly GCA_041797745.1). Lineage (GTDB taxonomy): Bacteria > Bacillota > Clostridia > Peptostreptococcales > Anaerovoracaceae > UBA3871. The sequence continues at coordinate 43,437 of JBHBZU010000053.1, forward strand.
CCACTCTTATCTCTTTTGACAAATAATTGTACGGCTTGTTCAGAAGTAGATATAGGTAGGAGTATATTCTCCGCCCAAATTTGCAATCAGCTTTGCTTTGGAGTGTGACCAGAAAAAATGTGTTGCTTTGTTGTTTGAACAACATACAATCTTTCTAAGTATGTTTATAATAAATACAGAAAAATACAAAGGAGGTCTATCACTATGGCAAAGAAGCTTGATTTGAATAAAACTGTCTATGAATTGACACAGGAATACCCTGAGCTGATCGAGATCATGGCAGGGCTCGGTTTTACCGAGATCATTAAAAAGCCCATGCTGCACTCCGTCGGCAAGATCATGACGATTCCCAAAGGCGCGAAGATGAAGAATATCTCTATGATGAATGTCGTGACAACCTTGATGGGCAAAGGCTTCGAGCTTGTCGGTGAGATGCCGGATATGTCTTCTGCGGCGCAGGCTGGTGTGGAGAAAATAAATGTGAACAATCCCACCGCAAGCCGCACCGAACAGCTCAAGACCTATCTGAAAAGGCTGGGCGAAGGCGAAAAACTGGAGACTGTACGGGCGGACTTCGTCCGTGAGTTTAGCGACGTTGAGGCATCGGAGATCATGCAGGCAGAGCAGGAACTCATGAAAGAGGGAACGCCGCTTTCTGAAGTGCAGAGGCTCTGCGACGTCCACTCCGCCCTGTTCCATGGCGCGACAACCGAGGAGAAAATAGCCAATGCAGAAAAGGAAGTCGAAGCCTCCCTCCTGCGAAAAAAGGCACATGAGGAGCTGGCGAAGAGAGGCTCCCTCCCCAAAAAGGACTACACGGATAAGAACGCCCGCGCCGCCGAACTGGAGGCAATAGCCGGGCATCCTCTGTACACGCTGACAAAAGAAAACGACGCGCTTATCGATTTGCTTGCCAAATTTAAGGAGGGCAAGGATGAATCGCTTATCCCGGCGATTCGTGACCTTTCGATCCATTATGCCAAAAAAGGTGATATGCTCTATCCCCTGCTGAAGGTGAAATACGGCGTCTCCGGTCCCTCCGATGTGATGTGGACGGTGGACGACGAGATTCGCGATGAACTTAGTGCGCTTGCAAAGGAAAACGATCACGGCGCAGAATGGAGCGCCAGGCTGGATGCCGTGCTGACCCGGGCCGAGGAAATGGTCTACAAGGAGCAGAACATCCTGTTCCCAATCTGCGCAGTGAACTTCACAGAGGAGGAATGGTACGGCATCTACCACGACAAGAAGGATTACGACCTGTGCTTCGGCGTGGCGCAGGAACACTGGGAGGCTGCGGAGAACAGGAAGGGCTCCGTCTCTTTCGATGCGGAGAGCGAGATCGTCATGCCCGGCGGTCACATGACCCTGGAGGAGCTGACCGCGCTTCTGAATACGATTCCGCTGGAGATTACCTTTGTGGATGCGGATAATATCAACCGCTTTTTCAATGAAGGACCGAAGGTCTTCAAACGTCCCGGCATGGCCATTGACCGGGAAGTGTTCTTCTGCCATCCGCCGAAGATCGAGCCCATGGTGCGCCAGATCATCGATGATTTCAGGAACAATCGCCGTGACGAGGTGCCTGTCTGGATGGAGAAGGGTGGCCGCACGATGCTGGTGAAATACATGGCGGTGCGTGACAATTCAGGAACGTATCTCGGCACGGTGGAGCTTGTGCAAGACATGGAGTTTGCAAAGGAACACTTCTTAGGAGACGAGTCATGAATACCTGAAGCGAGAGGGATTTGACCGTGCCAATCTGTTTGGAGCAGGCCAGACGAACGATACTTTTTCGCAGTATTTCACAGGGGTGTCGTTTCTATCGCCGATGGTGTTGCCGAATGAGGATATGCCGCTGTTCATCAGCAATGTGACCTTCGAGCCGGGATGCCGGACCTGCTGGCATATCCATACCTCGGACGAAGCCGGAGGACAGCAGATTTTGATCTGTATCGCTGGCAAAGGCTGGTATGTAGAGGAAGGCAAGCCAACGGTTGAATTGAAAGAGGGCGTTACGGTTGTTATCCCTGCTAATGTTAAGCACTGGCACGGCGCAAGGAAAGACAGTTGGTTCTCCTACATCTCCATCGCGGCTCCGAGCGTACATACGGATACCGTATGGTGTGAACACGTGACGGATGAAGAATACGATAAACTTGATTGATAAGAAGCTCTCCGGCGAAAACAAATCGCCGGGGAGCTTTTTCAGCAATCTGCTCCAAGGCCCCATAATTCAATCCCATTATTCTATACGGTGTCATTCAGTTTGAACTCACTCTTATGGTAAGTAATCAGACCGTCTTTCTGCATCTTGGACAGCTCATTGGACATGGCACTGCGGTCTACGGCAAGATAGTCGGCAAGCTGCTGGCGGTCAAAGGGGATGGTGAAGTGCGAGCTTCCGTGTTCCAGCGCCTGCTCCGAAAGATAAGAAAGCAGGCGCTCCCGGAGAGATTTTGACGCGGTATGCATCATACGGGAAGAGAGGTTTAAGTTCTTCTGTGCAGAAATCCGAAGCATATTCTGGATGATGCGAGTATGGAACGAGCATCCCCTCTGGCAAGTGGTCAGCATATTCCGCATATTCAGAAAGAGCACTTCAGTCTCCTCACAGGTCACAACGTCACAGAGCAGCTCCTTGCCGGGAATTGCCGCATAGTTTTCCGCAAAGACCTGCCCCTTTCCGATATGACCAAAAATATGGCTATTTCCCCAATAAAAATTGACGACGATATTCACGCTGCCGGATTCCACAAGCCCAATCTCGCTGATAGAGGATCCCGCTCGGAAAACTATCTCATCTTTTTTAAATTTGCGCTCTTTCGCGCCCAGGCAGCTAAGCAGTTCCGAAATTTCGTTCTCGCTGATACCATGAAACAGCGGCGTGTTCGTCAGAAAAAAAGTATTCATAATAATCATCCTTCCGTTGTTGCAACAACATACGCGTTGTTTCGATTTTAGTATAATCAGAGCAGAAAATCAAGAACAGGGAGGAAAAACTTATGGGAATCACAGTTGTAAACAGGAAAACCTTGATCGGCGAAATCGTAAACCAGTACCCGGAAACGGCGGAGGTGCTGCTCGGAATCGGTATGCACTGCCTCGGCTGTCCGGCTTCCCAGGCGGAGAGTCTTGAGGATGCCTGCGCCGTTCATGGCGTCAATCCTGAGAGCGTCATAAAGGCCATCAACGATAAAATCGTTGAGAGCGGAAAGTGATTGTATGAAAGAAAAAGTCGGAGAAGTATTCTCCATTGCGAGGAATAACCCAGCGATTTCTGGCTGCACGATTTCCAAAGCCGTTCATGGTGGAGCAAACGACATCATCTACTTTTCCTTGGCCAGGAACACGGATATAAGTGCAGAAATTTATCCGTACCACAAGCTGCTCATCTTGGCGGAGGGTGGCATAGAGGTCTACGGATCAGACGGCTTCAGCAGACCTCTTCATACCGGTGACAGCATGGTAACCCTACGGGATACACCGATGGGAATACGAACAGCGGAAGGTGCTGTCTATACAGAAATCTCGATTAGGAGGAGCGATATCATGAACGAGGCAATCAAGGCAGGCGAAGTGTTCAGACTGGCAGAACTTGTCCCCTATCAGGACGGCAAGATCGTAAACATGGATGTGGTTCATAACGACCAGATGAAGTTTGTCGTCATGGCTTTCGACGAAGGCACCGGCCTTTCCGAACACGCCGCCCCGGGCGAGGCGCTGATTTTCGCTTTGGATGGCGAGGGCGTGATTGGCTACGAAGGAAAAAAACATCCCATCAAAGCCGGTGAGAATTTTCATTTTGCCAAAGCTGGAATTCATAGTGTCCAGGCAGTCAAACGGTTTAAGATGGCGCTGCTGTTGACACTGGAATCATAAAAAACGAGGAAAGCGAGGATCAGACAATGAAGTATGTTGTAAATGACGGATGCATCGGCTGCGGCCTGTGCGCTGGTAATTGCCCGGAGGTGTTCTCCATGGGCGACGAAGGCGTTGCCGTCGCCACCCAGACTGAAGTCCCGGAAGAAGCGCTTAAGTGCGCGGTGGAAGCCAAGGATGGTTGCCCCGTGGGTGCCATCGAAGAAGTATAAGGAGGTATGAAAAATGGATACGCAAATGTTTTGTTTTCAGTGTGAGCAGACCGCAGGCAGTAAGGGCTGCATGGGAAAGACCGGCGTCTGCGGAAAGACATCGGATGTCGCTGGATTGCAGGATCAACTGACCGGCGCACTGGTCGGTCTTGCCCGTGCGGCGGATAGCGCCGCGCAGCCGATTGAAAATGTCTGCAAGTTGATGATCAAGGGGCTGTTCACAACCATCACCAACGTAAACTTCAACGAAGTCACCATTCAAGCCTTGATTGACGAGGTCCATGCAGAAAAAGAAAGGCTTGCTCCCAACTGTCCTTCCTGCGGCTCATGCGGCAAGAACGATGATTACGACATGGCAAAGGTCTGGGACGCCGACGAGGATATTCGCAGTCTGAAATCCATAATCCTTTTCGGTATTCGCGGCATGGCGGCCTACGCTTATCATGCCGGAGTGCTTGGTTATTCCGACAAAAGAGTGAACGAGTTCTTTGTGAAGGCGCTCTTTGCCATCGGCGAGGACTGGGGTATGGATCAGCTTCTGCCCATCGTTCTTGAAGTCGGAGAAGTGAATTTCGCCTGCATGGAGATGCTCGACAAGGCAAATACCGAGACCTACGGCAAGCCTGTCCCGGCCACCGTTCCGCTGATGGTGGAGAAGGGGCCGTTTATCGTAATCACCGGCCACGATCTGTACGATCTGAAGCGGCTCCTGGAGCAGACTAAGGACAAGGGCATCAACATCTACACCCACGGCGAGATGCTGCCTGCCCACGGTTACCCTGAGCTGAAGAAATATCCGCACCTCAAGGGCAACTTCGGCACGGCGTGGCAGAATCAGCAGAAGGAATTTGCAAATCTCCCCGCGCCGATCCTCTTCACCACCAACTGCCTGATGCCGCCCAAGGACAGCTATAAAGACCGGGTCTTCACCACCGAGGTGGTCTCCTATCCGGAAATCGTACATATCGGCGAGGACAAGGACTTTACCCCAGTCATTGAGAAGGCGCTGGAGCTAGGCGGCTTTGCCGAGGATACGCAGTTCACTGGCATTAACGGCGGAACCACCGTCACCACCGGCTTCAGCCACAGCACGATTCTCGGCGTTGCGGACAAGGTCATTGACGCCGTAAAGAGCGGCGCCATCCGGCACTTCTTCTTGGTGGGCGGCTGCGACGGTGCAAAGCCCGGCCGCAACTACTACACCGAGCTTGTGGAGCAGGCGCCTGCCGATACCGTCATCCTGACCCTTGCCTGCGGCAAGTTCCGCTTCAACGATCTGGACATCGGCACCATCGGCGATTTGCCTCGTATCATGGATATGGGTCAGTGCAACGACGCCTTCGGCGCGGTCAAGGTGGCCGTGGCGCTTGCTGAAGCCTTTGGCTGCGGCGTGAACGAACTGCCCCTGTCCATCATTCTCTCCTGGTATGAGCAGAAAGCTGTATGCGTCCTGCTGACGCTGCTGTATCTGGGAATCAAGAATATGCGGCTCGGGCCCACACTCCCCGCCTTTGTTTCACCGAATGTGCTGAATTATCTGGTGGAGCATTACAACATTGCCCCCACCACCACGCCGGAAGAGGATCTGAAGACGATACTTGGATAAGATTTTTCACAATCTTTTCTCTTGGAAAGACTATAAAATTTCCGGGAAACACACATTTTTGCCCTGCAAGCCGCAAACTTGCAGGGCGTTTCTATGTACGCGCCGCAGGGCTTGCTCCTGCGGTGCAGTTTTCGTTTTAGCGTTCGATGTCATAGCTGCGTTGTTTGGGATTTCGGCGGGATCATCGTTTCGCGGATCAATCCTTGCAGGATTTCCTTTGCCCTTTGGATGATATTCCGAAACAGCCCCGGCAGCCAGCCATGTTTTTGCACGGAGCGGCTGGCTTCGTTGTAGATATGCTCGTTTTTGATCTCTATGATCTTCGCCTCGGCAATCCCCGATACCAGCGCCATATCCGCCGTTCTGTTCCAGTCCTGCCGTGCTGCATTGTCCGCCTCAATCTCCGCCGCCTTCGAGTTTTTCTTCCCGATCTTTTTGGTGGGGAGATATACGCTGCTCGGATCAAAGACCTTTAATCGCCGTTCCGGGTCGTGGATATGCCTGTTAATCAGAGCGGTGTAGAACTCTTTTGCTTCGTCCAAGAACAGTATGTTTTTGAAAGCGTCGTCCTTTACCGTGAACAAGTGGCTTTCATAGGCTTCACCCTTCTTGATGACGGTGCAGCCCTTGCGAATTTGACCGTCCTCGCCGGTGATCTCCTTCTTCGTGCGTACCCGCTTGCAGGTTTCATCATAGAACACGCTGCGGCTGGCAATCTTGATATCCGGCTCCGGCAATAACCGCCGTTCAGAAAAGATCAGGTGGATGTGATAGTTCTTCTTCGTCTTGTTGTGGTGGAGCGCCGAAACGCATTCCACATCATATCGCTTCTTGAATTGCTCTTTGAACTCCTGAAGCACCTGCCGAGGATCAAACTGCGTGTATTCCTCCGGCAGGGCGATGATAAGCTCCCGTGCCTCGATACATTTTCCTTCCGTCCCGAAGCGTTTGAACTCATCCCGACACTCCTTTGCAAGGATGAAGGGCTTAAAGAATCTATCGGCAGATATGCCATTTTCATCAACTCCGTCACACATTCACAAGTAATCTGCTCTCTAACGGGGCAGCGCCGAAGGATGTACAGGAGCTGTTGGGACACGCCGACGTCAGTACCACCATGAACATCTACGCTCACTCGACAAGGGAAACTTTTTATGGCAGCAGACCTGCGGGAAACACAGGAAAATCAAGGGGTTTCAGAGAATCGGAGAGATAAACCGGGAATTATCTACTTGACTATTATTACGCAAATTCCAATTAAAGCTAATATAATACCCACAATAAATTCTGCCAATCCAACTCTCTTGGCATAGGATTCTGTTTTTCTTCCTGCTTTATAATCTTCTTCAAAACCATTGATTAGATTATATTTCTTTTGAAAATAAATCTCATATCCGAACATAATAAATGCAACGCCAACCGTTATTAATATAATCTTTAAAATAGTCATTAAGTACACATCCACTAACTTAAAATTTGTTGCAATCAATATTTTTTATTATCATATCTTTGATTATAATTTTCAAATGAAGATATGATGAAATGACTATGTAACAAGGGTCATTATACCATATCTTTGATTTTTTAGGACGATTTTTTTAGTATATCCTTAAATTTCCGTGGAGCCATTGATAAAATAGGACTTTTAATGTATAATACTAACTTAAATAAATGGTAGCATTTAATAAATTTACATTATGTATCAGAATAAATATCATAAAAAAGAATGGAGGAAACAATGGCAACATTTTTTACAGAACCATCAAGAACTTTTAGTGAATATCTGCTTGTTCCGGGCTTCTCATCTAAGCAGTGCACCAAGGAAAATGTGAGCTTAAAGACACCTATTACAAAGTACAGAAAGGGCGAGGAACCGGCGATTACTATGAATGTCCCTTTGGTTTCCGCAGTTATGCAGGCGGTATCTGACGACAAGCTGGCTATCGCACTGGCCAAAGAGGGTGGCTTAAGCTTTATCTTTGTAAGCCAGTCTATTGAAAGTCAGGCAGCTATGGTAAAGCGCGTAAAGGATCACAAAGCGGGATTTGTTAAGAGCGATTCCAACTTAAGACCGGACCAGACCTTGGCAGATGTTTTAGTTCTCAAGGAACGTTACGGTCATTCCACGGTAGCCATTACAGAAGATGGTACAGAAGACGGTAAACTCGTTGGTTTGGTAACCAGCAGAGATTATCGTATCAGTCGTATGTCCAGGGATGAAAAAATCGAGACATTCATGACTCCGTTCGAAAATCTGATTTATGCCGAAGAGGGCACTACATTAAAGGAAGCAAACGACATTATCTGGGAGCATAAGCTCAACTCTCTCCCAATCATTGACAAGAAAGGCCGTCTTCTTTATTTCGTATTCCGTAAGGACTACGAAGCGCACAAGTCCAATCCGGACGAATTGCTCGATGAGCACAAGAGATATATGGTCGGTGCAGGAGTTAACACCCGCGACTATGAAGAAAGAATACCGGCTTTGGTAGAGGCAGGTGCAGACATCCTCTGTATTGACTCCTCCGAGGGCTATTCAGAGTGGCAGGCGGACACAATTAAGTTTGTTCGTGAAAAGTACGGCGAAAATGTGAAAATCGGTGCCGGCAATGTTGTTGACGCAGAGGGCTTCAGATATCTGGCGGAAGCAGGTGCAGACTTCGTAAAGGTGGGCATTGGCGGTGGCTCTATCTGTATTACCAGAGAAACCAAGGGCATTGGTCGTGGACAGGCAACAGCCGTTATTGAAGTAGCCAAGGCAAGAGATGAATATTTTAAGGAAACAGGGGTCTATGTGCCGATTTGTTCCGACGGAGGTATTGTCCACGACTACCATATGACTTTGGCGTTGGCAATGGGAGCTGATTTTCTCATGCAAGGAAGATATTTTGCCCGTTTTGACGAATCCCCAACCAATAAACTGATGGTTAACGGAACTTATGTTAAGGAATATTGGGGTGAGGGTTCCAACCGTGCTCGTAACTGGCAGCGTTACGACCTTGGCGGTGACTCTAAACTCGCCTTTGAAGAGGGGGTTGACTCCTATGTGCCGTATGCAGGTCCTTTAAGCGACAATGTAAGACTTTCTCTTTCCAAGGTTAAGTCTACTATGTGCAACTGCGGCGCCTTGTCTATTTCCGAACTTCAGGGAAAGGCAAAGCTCACATTGGTATCCGCTACTTCCATCGTTGAGGGCGGAGCACATGATGTTATCCTCAAGGAAACTTCCGAGAGACGCTAGGCTTGTTAAATTCGAGCCTGACATTGTTGCTAGTCATGTTCTGCGGTGTTTACGTACTAACTGTGGGCTTGTGCCCATCGACATGTCGTGCGTTTGGTCAGCCACGACTTTCCCTGCGTCTTGGGTTTTAAGATATCTAGGTTTTTCTGCATATAGATTTTTGTGGCCTTTAGGTTTGCGTAAGAAATATTAACCGGTTAAGGTAATAGGAGATTTCGATGAATAAAGAAATGATCGTTGTACTGGACTTCGGTGGTCAGTACAATCAGTTAATAGCGAGAAGAGTAAGAGAATGTAATACATATTGCGAAGTTCATCCTTACACTCTTTCCTTGGAAAAGTTAAAAGAAAAGAACCCTAAGGGCATTATCTTTACAGGTGGGCCTAACAGTGTATACGGTGAAGACAGTCCGCAGGCTGATTCGGAAATCTACAAGCTGGGCGTGCCCATCTTGGGAATCTGCTATGGAGCACAGCTTCTGGCACATCAGCTGGGCGGTAAGGTGGAAACTGCGCCTGTTTCCGAATACGGTAAGACTGAGGTTGAGTTTGATAAATCAGGAAAACTCTTTGCCGGCCTTAAGGGAGAACCTGAAAAGCCGAATACTACTATTGCTTGGATGAGTCACACCGACTATATTGCAAAGACTCCGGATGGTTTCCGCGTTACTGCAAAGACTCCTGTTTGTCCTGTGGCGGCTATGGAATGTGCTGACAAGGGCTTCTACGCAACACAGTTTCATCCTGAAGTAATGCATTCCAAAGAGGGCTTCAATATTTTGAAAGCTTTCGTAAATGATGTTTGCGGTTGCAGCGGACAGTGGAAGATGGATTCTTTCGTTGAAGAAACTATAAAGGCTATTCGTGAGAAAGTCGGTGAGGGCAAGGTTTTATGTGCACTTTCCGGCGGTGTAGACTCCTCCGTTGCAGCGGTACTTCTCTCCAAGGCTGTTGGCAAGCAGCTTACCTGTGTGTTTGTTGACCACGGTCTTTTGCGTAAGGAGGAGGGAAATCAGGTGGAAGCGGTCTTTGGACCGGAGGGACCATATGACCTTAACTTCATCAGGGTTAATGCACAGCAGCGTTTTTATGACAAGCTGGCAGGAGTAGAAGACCCTGAAAGAAAGAGAAAGATTATTGGCGAAGAATTTATTCGCGTGTTTGAGGAAGAAGCAAAGAAGATTGGCACTGTGGACTTTTTTGTTCAGGGTACAATCTATCCTGATATTATCGAGTCAGGTCTTGGAGGTTCTGCGGTTATAAAGAGCCACCACAATGTCGGTGGACTTCCTGATTATGTGGATTTCAAAGAAATTATCGAACCTCTCCGCATGCTTTTTAAGGATGAAGTTCGTAAAGCAGGGCTGGAACTGGGTATTCCTGAATATTTAGTGTTCCGCCAGCCTTTCCCGGGTCCAGGATTGGGGATTCGCATTATCGGGGATGTTACAGCTGAAAAGGTGCGTATCGTTCAAGACGCAGATGCCATCTATCGTGAAGAAATTAATAAGGCGGTAAAGGAGGGAAAGATGGAGGCACCGAATCAATATTTCGCTGCACTTTCCAATATGCGCTCCGTAGGTGTTATGGGAGACTTCCGAACCTATGATTACGCTGTGGTACTGCGTGCGGTATGCACTTCCGACTTTATGACAGCGGAGGCGGCAGAAATTCCATGGTCGGTATTGAGCCACATTACAACTCGTATCGTAAACGAGGTAAAGGGCGTCAGCCGCTGCGTATACGACTGCACAACAAAGCCACCTGCTACGATTGAGTGGGAATAATTTCACACTCGTGAAAAAGCCTTATTTTACTGGGCTTTTGCCAATTGTAAATGCTTTTTGGCAACAAAATGGCAACATAATTTGAATTATTGTAAAAGTAAAGAGCTATCAGATTTTTTGAAAGTCTGATAGCTCTTTTTGTTTTATCGTGTATTATTGCCGATTACCAATTAATAAAGTCATAAGCTAGATTGCCAAGCTTTGATAACTCTAAATCTAAAGTATTTGCATTTAGTAGTTCTGTTATTTTTGCTTGACATTCCAGATATTGTTGCTCAGTAAGCTTGCTCCAAACGCAATCCTTAATATGCGCTTTTTTAATAATAATACTGTCAAGAGGGCAATCACACGATGAAAAATCAGGGATAGCTTTGTCTACAAATATCAAATCACTAAAAACATATAGATATTTGAATGTCATATTTATGAGTTTTTGAGCGAGTCCAAACCCAGTTACATAATGATTGTCATTGCTTATAGTATTATCACAAAACAACAACGAAATATCTTTAATAATTTTTCTTGAAAACACAAAATTTGATTCAGTAATGGCGCTGTTTGTAGCAGAGCAAATTTCCTTTTTGTCATTCAGAAAAGAAGCGCTGTAATAACGACCTGCCGTCATCATATCTGAGTATGCCAATTCAATGCACTTTATTATCACTTCCGATGGGCAGCACTTGTTTGTTGATTGTCCCAATACAGAAGATTCCAAAAAAAATTTTTTCCAGTCTGTCATAAGCTCCCCCCATTTAGTCGTTCTTCAACCTATCTTTAAACGCTTCTACCATAGCATCGCTGAGATTCTGCGACGGTACTTTTACATAGCCGGAAGTTTCATCATACTTCGGATAATTGTAGCGCCACTTGTCATATTCGTCACGGTTAATGTCACCGTTATGATATTTCTCGGATTGTTCAGCCCACGCATTGAGCATTTCTGAAAGCTTGGCGGCGTCCGTCCCCTTGCGAGGGTCTGCATACATTGAAACACCGTTTTCGGTCTTTTCTATTGTCAATCCGTATCTGTCCTCTAATGTAAACAAAGTGTGCATTAAGCCTATATAACTGTCAATGTCGGGAACAGAAAGCGCCTGTGGCGATATATCGAAAACCTCTGCAAGTTTATTTGTTAAATCAGCCTTAGGCGTTCTTGACCCCGATTCATACTGAGCCATACGAATATCCGCAGTCTTTTCCGGGAAGCCGACCACCTGTCCTAAATATTTCTGTGTCATTCCGCAAAGATTACGAAAGAACCTTATTCTCTCTCCGATTGCCATAAAATACACTCCTTACTTATGTAATGCGCAATCAGTATATCATATATGTTTAGTATATGTCAAGTAACATAAAACAAAAAAGTTTAATATTTTTGCAAAAGCCACTTGACATAACGGAATATGTTTAGTATAATCATTAAGCAAATAGCGTTAAGCTATTTGTAAACAACTGAATAACCGTCATACATCACGGTAATGGTGTATCCGCTCGGGCAAATCGGAATGCGGTCAGAAAGTATCCGACAATAAATAATCATATTATAAAATCAAACAAAGGTGGTGATTAAATGGAAAACGCAAGTTTTATGCGAGTTGACGAAGTGGCTAAGGAATTAGGCATTTCAAAATCCTACGCATATAAAATCGTCCAAGAACTCAATGCCGAATTAGCTGAAAAAGGCTATATGGTGATTTCGGGGCGAGTAAACAAACAATATTTTACAGAACGCACCTGTTACGGTGCCGACAAGAAAGAGAGGTAAATTTATGGCAGTATATAAAGAAGATAAAACAAACACTTGGCGTGTTATCTATCGCTATACCGATTGGAACGGCCAGAGAAAACAAACGCAAAAGCGAGGCTTTAAGACAAAGCGTGAAGCCCAGTCTTGGGAGCGAGAACAGCTTAATAAGCTCGGCGGTGACTTGGATATGACATTCAACAGCTTTGTCGGGCATTACGCCGAAGATATGCAAACAAGGCTGAAAGAAAATACTTGGGAAACCAAGAAGCATATTATTGAAACAAAACTTGTTCCATATTTCGGCAAACTGAAAATGTGCAATATTACCGCACAACAAATTATCACTTGGCAAAATTAACTTATCAATTACAAGGACGATAAAGGTAAAACTTATTCGCCTGTGTATCTGAAAACAATTCATAATCAGTTGTCGGCAATTTTTAACCACGCTGTTAGGTACTATAATTTGAAAGAAAATCCTTGCAAAAAGGCAGGCAGTATGGGTAAAAAGAAAAATCGAGAAATGCTGTTCTGGACAAAAGACGAATATCTAAAATTCGCCGATAAAATGATGGACAAGCCGTTATCCTATTATGCTTTTGAAATGCTTTATTGGACAGGCGTTCGTGAGGGAGAGTTGTTGGCTCTCACCCCAGCAGATTTTGATTTTGAAAAGAGAACGGTTACGATAAACAAATCGTTTCAGCACTTAAATGGCAGAGATGTTATTACTTCGCCTAAAACAGAAAAGAGTAACAGAACGATTAGGTTGCCGAAATTTCTCTGTGATGAAATGCAGGACTACTTGAAAATGCTCTATGATGTAGGCTTGGACGACAGAATGTTCCCTGTTACAAAAAGCTATTTGTATCGAGAAATGGAGCGAGGCTCAAAGCAAGCCGGGATAAAGCGAATCCGTATCCACGATATTCGCCATAGCCACGTGAGCTTGCTTATTGATATGGGATTTTCCGCAACGGCGATTGCCGACCGTGTGGGTCACGAAAGCATAGAGATAACATACAATTATGCTCATTTGTTCCCGTCAAAGCAGACGGAAATGGCAGACAAATTGGAAATGGAAAGGAGTAGATGATATGTCGCTCAAAAACAGAGATGAACACAACCGCTGGCGAAACAAAACGGTAGCGTTTAGGGTTTCGCCGGAGGAGTGGCAACAAATCGAACGATATGTTCGGCTGTCCGGATTGAATAAACAGGACTATATCACACGGCGATTAACGCACCGAGAAATAACTGTGCAAGGCAATCCGAGAGTGTATAAGGCACTGCGTGATAACCTTTACGATGTGCTTGCGGAACTTAAACGAATTGAGGCAGGCGGCGAAGTCAATGACGAACTGCTTGACTTAATCGAGATGATAGCCGATATTCTCGGCGGACTTAAAGGAGATGATTAGAATGGAAAATAAAAAAATGACCGCTCCGAATGTATCTGTTGGCGCAGATACGGAGCAGTCACCAAATGTATGTACAGATAGTATAACCGATTTGGAACAAGATTTCAAGGAAATTGAAGAAATGCAAAAAGAAATGTTTCGTCAAATGCAACCGTCATATTTGAAAACGGTTTCAATGGCTGATTTGTACGAAACGGATTTTGAGGTGCAAAGCGCATTGATAGATAATTTGCTTTATCGAGGAACATATCTGTTTGTCGGCTCTCCGAAAGTGGGTAAAAGTTTTATGATGGCACAGCTTGCGTATCACATCAGCACAGGCACGCCTCTTTGGAATTACAAAGTGAAACAGGCAACTGTCCTCTATTTTGCACTTGAAGACGATTACCCACGCTTACAGCGAAGATTATTCAAGATGTTCGGTGCTGACGGAACGGAAAATCTATATTTTGCAACGCAATGCAAGACATTGGACGGAGGTTTGGACGAACAGATAAGAGGATTTATTCGGGAACACCCGGATACAGGACTTATCATAATCGACACATTAAAGCGAGTTCGTGAGGTGGGCGGTGCCGATTACAGTTATGCAAGCGATTATGATGTGGTTGCGAAGCTGAAAGCATTAGCCGACAGTTGCAATGTTGCAATGCTGATTGTTCATCATACCCGAAAGCAACAAGCCGGTGACAAGTTCGATACTATTTCCGGTACAAACGGATTGCTCGGTGCAGCAGACGGTGCGTTTGTGCTAAGTAAAGAAAAACGAACTTCAAATAATGCCACGCTTGATGTTACCGGCAGAGATCAACCCGACCAAAGAATACAGCTTGTTAAAGTTCCGGAAACATTGGTATGGAATTTTGAAAAGGCAGAAACAGAACTTTGGATTGAGCCGCCGGATCCGTTGCTTGAAAAAATTTCAAATACTCTTTTTGCGGAAAGTAATTCTTGGAGCGGAACGGCTTCTCAGTTGTGTGAAATAATCGGCGACGATATTAAGCCGAATGTTTTGTCTTTGAAGTTGAGCATAAATGCAAACAGACTTCTAAAAGATTATGACATTCATTACAAAGCAAGCCGAACGCACAGCGGTCGCAAGTTATCTCTATGGAAAGACGGCGTGTCAATGTGTGACGACCGTGACAAACATTTTGAGAGCTGTGGCACTGTATAAAACATTGTCACCACCGTCACGGTTTGTCACGCAATAAAGTTTTTGCAGGGTGCAGGAGGCTTTTTTCAAAAAGCCGCACCTGCCACTCGGAGAGCGCAAAACCTGCTTGCAGGTTGCATTTTTGATAGGCCTGCCTGTCAAAAGTGCTTTTGCGTTACTCTTGACAAGAGTAACAGAACCGAGGACGGTCGTATTTAAGAGATTGGAGGTGTAATTATGGAAAGAACGATAAGCGCAATGGTTGGCAAAGGCTCTGTAAATCACAACAGCCGCAAGTTCAAGGCTGAAAATGTTGACGGCAGTCGAACACGTTTGAACATCGATTATTGCAACGAAAACATCAAAGATGTGTATCACGAATTGTTTGACGAAGCGCTCGAAAGATACAACGAAAAACAGACAAGAGCCGACAGAAAAATAGAAAATTACTATGAAAAAATCAGAAATTCTAAGCAAGAAAAGCCGTTTCACGAGTTGATTTTGCAGATAGGCGATAAAGAAAATATGAGTGCCGAAAGCGAAAACGGACGGCTTGCAATAGAGATTTTGGATAAATATTTTCAAGGTTTTCAAGAGAGAAATCCTAACTTAAAAGTGTTCTCTGCTCACTTGCACGCAGACGAGGCAACGCCACATTTGCACATTGATTTTGTCCCGTTCACAACCGGCAGCAAGCGTGGGCTTGATACAAGAGTGTCGCTCAAACAAGCACTTGCCGCACAAGGATTTAAGGGCGGAACTCGTGGAGATACCGAGTGGAATCAGTGGGTAAACGCAGAAAAATCGGCGCTTGCATTTGTTATGGAACGCTATGGAATCAAGTGGGAGCATAAAGGTACGCACGAGGAACGCTTATCCGTTATGGATTATAAAAAGCAGGAACGAACTGTGGAACTTGAAAAATTAGGTGCCGAAATCGAGAAAAAACAAACCGAATTTAACGCTCTGTCCGACAGAATATTGAATTATGACGAGGGTTTGGAACGCCTGCAAACGGTGGAAGAAATGCTCGATACCGCACCCGAATATCAACTGTCCGAACCGCAAGGCTTTATGACGGCAAAGGCGTACAAAACAAAAATTGCAGAGCCACTCATAGGCAAATTGAAGTCGCTGGTTAAAACGGCATTGGCTCGTTGCTTTGAGGCTTGGGACAATTATCACAGGCTGAATGTTACCAACGCTAACCTGTATCGTGAAAACGAAATGCTGACGAAAATCAACAGCAAATTAAAATCCGAAAACGAAACTCTGCGTTCGGAAGTCAAGGATTACAAGCTGTTACGCAAGGTTTTCGGTCATAAACAGATAGACGATTTGCTTGAAAAAGCAAGAAATATCAAAGGTCAAAAGCGTGAAAAGCCACGCTCAAGATAAATAAATTTATGGAGGTAAAACAAAATGACAAACACAATTTTTGAACAATCGGGCGGTACTTACACACAGGTCGGCGAGTTTATGTTACCCGACTTATCCTTACCAGCGGAAGAAAAAACACAGGCACATATCAGCGTGTGGGCATTGAGGCATAAACGATATTTAAAACAAAATCATGAGGTGATTTATTACAACCTGCTCACAAGCGGTAAGCTTAATAACTACATTGCCGACATTGAAAGCCAAGCGCAACACCTTTTTTCTCGGTTGGTAAAAGACTTAGCCGAAAAAGAAAATATAGCCGAAGAACTCAAAGCAACCGATATGATGCTATGGGTGCGGAAAATGAACAATATCCGTAACCGAGCAACAGAAATAGTAAATGCAGAAATAATTTATACGGTATAAACAAAGCGGCGGCAGGGAGAAATCTCTGCCGTTATTGTTTTGGTCAATTGACCATCAATAAAAGCCTTAGCAAAAATGCTATATATTTTTACATTTTGTATATTGACCAATGAGCGATTTTATGATATAATTTATCAAAATGGAGGGGCTGTTATGGAACTTAATAAACTTGAGCAATCGTTCAAACTCAATCATTTTAACACAGAAGATGATATAAAAATCCACTTTCATTCTGATATTGTGAAACCCTTATTGGAAAAAGTAAATCCTATGATGGCAAGTCAATATAGAAGTGAAGATAATCTTTTAGCTGGCGGGAGAACTGACGCAACATTCCAAAACATTTCATTTGAATTAAAAAAATACAAGTATTTTCAAAATGTCAACGGAGTAAATGAAGCTTTATATGGCAGGAGTGACAAAGACCACGGCTTGTATGATTACATTATTAGTAATGCTGGAATCTCTGGTAGTGAAACTATAGATGCAATGAAGTTTAAGTTGTTGAACAGTATAGGTGTAGGTTTTGATGGCAATACATTTATTTTTGCCCGTTTCGTACCTTCTCCTACTTTTCAAAAGATAAACACTGATAAACTGAAAATTGATATTGATATAAGTCTGTCGGTTTCTTTTAATTACGAAGTTAAAGATTTCGCATCTGGATTAAAACGTTTAGCTTTGCTTTTAAAGCAGCAAGATAAAATCGCATTAAACAAAAAAAATCTTATCTCCATCATTAATCCTAAAAGTCCATTTGTTCGCAAAAGTATTAAGACGATTTATGATGAGTTGCAGTTTAATCTTAATGATTTAAATGGTAGTACTCGTGTTCGTACATTATACAAAGAGTGGGATCGTGTTTTTGGAACGATGTATGGAGAAGACGATGAAGCTACTTCTTTCACAGAGGTTTCATCTGTTATAAAAGAAACATACGGATACCGTGAGGATGTAACTATTGATAGTAAAGTGTATCTGTTTGCACTTCAAACGTTTTTTAATATGTTTTTGAAGTTGCTAATATATTCATTCCTCGCTCAGCTTGTAAGTCCTACATTTAAGGCTGAGAGCTTAACAAAACCTCAGATTGATAAACTTTTTGATGGCGAACTTAATAAATATGAATCACTTGTAAATAATTTCTTTGAATCGCACTTTATGGAATGGTTTACCTATACTTGTTCAGAAAGTAAATTTGACACTACAGTAGTTAACAATATACTTGATGTAGTCAATCAATTTGATTTAAGTACTTACATACTTAAGCCAGAAGAAATTCAAGATATTTTACAAGAAGTTTATATGGAGTTGATTCCGGCTGAAATGCGTCATTTGATGGGAGAATATTTTTCGCCGGATTGGATTGTTGAACACGCTCTTGATTTGGTAGGATATAAGGGTGATATTGAAAAAACATTAATTGATCCAACCGCAGGATCGGGAACATTTTTAACACACGCTATAAAGCGTATAGTATCAAATGCCGATGGAAAATTATCAAGAAATGATATTGATAAAATAACGCAAAATGTTATTGGCTTTGATATAAATCCTATTTCTGTTGTTTCTGCAAAAGCAAACTACATTCTCGCAGTGTTTTCTTCTTGCGATGATGCAGTATTTGAAGATTTTGCCGATCCCATTAACGTTCCAATTTATATTGCGGACTCGATACTTTCGCCAGTAGTTTACACCGAAGAAAGCGAATTGACTTTATCAATTGATACATCTGTAGGAAAATTTCAAATACCCAAATTTGAAGATTATAGTTTGGCAAGTGAATTTCTAAAAATTTTAAGCAAGAACATTGATGATAAATGTGATTTTGAAATTTTCTGGAACACTGTCGAAAATCGATTTGTCGATACTCAATACAAAAATGTTGTAGAAGAACTTTTTGATAGACTATATACTTTACATAGGGCGGGCAATGACTCTTTCTGGCCTATTATTCTGCGTAACAGCTTTGCGCCAATTCTTATTGGAAATAAATTTGATTTTGTTGTAGGCAATCCTCCTTGGATTGCTTGGAAATCAATGAGCAAAAGTTATCGTGAAGGAACACTGGAAATTTGGAAAAGTTATGGTATATTTGAGAAAAACGCATATGATAAGAAGACAACCCACGATGATTTTGGAATAGCTGTAACATATGTTGCTGTTGATAAGTACTTGAAGAACAATGGAAATATGGTGTTTTTATTGCCAGCCTCTTTCCTAAAATCAACTAAAGGTGGCGAAGGTTTTAGGAAACTCTCAATTACTCGATTTGGACAAAATGTTCCTTTCAGGATTGATGCGGTTGATGATTTTTCAAATGTAAAGTTATTTACCATTCCTACTATTGCAATCAAAATTATTAAAGGTGTCGAAATGGTATATCCAATGAATGCCTATAAAGTGTGGGAGCAAATAGGGAAAAAGACACCGATTGATTCTCACGCAAAATGGAATGAAGTGACAAAGAAATTGCGTTTTGAAATCCTTTCAGCGCAGCCTGTTGATGGTAATGATAAACAGTCTTCTTGGTTGACGTTACCCGATATGGAATTTGCCAATAAAGTTCTTGATTCTTCAAAACCACGATACTACAGTGGAAGAAAGGGTATAGAACCTGCTGGTGCTAAAGGTGTATATCTTTTAAAGAAACCTATCAAATGTCGTGATGGTCTTATGCTTATTGAAAACTGTATAGAAAGACAACGACGCAAAGATTTTCTTAAAAAGGGCGTTCATAAAGATAAAGTTGAAGAAACTTACATATTTCCAATGCTTGGCGGAAGAAACATTGCTAAATGGCAGGTTAAATCTAACGAATATATTTTGGTGCCACACACTGCAAAACATAAGTACGGTATCCCCGTAAAAGAGTTGGTAAAAACAGCTCCTAAAACTAATGATTGGTTAAACTTCTATCACGATGAACTATTAGCGAGTCGCATTCAAAATGGGAAATTCTTCAACGCTAATAAACAACCGTATTATCGATTAGACAATGTAGGAGAATATACTTATGCTCCGTATAAAGTTTTGTGGAAAGAACAAACTGGTAGTATGTCTGCCGTTGTAGTCGGTTCATATCTTGAATCTATTCCAGATGCTGACAAGAACTTATTTAGTGAAGACAAAACGATAGTTGTTGATTCGAAAGTTCTTATGCTTGGCTTAAACAATATTGATGAGGCACATTATGTTTGCGGTATAATTAATGCTACAGATATTGTTAACATTATTGATGGGTATGCTATATCAACTAATAGAGGAGTTGATGTGTTGAAATACTTAGCCATTCCAAAATTTGATTCGGATAATCAACTACACAAAAAAATAGCTGAGTATTCTAAAAATATACATAATGCTTTCAAAAATAATGCTAATGCGAATGTTTGCGAACTGGAAGCGTTACTTAATATCGCAGTGAGGAAAATATTTGAATAAATTAAGCAAAAGGAACGAGGTGGTTCGATGTTTGAAAATGGATTGCAGTATGTCCGCTCTGATTTTCACCTACATACAAATAAGGATAAGGAGTTCACATATACTGGCGAACAGAATTCTTTTGTAAACGATTATGTTTCTGCACTAAAAGAAGCCAATATAAGTGTCGGTGTAATTACAAATCATAATAAATTTGATATCGATGAATATAAGGCTATTCGTAAGGCTGCAAAAAAGCAAGATATATTCATTCTACCGGGAGTGGAGTTAACTATCAAAGAAGGGGCAAACGGTATTCACACACTCATTGCGTTTAATCCGGATGAATGGCTTGAGGGTGGAAACAATCATATTCAAACATTTTTGACAGCCGCATTTGCTACCGTACGTAATCCTGAAAACCGTAATACGAAAAGTGTGTATGACTTAAAAAATGTTTTTGAGAAGTTAGACGCCTACGGACGAGATTATTTTATCATATTTGCTCACGTTGATCAAAATAGCGGTTTATTCAGTGAATGTAAGGGCGGATTGCTTGAATCTTTGGCTGGTTTTGCGTCTTTTAGAAAACGCGTTCTTGGCTTGCAAAAATCCAGAACACGTGATAATCTCGCTAAATTTGAGCGGTGTTGTGGTTATTTACCTGCCTTGGTTGAGGGATCTGATCCTAAAACCATTACAGATATAGGCAAGGGAGATAAATGTACATATTTGAAAGTTGGTGAATATTCATATTCTGCAATTAAATTTGCATTACAAGATTATAGAGACAGAGTTAGTGAAAACATCCCCGATAACAAGCACGGTTTTATAGAGTCAATATCATTTCAAGGTGGAAAGTTCGATGGACAAACAATAATGTTTTCTCGTGAGCTGAACACACTTATTGGCATAAGGGGCAGTGGAAAATCCTCTGTTTTAGAAGTTGTCCGATATGTTTTGGATCTCCCAGCTCAAATGGACAAAGAATATAAAGAATCTCTCGTTAAAAATGTCTTTGGTTCTGGCGGAAAAGCAACATTAAGTGTAATAGACAAACACGGCAAGCGATATTTTGTCAGTCGAATATTTGGAGAACGGATAAATGTTCTTGACGAGAATGGTAATGACTTAAATATAAATCCGATCAGTTTGTTCGATGGAGTTCAATATTTTGGTCAAAAAGATCTATCCAGCAGTGCAGATCACGAAAATGGTCTGTTGGAAAAATTGATTAGTGGCAGAATTGGTAAACCCTCTAATTTGGATAGCTGTGTAAATGAATTGGTTAGAACAGTAGAGCAGTTGCTGGATGTGAGCAAAATTCCACAGCAAATGACCGAAGTTACAACACTGCAAACCGAACTTGAGCATAAACTCTCGATTTTTGAAGAAAAAGGTGTGGCGGAAAAACTAAAAAAACAAAGTGGGTACGCTACAGACACCACAAAACTTGATGCGGTAAAAAATAGAATAGATGCTATTTTGCGTGATATTCGTAATGCTTTTTCAAAGAACGCTGTCGCATCAAACGCTTTGGACGGATACTGTAGTGACTTTAATAAAGACATACTTGATGATGTTTTTGTGGTATTGTCGCTAATAGACGCTCAACTTACACAAATTGGTTCTTGCATTGCAGAAATTGAAAAACAATACAGTTGTATGAAAGACATCATATCCCATCTGAAAGAGCGAACTAATAGTTTGGCAGATGAATTCGCTGAAATTAAAAGAGAGATCAAAGACGAGACTTTGGATGTTGATAGTTTTGTCAGGATGACTGCTGAGTTGCAAAAAACCAAAGAAAAACTAAAGCAATTAAGCGAAGAAGCATCCTCCAAATCAAAAATAGAAGCGTCATTTACTAAGGCAATAAGAGAGCGTAATGATGCTCTGTTGACGACCTATAACGATTATAAGGCTGAAACCGACCGTATTAATCAAAATCAAACCGAACTAAGAATTGAAATCACATTCAAAG
The DNA here is from genome assembly GCA_041797745.1 of Bacillota bacterium. Classification (GTDB taxonomy): domain Bacteria; phylum Bacillota; class Clostridia; order Peptostreptococcales; family Anaerovoracaceae; genus UBA3871. The sequence continues at coordinate 65,699 of JBHBZU010000053.1, forward strand.
GTAATCGTGAGGGCTTCAAGTCTCAACTGAAAAATGATTTTAAGGGAACGGGAATATCAGACGCTAAATATCAAGCAATTAGCGATGCCTTTACTGATTATGCGGCGATTATAGAAGATTGGATTATTTGTGATGGTAACAAGCTGAAAAGCATTGTTACTTCCGGCGAATATGTAAAATTGGAAGATAAACTTCGTAGTCAATATGAAGAATTGTTGAGCAGACAAGTCGAAAACAAAGTTGATATTTATTACCACAGTAAACTGTTGCGACAACACTCTATTGGACAACGAGCATCGGCTCTTATACTGTTTATATTGACACAAGATGATAATGATATTATCTTCATTGATCAACCGGAAGATGACCTTGATAATAAGGTGATCTATGACGAAGTCATTACCGCTATTACACAGAAAAAACCTTATATGCAGTTTATATTTGCCACGCATAATGCAAATATTCCTGTGCTTGGCGATTCCGAAAGGGTGTTGGTCGTCGAGTTTCAAGGAACAAAAATTGATGTAGCCCAAGGAAACATAGATCTGGATTCTACACACAAGCAAATTGTTGACATAATGGAGGGCGGTAAAGAGGCATTTAATAAGAGACAGCTTATCTATACTTCTTGGAGTTAAATTTTCGCCACTCGTGGCAACGAAATGGCAACAAAAAATCGGATAGCGTATGCTTTACCGATAATTCAAATAATATAAATACTCTCTGATAAATTTCATAAACAAATGCGTTTAAGATTGATTTACAGGGAGCGAGTGGGAATAGCTAAAAACAGGCTGTAAAGCCTTATAAATAGCCGTTTTGTGAGCGTTGTGCTTGCAAAATGCTTGCAAATAAAATCATTGTAAATAAAAACGCTAATCGGTATGTATTGACTGATTAGCGTTTTACTTTTATTCATCAAAATCAAGTATATCAATAATAGTATCATCTGCATTGGGATTAATTAGTTGATTAACCCTGATATCTTTTTCGATTAAGTATCGTTTGTTGTAGAATATATCAGCGTATTCTAAAACGGCGTTCATTTGAGCAGTATCAAATAAAGCACCAATAATTCCTCCGACAATAGGAATTGATCTGCTTACAGTTTTTTTGGTCAAAGGTTTTCCTATTTGCTCAAATATTCCTTTAAATACACTTTTTTCTAGACCTTTTTGTCCCGCTTTTTCTAATGCTTTTTTTGCCGCATTATTTGCTAGTGCTCGCATTTGAACGACGAAAAGACAAACTCCTCCTCTTGCAGCCATGTCTGTCCACGTTTTTTTAACCGTCTGTTTAACTGCTGCTAATTCTGAAAAAATCATGACTTTTCCTATTATATCTGTTAGTTCGTTTGATCCTTTGCTATTAGGACTAAGTGCTTTCATAAATACTTCACTAGCAATTATAAGTTCAGACGAATCATTTTTAATATCATATCCATAATGCATAGCTATTGACTGAACGGCTCTATAATAAATGAAAGTGCTGAGTACAAGATTAAACGGAAGTCCGGCAAAGCCGAATGCACCGGTTACGCCACCTTCTACAAAAGCTAATCCTAAATCACCGGTTTTATATTTAGAAACAATTTTTGAAATATCATAAGAACGAGCTAGGCATATTTCGTTTACATTAGTTATTTCATTATCAGTTACTTTTTTATTAATCTTGTTTATAATTGAAGCTTCGCTAATTGAAGTTTTAGCGGCTGTTTTTTCAACAATAGCAAATCCATCTACTATAACTTTCATAGCAGCAATAAAAAGCTCTTGTTCAGTTATTGCATCTTTTATATTATTACCAAGTTCTTTAATGTTATTTGGTATGTATTCATTTACCGTAGTTCCAAGTTGATGAAGTTTAGATGGTGTTATGATTTTATTGTA
>JBHBZU010000054.1:0-74758 GCA_041797745.1 Bacillota bacterium
GGAGACGGTTATGTTCAGGGTAATTTACCAAATGCTCCTGTCGGCACTTACATTCTTGTACATGCCAGCGAGCCTGCGGACAGCAGTCCTGTAAAGGCGGAGTTTAAGGCGGAGCTGGATGACCTGTATTTAAAGTATGGGGAAGATTTTTACGGAAAAGAGGCTTTTGTTGCGGTTAAAAGTGCCTACTTGGAGGCCTGCGAGGTTTTAAAGGATTCCGCAAGCACCATAAGACAGGCTTTCGACGCTAAAGAAAAAGCTGCTTCTGAAATAGGCAAAAAGATTAGTGAAACTGAAAAGAAAAATATTTTGGTTGCGTATCAAATAGAAAACTTTTTCACTTGTCTTCCTAAGAGCGCAAAGGACCTGAACACTTCAAATAAAAGGCATTTTGAAAACCTGAAGAGTCTGTACGAGGATATGACCGAATATCAGCGTGCTCAGCTTACAGCAGCTCAAGAGAAGCTTTATAAGGAGCTTTTGGAAGCCTATGGAGATGACGGCTCGGGACTTACTGCCGGCAAAAAACATAAAGTCAGAATAGAAATTGAAGATGAATCTGATTTAGGCGGTCGTGCCCACGGAATATTTTGCAGGGTAAATGGCAGCGAGAAAGGCTACTATAAAGCGGCTTTCCAAGGTACTGAAATTTACGAAACAGAGCTTGAACCGGGAGATATCCTAGACATATATTTTACATTTAGGGTTTTAAACGATTATCCTCCACGCATGAGGGATGTGGAGCTTGTAAGCGGTGATGGCTCCTACAAGGATTCCAGTCGCAATTCTTCCGTCGGTTATAGTTCGGTAACAAATAAGATTGAAGAAAATGGCTATGAAATCTACTCTTGGCAAGACAGATTAAATGTTGTAGGAGGTAACAGCGACACGGTAATTCGTGTCAGCTTTGTGGAAAAATCAGCCCCTGCAAGTGCCCTTGATAAAGCTAAAGAAACTGCTTTAGCGGAATTGAAAACCGCCTTTGACAGCTACAGCAAGACGGAGTACAGCGGGGATAATTGGAAGCTTTTAGCGGAAGCCTATAACAGCGGAACTGTCGGAATCAGAGATTCAGACAGCGAAGAAAAGGTAGCTGATATTAAAGCTACCGCCATAAAGGCTATGGCGGCAGTAAAAAAAGGCTTCACCTCTAATGAAACCGTAGGAAGTCTTGGCAGCGTACATGTGTTAATAGAAAATACCACCTATAAGGAAGCTCAATTTTATGGAAAAATAGTCGAGGCGGATATTCCGCTGGACAGCTCTACCACCATGATGACGGCTGTCCTTGAAGCCTTGGAGAGAACAGGTTTTGATTGGAAAAACTCTACCGGAGACAAGAGTAAGAAGATAGAGTATCTTGCTTCCATTTCCAAGGGCGGCAAGGAGCTTGGTGAGTTCGACGGCGGACCTCAATCAGGATGGATGGGAACTCTGAACGACTGGTTCGTGAATGAGGGTTTCCAGAACTTTAAGGCAAATTCAGCAAGTCGTGATTACCGCGTTGTTGACGGCGACTATATTCACATAATGTATACTCAAAGCGGTTATGGTGAAGACCTGGGCGGAACATGGTACAATTCTGACACCTCTCTTAAAAATTTATCTATATCTGGAGGCAGATTATATCCTGCCTTTGACGGTGCGGTAAAAGAATATCTGCTGGTACGAAACGGCTCAGATATATCCGCATTACCTGTTGCCGCAAACAAGAATTATCAGGTAAAGACCTTTATAAATGAAAAGAATACACAAAGAGATGTGGACTACTATCGTAGAGGTGAAAACATACCTGTAACATCGGGAGACGATATACAGATAGGTGTTGGAGAGCGCAACTGGCTTTCCATGAACAAGCAGGGAGCGGAGGCACGCTACTATACAGGCACATGGTATACCATCCATGTGATAGACAGTGAAAGCTATACCGCAGTTGAAAACCTTATAAAAGCCATAGGACGCATGAACTATTCAGATTACAAGGATAAGCAAACTGCCATAGACATGGCTCAAAAGGCTTACGAGTATCTCAGCCAATCTGCTAAAAATCAGGTTTCCAATGTAGAGACCTTAAAGCAGGCTACAGAAGACCTGAAATCCTATACCAAGATAGACAATGTAAAGAAATTGCTTGCTGAAATTCCTGTAAAGAGCAAGTTAAGCAAAGCCGATATTGCCAAGGTAAAAGCGGCAAGAAATGCCTATGACGGACTTAACAAGAAAGAACAGGGTTATATAACCGTTGGAGATGTTACAAAATATAACGATGCAGTTGAGTGGCTAAAGGCACAGGGTGATACCAGCGTTTCACGAATTGGCGGAGCGGAATTTATGCCCGGCGGTGAAGTTATCGTTCCTGAAACAACTGTTAACGGAACGGAAGCTAAAGCTTCGGTTACTAAAACTCAAATCTCCGAGGCTGTAAAGGCTACTAAAGCGGGAGGAAGCAGTGCGGTTAAAATTGCTCCGCAAAATACCGAGGGAGCCAAGAGTATTACTGTAAGCGTTCCAAAGACCGCTGCAAAGGAAATTGTGGCAGAAAAGAATTTGGCTATTGAAGTTGAAACTTTCGCAGGAACTGTGACTGTTCCGTCAGAGGCTCTGTCTTCCATTGTTGAAAGCGCCAAAGGTTCGGACATAGAAATAAATATTGCGAAAAAAACAGAGTCCGATGTAACGGATAAAACCGTGGATACTTCAAGTAAAATGGTATTTTCTGTAACCATTACCTCAGGGGGTAAGGAGATAAACCGCTTCGGAGGAAACAGCATTACAATAGATCTTCCTGTGGACAACAGGTTCGCAGAGGGGGGCAAATATAATGTTGTACAGATATCCAAAGACGGCAAAAAAGAAATCCTCCTAGGTAAATGTATAAAGGTGAGCGGAAAACTCGTGGTACGGGTAAGTACAACACACCTTAGTATCTTTGTCGTTCAAAACGAAAAGCTGATGTCCTTTACAGATATAGCAGGACACTGGGCGGAAGACGGAATAAAGTATGTTTACGGTAAAGGAATCATGGGTGGAACAGGAGATGTGACTTTCTCCCCTGAAATGACTCTAAGCCGTGCTATGCTGGTAACTATGCTCTATCGTCTTGAGGGCGAGCCGAAGATAGATAAACCAAACTCCTTTAAGGATGTGGAGAGCGGCAAGTGGTATGCAGACGCTATCTCTTGGGCTGCGGCAAACGACATTGTCGGCGGCTTCGGAGAGGGAATATTTGCTCCTAATCAGGACATTACAAGAGAGCAGATGGCAGCTATTCTCTACAGGTACTCAAAGTACAAGAAATACGATACTTCTAAAATGGGTGAACTTTCCGACTTTCCTCACTCATCAGAAATAAAAGATTGGGCTTTAGAGCCTATAAAGTGGGCAAAGGGAGAGGGTCTCATCAGTGGCCGCACAAAGACTGCCATTGTGCCGAAAGGTACGGCGAAGCGCGGTGAAGCAGCAGTAATCCTAATGAGATTTATGGAGAATGTGGTGAAGTAAATTATTAAAGTTAAATCTTTTATGGGGCGGACAGGTTTTCCCTGTTCGCCTTGTTTCCATGAGGGGAAAAAGATAGGAGGAATTTCATGAAAGCAGGATTAAATAGAAAAATAGTCCTTTTTATTATGGTACTTTCCCTTGTATTCGGGCTTGCCGTTCCGGCAACGGCGCTTTCAAAGGATGAACTGAAAGTGTCTGTGGAACAGGCGGGACGCTATATGGCAGGGGCTGTAAAGAACCCTCAAGTTTCTTCCATCGGTGGAGAATGGGCGGTAATCGGTCTTGCTCGCAGCGGCTATTTTATGCCGGAGGAATACTATCAAAACTATTATGCAAGGGTGGAGGAGTATGTAAAGGCTTGTAACGGCATTCTTCACAAGAAGAAATACACCGAATACAGTCGCATTATCGTGGCACTTTCCGCCATTGGAAAGGACGCAAGAGATGTGGCAGGCTACGACCTTACATATGCTCTTGGTGACTACGATAAGACGATTTGGCAAGGGCTAAACGGGCCTATTTGGGCGCTTATTGCTCTTGACACAAGAAATTATCCTATACCTAAAAACAAAGAGGCTAAAACTCAAGCGACACGACAAATGTATGTAAATCGCATACTTGAGTGTCAGCTCTCTGACGGAGGCTGGAGCTTGTTTGGGGGAACCGATTCGGCAAGCTTGGGAGATAAGGTTTCCGATCCTGATATTACGGGAATGGCTCTTCAAGCTTTGGCTAAATATCAAGATCAGCCTGCCGTTGCAAAGGCCACAAAGGAAGCTCTTGCTTGCATGAGTGCAAAGCAGGATGAAAGCGGAGGCTTTTCAAGCTGGGGAACTTCCAATTCGGAAAGCTGCGTGCAGATTGTTGTCGCACTCTGTGAACTTGGAATCTCCTTGGATGACCCTCGCTTTGTAAAAGGAGGAAAAACCCTTTTAGATAATTTAAAATCTTATCAGCTTGGGGACGGAAGCTTTCTCCATGTATTCTCAGGTTCGGGAAGCAATCAAATGGCGTCAGAACAGGGGTTTTACGGAATAGTGGCGGCTCTTAGGGCGCAGGAGGGGAAAAACAGCCTTTATCGCATGGGAGATGCCATATCCATAGGAAAAGGGAGCAATATTCCTGCAAATAAAGGTGAAACCCTTAAAGGAAAACACAAAGATGTAAAAGCTATGCCTATCATCGCAGCGGGAATAACCTTTGAGGACATTATATTCAGTCCGAACATATCCGCCATTGAGACCCTTGCTTCAAGGGGAATCATAAACGGCAAAAGCGCAGGAAAGTTTGAACCCGATAAACAGATGACGAGGGCGGAGTTTGCGACGATAGTTACAAGAGGCTTGGGGCTTGCAGAGGAAGACACTGGAGTATTCAGCGATGTGACTTCGGACAAATGGTATGCAGGCTATATCGGTACTGCGAACAAGTACGGAATTGTCAGCGGTACGGGAGACGGAAAGTTCAATCCGTCGGGCACTATAACAAGGCAGGAGGCTGCAACAATGGTGGCTCGTGCGGCAATGCTCTGCGGCATGGACACAAATATTTCGGATTCCGAGGCTAGAGATATTTTGTCTCAATTCGGCGATTATATAACTATTGCAGGCTGGGGCAAGGGCTCCATGGCATTTTGCTACAAGGAGGGCATACTGGACGCTTCGGCACTCAACGCCGAGCCTAAGGTTCCTATACTTCGCAGTGAAATTGCTCAAATGCTCTTTAATATGCTTTCTGAGGCAAAATTAATTTAGGCTTTTATGCTTACTGATTTTTACACCGGATGTGCTTATACACCTCCGGTATTTTTGTGTTTAAAAAACTTTATTTCCCTAAATTCTTTATAGTTTATTCACAAATACAGCTGTCAGAACAAGAGGTTAAACAAGGGTTTATAGGGAACTGAAAATTTGCTCTTTTGTGGCGTTTCTGCTATAATACACTATGTATAGCTATAAACTCTTCCTCTATTTTAGCTATTACCGTATATGAAATATTTCTTTATTTAGAAATAGAAAGGACTTCCACATTAGGAGATAGACACAAATGTTCAACACACACAGCAGAAGTAAAAACAAGTTTATGCTGGAGGGCTCTTTAGCTAAACACGGATATGACCGATGGTGGCATTCCTTTACTGCTAAAAGCGAAAAAACAGGCGAGGAAAGGGCTTTTTTTATCGAGTTTTTTGCTTGCAACCCGAAGTTTAGAGGAGAGGAAGCAGTATTGGGGCAACTGGAAGAAAACTTACTTATGGACGTAAAACCGTCTTATTTGATGATAAAGGTAGGTTGCTGGGGCAGAAATAATTGTCAACTGAACAAATTCTACGGATGGAAGCAGGTAAAAATGAGCAAAGGCAGCAATTTCCGCATTAAAGCCGGAGGCTGCTATATGTCGGAAACTGAACTTAGAGGAAGCGTAGAGGTCAGTATTCACGAATCCCTTACTCATCCCGAATGGATGAGCGACGCAGGTTCTATACAATGGAATTTGAAAATTACCAAGGATATTGCTTTCAATGTGGGCTACGGTACCGGGGCTATTTTCCGAGCTCTCAAGGCTTTTGAGACTTATTGGCACGCGGAGGGCATGAAGAGCATGTTTGAGGGCACTATTATTTATAATGGTGAGCGCTATGCTGTTACAAAGGACAGCTCCTACGGTTACGCCGATAAAAATTGGGGTACGGCATTTATCAGTCCGTGGCTTTGGCTTTCGTCAAACTGTATCAAAAGCAACATAAGTGACAGACAGCTATATGACACTGTATTTAATATTGGAGGTGGCAGACCCAAGGCTTTTTTCAAGACTTTGAACAGAAGATTGATTGGTGCACTTTGGTATGAGGGGAAGCCTTATGAATTTAATTTTTCTAAATGGTGGACACATCTTAAATCTGATTTTTCCTGTACTGAAACGGATTCCGAGGTTCTTTGGCATGTAAGGCTGGAAAATAATAAAAATATTTTAGAAGTAGAGGCGAAGTGCCAAAAGCTCAATATGATTTTAATCAACTATGAGGATCCGGCAGGGGAAAAACGCCATAACCGTCTTTGGAACGGCGGAAACGGTACAGCCATAGTTCGCTTATATGAAAAGAAAAAGACTTCACCTATTATGATAGACAGTTTTACAGCTACACATCTAGGCTGTAAATATGGAGAATTTGATTATTAAAAAACGGATTATGAAAATTTTATTATTGAAAACATGATTGTTATTTAAGAACGGATAACTAAAAATTTGATTACATAAAAACTTAATTATTTAAAACTTGATGATTGAAAATGAAACTAAATATTAAAACAAAAATCGCATACGGAGTCACGGCAATAGCCGATCAATGTTTATTTTATTCCTACGGAACTTTCTTTATGTTTTTCCTGACTACAGTGGCAGGTATCAGTCCGGCAACAGCAGGAATTATTTCAGCTATCGGAGCTATATGGGACGCCCTTGTGGCACCTGTAGCAGGTTATATATCGGACAATACTCACAGCAGGTGGGGAAAGCGAAAGCCTATTACCATGGGCTTTGCATTTCCGATGGCAGTTACAACTGCCCTCATGTTTACCTATGTGGATATGGCTATGCCCCTTAGGATAGCCTATTATACGGTTATTACCATGCTTTTTTGGACAGCATTTCCTATGTTCTTCATTCCTTTTTTAGCATGGGGTGCAGAACTGACGGAAGATTATACTGAAAGAACGACATTAAGGTCTTATGCCTACGTGGGAAATACCGCAGGTATGGCGATAGGTACTTTATTACCTACGGTGATGGTGGATTATCTCATAAGACTGGGCAAAAGTGATGTGGTGGCTTGGCAGCTTGCCATGCTGCTTGTGGCTGTCTGCGTGGGACTGGTGCTCTTCTTCGGACCCATGCCTATTAAAGCCGTTTCCACGGCGCTTACAAAAGAGGAAAGACTTGCGCGAATTAAGGAAAAGAGGTTTAAGGAAAAGGCGAGTCTAATTTCAAAGCTTAACCATATAATTTCGGAATTTGGTCAGGTGTTAAAGCTCAAGGCACTGGTAATCATACTGACTGCCAGCATACTCTATCTTATGGCAAGTACCATCTTCGCTTCGGACAGAATGTACTTCTTTACCTACAACATGAAGCTGTCTACAACGGAAACTTCCATGCTTATGGCTGTAGCTACGTTCTCCGGAGTTTTACTGCTGCCCGCCATTAGCGCCACGAAGAACGTGGCAGATAAGAAGACTCAATATATTGTAGGAATTTGTGGCTGTTCAGCGGTAATGTGCCTCTTCAGATTTTTAGCACCAACCGACATGACAGCGGGAATTTTGGTTATGTTTGCCTTTGGTGTGTCCAATATGCTGTATTGGCAACTGTTACCCGCCATGCTCTATGATGTGTGCGAGGTGGACGAGCTTATCAGCGGAAAGCAAAGACAGGGAACCATAGTGTCTCTCCAGTCTCTTGTGGAATCCGTATCTGAGGCGGTGGGTATGCTTGCCTTAGGCTTTGTGCTTGAGCTTGCAGGCTTTTCCGCAGAACTTACACATCAGACAGCTTCTGCACTGTTTTGGGTCAGTAATTGCTTCACATTGGTACCGGTGGTATTTATGCTTGCGTCTGCAATTATGATATTTATATATCCTATTACCTCCAAAAACTTTGCTAAAATATTGGAGGCGGTAGAGCGGCAGAGAAAGGGTGAAACCGTAGATTTATCGAAATTTAATGGAATCATATAACTTAATCAATGACATTTAACTTAATCAATGACATTGAAACAGTTAAAATAATCATATTAAAATAACTAAATCAAGGGCATTATATTTCGATAAAATTATTGACGGAAAGGTGAATTGTGAAGTACATAAAAGGAAAAGTTTATGCCGATGTTGAGGGACTGGAAAGCGTTGAAACGGCGCTTATGGATTTAGGAGTTGGAGCTTTGGAAATCAGCGACCCAAGAGACATTGACGACCTGCTTAACAAAAAACATGATTATGACTGGGACTACATAGACGAATCGGTATTGGAACAAAAGAGGGAAGAACCCTCTGTGAGCTTTTATTTGGACGATAACGAGGAAAGTAGGAAACTGCTGAAACGAGTTGAAGAACTATGCGAAAAACTTCTTAAAAGCGAAAATGGAGCTTCTTACGGCAACTTGCGTTTTGAAAGGGAAGTAGTAGACGACAATGACTGGAAAGACAAGTGGAAAGAATATTTTAAGCCTGCACACGTAACCGAACGCATTGTGGTGAAGCCTACATGGGAAGAATACGAAAAAACTCCCGACGAGCTTGTTATTGAAATAGACCCCGGTGCAGCCTTTGGAACGGGAACCCACCCAACCACTACAGGCTGCATTACCTTGATGGAAAAGTATTTAAGTCCTGGTATGAAAGTGCTGGATGTGGGTTGCGGAAGCGGCATACTGTCTATTGCCGCCGGTCTTTTGAATGCGGGAGACTGTCTTGGAATAGAAATTGACCCTGTGGCAGTGGAAATAGGAAAGGCAAATGTGGCATTAAACCGTCTCTCCGATAGAGTAAAGGTAAGCTATGGTGACCTTACTAAAGGCATTGACTATCAGGCGGACATTGTCGTAGCAAACCTTATGGCAGACTTGGTAAAGCTGTTAACGAAAGATGTGGCTCGCCATCTTAAAAGCGGGGGAGTGTATATTTCCTCGGGGATATTGCTGGAACTTAAAGAGGAGCTTTGCGACTTTATTAGGGGTGCCGGCTTTGAAATAATAGATGTTTATGAAAATGAAAAGGATGGAGGCTGGTGTGCTATAGCTGCCAGATTGACAAGGTAAGAATATGGCAATGATTTTTGTGAATCCGACGGATATAGGAGAGCGCAGCATACAGATAAATGACAAGGGGGATGTACATCACTTAACTCGCGTGCTTAGGTTGCGTGAGGGGGATGTGCTGGAAATTTCCGACGGAGAAAAGTGGGAATATAAGGCAGTGGTGGAGTACATAGATACAGGCTGCATTATGTGCAATATTTTAGATAAGCAGGCGCACGCCAGAGAGCCTAACACAAGGGTAACTCTTTATCAGGGCTTTCCCAAGGCGGCTAAAATGGATACCATTATTCAAAAATGCGTTGAGCTTGGAGTAGACACCATCGTTCCTGTTTACATGGACAGGAGTGTGGTTACCGATAAAGGTAAGGGAGAAAAGAAGCTGGAGCGTTGGCAGAAAATTGCGGATGAAGCAAGTATGCAGTGCCGTAGAGGGAAAAGACCCGAGGTGCTTTTACCCTTGAAATTTAAATCCGTCATAGAAGATTTGAAAAGCTATGACCTGATTCTTTTTCCTTATGAAAACGAAGAGGGAAGAACCATAAAGGTCGCATTAAAGGAATTTGCAGGTAGATTTACGGGGAAAATAGAAAATGCGCGTATCGCTGTTGTTATCGGAGCTGAGGGAGGTTTCTCAGATAAAGAAGCCGAATTGCTAAAGGAAATTGGAGCGGACTGCGTTTCCCTTGGAAAAACCATACTTCGTACAGAAACTGCGGGGCCTGCGACCCTTGCCATGATTATGTATGAGCTTGAATTGTAATTTAGTAAAATGAGCCAAGTCAGCAGATATTAAAAGCGGGTCAGAGCTATGGTAAAGCTATGTTAAAGATGGCTTAGGACATTATTAAAAAGGATTGAGACAGAAAATTAGATGAAAGTAAGTTTTTACACCTTAGGGTGCAGAGTTAATCAATATGAAACGGAAATGATGAAAGAACGTTTTCTGGCGGCAGGTCATGAGGTGAGGGGAGAAGAAGAATGGGCGGATGCCTATGTTATCAATACCTGCACCGTTACAAGTCTGGCGGATAGAAAGTCAAGACAGTTCATTCGTCGCATGAAGAGAATAAATCCCGATTCCATAATTTGCGTTACAGGCTGCTATGCGCAAGTCAGTGCAGATGAAGTGGCAAAGGTTGAGGGGGTAAATCTGATAGTGGGTACCTCGGATAAGGGGGAAATTCCCCGACTGGTGTCGCAATACCACGAACAATATGCAGCAGGCTGCTGCGGTATTCCTAAAAGCCCCGATATTTTCGTAAGGGAACATGAAAAGGGCGAGGCATATGAGGAAACGGGTATTATCACCTCAATGGAGGGTAAGACCCGCGCAAACATCAAGATTCAGGAGGGGTGCAACAGATACTGCACCTATTGCGAGATACCCTTTGCCAGAGGAGATGTTCGTTCCCGTCAGCCCATGGCGGTGCTTTCTGAGGCAAAAGCCTTGGTTGGTGCAGGCTTTAAGGAAGTTGTGCTTACAGGTATAAACACCGCTCTTTACGGAACGGAAGCAAACTTTAGACCGGAGTTTCCCAAAGGCTATGAAAAATATGCAAAGCTTTGGAAAGAAGCCTGCAACGAAGATGGCGTTTGTAAGTACGGAACAGGCTTGGGTTTAATTTTAGCCATGATAAACGACATAGACGAGGATTTCAGAATCCGTATCAGTTCGCTGGAGCCTACGGTTATCAATAAAGAAGATATCGGCACTGTTTTGGGCTATGATAAGCTTTGCCATCACATGCATCTTTCCATGCAAAGCGGCAGTAACAGGGTGCTTAATAATATGAACAGGCATTATACCAAAGAGGACTATATGGAAATTGCCGCTGCACTGTTTGACTTTGATTCAAACTTCGGAATAAGTACGGATATTATTGCGGGCTTTCCCGGTGAATCGGAAGAGGATTTTCAGGAAAGCTTGGATGTAATTTCCAAAGTGAATTTTTGCAAGGTACATGCCTTTGACTATTCAAAACGAGCAGGTACCAAGGCGGCGGAAATGAAAGAGCATATTGCTCCTCCTATCAAGAAACAAAGAGTTAAAAAGCTAATTGAAGAGGGGAAAAAGGCGTATCAACGTTTTCTGGCTGCAAATGAGGGAGATTGCAGAAAGGTTTTAGTAGAGGAAAAGGATTTTGCTACAGGAAAATATGTGGGCTATACGGATAACTATATAAGAACCTACATTGATGATAATGGAGAAAATCTAATTGGGCAGATGGTAAAGGTTATTTTGAAAAAATCTTATTGCGATGGAATTAGTGCTGTAGTAAAATAAAATAGAATAATTAAACAATTTAATGTGTATATGCCCGTAAGTTACGCGGTTTTATGCATTTTTATAAATTAAATTCGTAAATTAGGTGTTTTACTGATAAAGTGTTTTAAGGAAAGGAGAAGTCATGGCAGATTGTATTTTTTGTAAACTGGCTTTAGGAGAAATTCCAACCAACAAGGTTTATGAGGATGACCAAATCTTTTGCTTCCATGATGCAGAGCCACAGGCGCCTGTTCATGTGTTGATTATACCTAAAAAGCATATTGAGTCTTTGGATGATGTCACAGCCGAAGACGAAGCTATGCTGGGTCACCTTATGATTAAGATTAAGGATATTGCAACAAAGCTAAACCTTGAAAACGGATACAGGCTTGTAAATAACTGCGGTGAAGACGGTTTTCAGACCGTTAAACACCTGCATTTCCATTTACTTGGAAAGAGAAAGATGACATGGCCTCCTGGCTGATTTTTCAGTCATTTCAGCATATCTAAATATGTTAATTATGTAATAGATATATTGTGTAGTAATGAAAAGCATGTATTGGCTAAAAGAAATTAATAATTTAGGAGTTAGCCTCAAAGATTTAAGGCGTTCGGAAAAAGAAATATTAAAATACAACCTTAAGATGCTGCGAAATTTTACTTCTTTTGTAGCACCCTTGGTTTTTGTGTTCATTTTTTTAGCCTTAACGGTAAAGATTCCTGTAATAAGCTATCCCGTAGTAATTACTTTTGCCTGCATAACAGTCTGCTTCGCCATAGAAAGTCAGTATGACCTCAAGCGAAAGAGATACAGCCGCATGTCAGTGCTTTTACTGATAGCCCTTTATGACACGGTGGCATATGCCTTTACTATTTACATAGGAACCTTTGCAAACAGGGAAAATGTAGGTTCCACCTTTATTATTTTCGTAATTTGTCTTCAGACTATTTATGTTATGCCGCCATCATGGAACTTTATCAGATCTATTGTGCCGACTCTTGCATTTATGTCCATATCCATGCTTATTAAAACGCCGGACATATATTTGCAGGACATTCGCAATGCCGTTGTTGCAGTAGCCATAGGCATACTTTTAAACAACTTCAACGGTAGAGAAAAGGTACAGCTGATTTGCAGTAAGGAAAAGCTTGCCAGAGAATTTGAGCAGTTGCATGAATCAAGCGAGATGGATGCGTTAACAGGCGTGTTCAACAGACTTGTTACACAGCGAAAGCTTCAGGAATACTGCAAGGATTGTGCTGATGAAAAAGCAAGCATTTTTGCGGCAATGGTGGACGTGGACTTTTTCAAGAAATACAATGACACCTACGGTCATTCAAAGGGTGATGATGTACTGAACTTTGTCGGCAAGATTATGGGTGAGCTTTCTTCCGAATATGACATTATAGCAGGCAGAATAGGTGGAGAGGAGTTTCTCCTTGCAGGTAGAGCGGGAAGTCGGCTTCAGGCAACTCGCATTGCGGACAAGCTGCGCTATGGAGTGGAGTCTGCAAAAATAGAACATCAAACCTCGGACGCAGCTACGAATGTGACAATCAGCATAGGCGTAGCCTTTGCGCCACTGGGAACTTATGTGGAAAGCAGAGAAATTTATGAAAAAGCGGATGAAGCCCTTTACCAAGCGAAGAAATCCGGCAGAAATTGTGTTAAGACGGTTACCTTGTAACTTTGGTTATACTGTGGTTTTGGTTATCCTGTAGTTTTTTATAAAATTGGCTGTTTTATCATGGGAATTGATTGGTTTATCATAGGGAATTGACCGATTTATTTAAATTTATATAGACTTATTTAGATTTATTCAAAGGAAACTGCTGTTAAAAGTAAAGCTTGGGGGGAACTCGGTGTAATTTGGTGAAATTCGGCGAAAATCGATGAAATTTAGTAAAACTCGGTGAAATTCGGCGAAAATCGGTGAAATCGGGTAAAATAGGGAAAAAATACTTGCAAGATTTATATAATAATAGTATAATAGCTCTGTTATGTGTAGAATTTCCGTTCAGCATGAAGTAATTCAAAATGGCAGGAGGTGAGTTAGAATATGGCACAGGTTATCGTAAGAGAAAACGAAAGTCTCGAAAGCGCTCTGAAGAGATTCAAGAGATCTTGCGCAAGAGATGGCGTAATGTCCGAACTGAGAAAGAGAGAACATTATGAAAAGCCAAGCGTAAGAAGAAAGAAGAAGTCCGAGGCTGCAAGAAAAAAGGCAAAGAAGTACTAATTCACATATCTTAAAAAGAAGGTGTTAACATGACCTTAAAAGAAAGATTAACAGAAGACTTCAAGGAAGCTATGAAAGCTCACGATGAAGTCTCAAAAAATACAATTAGCTTTGCTCGTGCTGCTATTAAGCAGTTCGAGGTAGATCACAGAGGTGAAGAGCTGGATGATGACGGTATCGTTCAGATCCTGCAAAAGCAGGTGAAAATGCGTAAGGATGCTCTCGCCGATTTTGAAAAAGCAGGTAGAACGGATTTATCGGATTCCTACAAAGCTGAAATCGAAGTACTTTCAAGGTATCTTCCAAAGCAGCTTACAGAAGAAGAAATTCTAACCATTGTTAAGGAAACTGCATTTGCACTTGGTATCACAGAGGGCAAACAGAATATGGGTAAGCTCATGGGCGCTGTTATGGGAAAAGTCAAGGGTGTAGCCGACGGCAATATGGTTAAGAAAGCTGTAGAAAGTTTTTTAGCATAACAAAATATTTGATAATTAAGGACTCACAAAAGTGAGTCCTTTTTAGTTGCATTGCGTTTATATTAGGTCTTTTAAGCTGCTTTGCCTTTTATTTAAAAATATTTGTAATTGGTTGCACTAATTTCGGTTACATGGTTGATGTAGGTAAGGCTGTGATATTTGTACCATAATAGCTTTTAGCGGCACCAAATTACAAGCATTTTGATATTTGCACTTTAAGTATTGACAATGGTGTAAATATTGCACTATAATATAATAAAAAGTGCATAATTTACACTTACGAAAAAATGGAGGTGCAAATGGATAATTTAAAAGATTTACGAAAAGAAAAGAAGTTAACGCAGCAAGAGGCTGCAAAACTGGCAGGAGTTTCGCTTCGTTCATATAAATCCTATGAAAATGATGAGGGGAAAGAAACTACCTTTAAGTATAAATATATATATGATGTTTTGATGAAGACAAACCCTATTGATGAGGAACACGGTATTTTACAAATTGAAGATATTAGAGAAAGATGTCAGCCTGTTTTCGAGAAATATAAAGTTAACTATTGTTATCTCTTTGGTTCTTATGCAAAGGCTAAAGCGTCTCAAACCAGTGATGTGGATTTATTGGTTGCAGTAAATATTAAGGGCATGAAATATTATGCATTAGTAGAGGAAATACGCTCTACATTACATAAAAGAGTTGATGTGCTGGATTTGAATCAGCTAAAAGGAAATTTCGAACTGGTGCAAGAAATTTTAAGGTATGGAGTTAAGATATATGGATAATACAAAGGATAATGCCTATTATATTGAAAAGATAAAATCAGACTTGTCGTTTATTTGTGAACACATGAAAAATCTTACATTGCAAGAATTTAGCAAAGATGAAGTGCTACAGGATTCTATGATGTTTAGAATGGTTCAAATTTCTGAAAATGTAAAGAAACTAACTACAGAATACAAGCAAGAAAACAGTCACCTGCCTTGGATGGCATTATCAGGTTTGAGGAATCGAATAGTACATGATTATGGCAATGTTGACATGGAAATAGTATATTACACATTAACTGAAGATATTCCTGAATTACTGGAAGAACTTTAGTTTTGAATAAATATTGTAATGTACAATAGCATAATAAATAGCCTATTATATGGTATTTTATGATTGAAGAATAGCTGAATTTGAGTTATACTGAAATAAGTATAACTCGGAGGATTTTATGAATAAACTGTCATTAAATGTGGATATTGATACAGTAGCATTATTCGGTAATTTAGATGAAAATCTTAAGACAGTGGAGGAGCATTGCAAGGTTCAAATCGTGCAGCGAGAGGGTGAACTGATTATCATCGGAGAGCAGGAAGAACTGGCAGTAGCTATCATTCATGAATTTGAAGATATATTATCCAAGGGAGAAGCTTTAGACAGACAAAAAATCACTTACGTTATGAGCTTGGCAGAACAGGGTGAGTCTTATGCAAATACCAAGATGGACAGGGACATCCTTTGTTTTACCTGCCACGGAAAGCCTGTAAGACCAAAGACTGTCGGTCAGAAATTCTACGCTCAAAGTATTCGTAATCGTGATGTGGTTTTCGGCATTGGGCCTGCGGGTACGGGAAAGACTTATCTGGCGGTGGCAATGGCTATTGCCGCGTTCAAACAAAAGCAGGTGCAAAAGATTATTCTGGCGCGTCCTGCTGTGGAAGCGGGCGAAAGGCTGGGCTTCTTACCAGGAGATCTTCAGGAGAAAGTGGATCCTTATTTAAGACCGCTATACGATGCGCTCTACGATATTTTGGGAAGAGATACTGCCCTAAGGCTTAAAGAAAAAGAAGTCATTGAGGTGGTACCGCTGGCTTACATGAGAGGTCGTACTTTGGACAGCTCTTTCATTATTTTAGACGAGGCGCAAAATACCACCCGTGAGCAGATGAAGATGTTCCTAACACGAATGGGTTTCGGTTCGAAGATGGTCATTACTGGAGACATTACCCAGATTGACCTGCCGAGAGGAAAGAAGTCTGGGCTGGTGGAAGCAACCCGCGTGCTAAAAAATATCAGCGGTATCGACTTTTGCTATCTTAAAGATGTGGACGTAGTCCGTCACGAGATGGTTAAAAAAATCATCGGGGCATATGACCAATATTATATGCAAAATCCCGATGAACTTTACGAAGATTAGGTATGCCATACAAGGCAAAGCATAAATTTATTCAGTGCGTCACCAAGCGCACATCATAATAACATAGTACGGCAATAGAAGCCGAATAAAAAATATTATGATTTTAAGAGGTAAAAACAAATGGAATTAGTATTTGACGAAAACAAAATGCCGGAGCCCGCAGTGGTTGCCAAGATGTACGATGCGGCAGAACGTTGCATGGCATATCAAAACTTGAGACACGACAACGTTGAAGTTAGCGTTTCTTTTGTATCCGAAGAGGAAATTCGCAAAATGAATAAGGATTTTCGAAATAAGGATAGTGTTACGGACGTCTTGTCTTTCCCGCAGTTTGAGGAACCTGAGCAGATTCCGGAGGGGGAATCCATAGCACTTGGGGATGTTGTTATCTGTGAGGAGCAGGCTTGCAGGCAAGCTGAAGAATTTGGCCACAGTATAGATAGGGAGATTATGTATCTTTTTGTCCACAGCATTTTCCATCTTTTAGGCTATGACCATATGAGCGATGAAGAAAAGATACGTATGCGTAAAGCTGAAGAAAATGTTCTAAAGGGCATGGGGCTCACAAGGGAAAACTAATTTCCATGGTAAACAGGAGGGCAGGTATTGCAGATGAAGTACAGAGAATTATATAGACAGGCAAAAGAAAGTCTGGAACATTCATATGCGCCGTTTTCAAAATTTAAGGTAGGGGCGGCACTTCTTTCTAAAACAGGAAAAATTTTTACAGGAGTTAATGTTGAAAATTCATCCTTTGGAGGCACTATATGTGCGGAAAGAACAGCCATGTGCAAAGCTGTATCAGAGGGTAGCAGAGAATTTGAAGCAATCGTAATTGTTTCAAGCGAGGGCGCTGTCTGGCCTTGCGGTATTTGCAGACAGTTTATGAGAGAGTTTTGCGATTTGGATTTTAAGGTTATTACGGGAGATGATGAAGAAAATTTGCAGTTCCACACTTTAGAAGAACTTTTGCCTGAAAGCTTTAAGCTTTAGAAATTGATTTAATTTGGAGAAATATATTGAAAACAGGATTTATAGGAATCATAGGAAGAGCAAATGTTGGGAAATCCACATTGTTAAATGCCATTTTAGGAGAAAAAATCGCTATTACCACTGACAAGCCTCAGACTACACGGAACAGTATCAGAGGAATATACACTCATTTTGCAGACGGTCGTCCTGAAAACACAGGAATTGACGGTCCAAATGAGGATGTTCAAATTGTGTTTATCGACACTCCGGGGATTCACAAACCCAAGAACAAACTGGGTTCTTATATGGACGATATGGCGTTTAATACATTAAAAGAAGTGGATGTCATCATTTTCATCGTGGATAATAACCGTAAAAAAGGTCATGGAGATGAATTTATCATCAATATGCTAAAGGAAACGGATACACCTAAAATACTGGTTATTAACAAGATAGACAGTATCGAGCCTGAGGAATTTCGTAATATATACGAGGGCTTTGAAGCTATGGGTATCTTTGACAAGATTTTAGGAGTATCGGCTCTTGAGGGAAAGAATGTATCTGACCTGCTTATTGAAGTCACTTCAAGGCTGGAAGAGGGTCCTATGTATTTTCCGCCGGATATGGTTACGGATCATCCGGAACGTTTCATAGTAAGTGAAATTATTCGTGAAAAGGCTTTGCTGTATTTGCAGGAAGAGGTGCCTCACGGCATTGCAGTGGAGATAGAAGCCTTTAAGGAAGAAAAAAATATTACCAGAATAAATGCTGTAATCTATTGTGAGAAAAAATCTCATAAGGGTATTATTTTAGGTAAAGAGGGTAAGAAAATCAAGGGCATAGGAAAGAGTGCACGACTTGAAATCGAGGGTTTGCTGGGCACCAGAGTTTATTTGGAGCTTTGGGTTAAAGTAAAGGAAAATTGGCGAGATTCCGAATTTGCACTTAGCAACTTCGGCTATAAGGAACAATAAGTATGCAAGTAGATACTGAGGGAGTAGTAATAAGGCAGGTAAAGGCAGGGGACGGTCGCAGGATGATTCTGCTGTTTACTCGCAGATTCGGGAAAATCAGTGCAGGCACCTCTATAAATGAACGAGGTAAAAATAAGAACGCCCTGGCAATCAGACCATTTACTTTCGGATACTACAATCTCTTCAAAACTCGTAGTAGCTACAATATAAACAGTGCTGAAACGAAAAAGAGTTTTTATAAATTAGGGGAAGATGTGGATAAATTCATGCTTGCGTCCTATATACTGGAGTATACCGATAAGCTGCTTCCGGAAGAAGAACCGAACGAGCATATCTTTGATTTACTCATTACTTTCATGAAGCTTTTAGAGCAGCGAAAGAAAAAAATAGAAACTCTTTCCAGCGGATATCAGGTCAGAGCTTTGAAATATTCAGGTCTTTTACCAAATTTGGAGTCCTGTTCATCCTGCGGGAAAAAGCTTTTGAGGGGAAGTGGCGAAAGTACCTCCGATAAACTTGCTTTTTCAATTAAAAGCGGAGGCTTAATCTGTAGTGAGTGTTTAGCAAAGCCTGAGCACGCCCATGAGAAGCCATTGATTTATTGGATTGATTTTGCTATAGTAGATATATTAAAGTTCTTTAGCACCAATACCTTGGAGAAGCTGGAGAATGTGGGATTGGATGAAAATAGTCAGGAGCGGATAAACGGTCTGCTGGAGGCATACTCTAAATATCATCTAGGTATTGAGAGTTTTAAAACAAAGACTATATAGTAGGAGGATGTTTTATGGAAATTACAGTAGAAATGGTAGAACAGGTAAAGGATAAGACAGGTGTTAGCTATAAGGAAGCAAAGGAAGCGTTAATTCGCAGCAACGGCGACGTGGTAGATGCTATCATTGACCTTGAAGAAAATTTTGAAATTGACGCGGATACTGTTGAACCGACCAACAAGATGGCAATTCTTGAAAAACTTAAGGAACTTATTAAAAAGGGTAATGTTTCAAAAATTACAGTTAAAAAGGACGGAGAGATTATTGTTAATCTTCCGGTAAATGTAGGTATCATCGGGGCAGTTGTAGCTCCCCTTGCCAGCGTAGCGGCTATAATTGCGGCTTTCGGTACAAAATGTGTTATCGAAGTGGTAAAGACTGACGGAGCCATCATTGACGTAAGTGACGTTGTGGAAGATACTTTCGGCATGGCTATGGAAAAGGGTTCTGTTATTGCAGAAGAACTTAAAAACAAGGGCGCTGTTGTATACGAAGCAGTTAAGGAAAAGGGCGGCGAGGCCTATGAAGCAGTTAAAGAAAGGGCTACCGGCGGCAGAGAAAGCTTTGATTTAGATAAGGAAGAGTTTTCTTTCAGCCCTGTAGATGATGTTAATTGTGAAGAAACAGATGATGAGGAATAACTCTCATTATCTCAGTTTAATTATATTTTATAGAATAAGGCAGGTAATAAACTATGGGTAAAGAACTAACAATGGAGAAGATTGTAGCTCTTGCTAAAGGCAGAGGCTTTGTATATCCGGGTTCGGAAATTTACGGCGGTTTAGCTAATACTTGGGATTACGGTCCTTTGGGAGTTGAACTCAAAAATAATATTAAGCAGGCATGGTGGAAGAAATTCGTTCAGTCCAACAAATACAACGTAGGTTTGGATGCTGCTATCCTCATGAATCCGCAGACTTGGATTGCTTCAGGTCATTTAGCAGGCTTCTCAGATCCGCTTATGGATTGTCGTGAATGTCACGAAAGATTCAGAGCCGACAAGATTATCGAAGATTGGTGTGAAGAAAACAGCTTCGAACTTCCTAAGGCGGTAGACGCTTTTTCACAGGAAGAAATGAAGAATTTTATTGATGAACATAAAATTTCATGCCCAACTTGCGGTAAGCACAATTTTACAGACATTCGTCAGTTCAATCTTATGTTTAAGACTTTCCAAGGTGTAACAGAAGACGCTAAGAACACAGTTTACCTGCGTCCTGAAACGGCGCAGGGTATCTTTGTGGATTTCCCATCGGTACAGCGTACATCTCGCAAGAAGATTCCATTTGGTATCGGACAAATCGGTAAGTCTTTCCGTAACGAAATAACTCCCGGAAATTTCATCTTCCGAGTTCGTGAGTTTGAACAGATGGAACTTGAATTTTTCTGTGAACCTGATACAGACCTTGAATGGTTTGCATACTGGAGAAAGTTCTGTAAGGATTGGTTACTTTCTCTTGGCTTAAAGGAGGAAAACTTAAGACTCAGAGACCATGACCCTGAAGAACTCAGCTTCTATTCAAAGGCAACAACAGACTTCGAATTTTTATTCCCGTTCGGTTGGGGCGAACTTTGGGGTGTTGCTGACAGAACCAACTATGACCTGACTCAACATCAGAATGTATCAGGTAAAGATATGAGCTATTTTGATCAGGATAAGGGAGAAAGATACATTCCATACGTTGTTGAACCGTCTCTTGGCGTAGAAAGAGCTTTCCTGGCTTTCCTTTGCAATGCGTACGAGGAGGAAACTCTTACTTCCGAAGACGGCAAGGAAGATACTCGTGTGGTAATGCACTTCCATCCTGCATTGGCGCCGTTTAAGGCTGCTGTGCTGCCGCTGGCGAAGAAACTTGCTCCGGTTGCTGACCCTATTTATGATGAGCTTTCAAAGCACTTCATGATTGACTATGACGCTTCAGGCTCTATCGGAAAAAGATATAGAAGAGAAGATGAAATCGGTACTCCTTTCTGTATCTGCGTTGACTTTGATACTGAAACGGACGGTTGCGTAACTATAAGAGACAGAGACACTATGCAGCAGGTAAGAATACCGGTTGCAGAAGTTAAGTCTTACATCGAAGAAAGATTGGTTTTCTAACAAAAGCTTTATTAAAAGTTCTACCCGACTTATTTGATTCGGGTAGAACTTTTTTAATCTTTTTAATATCCTCAAAGCTATCCGTAAACTGTAAAAATATGGTTGACGAGAGAGTGAAAATGGTATAATATGGAAATGAGACGTAAGGGCATTTAAGATGGGAAAGCGGTTAAGGAGAGAAAAAGGTTAAGCGGGGGTGCGGTATGCAAAGCGAGAAAATTATATTGCAAATTCAGGATGAAGAATATGCAAAAGCTTTTGCCAGAGGAATAGGTGAAAGGTGTAAAAATTTTATATGTAAGATTAATTGCAATGAAAAAGGAAATATCGAAGAAACAAGTAAAGAAAGTGTGATTGCAGAGTCTTTGGAAAATCCCGATTATCTTGTGGCAAAGGGGATAGATATTTACAAATATCAAAGCATGAACGAGATATTACATCAGCTTGAACAGGCTCTGGGTTTGAACTTTAATTTACCGCAAAATGAAAATCATCAGATAATCGGTATTATAAATGTGGATGGCGGTGCAGGAGCTTCTTCTGTTGCAATGAGTCTGGCGCTGACGGAAAAACTGTATTATGAGAAAAAAGTCATGCTTATAAATTTATCGAATTTTGGATATGGACTTAAAAACAGTAACGACGGAAGACTGATTTATGAATTGGAAACTTCAATAGACAGCTTTAAGAATTTGCGAATTTTTGATTGGATTTGGCAAAATGAAGAGGGAGTTTTTGTTATTGGTGCAGAGAAAGGGATAAACACTTTAAGCCTTGTAAGTACGGAAAATAAGGTAAAAATAATTGATAACTTGCTGAAATTAATAAATCCTGAATTAACTGTCTTAGATTTTGGAAGTTCAGGTATTCGGGAAATAAAAGAAATGAGCAAATTTTATCAAGGATTAATTGGGATACACCATGGAAATTATAAAAAAGAACGTCAGGAAGCTTTGGAATTTATTTTGGGAAAGCTGGATTTTACAGTGATAAATAGGGCAGAGCTTACAGAGGGAAGTACGAAGAAGTTAAAAGAAAAGGAAGAGGGATTTTTTAATGAAAATGAAAGAAAGCTGTTCCATTTAGAAGAGGTAGGGAATATTGATTTAAATAACAGCTTTGGACTGGGGATTTCAATACTTGCAGAGGCTATGAGTTAAATGTCAGAAAAATGCGAACAAATCAACCTTTGTCTTTGCAAGTGCTTGTAAATGTGTTAAAATAAGGGTGTAGTGGAGGAAAAATTATGAAAAGCAGTTTTATTACAACACTGGTTCTAATACCTACATTTAACGTATTATGCATTACACTCACAGGACTGGCAGGGTGGAATCCGATGTTTACCGTGATACCTTGTGTAGTAGGTTCATTTTTGTTTGCTTTCATTGGATATAATATGGCAGTGGGCCCATATCTTCATGAACTTGAGGATATGAAAAGAGAACTGGCAAAGGCACGCAAAAATGATGAACTTCGCAATGAATTTTTGTTTTCTGTATCGGAATCCTACAAGAAACCCGCAGAAGATATCAAAGCTACAGTTAAGGATTTGAAAAATTTAGGCATTGATAAGATTATCGCGAATCAAAAGGCTGCGGAGGAAGAAAAACCTAAAATTCCTCCTAAAATTGAAGAACGCATGAGATTTTTAGATGACCCATTTGAACTTCGTCCTAAAAAAGAGCCTGAAAGAGACAAGTCTCAACGTATAGATCCGAGCAAGTACAGCGGAGAACTTGTAAAGAAGTGCTTGCAGGGTTTAGACAGTGCGGCGGAAAAGGTAGCCAGACTTTCCGATGACATAATTATCTTCTCTGATGTTCAGACTAAAAAGCATATTATTCAGGGAGGCTCCATAAATCTTGAAGAAGCTATCGACAAGGTCACTGAAGTACTTGAACTTTTAGCTTCTCGTAAAGATGTTGCCATGGAGATAGAAATAGAAGAGGGGCTTACCATTGAGGGAGCGGAAGAACGCTTCGTCATTATGATGAAAAAGATTGTCGAGAATGCCATAATATACTCTAAAAAGGGCGGTACGGTATATATTACAGCGGACAATGTTAACGGATATATATTTGTAAATGTTCGTGACGAGGGCTTGGGCATTCCGGCTGATGACATAAATAAGATTTTTGACAAGTTTTATAAAGTGCCTCGTGATAAGGACCCGAATCCTTACGGTGCAGGTCTGGGGCTTACCATTGTAAAACATCTTGCAGATATTATGGATGCTGAAATTAAAGTAAAGAGTGCGCTTGAGCATGGCACTACTTTTAGCGTCATTTTCAAAAGAGGTCTAAACTAAATAGAGTTAAAGCTGATAAAGGGTTTAACTGACAGTTAGGAGAAGAATATGATTTTTTTCAGATCGGATTACAGCCAAGGAGCACATCCAAAGGTAATGGAAGCTCTCATGAAGACAAATATGGAGCACAGCGACGGCTATGGGCTGGATGAGCATTGCTATAATGCAGCTAAAATTGTAAAAGAACTCATCGGTATTGAGGCTTGCGAAGTACATATGATGGTAGGGGGGACTCCCTGCAATATCACGACTTTAGCGGCAGCCTTAAGAGCTTACGAGGGGGTTATCGCCCCACGAAGCGGTCACGTTTATGTGCATGAAACCGGAGCTTTAGAGGGAACAGGTCATAGAGTTATTACTGTGGAT
Organism: Bacillota bacterium; assembly: GCA_041797745.1. Lineage (GTDB taxonomy): Bacteria > Bacillota > Clostridia > Peptostreptococcales > Anaerovoracaceae > UBA3871. Next base: position 23,966 of record JBHBZU010000054.1, read on the forward strand.
GGCATAGATGGAAAGCTGAATGCAGACTTGATTGATTTAGCCTTTGAAGAATATGAAGATGAGCATACGGTAAAGCCTAGAGCAGTTTATATTTCCCAACCTACAGAAAGCGGTACCTTGTACAGCAGAGATGAAATGCGTGCAATTTCAGCAAAATGCAAGGAAAGAAACCTGCTTCTCTATGTAGACGGGGCCAGACTTGGTTGTGCCCTTACTTCTAAGGACAACGATTTAACTCTTAAGGAGCTGGCACAGCTGGCGGATGCCTTTTATATCGGTTGCACCAAGAACGGAGCACTTTTCGGAGAGGCACTGGTTATAAAGGATGAGGGTGTTAACGACCACTTCAGATTTATGATAAAGCGCCAATGCGGGCTTTTGGCTAAGGGAAGACTCATTGGAGTTCAGGTGGAAGCACTTTTGGAGGGCGGTGAAAACAGCCTATACTTCAGCTTGGCTCGTCGCTCAAATGAATTGGCAGATAAGCTGAAAGCAGGATTGGAAGCCATGGGTGTAAAGTTCTATGGAAATTCAAAGACAAATCAGATTTTCCCTATTTTACCTGCTTCTGTGGTTCATGAATTGGAAAAGGATTTCTTATTCTATGAGTGGGCACCTGAAAAAAATGGCATGATTCCAATCCGTTTGGTGACAGGCTGGGGCACGGAAGAAGCGGAAATAGATGAATTTTTATCTGTTACTAAAAAGCTTCTGTAATATAAAAATTAAATAATTGAAAGCTGACTCTTAAATGAGTCAGCTTTTGTGGTTTTTGTAAGGGTTTCCAATTTTGTAAAAGGAGAAAATACTAATGAAAGAGAATGGAGAAAAGCAGGCTTATGAAAATATGGGGCTTTCAATAAATCAGCTGGCAGAAGCCACTCGAATGTGGATAAGAGAAAGAGATTTTCAAAATGTTAAAAGTGATTCGGAGGGCGACAAGGCTTTAGAAGAAGAGATTAAAGAAAAAATTGTGGAATTAAGCTTTGAACTCCCAAAATACAGGTATCTTGAGGCAGCCAACAGGCGCAACCTTATTGAAAGAACCTACTATTCCATTCGATGTGAATTTGGGGTGTTACAACCTTTGCTTGAAGATAAAACTATTACTGAAATTATGGTGAACGGCCCTGAAGATGTATTTATTGAAAAAAACGGGAAACTTCAGCGCTCGGAGCTTTATTTTGATGGAACAGGAGAGCTTGAGGAAATTATCAGAAAGATGGCAGCTAAAGTGCGACGTGAAATAAATGAGATGATACCCATAGTAGATGCCAGATTAGATGACGGTTCAAGAGTAAACGCAGTGTATAAAAATATAGCTTTAGGAGGTCCAGCCTTAACTATAAGAAAGTTTCCTGAAACTCCTCTTACTATAGAGGAACTTATAAAGGGAGGGAGCTTAACGAGAGAAGCAGCTGAATTTTTACGTGTTTTAGTTGAGGCAGGTTACAATATTTTCATCAGTGGCGGTACTTCCAGCGGAAAGACTACCTTTCTCAATGTGTTATCCGTTTATATACCCAAAGATGAACGGGTTATAACCATAGAAGACTCTGCGGAACTTCAAATTAGCCATATACCTAATTTAGTTAGAATGGAGTGTAAGAATGCAAACTCTCAAGGAAAGGGTCAAATTACCATGAGGGACTTGATTAAGAGTTCCCTCAGAATGAGACCTGACAGAATTATTGTAGGGGAAGTAAGAGGGGCAGAGGTTTTGGATATGATTCAGGCAATGAATACAGGTCACGACGGCTCATTATCTACGGGGCATGCCAATTCAGTCGGGGGAATGATGAAGCGACTGGAAGCAATGTTTTTACAGGGAGCAAATCTTCCTGTGGCTTCCATAAGGAGTCAGATTGCCGAGGGAATAGATATAGTGATACATATGGGGCGACTTTCGGATAAGAAAAGAAGAATACTGGAAATCGCTGAAATTTCAAAGGAAATAAAGGAAAGTGAAATAGTATTTAATAGTATATTTAAGTATGAAATTAACAAGGGGCTCGTTAGGACGGAACAGGCATTTGAGAATCAAAGAAAATTAAAAATGAGTGGGGTAAATTATGATAAAAGACTATTTGATTTATGAATTAAGCAGTTATGAAAAATTTATTTATTACACAGCAGCTTTTATTTTGGCAGAGGCTATGGCTATATTATTTTTTGATAATTGGGTTTTGGGAATAATAATTACACCCCTTGCTTATGTGGCAAAATCAGGTTTTGAAAATTTCATGGCAGGTAGAAGACTTTATAAACTTAGAACTGAATTTATAGATTTTCTTTACAGTATATCGGCGTCTGTGGCAGCGGGTGTACATATGCAAGAAGCTTTAGAGGAAGCAAGGGATGAATTAAAGCTTATAGATAAAAATACCAAAGGAGATTTAATTGATAAAATATTTAAAAAATCTGCCGAAAAATCAGGGGTTATTTTACCCGAACTTGAGGAAATGCTATTTCGTATGGCTACCTGCAATGAAAATGAAAGAGTTTTACTTTATGATTTTGCTTCAAGGACGGGGCTTGATGACCTTAAAAATTTTGTTGAAAATTATTACAGCTGTAGAGACAGCGGTGGAAATTTAGTTGAAACTGTTAACCGCTCTGTGCAAATTATCACGGATAAACTTTTGATTGAAAAGGATATGAAAACGTTAATATCTCAAAAGGTATTTGAGGGGCGTCTTATTGCCGTACTGCCTCCTGCCATAATTTTTTGTCTGCGGATTGCGTCACCTGAATATATGGTACCGCTTTACAATACGGTAGTTGGAAGACTTATTATGCTGATATCTGCGGGAGCCATGGTATTTGCTTTTTATTATGCAAATAGACTAAAGAAAGTGGTTTTTAAGGAAACTTTAGAAAGTGCCTTACCTGAATTTCTCAGCAGATTGTCTATGCTTTTAGGTTCAGGCATGGTGCTTCAGACGGCTCTTGAAAAACTGGCGACGGAAGAAAGTAAAACTCAAAATATTCTGCTTAACGATTTTAGAGAATTGTATTTTAGTGCGGTAAGAGAAAATTTGCCGGTGCTTTGGAAATTTAGAAGTTATGCAGTTCAAAAGGGCTCCAGAGAACTAATCAGATGTTGCGGTATCATGAGTGCGGGAAATAGTAAGGGAACGGAATTAGTTGAGAAACTGGAAAATGAATCAGCATTTATGTGGCATTCGGCAAAAAAACAAATAGAGGAAAAGTCAAAATTGGCTGAAACCAAAATGACTTTTCCTATGTCTTTAATGTTAATCGTATTAATTTTAATAACTACGGCACCTGCGCTTATGGGGCTTTAGCCTTTGTTTTTATCGTCGAAATCAGTATCTGTAAGGGCAGAAGCGATTTTAAGCATGGTGTATTTATTGTACTGATTTAACAGCTCCATATATCCGCCTGATTCATCCTTACCGGAGACAGCTTTAAGCATGAGATAATTATCATAGTATCCGGTACCGGTAAGAGAACGATAGGTTGCCATAAGCATATCCATGGCATTGCTCGGACTTGAATCAGTTGCATTGGCAGTTGCGTTGGTAATATTGTTATTTGTCTTTTTTATATTCGGTGAATTAGCGGCGAAAGCGGGTAAGGAATCGAGAACGGTGTTATTGCCATCGACAGTAACCTTGCTTGCGGTTATATTCTGACCCATATAGTTGTAGATATTCTTTATGTAGGTTTGTGTGCTTTTGAAAGGAGGTACTCCGCCGTATTTTTTAACGTTTCCTGAACCTGCCTGATAGGCGGCAAGTGCCAGCTTAAGATTACCGTTGTATTGCTTAAGCTTACTGCTGATATATTTGGCACCACCCATAATATTTTGTTCAGGGTCGAAAGGATCTGAAACTCCCAAGGCCGCAGCGGTACTTGGCATTAGCTGCATGATACCTTTGGCGCCGGTGGAGGATACCTCTTTAACATTGAAGTTGGACTCAGCCTTTGCCATGGCTTTTAAGAGCTTTACGGGAACCCCATAGGTACTTGCAGCTTTTTCGAAGATGTCATCAAGATTTACTGTAGAAGATGAGCCCTTTGACGCAGAAATATCATCAGAAGCAGCGGTAGGAACCGCAAGCTCTTCCTTTAGAACGGACTTAAAGTTTACAGCCTCCGAAGAAGCTGTCTCTTTGGAAGAAGCCTGAACCTTTCCAGAAGCTTGAACACCCTTTGCAAGAGTTTGATTTATTAAGTTGTTATCAATAATAACAGCCATATAGTTCTCCCGTATAACAGCCTGAAACTTTCATTGAAATTACTAATTATAAACTATCAAATTATAACTTATGTGTCAATTAAATCTACATATACAAGACATATACATGATAAACCCGAAAACCCACATATTCTTTGACATTTATCTAAATAAATAGTAAAATGAAGCTGTTACATTTAAGTGCTGATTTATAAGTCGGAGAATAGGGAATTCGGTTAAAATCCGAGACGGTACCGCCACTGTGAAGCGGAGGATGTATGCAAAATACCATTGAGGTAACTTGAGAAGGTGCATATGTGCGAAGAAGCTAAGTCAGGAGACCTGCTTAAAAGTCAATTCTATCCTACGAGTATATGGATAGGGCTATTTTATTGCCTAAATAGAGTATTGCATGGCATTAAATGCCGAAGAAAAGGTTTAATCGGCGGTCATTTTATGTAACACTTCACATCTGTAATTTTAGGAAAAACCTAAAATATAAATTAATATTTCTTATTAAACGGAGGTACATACAAATGAACTCAACCTTAAAGAAACTCCTCGCTTTAACCATGGTATTATGCTTAGTATTTTGCATGATAGGCTGTGGTCCTGAGGAAAAACCTACAGTAGATGAAGATCAGGCAGCAGCTGATAATGTAGCGCAGCTCATTGACGCTATCTACGTACAGGAAAGAACTGACAAAACAGATGAACAGTGTATTGCGGCAAAGGAAGCTTGGGACGCGCTTACAGAGGCTCAGAAAGCATTGGTAGAGGGCGAAAATGCTGACCCTGACTACTTCGGTAGAGATACAGGTGACGCTTCTAAGGACGACCCAAGAAACGCTGATGACATTGGAAAAAATGAAATCCTTGTTGTAAGCTTCGGTACATCTTTTAATGATAGCAGAGTTGAAGATATCAAGTCCATAGAGGACGCTATTCAGGTAGCATACCCTGACTGGTCCGTAAGAAGAGCATTTACAGCTCAGATTATCATCAATCACATTCAGGCAAGAGACGGAGAAAAGATTGATAACATGGATCAGGCTCTCCAAAGAGCTATAGACAACGGTGTTGAAAATCTGGTTGTACAGCCTACACACCTTATGCGCGGTGCTGAATTTGACGAATTATGCGAAGCAGTTGAAGCGGTAAAGGGACAGTTTAAGAAAGTAGTTGTTGCACAACCTCTGCTTGGAGCTGTCGGTGCCGACGGTGAGACCTTAAATGCTGATAAGGAAGCAGTTGCAAAGTCCGTAGTTGCAGAAGCGGTAGCAGATTCAGGCTTCAAAGATTTAGCAGAGACTGAAAAGGAAAGCATTGCTTTCGTATTAATGGGACATGGTACTTCTCACAATGCAAAGGTTACCTATACACAAATGCAGAACCAAATGAAGTCATTGGGTTACAAAAATGTATTTATCGGTACAGTAGAGGGTGAACCGGAAGAAACTTCCTGTGAAAGCTTAATCGAAACAGTTAAGGAAGCAGGTTATAAGACAGTTATTCTTCGTCCGCTCATGGTAGTTGCAGGCGACCACGCTAACAATGATATGGCAGGCGATGATGATGACTCATGGAAGAGCATGTTTACAGAATCAAAGAATTTTGATGAAATCAAATCCCAAATTTCAGGTCTTGGTAGAATCAAGGCAGTTCAGGATTTATATGTAGCACACACTAAGGCTGCTATCGCAGAACTCTAATAAATATTTTTAGTGGTTGCGGAGACTCTCTGCAACCACTATTTTAAGCATTAGGACAGGGTAAAAGAAATGAATAAAAAACTTATAGCATTAATTATGATTATTATGTGGGTTATGACGGTCTTTGCAGGCTGCAATGAATACGAAGAACCCGTGCCTTATGAAAAGGGAAATGCCCCTGTGGAAGATGGAGTTTATTCGGTAGATTTTGATACCGACAGCTCCATGTTCCATGTAAATGAAATCTGCAATGGAAAGGGGACGCTTACCGTTCAAAACGGTTTCATGACACTTCACATCATAATGCCGTCAAAGAACATTGAAAATCTGTTTTTAGGAACTGCCGAAGCTGCACAAAAAGATGGAGCGAAGCTCATCAATCCAACAACGGAAAAGGTTACCTACAGTGACGGAATAACGGAAGAAGTATTTGCTTTTGATATTCCTGTTGAAATATTGGGTGAAGAATTTGATTTGGCTCTTATTGGAACTAAAGGAAAATGGTATGACCACAAGGTTACGGTTTCAAACCCTGCTTCAAATACAGCTAAACTAAAAGCAGCTGATTTAGAGGATGGAGACTATACTGTAAGTGTGAGCTTAAAGGGTGGTTCAGGAAAGGCTACTGTTGAATCTCCGACAAAACTGACAGTTCTCGGAGGAGAATGTAAAGCTACTATAGTCTGGAGCAGTGAACATTATGAATATATGGTTGTTTCAGATACACAATATGATAAAATAAATAAGGATGGAAATTCCACCATGGAAATTCCTGTTGTGTTGGATGAGGATATGGAAGTAAGCGCTCTTACCACAGCTATGAGCGAACCACATCTAATTGACTATACACTTCATTTTGACAGTGCCACTATAAAACAGGATATGTAAATTATTTACCATATCTTAAAATAGCATGGTCGAGCCTGTATAACGGGCAAACAAAGACTATGACTCCGTCAATATCAGGAGATATGATTTATGAAACGAATTTTCATGCTGATTTTAGCCACAGTCATTATGACGGGCATTTTTTCAGGATGTGAAAAACAAAAAACGGAAACTGACTCCATGAATCAGTGGAAACTTACGGAACGCATGAAACTGGATTATGCGACTGAGTTTTCAGTAGATTATTATGAGGGTGGATACAAATTAATAACACTGGCGGACGGCAGTAAATTTTTAACTGTACCAAAAGGCGCCAAGGTGCCAAAAGACATCAGTTCAGACATAGTAATTTTACAGCAGCCTGTAAATAATATATATTTAGCGGCTACCTCTACTATGTGTTTATTTGACGCACTGGGCAGGCTCGATACAATTCGTCTTTCCGGCACCAAGGAAGAGGGCTGGTATATAGACAATGCACGTAAAGCCATGTCAGAGGGGAAAATTCTTTATGCAGGTAAGTACAGTGAACCTGATTATGAATTGCTTTTGAGCGAAGATTGCAGCATAGCAATAGAATCTATGATGATTGGGCACGCTTCGGAGGTAAAGGGTAAACTGGAAGAGCTGGGCATTCCTGTGTTTATGGATCAGTCCAGTTTAGAACATCATCCCTTGGGGCGAACCGAATGGATTAAACTTTACGGAGCTTTATTGGATGAAGAAGAAAGGGCAACCGAACTCTTCAACGAACAAAAAGAGTTCTTAAATGCTGTAGAAAAAGGAGAGGCAACAGGTAAGACTGTGGCGTTTTTCTACATCGGTTCTTCCGGAAATGTTGCAGTAAGAAAATCCGGAGACTACGTTAGTAAAATGATTTCTTTAGCCGGAGGAGAATATGTTTTCAGCAACATAGGAGATCCTGAAAAAGCAACGGCTACAGTAAATCTTGAAATGGAAAGTTTCTTCGCTACCGCTAAAGACGCGGACTATATTATTTATAACAGTACCATAGGTGGCGAAGTTAAGAATATGAATGAGCTATTGGCAAAGAATAAATTACTTAAAGAATTTAAAGCCGTAAAAAACGGCAATGTGTGGTGTACCGATCAGAATATGTATCAGGAAACCACGGGGCTTGGTGAAATGATTCAGAGCTTTAGGATGATTTTCACAGGAGAAGCAGATGATATGGAAAATTTGCCATATCTTTACAGATTAAAATAAACGGCTGCCGCTCAAAGAGCGACAGCTTTGCTGTTATTTAGGAAGAAAGTAAAAAATGTCTGAACTTGATAAATATTCAAATTAAGACAAAGAAAGGTAATTTTATTGTAGATGAGTGAACTGGGAATAAAAGAGGGTAGAACTTCTTTAAAATTGGGAAATACCGCTAGATTTTCTGCGGTTATGACGGTGTTTTTTTGTCTGTTTCTTTTAGGAGTAGTGTTAAACATAAATATCGGTTCTGTAGCTATAGGTACAGGAGATATATTCTCAATGCTTGGCAGGGGAGCAAAATATGGAATTGCTAATGCTTTTTCAGGTGGGGCATACAGCCGACAGCTTTCTGATTTAATGAAAGAATCTACAGAAAGTCAGATTTTATTCAGTATTAGATTGCCAAGAATCCTTTTAGCTGCCATTTTGGGAGGAGCGCTTTCGGTATCAGGTTATCTGTTGCAGGTATTCTTTAGAAATCCAATAGCGGGGCCCTTTGTTTTAGGTATTTCTTCAGGCGCCAAAATGGTAGTGGGCATGACTATGATTTTCTTTGCACCAATGCTGAAAACCTTATCTTCCTTATCCATCATTTTTGCTGCCTTTATAGGCTCGCTGCTTATTACTTCAATAGTTTTGTTTTTCGCAAATAAGGTTCAGAGTATGTCCATGCTTTTGGTAATAGGCATTATGGTGGGATATATATGCAGTGCGGTTACGGATTTTTGCATTAACTTTGCAGAGGATCACGATGTAGTAAACTTAAAAAATTGGTCGATGGGCTCTTTTTCCGGAGCTAACTGGAATTATGTCGGAGCGGCATTTCTGATATGTATATTCGGAATCATCGCAGCACTCCTGCTGTCAAAACCTATTTCGGCATATTCATTAGGCGAGAGCTATGCCAAGAGCATGGGGATTCATATCAAACCTTTTAGAATAATTTTGATTTTGATATCAAGCCTGCTGTCAGCTTGTGTTACTGCACTGGCGGGGCCAATATCCTTTGTTGGTATCGCAGTACCGCACATTACAAGAAGTCTGTTAAAATCTGCCAAAGCAATATACGTGATACCGTCATCCTTTCTTTGCGGTGCAGTCTTTTGTATGTTCTGCGACCTTATTGCCAGAACGGCATTTGCACCGACAGAACTTACCATTGGAACCGTTACATCGGTTTTTGGCGCACCGATAGTTATCTACATGATGATTAAACGCCGTAAGTTGCGGGAGGAATAGCCATGAATATATTTTTTAAGACGGAAAATTTAGCAGTAGGATATAACGGAAAAAGTCTCATAAAAGATATAAATATATCCTTGGAAAAGGGTAAGATTCTCACTCTTATCGGGCCAAACGGCGCAGGAAAATCCACTATCTTAAAGTCTATTACAGGACAACTGGAAATGATTGAGGGAGCGGTTTTCATGGAGGAAAGGGAGCTTTGCAATATTTCAGCTAAGGAGCTGGCTCGCAATGTGGCTGTATTTCTGACAGAACGCATACGTCCTGAACTTATGACCTGTGCCGAAGTTGTGGCTATGGGAAGATACCCGTATACTAACATGTTCGGCAAACTGTCGGAGGAGGACGAAAGGGAAGTTCATGAAGCCTTGCAGCGAGTTCACGGTTTGGATTTGGCAGGGCAGGATTTTATGACTCTTTCAGACGGCCAAAGGCAGAGGATAATGCTGGCAAGAGCCATATGTCAAAATCCAAAGGTGTTGATTTTGGACGAACCTACGGCATATCTTGATATAAGGTACAAGGCGGAGCTGCTGGAAATTCTCAAAGAACTGGCTCACAGCAGAGGTACCACCATTATAATGTCGCTTCATGAGATAGATTTGGCAATGAAAGCTTCGGACTACATTATATGCGTTAAGGGTGACAAGATAGCAGCTTACGGAACACCTGAGAAAGTTACGGAAAATATCGGCATGGAAGAGCTTTACGGAATGTCTCAAGGCTCTTTCAATCTGTTGCTTGGCAGTATGGAACTGGCGAGGCCTTGCGGGGCGGTAAATACCTTTGTGGTGGCGGGAGACGGTTTTGGGATACCCATTTACCGCAATCTGCAGCGAAAGTCCATTCCCTTTGCTACAGGCATTTTATATGAAAATGATGTGGATTTTCAAGTGGCAAAGGATTTGGGAAGTAAAGTTATCAGCAGCAAGGCATTTGAAATCATAGGTGAGGATGAGCTTGAAGAAGCAAAAGCCTGTGTTGAAAAATGCGAATTGGTAATAGATTCAGGTACGCCTATTGGAAGTTTGAATCAGGCAAATAAAAAGTTACTGGATTTTGCTAAAAATAAAGATATTCGGGTAATTAAATATAATCAAATATAATTAAATTTCATTAAATTTAATTATGCTAATTTAAAGAGCAATATAAAGGTTCGCTATTTTTAAGACCAAAACCTTTGTTTAAGGTAGTATTACAAAAATTTTGCTAAAGTAAATGAAAGAGGAATTTTGATGAAAAAGAAAATTTCAAGAATATTGCTTGCAGGGACTAACAGTGGCTGTGGTAAAACTACAGTTGTTTGTGCCATTTTACAAGCTTTAGTAAATCAAAATTTAAAAGTGGGAGCTTTCAAATGCGGACCCGATTATATAGACCCTATGTTTCACAGCAGAGTAATAGGGGCAAAAAGCGGAAATTTGGATATGTTTTTTCTTGGTGAAAATACCCTCAAATATCTTCTGACGCAAAATGCAGAAGACTGCGACATCAGCGTTATAGAGGGGGTTATGGGATATTATGACGGCCTAGGGCTTACAGGAACAAAATCCAGCACCTATGAAGTGGCCCTTGCTACAAATACTCCAACAGTCCTTATAGCTGACGCTAAAGGGGCTTCTTTATCCGTTTTGGCTACAATTAAAGGTTTTGCTGAATTTAGAGATAACAGCGGAATTAAGGGGGTTATCCTAAACAGGTGTAGTAAGATGACTTATACCGCATTAGCTGCTGCTATTGAAGAATACTTTCATGGAGAAATAAAACCTCTTGGCTATTTGCCGCAGGTGCCGGAAAGTTCACTGGAAAGCAGGCATTTGGGGCTGGTTACAGCTTCAGAAGTTCAGGATTTAAAGGAAAAAATGCAGCGTTTAGCGGAGGCGGCAGAGGAAAGTTTAGACCTTGATGGCTTAAAAGAAATGGCGTTAAAGGCTCCTACATTAGAATATCAACCTGTTACAATTAAGCCTTTCGATGAAAAGGTGAGAATAGGTGTAGCAAGGGACAAAGCCTTTTGCTTCTACTATGAGGACAGTTTAGAGGCTTTAAGAAAGGCGGGAGCTGAACTTGTTGAATTTAGCCCTTTGGAAGATGAAAAACTTCCTGAAAATATTCAAGGACTTTATCTTGGAGGAGGTTACCCTGAACTTTATAAGGAAAAGCTTAACCAAAACCGCTCCATGCTTGAAAGTATCAGAAATGCGCTAAAGGGAAAGCTACCATGTATTGCCGAATGCGGCGGATTTATGTATCTTTTGGAAAATATCGAGGGTACGGAGATGGTGGGCTCCTTAAAGGGTGGTTGCTACAATAAGGGAAAGCTCACACGCTTCGGTTACATTACTTTGACCGCCAAGAAAGACAATATGCTTTGCAACAAAGGCGAAAGCATAAGAGCTCACGAATTTCACCATTATGACGCAGAAGTAAGTGGTGAAGATTTTAACGCAAAAAAAGAAAATGGAAGACAGTGGAATGCAGTAATTGCAACAGAAAGCCTCTATGCAGGCTATCCTCACTTTCACTTCTATTCAAATATAAATTTTGTAGATAATTTTTATAAAGCCTGTATTAAGGAGAAGAAAAATGTTTGAGATTGTAAAGCCCATGGATATTGAAAAGCGTAGCTTTGAGATTATTACAGAGCTGCTTGGGGATAAAAAACTGGATTCAGAGCAGGAAGCCATCATAAAGAGAGTGATTCACACCACTGCGGATTTTGATTATGCTGATAATCTTGTATTTTCTAAAGACGCGGTTAAAATTGCTTTAGATAAATTAAAGGGAGGCTGTGATATCGTAACGGATACACAGATGGCTAAATCAGGAATTAACAAGACTATTCTTGGGAAATTAGGTGGCGAGGTTCATTGCTTTATGTCCGATGAAGATGTGGCAAAGGAAGCAAAAGCCAGAGGCGTTACCAGAGCAACGGTATCAATGGAAAAGGCGGCAAAACTGGAAAAACCATGTATTTTTGCCATCGGCAATGCTCCAACTGCGCTTATTGCACTAAAGGAACTGATAGATGAGGGCAAGCTGAAACCGGTTTTAATTATAGGAGTGCCTGTGGGCTTTGTAAATGTAGTTGAAAGTAAAGAATTAATCATTGAGTCGGGGCTTCCTTTTATTGTAGGAAAAGGAAGAAAGGGAGGAAGCAATGTGGCAGCAGCTATTTGTAATGCACTCCTTTATAAGATAACAAGATAAAGATATGGAAGATTACATAGTAAAAGAGGGTAAGAAGTTAAGGTTCGGTTATACCACCGGTTCCTGCGCCGCTGCGGCAGCAAAGGCGGCAGCTTATATGCTTCTTACAGGGCGCGAAAAAAACAAAATAAAAATCAGCACTCCCAAGGGAATGGATTTGGAACTTGAGGTTTTAAATATTGATATGAGTGAGGACTATGTTTCCTGCGGTATCGTTAAGGACGCGGGGGATGACCCTGACATTACATCGGGAGCCATAATCTTTGCCAAGGTTAGCAAATCGGAAAAAAAGGAAATTTATATTGACGGAGGAGCTGGAGTAGGGAGAGTAACCAAACGAGGACTTGACCAGCCTGTTGGCGAAGCGGCTATCAATTCTGTTCCAAGACAGATGATTACCGAAAATATAAAAGAAGTTTGCAAGCTGGCGGACTACAACAAGGGGCTTAAAGTGGAAATATCCGTTCCTGAGGGTGAAAAACTGGCTCAAAAAACCTTTAATTCAAGATTGGGAATTTTAGGCGGTATATCCATTTTAGGAACTACAGGCATAGTAGAGCCCATGAGCGAGCAAGCTCTGGTGGATACCATCAGGGTGGAGCTTCGTCAAAGAAAAGAAAACGGAGACAGATTCGTACTTTTGACACCGGGTAATTACGGCTCCGATTTCATTAAATACGGCATGGAACTGGATTCAAAGCTTGCGGTATTAACTTCAAACTTTATAGGAGATTCCCTTGATATTTGTGTAGAAATGGGCTTTGAGGGAATACTTCTGGTGGGGCATATAGGAAAGCTGGTAAAAATTGCAGGAGGAATGTTAAACACTCATTCAAAGTATGGAGATTGCCGTATGGATATTATGGCAGCTCATGCGGGAGCTTTAGGTTTGGCTTCGGAGCATATAGGAGAAATTCTTGATTGCGCAACCTGTGATGACGCACTTCGCATACTTAAAGAAAACTGCCTATATGAAGAAACCTTAAAAAGTCTTTCTTCTAAAATAGAATTTATTATGAATCACAGGGTTCGCGGAAATATGAAAACAGGAGCTATTTTGTTTTCAAAGGAATACGGATTTTTGGCAGGAACTTCACAAGCTGATGAGTTATTGGAGCTCTTGACAGAACAGAAAAAGGAAAGGGAAAATTAAGATGGTACATTTTGTTGGTGCCGGCAGCGGTGCAGTAGATTTAATAACTGTTAGAGGAGTAAAACTTCTTTCGGAAGCGGATGTGGTGATTTATGCAGGTTCTTTGGTAAATCCGGAGTTACTTTCTTACACTAAAGAAGACTGCGAAATTCACAACAGTGCAAAGATGACTTTAGAACAGGTGATAGATGTTATTTTAAAGGCGGAAGCAAAGGGTAAGACTACAGTAAGACTTCATACGGGAGATTCAAGTATCTACGGAGCTGTAAGGGAGCAGTTTGATGAGCTTGAAAAGCACAGCATTGATTACGATGTTTGCCCCGGAGTAAGCTCTTTCTGCGGTGCTGCCTCCGTACTTCGTACAGAATATACATTACCGAATGTTAGCCAGACGGTTATCATTACAAGAGCAGAGGGGCGTACTCCCGTTCCTGAAAAGGAGTCCATAAAGAAGCTGGCAGCTCATGGAGCCACCATGGTACTGTTTTTAAGTACCTCTCTTACCGAAAAACTTCAGGCGGATTTACTGGAGGGCGGTTATCCGACAACGACTCCCGTAGCAATAGTAAGCAAGGCTACTTGGCCGGATCAGCAGATTTTCCGATGTACTTTGGACTCTTTACATTCTACGGTAACAGAAAATGGCTTAACTAAAACTTCCCTTATTATTGTCGGTGAATGTATGGGGGATGAATATATGCGTTCATTGCTTTATCATCCGAGCTTCACTACGGAATATAGAGAGGCAACGGAATAATGAAAATCAGGATTTTTGCATATTCTTCTAAAGGTTGCAAAACCATGGAAAGAGTAGCGGAAGCATTGAAAAATAATGTAAACGATTGTGCAGCAAATGATTGCGAATGTTTTACGATTGAAAAGTTTTTGCAGCCTAATTTTCGACTAATTGAAAAACCCTCAAAGGATTTCTACAAAAAGGCTTTCAATCAGTCGGAGGCATTGATTTTCATATCTTCTTGCGGTATTGCCATCAGAAATATAGCGCCTCACGTAAGGGATAAAAAAACAGATCCTGCGGTAATTTGTATTGATGAGCTGGGGACATTCGTAATTTCACTTCTTTCAGGTCACATAGGCGGTGCAAATGAACTGGCTTTACGGCTTGCAGGCGCGTTAAAGGTGCAACCTGTCATAACCACAGCCACGGATATTAACGGCAGATTTTCAGTAGATTCATGGGCGGCAAGGAAAGGTTACGTCATAGACAATATGCTCTTGGCAAAAGAAGTTTCGGCGGCTATTTTGGAAAGGGATTTACCCTTTAGTTCCGAGTTTAAATTTAAAGGAAAACTGCCCTCAGGGATTTTTGAGGCGGAGGAGGGAGCCTTAGGAATTTTCCTAGGCTATCACAATCAATCTCCTTTTGATAAGACCTTGAAAATCGTAGCACCCTATCTGCATATGGGTTTAGGCTGCCGAAAGGACACACCTGCCGAAAAGATTGCCTATGCTGTGGATAAAGTGCTGGAAGAAGAAAGAATTGACCCCAGAGCTATAGCAGATGTGGCTTCTATTGATTTGAAAGCTGAAGAAAAGGGCTTGCTTGAGTATTGCCGTCAGAAAAACTTAACTGTCAGCTTCTACACATCGGAAGAGCTGGCAGCAGTTGAGGGAGCTTTTACTTCTTCAACCTTTGTAAAAAGCATAACAGGGGTGGACAATGTTTGCGAACGTGCCGCACTTGTTAATTCAGATAAACTTATAGTGAGAAAAACCGCTATTGATGGTGTAACCGTTGCCATTGGAGCAGAAAGTGCAGAGGTAGATTTTGAATAAAGTAGTTATAATCGGTATCGGACCGGGAAATTATGAGAATATGACTGTAGGGGCTGATGAAGCTCTTAAAACTTGCGATGTAATCATCGGATACACGGTATATGTGGATTTAGTAAAGGAAAGATACCCTGATAAAGAGTTTCTTACCACACCTATGACCCAGGAAGCTAAACGTTGTCAAATGGCATTGGACATGGCAAATGAGGGTAAAAATGTTGCCTTGGTTTGCTCGGGAGATAGCGGAGTATACGGCATGGCAGCTTTGGTTTATGAGATTAGAGGCGAAAATCCAAAGCCTGATATTCAGGTTATTTCAGGACTTACTGCGGCTTGCAGCGGAGGCGCTGTTTTAGGCGCGCCGCTAACCCATGATTTTGCGGTAATCAGTTTAAGTGACAGGCTTACTCCATGGGAAAAAATCGAAAAGAGATTGGAAGCAGCGGCTATTTCCGACCTTTCCATAGTTCTTTATAATCCTGCAAGCAAAGGTAGACCTGAACATCTAAAGCACGCTTGCGAAATACTTTTAAGGCATTTACCTAAGGACAGAATTTGCGGTGTAGTTCAGCACATAGGTCGCAGCGGAGAAAATCGAAGAATTATGACCTTAAACGAATTAAAGGACAGTGAAGTTGATATGTTCTGTACCATCTTCATAGGAAACGAAATGACTAAGATTATTGGTGGAAATATGGTAACACCAAGAGGATATAGAAATGTTTAAGATTTGTGTCTTTGCAGGAACAACAGAGGGCAGGAGAATAGTCAGTTTTCTTGCAGGTCAAGGCGTAGAAGTGACAGCCTGCGTTGCAACGGAATACGGTAAAGAACTTATAAATGAGTCAGCCAATGTGACTGTTTCAGACAAGCGAATGAGCTGTGACGAAATGGAAGCCATGATGAAAGTTAAAAGCTTTGATTTAGTGGTGGATGCGACTCATCCTTATGCAGCTTTGGTTACTGAAAACATTCAGAGAGCTTGTGAAAATAGCGGAACCGAATATTTAAGACTTTTACGAGATGATTCAAAGGTGAAAGAGGTTCTTGGAAAAGAAAAGTTGATATCGGAGGAAACAGAAAACTCGGATAGCAGGGAAAAATTTGCAGATAATTTTGAAGAGGGGAAAGTAGTAAACACCATAGAAGAAGCTGTGGAGTTTTTGGACAGTACCGAGGGCAATATTTTATTGACTACGGGAAGTAAGGATCTTCATAAGTTTTCTGCAATAAAGAATTTTTCAGAGAGAGTATATGCAAGAGTGCTTCCGATGGAGGACTCACTTAAACTGTGCAAAGAGGCGGGAGTAAAGCCTGCTCATATAATAGGAATGCAGGGACCTTTCTCGGTAGATATGAATATGGCACAGCTTAAAGCTATATCTGCCAAATGGCTGGTTTCCAAGGATGGAGGCTCCACAGGCGGTTTTTTGGAGAAAGTTGAGGCTTCGATTAATACTGGTGTTAAGTTATTAATTATAGGAAGACCTGTTCAGAGCAAAGGTAAAAGCTATGAGGAAACTTTGAAGCTGCTTTGTCATAGATTCGGTCTTATTGTCAGACCTAAAGTTACTATTGTGGGTATAGGACCGGGCGCGGAAAAATATATGACTAAAGGCGTATCAGAAGCCATAAATGAAGCGGATTGTCTTATAGGAGCTGCGAGAATGTTGGAGTCGGTAGGCAGGCAAAATCAGGAAAGGTTTTTCGCCATTGCTCCTGACAAAATAGAAAGCTGTATTAGAGAAAATTCAAGGTTTAGTAATTTCTGCGTGGTAATGTCGGGAGATACAGGGTTTTTCAGCGGAACTAAAAAACTTTTGCCTCTTTTGAAAGATTGCGAAGTGGAGATTCTTTCAGGCATAAGCTCCCCTGTATACCTTTGCTCCAAATTGGGAATGTCTTATGAAGACATTAAAATGGTAAGCACCCATGGCAGAAACCATAACATAGCAGCAGATGTAAAGGCAAATCGTAAGGTTTTCGCATTGGTAGGCGGAGAAAGCGGTATTTGCGACCTTTGCAGCAGGCTTGTGGAAGCTGGCTTGGAAGACGTAAGGGTTTATGTCGGTGAAAGACTTAGCTATAAGGAAGAGAAAATTACTACGGGAAAAGCGGGAGAGCTTTTGAATGAAAGCTTTGATTCCTTAAGCGTAGCTTTAATAGTAAACGAAAGTCCTAATGCAGTGGTTACCCACGGACTTCCTGACGAAGTATTCCATAGAAATCTCTCTGAGGGAGAAGTGGTTCCTATGACAAAGATGGAAGTTAGAGCCGTTTCAATTTCCAAATTGCAGCTTACAGCTGAAAGCATTTGCTATGATATAGGAGCAGGAACAGGTTCAGTGTCCTTGGAAATGGCACTTATGGCAAAGAACGGTCATGTATATGCTATTGAGCGTAAGGAAAAGGCAGTGGAACTGCTTAAAATGAATCAAAGCTCCATGGGTATTGAAAATATGACTATTGTTGCAGGTGCGGCACCTGAGGCGATGGAAGAATTGCCACCGCCCACCCATGCTTTTTTGGGAGGAACCTCAGGAAATGCTAAAAAGATTATTACAAGCCTTTTGGCAAAAAATCCAAAGGTTAGAATTGTTGCAACAGCCATAGCACTGGAATCCATAGGAGAACTTACTGCATTAATTAAGGACTATGGCTTTAGTGAGACGGAAATTATTTCCATGACTGTGGCAAAAGACAGAAGTGTGGGTTCATATCATCTCATGACAGGTCAAAATCCGATATATATTTTTACTATGCAAAATAAGTGATAAACAAAAGACTTTGTATTTTAATTTTGGAGGTAAAACATGGCGTGGTCTTTATTAGCACTGCCAATAGGTTTTATATTAGATTTGATATTAGGGGATCCGAGAAATCTTCCCCATCCTGTCATATGGATAGGTAAGCTCATAGATTTTGCCAATAGGTTTTTTAGAGGTATCTTTCCTAAAACCGTTGCAGGTGAAAGGCTTGCAGGCTTTTGCATTTGGATAAAGGTGGTGGCGGTTACCGCTTTTGTTTCCGCAACCCTTATTATTCTTTCTTATAAAACAAATCTCATACTGGGAATAGCGGTTGAAAGCCTTATGTGCTGGCAGATTATGGCGACAAAATCCCTTAGAAGCGAAAGCATGAAAGTTTATGAGGTTTTAGAGCATGGAAGCCTTGAAGAAGCAAGGTATCAGGTTTCAATGATTGTAGGAAGAGATACTCAAAGTTTGGATGATAGGGATATAACCAAGGCTACAGTTGAGACTGTGGCTGAAAATACCTCCGACGGCGTCATAGCACCTATGATTTATATGGCGCTTGGGGGAGCGGTAGCGGGCTTTATTTACAAGGCTGTTAATACCATGGATTCCATGCTTGGTTATGTGGAAGAACCCTATAAAAATGTGGGTTTTTTGCCTGCTAAAATGGATGACTTTTTTAATTACATTCCTGCCAGAATGGCAGCTTTTATAATGCTTTTTGCAGGGGTGTTTTTAAGAATGGATGTAAGAAACGGTTATCGCATATTTAAGCGTGACAGATATAATCATGCCAGCCCCAATTCAGCTCAAACCGAGTCGGTATGCGCAGGACTTTTGGGGGTGGAGCTTGCCGGGGATGCTTGGTATCATGGTGTTTTACATCGAAAAAAATTTATAGGAGAACCCTTAAGACCCATAGAACACGAAGATATTAAGAGAGCTTGCAGCCTTATGTATGCAGCAGCAGGGATTTCCCTTGTCCTTTGCAACCTTATTCACTGCGGAATTTTTATGGCGATTAAATTTTTATTGCATATATAATTTGTTGCATATATAAATTAACGACTTTAATTTTTTTAAGGTGTTGAGCTAATGCAGTTTTATTTCGTATTTGCTATATTTACTTTTTTACAGGGGCAGGAATATGCTTTATAAATCTAAAAATCTTCACGGTGGAGATATTTACGGGGACAAAATAATATTGGATTATTCAGCCAACACCAATCCGTTCGGTACGCCTTTAGGGGTTAAACAGGCTATTATTGATATACTTGACAGCTTGGACAGATACCCTGACCCGTATTGCCGCAGGTTGCTTGGGGATTTGGCAGAGCACGAGGGCGTGCCTATAGATTATCTCATCTGCGGCAACGGCGCAGCCGAGATAATCTATAGCTACTGCAAAGCAGTAGCTGCCAAAACCGCTGTAGAGTTGGCACCTACCTTTGCGGAATATTCACTGGGGCTGGAGGCTTTTGGAACAAAGCTGAAGAGATATTTCCTAACAAGAGAAAAAGGCTTTAAGCCCGATGATGAACTCTTAGATTTTATTGAAAAGGAAAAGCCGGATGTTCTTTTCCTTTGCCATCCAAACAATCCTACAGGACAGATAATCGAAGAAAAACTTTTAATAAAAATCGTAAAGCTCAGTAAAAAGCTGGATATTCGTGTCTTTTTAGACGAATGTTTTTTGGACTTGGCAAGCCGAGGTTTTGATGTAAAGCCTTTACTTTCAGACAATCCTCAGCTTTTCATATTAAAAGCCTTTACCAAAAGCTACGGTATGGCAGGTGTGAGACTGGGATACGGCATGACAAGCGATAATAAGCTACTTAGTAAAATGTCTGAAGCCGTTCAGCCTTGGAATGTGTCTACTGTGGCACAGGCTGCGGGGATTGCGGCACTTAAAGAAGAAAAATTCCTAAAGGATACCAAAGTGCTTATTATGAAAGAACGACTCTGGCTTCGGGAAGAACTTGAAACACTGGGTTATTGGAGCAGCGATTCCGTAACAAACTATATTTTATTTCAAGGGGAGAAAGCACTGGCGGATAAACTGAAAACACAGGGTATTGCCATTAGAAAATGTGATAACTACCACGGGTTAAATGACCGATATTACAGAATTGCAGTGAGAACTCACGAAGAAAATATGAAGCTGATTTCCACAATCAAAGAAGTTACTAAAAACGACCAAACACAACTGAAAACAGCTAAACACGACTGAAAAGGTAAAGGAAGCTATCGCTTCTATGATATAGACTTAAAATAATTAAATATAAAAAATTAAATAGGCTGGAAATATATAAAAACATATAAGAAATTATATAAAGAAACATCTTGTAAAACATAAAACAGTTATCAACAAAGATAGGACTTGTAAAGAAAGCTGTAAATTTAGAGGAATTAAAACTGTAAATTTAAAAGAAGAACAAAGAGGAATAAAATGGCTAAGAACATAATGATTCAAGGCACAATGTCCAATGCAGGCAAGAGCCTGCTGGCAGCAGGGCTATGCAGAATTTTTAAACAGGACGGATATAAGGTGGCACCTTTTAAGAGCCAGAATATGGCATTAAACTCCTTTATTACCAAGGCAGGCGGCGAAATGGGCAGGGCACAGGTGGTTCAGGCGGAGGCGGCAGGCATTGCCCCTGATACACGCATGAATCCCATATTATTAAAGCCCACTACGGATGTAGGCAGCCAGATTATTGTCAACGGACAGGCTTTGGGCAATATGAATGCTATGGAATATTACAGACGTAAGAAAGAATTTGTGCCGGCAGTTATGGAGGCTTACAACAGTTTAGCTGCGGAAAACGACATAATAGTAATCGAGGGTGCGGGAAGCCCTGCGGAAATCAATTTAAAAAGTGAAGATATAGTAAATATGGGTTTGGCAAAGATGGTGGATTCACCGGTGCTTTTAGTTGGAGATATAGACAGAGGCGGAGTTTTTGCCCAGCTTTACGGAACTATCAAGCTTTTGGAAGAGGATGAACAAAAGCGCATAAAAGGCACCATCGTAAATAAGTTCAGAGGAGATAAGGATATTCTGAAACCGGGGCTTAGTAGTCTGGAAGAGCTTTGTGGCGTGGCTGTTGTAGGAGTGGTACCCTATACCCATGTGGATATTGACGACGAGGACAGCCTCACCGAGAGATTCAGCCGTGGCAATGAGAGAAAGCTGATTGACGTTGCAGTTATCAGACTTCCGCGAATTTCCAACTTTACCGACTTTAGCCCTTTTGAAAGATATGACAATGTATCTCTTAGATATGTGGGAAGCGTAGGAGAACTTCATCAGCCGGATATGATTATAATCCCCGGAACAAAAAGCACCATTGCGGATTTAATGTGGCTTCGCCAAAGCGGGCTGGAGGCAGCTATAAAGCAGATGGCAGCTTCGGGAACATTGCTTTTCGGAATTTGCGGCGGATATCAGATGTTAGGTCACAAAGTTTGTGATCCTAATCAGGTAGAAGCTGCAGGAATAAGCGAAATAGAGGGAATGGGTCTGCTTCCTATGGATACCGTTTTCATGGGAGAAAAGATTCAGGTTCAAACAGAGGGTATTTTTGAAGATATCAAGGGAATGCTGAAAACCTTAAACGGTATAAAATATGAGGGCTATGAAATTCATATGGGACGTAGTGAAAACAAAATGCCGGCTGTTGCCGGTAATGAAAATATTTATGGCAGCTATGTTCATGGAATTTTTGACGCTCCAAATATAACAGACTGTATTTTAAAAGCTGTTTGCGAGAAAAAAGGTGTAGATTTTGACGAACTTGGAACCTTTGATATGTATGAGTACAAGGAAAGACAATACGATATATTAGCAGACGCGGTTCGCAGCGGTTTGGACATGGAATACATATACAAGATTCTTAACAGAGAGGTTTAAGGAGTAAGCGGTTTTGAGCAAGATACTTTGCATTGTTGACGGCATGAATGATGAGTCATTCAAACAGTCGGATTATAAATATCTATCTAAAATGAAATTAGCTTATTATCAGGATACTTGTTTGGGGCTTCCGCCGGAAACCTTTAGTTGCGTAATGCATATACTGGGGGTTTTAAACATTCCCAAATATCTCAGAGGTTATGTTGAAGCATTAGGAGCAGGAATTTCAGTAAAGGAGGGTGACCTTATTCTCAGAGGCAGCTGGTATTCTTTAGACGAGAATGGACAGTGCAAAGCACCATGCAAGGCACCTGTGACAGCTATGCGGAAATTGTCTCTTTTAGAGGAAAGGGTGGACTGCATTTATTATCCCATAGGCGACTACCGCAGCATTTTGGTGTTTCCAAGGAAAGCAGGGGAAATTGATTCTCTAAAAACCTTTCCTCCAAGCAGGGAAACAGTTTTGAACAGGAGACCTGAGGGCTCCGGAGTAGTAGCGCAGGCTTTTGATTTTTTCAAAGGAAAAGATTGTTGTCTTATTCCTTGGGGGGAAGCTTTAGTACAGAAAGAGGTATTTTTGGAAGAAAAGGAAAAGTTGGTATGCAGTGGCGAAAGTGCAAGGGAAACTGCTGTAATCAGCGGGACTACCGTAGTCCGCGGCATTGCCAAACTCCTCGGTATGAAACTTCTTGATGTTAAAGGAATTACGGGAGATGTGGATACGCCGCTTTTAGAAAAAACAAAAGCGGCACTTGAGGCAGCAAAAGAATATGACAGGGTGATACTTCATATTAACGGCGCAGACGAGGCTTCCCACAGGAAAAATGCGGAAGAGAAAAGAAACTTTCTTAAAAAAACAGATGAGACGGTATTAGCAGGACTACTTGCATCCGACCATGAAATTGTGGTAGTATCAGACCATGGAACCAATCCGATTACAGGAACTCACACCGGAGAATTACAGCCGGTATTTGTGAATAAGTAGCGGAGGAGAGGAGTCTATATGAATATTATTGAAAGCTTCTTTGATAATTTATTTGCGTCCATAGGAAATGTTATGGCGCTGTTTTTGGCAGTAGGAACCATACTTTTAATATTGCATTTCATCATTCAGGGAAAGGCTCAGAGAAAGCGTCGCAGGATTGATGAACTTAAAAAGCGTATCCATGCCAAGCTGGATTTAGATGAGGCGGCAAAGGCAAAACTCAAGGAGTTCGGCGATTCAGCCGTGGAGGCGGCGCTTATGGGTGCTGCTGCTTCAGGAATGTCACTTTTTGATATCTATTCCAATTCGGGAGACCATAGCGAAGTCATGGAAATTCTGAATTTGGCAGGAGACCAAGCAGGCGTTGCAGGAGAAACAACCCTAAATGTTATGAGCGACAGTTTGGAAGTTGCTGATAATGTTCCGATGGTGGCGGCGGCTATTTTCGGTCTTAAGTCTGTTAAGAACCTTGCAAGACTCGGAAAGGGAAAACAGACAGCCCGTGAAGCAGGAATCAATATCAGCATGGATTTTGCAAGAATCGGTGTTGGCGGTGCGGGGGCTTACAGTTTAGGTAAGCTGGGTGCATTGGCAGGTACCGCGGTGTACCCAGGCGTAGGAACTATAGTGGGAGGCGGTATCGGCGTGTTTGCCGGAAGTCTTGTAGGCTCACAGATGATTAATGTTGCAAAGGAAAAGCTGAAATGGGGTAAGATTTTAAAGGCGCAGGAATACTTCGGCAGCCGCTTGGTTACAGGACAGACACCTGAATTTATTGATAATTTTACGTTGAACTTCTTCGATGAGGAAAATCTGAAATCCAGATTGGCGGAAGAAAAAATATTATTGGCAGAACACGCAGATGAGCTGGACATATATAGCTCCAAGAAAGTTTCCGTTCAGGCAGTCCTTACCAGCGAATATGTGGATTATTTGGAAAATATGCTTAAAAAGACTGAATATGTCCGCAATAATTTACTGGATTCAATCAAGGAAGTATGTAACACTTTAGCCTCATCCTTATCAGGAAAAAAGGCTTTAATTAACAGTGTCAGACTGGCTGGAGAACTTACCTTGCAAAATCCGCAGTATTTAGTGCCTAAAGAGGAGGAAAAGGCTTTAATTGCGGGTTATCAGTCACAGCAAGCCCATTCCAAAGACTATCCCACTCGTTTTGAAAGCGATGAAAATGTGCTTGAAACTTTGGCTCTGCAGCTTTTTAACAAGTGCGTAATAGAGCCGCCAAAGGATGTGGACGAATTGAAAAATACCTTTGCATTATCTTTGGGGATAGTGAGTTTTACTGTAGTAATGGTACTGCTTATGTGGAGTGTATTCTTCTAAAGGCAGTTAAAATATAAAAAGTCATATAGGGAGATAGCTAAAATGAATAATAAATTACATGAAACAAATCAGGTCATCCTTGAAAGAATGGAAAGTTTTCTGAATGAGTGTCCTGATATGTTTACACCTGAAATTTTCGGAGTTTATTCCAAGAAAGAAGATACGGAAACCATGTATCGCTCTGCGATGATGGGAGCTTTGGGCATTTATCAGGAAGAGCCTTGGAACGAGTATTTTGAAAAAGGTGTTCATATGCTTGATGTCAATGAATATAAAGAAAATTTTTATTGGAAAAATGTCAAGTTCGGTAAGGAACACGAGGTAGGAGATTGGAAAGTAGGAACTTTGAGATTTTCACCTTTTGAAGCTTTTTTGGCAGGAGACTTCTTGTATGAAAAAGAGGGGAAGATTATTCCTCAAATCAGCTTTTTTGATGAGGGTTTTAAATACTGCTATGCTAAAAAAAGCAACGGAGAATGGATGGCTGTTACACCCAAGGAAATAAAGGTTATGGGTAAGGATATTGAAAGAGCAAAGGGAAAGGTTCTTTGCTTCGGACTTAGCCTGGGGTATTTTCCTATTATGGCGGCAGCTAAAAAAGAAGTAACCAAGGTTACGGTTGTTGAAAGAGATTCTTCAGTTATAAAGCTTTTTGAGGAATGTGTGAAGCCGAACTTTAGTGAAGACATAATTTCAAAGATTGAAATAATAGAAGAAAATCCATTAAATTTTGCTGAAAAGGTTTGCACAGCAGAAAAGAAAGAGTATGATTTTGTTTATGCAGATCTTTGGAAAGACGTGGCAGACGGGCTTAATGATTATGAAAAACTAAAGGATTATGAAAGAGAAGACACAGACTATGGATATTGGCTTTGGGACTCTCTTAAAAATTTCTTGTATTAAGCCGTGGCACAATAGCCATAGACTAACTTAAAAATGAGCTTTAGTGAATTTAGATATTTAACCGGTCAGCAGTATGTTGACCGGCTTTTTTGTGATATAATAGCCCCAAGTTACACAGCTATTTCATCATATCTTCCTATGTAATTTATACAATCAAAGATATGATATAATGACTGCTAAACAGTCATTATATAAAATCATATAGCCGTGCGAATATTTTGCTTTTGTAAACTTCAGCAAAATCGCACATGGCTGAATTATATCATGTAAACATGATATAATGACCTTTACAACATAATCGCTTAATCGGGAGAAGAAATGCGTTATAAAAACATTACAAAAGCTAAATTTTTGCGAAGACCGAACAGGTTTATAGCGGAAGTGGAAATAGATGGAGAAAAAGAAATTGTTCATGTTAAAAATACAGGCAGATGTAAGGAACTTTTGATTTCAGGCTGTGAGGTATGGCTTACGGCACCGGGAACTTCCGGTCGCAAAACAAACTATGATTTGGTAGCGGTTAGAAAGAGCAACGGTTTACTCTTTAATATTGACAGTCAAGCTCCGAACAAAGCTGTAAGGGAATGGCTGGATAATCAAGACTACGATAAGGTTGTACCTGAATTTACATATGGGGAGTCCAGAATTGACTTTTATATGGAGCGTGGGAAAGATAGATATCTTATGGAGGTAAAGGGCTGTACTTTAGAAAAAGACGGTATCGGCTATTTTCCCGACGCACCCACAGAGCGTGGCGTTAAGCATGTAAGAGAACTGATTAAGGCGACAAAGTCAGGCTATAAGGCGGTTCTAGCCTTTGTTATTCAAGTAGACGGAATAAAGGAAGTAAGACCTAATATAGAAACACATCTTGAATTTGGCGAAGCCTTAAACGAGGCAAAAGCGGCAGGTGTTGAGATACTGTTTTTAACTTGCCATGTGGAACCGGATATGATGGAAATAACATGAAATAACATACAATTAACCATAAGGAGTGAAATTGAAATGAATTATTCAGAAATAAAACAGAATGAAGAAATTAATACATATATTAGGCATGCCGATATGTCCCTGAAAGCACTGGGATTCACGGAACATAGTTTTGCACACGTTACCATGGTAGCTGAAAATGCGGGGTATATTCTGGACACTTTAGGTTTTCCGGAAAGAACTGTGGAGCTTGTTAAAATAGCAGGCTATCTTCATGACATAGGGAATTTGGTAAACAGAGTAGAACACAGTCAATCCGGTGCAATTATGGCTTTTAGAATTTTAGATCATCTTAAGTTTTCGCCGAATGAAATCGGACAGATTGTTACCGCCATAGGCAATCACGATGAGGGGACAGGGGTGCCCGTAAGTGATCTTGCGGCAGCATTGATTTTAGCGGATAAGTGCGATGTTCGCCGAAGCCGTGTTCGCAACAATGACATAACAAGGTTCGATATTCACGACAGAGTGAATTACTCGGTAACTGACGCAAAGCTGAATATTGACCCGTCCAATACCAATCTTCAGTTAACTTTAACCATAGACAAGAACTACGGCTCGGTCATGGACTACTTTGAAATCTTCATGCAACGTATGATTATGTGTCGTAAGGCGGCAGATAGATTAGGACTTAACTTCAAACTGATGATTAATAATCAGCAGCTTATTTAAAAGGGGAAGAAATGGACTATAACAAAGCAAGAAAAATCATTGTATCAGAGCTGGAAGCTTTGGCAGAAGAAGAGTACAAAAGGTTTAACACCAGAATAATATATACCGTAGCACCGGAAAAAATTATCGGTGTAAAAAGCGGTCCCCTCAGGGAAGTGGCGAAGAAATTTTCAGGAACGGAAGTGGGAGAGGCTTTCTTAAGGGAACTGCCACATTACTATTTTGAAGAGTTTCAGGTACATGCAGCCTTAATAGAACTGATGAAAGACAGAAACAGAGTGATGGAAGAATTGGAAAGAATCTTACCATACATGGACAACTGGGCGACCTGTGACTGCGCGTCACCAAAGATTTTTAAGAAAAATCCTCCTACCCTTGAGGAGATTAGAGCTTGGATGTCAGATAAGAGACCATATATTTGTCGTTTTGGCATGGGTATGCTAATGCGTTATTATTTGGATGAAAGGTTTCAGCCGGAGCAAATGCGGTGGATTGTGGAAGTTCCTTGGGACAGCTTTGATTTCAGAGTAAAAGAGGGGGGCAAAGTTGATGAAAATGAGGATATTTCCGAAAAGAAGATTCGACAAGGTTCAGATGTTTACTACATAAATATGATGAGGGCGTGGTACTTTGCCACAGCACTGGCTAAACAGTATGAGGCGGCTCTTTCTGTTATCAGAGAGGGTAAACTGGATAAATGGACTCACAACAAAGCTATACAAAAGGCTCGCGAAAGTTACAGAGTCAGCGATGAGCATAAAGAATATCTGAAAAAATTAAAGAAATAATAAGAAAATAGATTGTCTCATGATTCGCAGCAGGGGATAGAAAGTTACACGCTTCTACGACCTTGACGGAAATTTGATTTAGGTTGGAACACCGATATAGGTGTATGAAAGGAAATGGTGAAAAATATGATTAAAGTTTATTGCTATGACAGATGTACTACTTGTAAAAAAGCGTTGAATTGGCTTGATGAAAAGGGCATAAAATATGAACTTCTGGACATTAAGGGACAGCACCCTACAGAAGAGCAGCTTAAAGAGTTTTACAAGAAGAGCGGGCTTTCGTTGAAAAGGTTTTTCAATACAAGCGGTCAGCTCTATCGCCAGATGGAACTCACAAAAAAATTGCCAACAATGAGTGAAGATGAGCAGCTCAAGCTCCTTGCAACTGACGGCATGCTTGTAAAAAGACCATTGGTTGTTACTGACGAAAAGGTGCTTACAGGTTTCAAGGAAGCCGAATGGGGCGAATTACTATTATAGAACAGGATATTTGGTAGGTGGCTATGCCGGAAGTATATTTATCAGCGATTGCTGAGGATGAACTAAAAGAATATTTGTTAAGGCAAGGCTTTAAGGTAAATGCCTTTGGAGCACTTGTCGCCATGCCGAAAGGAATTGCAAACCATCCGGATTTGGTTTACTGTAGATTGACTAAAGAGGTGCTCTTTAAAGGCGATGAATCAAAGCTTGGAGCAGCTTATCCCGACGACATTCGCTACAATGCCTGCTCCACAGGTAAGTACTTTATTCATAACCTAAAATACACGGACTCCAGGCTGTTACAGGAAGCGGAGGCGGCAGGGTTAAAGCTAATCAACGTGCCTCAGGGTTATGCAAAATGCAGCATTGCTGTTGTAAGCGAAGATACCATAATAACTTACGACAAGGGCATAGCAAAGATTGCGGAAAAGGAAATGGACGTGTTATTGATTGAAGAAGGCCATATAGAATTATGGGGCTATAATACAGGTTTTATAGGGGGATGTAGCGGGCTTGATCCGATTCACAATGAGCTTATATTTAACGGAGACCTAAGTCAACATCCGGATTATCTAAAAATCCGTGAGTTCGTGAAAGCTCACGGCGTGAAAATTAAAGATTTTAAAGGTAGACCCTTAACTGACATAGGTTCTGTAATATTTTAACCTGATACTTTAAAACATTTTAAGTTTCACCGTAAACTTCAGCAAAAACGCACACGGTATAATGGCTCCATTTTTTTCAAGAAAAAAAATAGGAAATAATTTACAAAAACCAGTTGCTTTTTATAGGCAACTGGTTTATTATGACAATATAAGGAAATATATGGAATATGGATAGGCAAAATTGAGAAAATCAGAAAGGGCAAACTGATAGAAGCTTAAATAGGGAAATACGCTTGTGAAGCAGATTAAAGAAAGGAATTAATTATGAGAAGAAATGAGAAAAACAATGATGAAAAATTTATTAGATGGAGTACAGGACCCGTTGACTTCCGTAGCAAAGCAGGTATGGAAATGGTCCAAGTGGGAATTTTGATAGCCATAGCTATTGGAATTGGGCTGATTTTTAAGACACAAATTACGGATTTTGTAAACAGCACCTTTGACGGACTGGCACAGTTTTAACAGAAAATATGCGAAAGATAGCTTGTCTTTTAAGGGAAAAGAAAGGTTCTGAAATGGTAGAAGCAGCGATAGTGTTTCCTATAGTTATTATTACAGCCTTTACTATGCTCCATACTATGCTGAAACTTTATGAGGAATCCGACTTTATAAGCCAAAGCCAGCTAAACTCACGAATTACCGCTGAAGCTAAAGTTGAGACATCAAAAACGCTTAAAGCGGGTGACCTTTATATATGTAAAGAAGACGTTAACTCGGTTTCAGACGGGAAAATTTACGAATGGTACGAGCAGGCGATAGATGAGGAAGAGACAGTAAGGTATCTGGATTTCGGAAAGAGCTTTATAACAAGATAAATTCCGGATACATGTATTATAAAAGCAAATTAAAATGAAACTGTAAGCGGAAATCATAAAAATAAGGAAAAATTAAACTAAATCAGATATAAATTTAAGGATAAGAGCAAAAAGGATTAAGATAAATAAAAGTTAAAAGCAAAGATTAGTGTAATGAAAAGGGAAAAGATAGAGATTAAACCGAATAGAAATACAAAGGTGAAATCCAAACTGAAGATTAGTATCAGGGAAACCTTGCGTAGCAGAAAAGGTGCCACCTGCGTTTTCATAAGCCTAATTCTTTCAAGTATGGTTTTTGCGGCTACGGTTATAGCTGACGCTTCCTATGAAAAACTAAAGGAAAGTGAAGTTGACGCAGCCTTAAGGATAGGTGCAAGGTCGGTGCTTGGGGAATATGATATTCGCCTGAAAAATGATTATGGGATTTTTGCTTATACAGCTACCTGTGATGAGGTTGCGGAGAAGCTGAAAAACTATGGTTTTCATAGCCTTTCGGGAAGCTGCGAAAAGATGAATGCTAATTCCATAGAAGTTAATGCCGATAATATGGATTATTCCTTACTTGACTGTAATATCTTAAAGGAGGAGCTTGTTAGGGCAGGAAAACTTTGTGCTTTTCAAAGCAGGGCGACTTTAAGAACATCTGCCGCTACACCCTCGGAAGTTGTAAGAAATGAAACAGCTATTAAAACCTTGGCATCGGGCGGTAAGAACTTGCATATACTGAATTTGGACGGCTTTGACTTTGTAAATCTGGGACGTTACAAGACAGGTGAAAATTACTTCTTAAATGAATATATAAATGGGAGTTTCAAAAGCAGGTTTATGGATATTCCAAACCGCAGCAGTATTTTCAACTATGAAAAAGAATATATTTTATCAGGAAAGTTTTCGGAGGAGCAAAGCTTATCTTATGTAAAACGCAGTATTTTCACTTTAAGAGAGGGACTGAATACTGCACATATTTTGGCGGATCATCAGAAGATGGAGGAGGTAATGGAACTGGCTGCGGCGATTTCCGCTGTGGGAGAACCCTTGGAAGCCGCAGTTATTGTTGCCATATGGGCTTCAGCAGAATCCTCAAATGATGTTAAGCTTTTACTTGAGGGAAACAAGGTGGCATTTAATAAGACTAAATCTCAATGGGCATTAACCTTGCCAAAAGCCATAGTGTATGCATTTACTGATGGCAGTATAAAGCCACAGGACAAAAGCGGAAAGCTTTATGATGAATATTTGGAAGCAATGCTTTATTTGCAGGATGATGAAACTAAAATTCTTAGGATAGCTGATTTAATACAGCTGAATTTAAGAGCCGATTATAACAATAGTTTGCTTATTAAGGAGTTTTATACAGGCTTTAACTTTACTGCCTTTGTTGATGGAAAGGAATATTCCTATGAACAATATTATTAAAAAACCAAGAGAAAAAGCCGGCTATATGGTTTTAGAAGCAGCTATAATAATGCCTATTTTTATCATGGGGCTTGCCATGCTTTGTTTCGTAATACGATACGGAATTATCTATGAACATGTTTATGGGGTCACTGCGGATGAAACGGAAAAGACCATGATAGAAATGTATGCAAACAGTATTCCTCTTGATTCGCCCATAAGAATAGAGAAAAGGCTAAAGGGCAAAGTTGATAGATTAACAGGTATAAAAGCAGGGGTGACGCTTCCCTATTTGAGTTTTCCCTCTGCTGACCATGTTTACTGTCAAAATGTTAAATTAAATATTTCTATGCCGTTTAATAAAGTATTTAATAGTGAAAGAGAAGCCAGTCAAACCGTGGTATTTAGAGGTTTTATAGGTAAAGATAATTCGACTTCAAGCTTTGAAAATATGGAAGAAGAAAAGCCCTATGAAGAGGTTTGGGTTTTCGCCAGAGCAGGTGAAAAATATCATTGTGAAGATTGTAGATTTATTTCAAACCATGCCAAACAAAAAGTTTTAACTTCAGAGGTAAAACGAAAATTTGGAGCTTGTAAACTTTGTAAAGCCATCAGGATACAAAAGGGAAATATAGTTTATTGCTTCGATGGAAGTGGAAGAAAATATCATAATGCGGAATGTGCCTTGGTAGAAAAATATGTAATTTCTATGGATAAAAGGGACTCGGAAGCCAAAGGCTATACTCCATGCAAAATTTGTGGAGGCTATAAAGGGGGTTAGGGAAATAAATAATATTAAGAGATTAAGCTTTGACAACGGAGAAATATTAGAATATCAAAAAATGATGTTCGCCGCTATGGAACGTGAAGTTTTTCTGCCCATGACCTTTGCAACGGAAAACGGCAGGGAAAATGTATATTACAATCTTGAGGGTTTCACCGCCCTTGAAGAAAACGAACGACTCAGAGCGAAAGAAACCTTTGAAATGCTAAATGAGCTGATAAAGGCTTTGATAGTGGCAAATGAATATCTGATATTTTCGGACAGCTTTGAAATATCAGGTGAAACAATTTATCGCAGCTTTGAGGGAAAGGTAAAACTTCTTTTTAAACCCGTAAAATCTACAGAAAATAAAGATATTCAAAAGGTGGAGGTCAGGAAAACAACAAATCAAAACCTTTGTGATTTCATAGAATATTTAGGTGAAAAGAATTTACAACAGGGACTTAAAGGATATTTGGAAAGTACAGAGAATCTTTTAAAAGCCAACTGTTCCGTGAACCAGTTGTTACGTCACATTTCCAAAGTGCTTCGAGAAATAAACTGTTAAATTTGTTTATAGGAAGCATAAAAATTATCAGGCTTCTTCCAAAAACGTTAAAAGAAAAAGTTATATATTAGACAGCGTTATAGGTTAGATTCAAGTATATAAAAGCATATATAAAAGCATATATAAAAGTATTAAAGAGAAAAAGTATTACACTCAAAAGAGAAACTTCGTGCAGTAATTAGCATTTACGTGTTATAATGAATGTCACGAAGTTTTTTCTTTGTGTAAAACAAAATCGGATAAAAATTAAGAGGATAATCGGCAAAATTAAAGAAAAGCATTAAATTAAAAAGATAACAATATAAATAATTATGGAGAGGAAACTATATCATGGAATTTTCAAAGGTAGTAAAAGAAAGACGAAGCGTAAGGAAGTTTAAGAATCAGCCCATAGAGCATGAAATTTTTGAAAAGATTGTAGATTTGGCGAGATTTTCACCCTCATGGAAAAATACTCAAATTGCAAGATATTTGGTAATTGAAAGCCCTGAGGCAAAGGCGAAAATGGCTACTCCTGAATGTACCTTTAATTTTACTTATAATATAAATACACTTGAAGCTGCACCTGCTGTTGTAGTTCTTACTTATATAAAAAATCGTTCAGGTTTTGATAGGGATGGCAGCTTCAGTACTCCTATGGAGGATCGCTGGCAGAATTTTGACTGTGGCATTGCAGCTCAGACTTTTTGCCTTGCAGCTCACGAACAAGGTGTAGGAACTGTTATTTTAGGATATTTTGACCATGAGGTCGTTGCTGAAATTTGCGACATTCCAAAAGAACAGGGAGTTGCGGCAGTTATAGCCTGCGGATATCCTGAAGAAGAACCTAACTGCCCTAAACGTAAAGAAGTGGGAGAACTTTTAAGCTTTATTTAAACTGTAATATAAATAGCTAAAGGATTATAGAACAAAATTATTAAAAAGATTTGATAGCCTAAATATTAAGACGTAATAAATAAAGTTTTAGTCAGATTTTAAATAAATTCTTAAAGCAGATTAGAAATCACCATGATATCTATAATACTAAAGCATAATTTTTAATCAAATTTACTAATTTAGATATTAAATCAAAATATTAAATAAAATCAGTAATATACTTATTAACTTTAAG
The DNA here is from genome assembly GCA_041797745.1 of Bacillota bacterium. Lineage (GTDB taxonomy): Bacteria > Bacillota > Clostridia > Peptostreptococcales > Anaerovoracaceae > UBA3871. The sequence continues at coordinate 57,541 of JBHBZU010000054.1, forward strand.
GAGTTATAAATGATACCTCTTTCAACCAAGTTAAGACCGCAGGTGCTGGATGAATTTGTGGGGCAGTCCCACTTCATGTACCGAGGTTCTCTGCTTTACAACTCAATAAAAAATAAAACCTTTGAATCAGCTATATTTTTTGGACCCTCAGGCACAGGCAAGACTACTTTAGCCCGCATTATTGCTAAAGAGATGGATGCAGAGTTTAGAGAAATCAATGCATCCACCACAGGTACCAAAGAGTTAAAGGAAATTATAGAGGCGGCAAAGGAACAGTTTTATGGGCTTCAAGCCAAAACCACCTACGTGTTCGTGGACGAGGTACATCGCTGGAACAAGTTGCAACAAGATTCATTACTGGCAGCGCTTGAAGAGGGGATAATCAGATTTATTGGCAGCACTACGGAAAACCCTTATTTCAGTATCAACAATGCCATACTTTCAAGAGTTCGTAATATATATGAGTTCAAAAGACTGGATGCGGATGATATCCGAACAATTATTAAGAGAGCATTGGAAGATGAAGAAAAGGGTCTGGGATGTCTGAAAATAAAATACGACGAGAACGCATTGACGGTGCTGTCGGAGATGGCAGGGGGCGATGCGAGAGTGGCGCTGGACACCATAGGCTTCATTGCAGACAATCTTGGCGAAGAACATGTTATGGATTTGAAGATTGTGGAGGAGGCAATGCAAAGGCAAACTTTCTTCTACGATAGAAGTGAAGACAGATACAACCTCTTGTCCGCATTGCAAAAGTCTGTCCGCGGTTCAGACCCCGATGCAGCCATACATTACTTGGCAAGACTCATTGAGGGTGGGGCTGATTTAATGATGATTGGCAGGAGACTGATGGTAATGGCCTCAGAAGACGTGGGAATGGCGTATCCGAATGCTATCAGTGTTGTAACTTCCTGTGTGCAGGCGGCGCAGATGATAGGTTTTCCTGAGGCGCAGATTAACCTAGCTCAAGCAACTGTACTTTTGGCAGCCTGTCCGAAGTCGAACGCTTCTAATCAGGCACTGGAAGCCGCCCTTGCAGATTTAAAAAATCGTGAGATTGATGATGTACCTCTTCATCTAAAGGACGCTCATTACGGCGGAGCTGTGAAGAGAGGTATCGGCCTTGACTATAAGTATCCTCATTCCTATGGAGGCTATGTGAAGCAACAGTACTTGCCGGACAATCTCTATAAAGAGGGTGTGACTTACTATCATCCTACTGAAAACGGAAATGAGGCAGCATTTAAAAAGTTTTTAGGAAACCTGCCAAACGCCAAGAAAAGAGATAAATAATGGAGATTATTAGAACAAAAAATTCCGGCTTTTGCTTTGGAGTAAAAAGAGCAGTGGCTTCTGCTGAAAATTTAATAAAGGCAAAGGAAAAAGGAGAGGTTAAAGGCGGAATTTTCACCTGCGGACAGGTGGTTCACAATAAGGACGTTACCGAAGATTTGGAGAGAAGAGGCTTACGGTCAATAGAGGATATTGATCAAGCAAAGGCCGGAGATACAGTGCTTATCAGGGCGCATGGTATGCCGGAATCTTTTTATCACAGAGCAGAAGAAAAGAATGTAAATTTAATAGATGCTACCTGCACCTTTGTAGCTAAAATACATAAGTATGTAAAAAAAGCTCATGAAGAGGGGCAGCAGGTGGTTATCGTAGGTGATAGGAATCATCCTGAAATAATAGGTATCAACGGATGGTGCAAAGATTCCGCCATCATTATCAATTCTGAAAAAGAGGCAGAGGCGGTAAAGGCTGAAAATCTTTTTGTAGTGGCGCAGACTACTATTCGCAAGGAACACTTTGAGAATCTCGTGGAAATTCTACGAAGCAAAAATGTATCGCTGAAAATAATGAATACCATATGTGCAGCAACGGATGAACGACAAATTAGTACAAAAGAGACCGCAAAGCAGGTAGACGCCATGGTGGTTATAGGCGGTAAAAACAGCTCAAACAGTAAAAAGTTATTTGAGATAGCCGAAAAAAACTGCAAAAAATGCTACTTTATCGAAAATATTGAAGATTTACCATTGAAAGATATTAGAAATTGTAATAAAATAGGAGTTGCGGCAGGTGCCTCGACACCTGAATGTGCAATTGAGGAGGTTATTTCTAATATGAGTGAAATTATCACTGAAAACATGAGCATGAGTGACTTTATGGAAGACATCGACAAGTCACTTAGATTACCACGTACAGGAGAAATTGTAGATGGTAAGGTCCTTCAGGTAACAGCTAAGGAAGTTATTGTAAACTTAGGCTGCAAGAAGGATGGTATTATTCCTAAGGATGAAGTTTCTATGGAAGAGAACCAGACATTAACTGATTTATTTAAAGAGGGAGACGACATCCAGGCGAAAGTTATTAGAACTGACGACGGCGACATTATTTTATCTAAGAAAAAGCTTGAAATTAATGAGCATTGGGATGAAATTAGTGAAGCTCTTGACAATAAATCAATCATTAACGTAAAGGTAACAAGAGCTGTAAACGGCGGTGTTATCGCTGCTTACAAGGAAGTTACAGGCTTTATTCCACTTTCTCAGCTTGCTGACAGATTCGTTGAGAATGCCGATGAGTACATCGGACAGAACCTCGATGTAAAGGTTACAAAAGTTGACAAAGCTCGCGGAAAGGCTGTATTCTCTCACAAGATTGTTGTTGCGACTGAAAAGCAGAAGAAGATTGAAGAGCTTTGGAGCCAGTTAAACGTTGGTGATGTAGTAGAGGGTACTGTAATGAGATTTACTGATTACGGTGCATTCGTAGACATCGGCGGAGTTGATGGACTTCTCCACATTTCAGAAATTTCTTGGGGTAAGCTGAAGCACCCACAGGAAGTTCTTACAATCGGCGAAAAGATTTCTGTTAAGATTCTTTCCATGAATTCCGAAAAGGGCAAGATTTCCCTTGGTCTCAAGCAGAACACACCGGAACCTTGGTCAGTAATCAATGAAAAGTATGAAGTTGGTCAGATTGTTTCAGGTAAGGTTGTACAGATTAAGGAATACGGTGCATTCGTAGAATTAGAACCGGGTCTTGACGGTCTTGTACACATTTCCGAAGTGGCTCACAAGAGAGTTACCAACATCGCTGACGAAATTTCCGTTGGTCAGACTGTAGAAGCACAGATTCTTGATATTGACACTGAAAGAAAGAGAATTTCTCTCAGTATCAAGGCTTGCCTTGAAGTTCCTGCAATGGAAGAAGAACAGGAAGAAACAGAAGAACAGGCAGAAGCCGCACCGGTGGATGCTGAATAGTTTCAGAAAAATCTGCGACTCACAAAAGTGGGTCGCTTTTTTTATTTGGAAAATGTTATTCTAAAATTTGGGCATAATTTTGATAAAAAAATAAAAATATATCAAGAAACAAAAGTTAAAAGCTGATATAATCATATTTAGCTTTAAGGCGGGAAATATTAATGGAGGTTGTATTTATGATTAATGATATTGATAGAAAAGAAATAGAAAGAATCCTTGAGAGCAGAGATAGAAAATTGGTTGATGAATTAATTGAGTTAATGAAGCAGTCAAAGGCGTCTGTGATAACTAAAAAGAAAAAGTACACTTTTGGAGACAAACTATCTGATAAAATTGCAGCCTTTGCAGGTTCATGGGCTTTTATTACAATTTTTATAAGCGTACTTATATTTTGGCTGTTATACAATAATTTATCTAAAAATCCTATAGATCCGTTTCCGTTTATTTTATTAAATCTTTTACTTTCAATGATAGCGGCTATTCAAGCTCCTCTAATATTGATGAGTCAAAACAGGGAAAATGAGAGAAATGAAGAGAAAGCCACATCAGACTTTTTTGTGAATGTAAAAAGTGAACTGCTTATAGAGGATATTCATACCAATATTGAAAAAATAGCACAGGATTATAGTGAAATTCTAAAATATTTAAAGGAAAATGAAAAAGAAGCCTGAATTTAAGTGAAAAACACATCCGATTAAGGATGTGTTTTTCAGTGCATTGATTTATTTAGTCTTTACTAAATTGAATTGTTGAAAACTGTGCATTTTTAGTGTATTGCTTTTCTGTTTTTTATATTTAGGTATTACAGCGAGGCTGCAATAAGTTCTTTTGCCGAAGCCTTAGTTGTATCTGTGATATTACTGCCCCCAAGAAGTCGAGCTATTTCTTTTATCTTTTCTTCATCATTCAGCGGCAGGATAGTTGTGCTTGTGGAAGTTTCATTGGTTTGCTTTTGAATTTGGTAGTTTTTATGTCCACAGGCAGCTATCTGCGGCAGGTGAGTGATACAGATAATTTGATGATTTTCAGCTATTTCCTTTAATTTCTTTCCAACAACGGAAGCTGCAATTCCGGAAATTCCTGAATCAATTTCATCGAAGATTAGGGTAGGTATGCCGTCATAGTCAGCTACAATTTTCTTAAATGCCAGCATGATACGACTCATTTCACCACCGGAAGCGATTTTATTAAGAGGCTTCAGCGGTTCGCCGAGATTGGTGCTAATCATGAAAAGAACGGCGTCAATACCTGTTTCTGTGAAGTTATCCAGTTTGGTAAATTTAATCTCAAGTTCGGAATTTGAGAAATTAAGGTCTTGAAGCTGACTGCAAATGCGGGATGAAAGTTCCGCAGCAGCTACTTTTCGAAGCTCTGAAAGTCTTTCACAGGCAGAGGTCAATTTTTCAGTAACCTCTAATAATTCTTTCTCAAGAGTAGCCTTTAGCTGATTCTGATTTTCCACATTTGAAAGTTTAATCTCCAAAGTATTTGCATATTCAAGAACTGCGGAAATAGTGCCTGTATCAGCATTTACAACATTTTCATGTCCGTACTTTCGCAAAAGCTTTTGAATCTCATCATATCTTGCAATAGACTCATCCAGTTCTTCTTGTGAGAAAGTGATGGAGTCGCGGAGCACACGAACTTCTCTTGTAATATCCTCAAGCTCATAGGAAATATTTCCAAGTCTTTGAAAAACATCTTCAATACCCGAAGAAAAGTTGGAAATTTCAGAAAGACCGCTGTACACGGATTTGATAATTTCCAAAGCAGAGGGGGAGGCGTCATAAAGACCCTCATAACCACCGGAAAGATTAGTGTATATCTTTTCGCTGTTTTGTAATATATTTATACGATTTTGCAGTTCCTCATCTTCACCATCTATTAAATTCGCAGAACGAATTTCATCTAGTTGGAAACGCATAAAATCACGATTTTTGGCATTTTCCGCAGCAGTTTTCAGAAGCTCGGAAAGACGAGATTTGGTTTCCATATATGAATGAAATAGATTTGCGACTTCAGCTTTAGCCGGTTCTATAGCTTTCGCATGATAAACATCAATAAGGTGAATGTGATAGTCAGGGTTCAGAAGAGACTGATGGTCGTATTGACCGTGGATATCCGCGATTTTACGGCAATATCTGCCAAGCTCTGCAAGAGTAACCACTTCACCGTTTAACTTACATAGATTTTTCCCTGAAGCAGACACTTCTCTGGTGATAACAACTTCTTCACCCTCTAAATCTGCTACCAAAGAAACTACAGCCTTATCACAACCGGTACGAACAAAAGTAGAGTCTGCACGTGCACCAAGTGCGAGACTGATTGCCTCGATAACTATGGATTTACCGGCTCCTGTTTCACCGGTAATCACGTTCAGACCCCTGTTAAATTCGACCTCTGAATTTTCTATGATTGCAAAGTTTTTAATGCTGATATATGAAATCATAGGTCATACCTTTCGTTTAGTTTTACTTTTACTTTTACTTTAATAAAGCCTCATTTAACCGTTTTGTGAGTTCTTCGGTATTGGCAGGATCATCAACTACCATAAGTATGGTATTGTCGCCGGCTACACTTCCGAGAATATGTTCAAGATTTAGATTATCAATGGCTTCACCGGCAGCGTTAGCACAACCGGCCAAAGTCTTGACAATGATATTGTTTCCTGACGCCGCCACTGAACGAACGGTTTCCTTGTAAATTTGAAGAAAACGATTTGTAACAGGCAAATCATGATGTGTACTGGCTGCATATTTATACTTGCCCTCAGCAGTGAGAATCTTTACCAATTGAAGTTCACGAATATCGCGGGAAATGGTAGCTTGAGTAACGTCATAGCCGCCCTCCTTTAACATCTGGGCCAGCTTATCCTGTGTTTCAATTTCAAAATTGTTTATAAGATCTAAAATCTTATTCTGACGGGAATATCTCATAGAAAACCTCCAATAAATAAACCTTGAGAAATAATAATATAAGCGTTTACATACAATCCTCAAGGAAATTATAAGCCTTTGAATAATTATAAGCAAGAACTTTATACATTTTTTGTATATTTTAAGTTTACAAACATATGTTTGCGTTGTATAATCTTAATGAAAGGTTGAATTAACATAAAACGAGGGTATTCTATGAGAATTTTAGGTATAGATCCGGGCTACGCACTTATGGGCTGGGGTATTGTAGAACTTCAGGGAAATCATTTTACTCCGGTGGCTTATGATTCCATTTCAACGTCTAAAGATATGGAGCCTACGGAGCGACTGAAATCTATCTACAATGAACTTATGGAGATTATAGCGGAGTACAGGCCTGAGGCAGCCTCCATTGAAGAACTTTTTTTCAACAACAACGTTACAACAGCCATCATGGTAGGAGAGGCAAGAGGTGTGGCTATGCTTGCTTGTGCCAATTCAGGAGTAGCAGTATATGAATATACGCCGCTACAGATTAAACAAGCTTTAGTAGGATACGGTCGTGCTGAAAAAAAGCAGGTACAGCAGATGGTAAAGATGTTTTTAAATCTTGAGAAAGTTCCAAAGCCGGATGATACCGCAGACGCGCTGGCAGCGGCGATATGTCATGGACATTCGGCAACTTATATCAATCGCATGGCTAAGTTAAAGACTGTAGGCGGGAGGAAATGATGATACATTATATAAAGGGTCATTATATTACGCAGTTTGAAAGTGGCGTAGTTATAGATGTTGGAGGTATCGGATACGAAATTCACGTACCTGAAAGTGCAGAGGTTTATAGATGTGCAGAGGGGCAAAATATTATGCTCTACACTTATATGGCTGTTAGGGAGGATGATGTCCGCCTTTACGGCTTTAGCGACCGTGAGGGGCTGAAGCTGTTCAAACAGCTTATAACAGTAAGTGGCATTGGCGCTAAAGGCGCTATGGCCATTTTGTCATCTATGAGTACGGAAGATTGCCGTCGTGCCATCGCATTTGAAGATGTAGCCACTTTAACAAAGGCACAGGGGATAGGTAAAAAGACCGCACAACGTATTGTTTTGGAACTTAAAGACAAGGTGGCTGCACCGTTTAACAGTTGTTCAGATTTGCCGCCTGAACTGGTTAAAACGTCAGGAGGAAGCGATAATCGCAGTGAGGCTATAAATGCACTTATAGCTTTAGGTTATTCACGCTCCGAAGCGGTTAGCGCAATAGCTTCGGTTAATGATTCAGAGCTTAGCAGTGAGGACTATATCAAGCAGGCATTGAAGCAGCTTTTTTAGGAGATTATTATGAATGAGAGATTTACAGATATACATTTAAGCAGTGGTGACGAGCAGACGGAGTTTACACTTAGACCTCAGCACTTGCATGAATATATCGGTCAGAAAGAAGTTACTGAAAATCTTAAAGTATATATTGAAGCCGCAAAGCATAGAGGAGAACAGCTTGATCACGTGTTATTCTACGGTCCTCCGGGACTTGGCAAGACCACCCTTGCAGGTATTATTGCCAATGAACTGGGAGTAGATATTCGCATTACTTCAGGACCTGCCATTGCAAGAGCCGGGGATTTGGCTGCTATTCTCACAAACTTAAATGAAAATGATGTTCTTTTTATAGATGAAATTCACAGATTAAACCGTTCCGTAGAGGAAGTTTTATATTCTGCAATGGAAGATTATGCTATTGATATTGTCATAGGCAAAGGACCCTCAGCTCGTTCCATTCGACTGGATTTAGCCAAGTTCACGCTGATTGGAGCTACTACAAGAGCAGGCAGTCTTTCAGCACCTTTGCGGGATCGCTTCGGGGTTTTAGCGAAGTTTGAGTTATACACCTTAAGCGAACTTAAAACTATACTTCACCGTACTGCCGGCATTTTATGCGTAGATGTGGATGAGGCGTCACTTATGGAGATGGCAAAGCGTTCCAGAGGAACGCCACGTGTTGCCAACCGTTTTTTAAAGCGTGTAAGAGACTTCGCCCAGGTAAAAGGCAACGGCTCTATAGACATTGAAATCACAAAGCTGGCTTTAGCCGCCATGGGTGTGGACGACGAGGGGCTTGAACAACTCGACCGTGAAATTCTTCTTACAATTATAAAGCGCTTCGGAGGAGGTCCTGTGGGGATAGACACTATTGCGGCATCCATAGGCGAGGAAAGAATTACATTAGAGGATGCCCATGAACCATATCTTATTCAAGCAGGTTTTTTACATCGAACTCAAAAGGGGCGGGTGGTATCGGAAAAGGCTTACCGTCACCTAGGGCTGACACTTCCTGAAGACATGGAAATTCAGACAAATTTGGATATTTAGACTTATAGAAGAAGTGCAGCTTGATTTTGCATTTCTTCTATTTATATGATAAAATTTAATCTATGTTCAGTATAAATTTAGTAAAAAACCAATTTAAACGTTCTAAGCTACTTAAAGCTGTTTTGGCTATGTTGATTTTGATACTTATTGTCAATATCCACATCAAGCCATCATTTGCAGATATAGGGGCTCAGACTGAGGTTCAAATGGGAGAGACTATTAAAGTAGGTCTCAAGTATGGTAGTAACGCCATTTCACAGTGCAAGTTGGCATGTGATGGCGGATTTTGTGTTGTAAATTATTCTAAAAATGGCAATATGCCAATAGTTCAAAGGATTTCCTCAACTTCGATTAATGTCATATCGGCAAATGGCACAATCAATATTACTGATTATGCAACAGGTGAGGTACTTCTAAACGGTGTTGTGTCAGAAAACGTAGTATTGCCTTTATTTTATAACGAGGGCTATATCTTGTCTGTAAACGGAAGTAATTATCGCGGAGGTCTTTCATTCCAGTTAAAGACAGATGGAAGCTTTGAACTCATAAATGTTGTAAACATCGATCAGTATGTCTACGGTGTGCTTCCATCGGAAATAGGATATAACAGTCCTGTTGAAGCTATCAAAGCACAGGCTGTAGCTGCCAGAAGTTATGCTTTAGTGGCGGCAAGAAAGGGAGGCAACCATAACTCTTCAGGCTTTGACGTATGTGCTACAACACATTGTCAAGTTTATAAGGGTGCAGATTCAGAAAAGAATCAGACTAATCAGGCTGCTAAAGATACCGCCGGTCAATGTATATATTATGACGGTGAGCCGGTGATGGCTTACTATGCTAAAAACAGTGGAGGCTATACACAAAATGTTTCTGATGTTTGGGGTAGTGACCTGGGCTATCTTAAAGCGGTACCTGATCCTTATTGTGCGGAATATAAATGGGAAAAAACCTACAGCTTTTCAGAAATAGAAAATATATTGGAAAAAGCAGGTAAGGGAGTAGGTACTATCAGCAGCATTGAAATTACAGCTCGGAATCAAAACTACAACGTAAAAGAAATAACTTTTACAGGCAGCACGGGCACACAAGTTATGAAATGTGCAAATTTCAGATCCATGCTGGGCGCCACCGCAATAAAATCATCTATGTTTGGGTTTAACGGGCAGGTAACCACAGTCAATGTAGACAGATACGGGAATTTAGCAGGAAGCGGAAGCACATCAGCTCCTGATATTTCAGGAAATCCTCTTAAGAAACTTTATGTTCGCATGAAAGACGGGATTAGTCAGATTATCGGAAGTTCAGCAATTTATGTTGTGGATTCCCAAGAAAACACAAGACAATTAAATCAGCAGTCCTGTTATATTACAGGCTCTGACGGTCAGGTACATAAAGTTGATATTTCCGAAAAAGTAATAAAGGATAATACCTCTGCCGTAAACGAAAAATCTGTAGGTGTGAATGCGGACGGAACCTATACCATTAAAAGAGTGGTGGGAGATGAAAAGGTTACAGATGGAACCTTAAAGATTATAGGTCTTGGATACGGTCATGGAATTGGTCTTCAGCAGGATGGAGCCATTGCTATGGGCAAACTTGGGTTTAGTTATGAAGAAATTCTTCACTATTATTATACAGACGTTGAAATTAAATAAATCGGGGACATTGTCGTCATAAATTAAAATATAAAAAAGGGGAAACCATGGACGTTAAGGATTTTGATTATAAATTACCGGAAGAGCTGATTGCACAGAAACCTACGGATAAAAGAGATGAGTGCAGGCTTTTGGTTATTCACAGGGAAACGGGGGAACTTGAACATCGTCATTTTTATGATGTTATAGACTACTTAAATTCGGGGGATTGTTTAGTTATGAACAACTCAAAGGTTATCCCCGCAAGACTTTTCGGCACAAAGGAAGAAACAGGCGCTAAAATCGAGTTTTTGCTAATTAAGCGCATAGGAGGCGACCTTTGGGAAACTATGGTTAGACCGGGCCGAAGAATGAAGATTGGCGACAGCGTCATATTTAATCAGACAGGAGAGCCTCTTTTCAAGGCAACAGTCAAGGATTACGGGGAAGACGGAACTAGAATTGTAGAATTTGAGTACGAGGGCATTTTCATGGAAAGACTGGAAGAGATTGGTTCCATGCCGCTTCCTCCGTATATTGAAAGAGAAGCAGAGGATGAGGATAAGGATAAATATCAGACGGTTTACGCCAAGTATGAGGGATCTGTAGCAGCGCCCACAGCCGGTCTTCATTTTACCGAAGAACTTTTGGAAAAAGCAAAAGAAAAGGGTGTAAGGTTAGCCTATGTTACTCTTCACGTCGGAATTGGCACTTTCAGGCCTGTAAAGGTCGATGTGGTGGAAGAACATCATATGCATTTTGAAGAATATGAAATAGATGAGGAAAATGCACGCATTATCAATGAAACAAAGCGGGCAGGCGGTAGGATTATTTCTGTAGGTACTACAAGCACCAGAACCATGGAAAGCGCAACAGGAAAGTCTTCCGACGGTAAATATGAGTTGAAATCAGGCGCAGGAAGTACGGATATCTTTATTTATCCGGGATACGAATTTAAGCTGGTGGATGCGCTTATTACTAACTTTCATCTTCCAAAGTCAACGCTGATGATGTTAGTATCAGCACTTTATAATCGAGAAAAAATATTAGAAGCATACAATGCGGCGGTAGAGGAAAAATATAGATTTTTCAGCTACGGTGATGCTTGTATTATATTGTAAGAGCAAAGTATAAAGAAAATTATTGAAATTTTACTATATGTATTGATAGAAACAAGAATAAAAAACTGATAAAAATCGGACTACAACTAAAAAGCTTATACCAATAAGGCTATAAGGCTAAAAATCAGAGTAGTTTATTTGTAATTTATTTATTAAGTTTAAGCAAGGATATAAATCAGTTTATTGTTTAAGGAATACCGGCAAATTGTATTTTTTTATAAGAATTATAAAAATTAAGTTTACGCGCTGACATAAATCAGAGGGCGTTTTGAGAAAGGAGCAGGGGGCTGTTTTCCCCCGAAGCACAAATGAAACATGCAGTTACTTATGAATTAATAAAAGAATGTAAACGTACTAAGGCACGCCGAGGTGTACTACATACACCCCACGGGGATATTCAGACACCGGTGTTTATGCCGGTAGGCACCCAAGCCACCGTAAAGGCTATGAGACCTGAGCAGGTAGCGGAAATGGGGGCGGGAATTATTCTTTCAAATACCTATCATCTCTATCTTAGACCGGGTCATGAAATTGTAAAAGAAGCAGGAGGTCTGCATAAGTTCATGAATTGGAACGGGGCTATCCTTACAGACAGTGGCGGTTTTCAGGTATTCTCTTTGGGGAAGCTGAGAAAAATCACAGAAGAGGGGGTAAATTTCAGATCTCACATTGACGGTTCCGCTCACATGATTACACCGGAAAAGGCTATTGAAATTCAAAATGCTTTAGGTTCGGATATTATGATGGCCTTTGATGAATGTGCACCATATCCTGCAGACTACGAATATGTAAAAAACTCTATGGAGAGGACTATGCGCTGGCTTAAACGCTGTAAAGAAGCACATCATGACTGGGAAAGACAGTCGCTCTTCGGTATCATGCAAGGAGGAGTATATAAAGATTTAAGGCATGAAAGCGCAAAGATGGTAGCGGATTTGGAGCTTCCTGGCTATGCTGTAGGCGGGCTTTCTGTAGGAGAGCCTAAGGACTTGATGATTGAAGTATTGGATGATTGTGTGGACTTTCTCCCGAAAGAAAAGGCGAGATATCTTATGGGAGTAGGTTCTCCTGACTATTTGTTTGAGGCCGTTGAGCATGGTATTGATATGTGTGACTGCGTACTGCCCACAAGAATTGCCAGACATGGTCTTGCAACCACAAGCCATGGCAGAGTAAACATTAAAAACAGCCGTTACGAAAGAGATTGGGAACCTCTTGATTCGGAATGTACATGTTATACCTGCCGCAATTATTCCAAGGCTTATTTGAGGCACCTTTTCAAAGCGGACGAGATGTTATCCTCCATGCTTTTGTCAAACCACAATCTACATTTCCTCATTCATATGATGGAAGAAATCAGGAAGTCCATTGAAGAAGACAGGTTCCCTGAATACAAGGCGGAATTTTATGCTAAATATGGCAGATTTTAATTTGTGCCTGTAATCATATAAATAATTAAATAACTATTGATAAAATATAAAAGAAAATAACGAGAATATGACTGAAAATAAATTTAACGAAAGACCGATTTGTCCCCATGATGAGTTCTGCGGAGGCTGCATTTATCAGCAGGAGACCTATGAAAATCAGACAAAAATAAAGGGCAAAGAAGTTCTGAACCTTATGCAGAAAAAAGGTGTGAACTTTGATTATATGGTAGAGGCTTACAGAACGGAAGATATATATAAGGCTCCTAAACTCTACGAGTATAGAAACAAAATGGAATACACCTTTGGGGATTTGGTAAAGGATGGAGAAATGACACTGGGCATGCATCGCAAGGGGCATTTCATGTCCATTGTTACTGTTGATAAGTGTCAGCTGGTTCCGGAAGATTTCAATATTATTTTGAGAACCGTTTTAGATTTTTGTCACGAAAAGGGATATCCTAAATATAACCCAAAGTCCCATAGAGGCTTAATGCGAAACCTTATAGTAAGATGGGGACAGAGAACCGGGGAATTGCTGATAAATGTAGTTACATCTTCAGAAATGGAGTTTGACGAAAAGAGCTTTGCTGAAAGGCTGGAAAATATTAAGGATAAACTTAACGGAGACATTGTAGGAGTATTACACACACTTAACGATAGGTTGGCAGACGCTGTATATCCTGAAAAAATTAATATTATTCATGGCAGAGACTATTACATGGAAGAAATATGCGGATTGAAGTTTAAGGTCAGTGCTTTTTCTTTTTTTCAGACCAATATTCCCGCTGTAGAACGACTTTATATGAATGCGCTTTCCCTAATTGACGATTTTGCAGGGAAAACCGTATTTGACCTTTTTTGCGGAACAGGTACTATTTCTCAAGTTTTGGCTAAAAAAGCCAAAAAGGTAGTCGGAATTGAAATTGTTGAGGATGCAGTTTCAGCAGCCGGAGAAAATGCCGCCTTAAACGGACTTAATAATTGCGAGTTCATAGCAGGGGATGTTTTTGAAGCCTTAGATCAAGTAAAAGAAAAGCCGGATGTTATAGTAGTAGATCCGCCACGTATGGGTATCTTACCAAAGGCTTTAGACAAGATTGTAAAATATGGTACAGAACAGATTTTATATATATCCTGTAACCCTAAAACTTTAGCGGACAATATTCTTTATATGCAGCAATATTATGGCTACCGTTTGATTAAACTTCAAGCCTATGATAACTTTCCATTCACAAAGCATATTGAGTGTGTAGCTTTGTTGTCAAAGGAGCAAAACATAATATCGAAAAAGGCTTAAAATAGTTTTTTTTCGATATATGAAACATATCATCAAAAGCAGCAAGGCGTTTTTATAAGACCTTTGTGCAGACGTTTGAGGCTTTGGAATCTGATATTGAACTGACTTGTGCGAAACGAGATTAAAATCAAAAATAATTATTCGGAAAGGAGCACATTATGAGTGATTTAATACCTCACGGTGAACAATTTGAAAAAATTGTTGATATTATTGAGTCTGCTAAAGAACGTGCATACCGCAAAGTGAATGAGGAACTGATTTTAATGTACCGTGATATAGGTGAATACATTAGTGTACAGTCTGAAAATGCTGAATATGGTGATGCATTTGTGCAGAAACTGTCTGATTTCTTTGCAACGAATTATCCTCGCTTAAAGGCTTTAATCGTCGCGGATTGTACAGAATGAAGCAGTTTTATGAGCTTTACAATGTTTTTAGAAAATCCCGAAAATCAAGGACAATTAAAAAGGAGAATGTTATGAATAAACGGTTATTTAGATTCCCAATATTTCTGGGATATTGTGTACCTTATGTGTTTTTCGCATTGTTTGGAGACTTAAAATAGGGAACAATGTTACTTTATTTAGCTATGATTATAGCGTTTTCACTGCTTTTTATTTTAAGCGTTAAATTTAAACAAAACTTTATGATTATAGCCGGAAATGCAGTAAGCACCATATCTTCGGTTGTTTTTGTAAAAAATTATATTCCCATGGAAGCCTCATATTATTTCAAGCGTTTACACCAATATCCCTTACATGTACCGTTTCAGCAATAGCTTTTTTGTTGCAGATGACCATTTTATGGAATATCATTAAGAAACAAAAAGCGGAACAGAATTAATTAAAAAGAGATATTTATTGAAAATTCACCTATGAAATATGGGATAAACAAATCACTTGGAGGGAAAATGTTCATAGATAGGATTAAGATAGATTGGGAAAGTATTGATAAAGAAAGCTATTTAAGACAAATCGAAGCTTTGAGCGGCATTGATGAAATAAATCTTAATCGTCAGGTGACTTTCTTTGTGGGAGAAAACGGTAGCGGGAAGTCCACATTACTTGAGGCTATTGCCGTGGCGGAGGGCTTCAATCCCGAGGGAGGAACCAAGAACTACTCCTTTTCCACCTACGATTCTCATTCAGAGCTGTGCAATGCTGTCAGACTTTCGCGGAGGGCGAAAGCCCAATGGGGTTTCTTTCTTAGAGCGGAAAGCTTCTATAATGTTGCTACGGCTGAGGAAGAATACAGCCACTTCGGTGGTAAGTCTGAACATCTTCATGAAAAATCTCACGGAGAGAGTTTTTTGACTGTCTTTCAGAATAAATTTAATTCAAAGGGCTTATATCTTCTGGACGAGCCGGAGGCAGCGCTTTCACCACAGAGGCAGCTTACCTTGCTTAGAGAACTTGACATGGGGAGAAAAAGCGGCTCACAGTTTATTATCGTAACACATTCGCCTATATTACTAGGGTTACCTGAAGCCGAAATTCTTACCTTTGATGATGGAAACGTACATTCTTGCGAGTATTAAGATACTGATAGTTACCAAGTGACATCTATGTTCATAAATTACCGCGAGCAAATTCTAAAGGAATTGCTAAAGGAGTAAAAACGAGGAAAGTCAGATGTCTCCTGCCGTAAATGTTGTATAGAAGATAATTAATGAGCACATATACAAGGAAAACGAAATATATGAATAGATATTTATATAAAACGCTGGAAAACTTTGCGGATATGATTATAGCTTCAGATGAAGAGTATCTCACGGAACTTCTGTTTGTTACAGAAAAGAACATGAGTGTAGCTTCAGGTTTAGTTGAAATTAATCACAAAGCATTAGATGAAGTTGCTACACCTTTCAGACATCACAATAATCGACTTAAGTCGTTACCGGCGGTTGTTATTGATACTGTACGTTGGCTGGACATCTATTTTTCAGGAGAAGTCCCCGATTTTACACCGCCTTACCGTCTGGAAAATGCTACCGAATTTCGCAAGGAAGTATTAAAAAGAGTAGCTTCAATACCTCATGGTGAAACCACCACCTATGGCAAGATAGCCAAAAGCATTGCAAAGGAAAGGGGAATAGCCAAGATGTCAGCCCGTGCGGTAGGTTCTGCTGTGGGCTGGAACCCAATATGTATTATTATCCCATGTCATAGAGTCATCGGGTCAGACGGTTCACTAACCGGCTACGGCGGAGGTATGGAAAACAAAATTTCATTGCTGAAACTGGAGGGAATGGCTCTATAACTTTAAAAGAGGTGATTATATATGAAATTTGCTAAAAGTAAGTTCTCAGAATATGTGATATTTTTCATGGCATATTCTATAATCGGTTGGATATATGAAACCGTGCTGGAAGTAGTAATCTACCGTTGGGGTTTTAGTAATCGCGGCGTACTTACAGGACCGTGGCTTCCTGTTTATGGGGTGGGAGCGGTATTGTTTCTGTTGCTTTGGTACCGCCTGATTAAGAATCAGTCTGCCGAGGTTAAGTGGCGGCGACTTACGATGATTTATCTCTTGACAATGGCAACAGCTACTTTGGTGGAACTTATTGCCAGCTATATTTGTGAATGGACAATGGGCTCATGGCCTTGGCAGACTTATGCCGATTATGCGATTAACTTTCAGGCGAGAATTGCCCTGAATCCAAGTATAAGATTTGGACTTGGAGGAGTCTTGTTTCTTTATATAATTCAACCCTTATTAGACAAGCTGACGGATAAAATGGGGAGCAAAAAGACTTCTTTGGTGGCGGTGGTTCTGATTGCAGTAGTGGCGGTAGATGTGTTTATAACCTTTATCTATTCAAAATAATGAATACTGTTTTATGAATTAATAAAATAATGAAAAATAAAAAATGAAGAAAAAATAGGAGGTAAACCCCCTCCTATTTTAGCTTTTTTATTAAACATATTTTTATTAATTATATCTTTTAATTAGCTTATTATTAAACAATTTTTTATATTTTTTTGAACACAATGTCAATTTAATTTTGCAGCTTTATCAAATTCTCTCGTCGCTAGTATATTGTCATTGTCATCCAAGCGATTCACAATGGTGAATACATAATAAGCAAGATTTAAGTTAATACTTCCAAGCAAAGGATTCACCCAATCTCCTTCAAGTGGAGAATTCCATATAAAATGCAGGATAACCGGTGCC
>JBHBZU010000055.1:0-60929 GCA_041797745.1 Bacillota bacterium
CAAGCGATGAAGACGCTATTTCTTGTACCAATATGGCAAAAATATTGCCTCCCTTTTTTTCAAAATTAAAATAACAAAAATAAAAATTTAATGCCGAAGAATTTAAATCCTCTGATTTAAATCCGGCACTAATCAATTCTTCTCTTGTAACTTTAAGTTTAGGCTTCCTCGAAACAATTTGATTAAGTGTATTCGTAAAACCTTGACCAAGCACCATAAAATCTGATGAATTAAGAGCACTTGAAAACGAAGCACTAATTTTAAAATCTAAATTATTTTTAAGTGAGATATCACCGCTTTCAGCTGTTATTACATATATATCGGAAACGGTGGCATTTGGTTTTTTTGCCGAAGAAGAAGTAGTAACATTTCTATTTAAAACAACTATTTCATTGCCTGTTATATTTTTTAAATTTATTTCCACCACGCTATTCGCGGCTCTTGCTGTTATCGGAAAACCTCCGAATACAATTACACTTATCAAAACAAAACACAATATTTGTTTCAATAACTTATACCATATACTATGTTTTTCCATTAAAAATTTTCCTTTACCTTTTAATATATCGACGCAGACATTTTGTCTGCGCCGATATATTTTAGCAGAATCACTTCATTACTTTTGAAGTTTTAATACTATGATGTACGGAGATGAAGTTCCGCTTTGGGCAATAATTTGCACATAGTGTACAGCATTATCAGTCAGGCTAATTGTTTGTGAATTGCTAACACCATTAACAAATGAATATGTTGCACCAGTAACAGATACAGTAATATTATCTACTCCTAATCCGGTTACATCAACTGTTCCCATATTTTCAATTTGAGAAACATCATCGGCTTTTGCTTCAAGTGATGAATTTCCAAGCATGATGGTAGGTTCAGTTGCAGCTCCACTTCCAGTTCCTGTTGCCACAGATACTCCGCATACCTCCGCAGAAGTTTCGCCGAATATTTCAGGCAAAGTAAGAGCGCTCGGACTGGTAGGGTCAAGTGCTGCCGCAGTATATATACGAACGAAATTGATACTGCTTAAGAAAACAGGCTCACCGTTACTATCTACAGCCCAAGAAATATCAAAACCGTCTCCGCCGTTCATGTTTCCTGTTCCGCTTGACGGAAGACTTGCATATGGATTGCATGCAGCTCCCTCGGTATTGTTTCCTACAGCTCTGATATCTGCATAACCGAAGAGATAATCATCAGTAGTATCGCTATCTGTTACAAGGGTTACATCACTATATGTAATCTGCCAGCAATATTCTCCGTTAGACTTTTCATCAAGCTGCTGATATGTAATGCCGCTACAGGTTACGGTTCCGTCTAAAAGGCTACTTGTACCTGAAACTTTTCCATAGCCCTCGGTTAAACTTTCAGGCCACCAAAGAACTCCCGGCTTAAAGAGAGTCCAGCCATCAGTTCCTGTTCCTGACGGAGGAGTTCCTACTGCACGGTAGATGTCGGCTTTTTTGTTGCTTGCATAAGTGGATGTAGGCATCATCTTATAGCTTATGGTGGTGTTACGCTTAGTCTCTTCATTGTAATAGCGAGACCCTGCCAGTTCATACCAAATGCTTCCATCTGTTGAAACCTTTACGGCTGCCGCTTCAGGATTGCCAACAAAAGGATTGCCGTAAACCACAAAGTCTATGCCGTATGGATTTTCCGCACGGTTTAAAACAGGATTTGAAAATTCAAACTGTGCATAGCCACCGGGAGCTCCCAAAGATATTCCTCCGGAAGCATATCCGTCTGTAATCTTTGTAGGTGAGTCGGTAGTTATGCTTGGATATATATTTATGGCATTTCCGTTCACATTACTAAGCCCTGGATATGCACTGCCCCATAAAACGCCCGCAGCAAACTGCCCCACAGGCAGATAACCGTTCATAAAGTCAGGTGAACCTGTTGCCGGTGTAACATATGGTGTAGGCTTAAGGAAATTAAGAATTGCACTACCTGATGAATTTGTAATGGTAAGTGTTCTGCTTGATACATCCCCCTCTGCAAGCGTTATTACATAAAAGCCTGCTCCATACTGGGTATTCAGTGAAGAACCGCTTTCAAGGATATTACCGGCAGTATCGTAAACCGTAAGGGTCATATTGGTACCGCTCATGGCAGTTATAGTACCCGCACCCTCTGTTACATAGAAAGCAAAGGTATCAGGATAATAAGTTAAGGACTGTCCCAAAGGAACACCTGTTGTATTTCCATAAGGTCCGTTGTAGTTCACGCGGTAGCTACCGGAATCGCTGTCCATACTTAAGTAACATTCAGGTTCCGTATTAGGATAAGCCGGGTCTCCGAAGCGCAGCTTTAAACCGTTTGCTGCTGTAACCGGATTGTTCCGTTCATCTATAGAAAAGTTAAATATATAGACATCACAGAACTGATATGATGTCGGAAAGTTCTTGTGAACATAAACAGTTTGAGTGGCAACACCGTCGTTTAACACAACGTTGTAAGTATCCGAAGCATGAGCCCATATCATAGGTATATAATGATGAGGAAGTCCTGCCGGAGGCACCGAAGAAATTACATTGTCAGATGGCTTTGTAAAATCAATACTGAAAGCAGCGTCTGACGCAGTTCCCGCAGGCAAAACCACATCGTATACAACTCTGCTGTTTAGATTTGACTGAGGACCTCCAAACGTGGTCACCGTTTTAGTGTAAGAGTTAGCGTCGATGCCTGTCAGCGTAATGCTGGTTACATTTGCATCTTGAGGTGGTAGCGAGTTCAAGGCAAAGGCTGTAGCATTTAGGCTTAATACCATTGCTATAGCCAGCAAAAGACTGAACAATCGCCTACTTTGATTTCGTTTCATAAATATTCTCCTTTCAAAAATGTTATTAAAAAATAAATAAAAATACACCACTTCTTAACTATAAGTTAAAAAATGGTGCAAACGTATTCATGCACTACTCTATGCTCAGGAACGCCGAGATAGCAACTGAAATGCGAATATCCTGACTTGCGTTATAGAAGTTTTAGCTTCTTGCGCCCCTTTCCTACCTTCCCATAGGTATGTCCCATAGTGGATGGCTTTCGCCCATGCAGTTTTCATAAAAATATGGTCTTAACTGCGCTTTGGAACAGTCTCACGCTTACAGTACCGTTTCTGTGCGGGGATTTTAACCCCTTTCTCGTGTCGGCAACCGAAGTTTACCCGATTCCGACTCCATTTCAGTTTATTAAATTGTTGTTGTTTTTTGTTCTAATTCAAAAACAACTTCTTATAAGCCTTGATAAAAATATACACTATTTTATGAGTTGGAGTCAATAAAAAAAGGAATTTTTATGTTATTATTTTTGTAAATATACTGCTATCCCCTTAAAAATCCCCCTTTTATCCGCTAAAGCTTTTAAAAAATGACAGGATTTTTCCTGCCATTTTGCTGTTATTTTTATTTAATTTTATTTTGCCATTATGCCTCGGTGCTTTTCATCCTGTAAACATTTATATAGTTATACAATCTTTCGGCTTCCATTTAATTTATGTTTTTAACCTTTGTTTCCTTAAAGATATCCATGGCTCTGATTGCGATTTTATCTCTTTTGTCAGGATTGTCCTTGTCCTTGTACAAGCGCTCTTTAATATGGGGCGCTATGCGTTTTAGACATTCTATCAGAAGCGGGTTAAACTCACCGCATTGACCTCCGAAAATCATTGCCAAGGCTTTTTCTTGAGCATAGGCTTCCTTGTAGCAGCGTTCACTTGTTAAAGCGTCATATACATCGGCAATGGATACCACCTGCGCAGAGATTGGAATATCATCCCCCTCCAAGCCGTCGGGATAGCCGCCACCATCATACCTTTCGTGGTGCCAGCGACAAATATTGTAAGCCTCTCTAATCAGTCTTTCAGAACCGAAAGCTCCGGCGGACTTAATCATTTCCGCCCCCAAAAGAGAATGTTGTTTGATAATCTCAAACTCCTTTTGAGTCAAAGGTCCCGGTTTATTTAAAATATCCTCAGGTGTTGAAATCTTCCCAATATCGTGCATGGCTGAAGCGGTACTGATTAAAGTTATATCATCTATGCTGAAATGATATTTGTCAGTCATATGATTAAGTTCCTTTAAGAGCATAGAGGTTAGCACATTTATATTCAAAATATGCTCGCCGCTCTCTCCGTTGCGAAATTCTACTATGTGGCTTAAAATCTGAATTAATTCTCTGTTGTCCCTCTCATTTTGGTAAATCTGTTCAATAACCATTTCTTCAAGCCTATGCTGCTTGGCATAAAGCATGATGGTGTTTATGGTGCGGCGTTTAACCACGAAATCGTCAAAAGGTCTTATAATATAGTCGGTGGCACCGAGTTCATAACACTTTTCCAGGGTGCTGTGTGAACGGTCACCGGAAATCACAATAACAGGCAACTCGCTGAGCCAGCCTCGGTATTCCAAAATTTCAAGCACTTTGATTCCGTTCAGCTTGGGCATATTGATGTCCAACAAAATCAGAGATAAAGCCTCCCTGTCCGCCTCAATTATGTCCAGTGCCTCTTCTCCGTTTTCAGCCTCCACAATGTCGAACTCTTCTCCCAAAATATCGCATAGCACTTCCCTATTAAATTTTGAGTCGTCCACAATAAGAATACGACTCGCTGTTTTCCCCATAATAGTCATAATGCGCCTCACAAACTTACAATAATAAAACTTCTAATATCTAACACATATCTAACACAACACTTTAAAATAAATTTAAATATTTTCAGTTATATTAAGTGTAAACTTTCTACCGCATTAGAACCGCATTAAAGGCACCTTGGGTTTTCTTTTATTTATCAATATTTTTGGCGTTTCTTTCCCAAAAGACTCCATCGAAAAAGCCCTGAATGCTCCGATTGTTTTCCGCCATTTCCAAGCGTTTTTCCGCTAAAACACAATATTCTTTGCTTTCTTCGATTCCGAGAAACCTCCTGCCCAGTTTTTTTGCCACCGTGCTGACGGTTCCCGAGCCTAAAAACGGATCAAAAACTACATCTCCCTCATTTGAGCTTGCCAAAATCAATTTAGCAACGAGTTTTTCAGGCTTTTGCGTAGGGTGGACGGTATTTTCAGGCATTGACCAAAAAGGAATGGTAATATCATCCCAAAAATTTGACGGGCAGGTGTCTCTGAACTTTCCCTCCTGATTTTCCCTCCAGTCCTTTGGCTCTCCCTTTTCTCTGTAAGGCGCCAGCACCTTTCTGCGAAGCTTTACCGCTTCTAAATTAAAAGTATAGCTTTCACCCTTGGTGACAAACCAAATATCCTCCATGCAGTTCTTCCAGTTAGCCGCAGCGCCTCTACCCTTTTCTCTTTGCCAAGTGATTCGATTCCGAACCACTGCTTTCATACTGAGCAATCTGCCTATAATGAGGCTGCTTTCCCAGTCACAGCAAACATACATGCTTCCCTTTGGCTTTAACAGCTCCAAAGCCTGTTCCAGCCAGCTTTCAGTGTACTTTTCATATGTGTCCGCGGCTTTCTTGTTGAATACCTTTCCTGCAAAATTTTTGGTCATATTGTAAGGTGGATCCACAATAAGCAGATCCACACTTTCTTTTTCTATTAATTTCATAGCCTCAAAGGAATCGCCTAAAATGGTAGAATCCAAGATTTCTCCCATAGGGCAACGTCCTGTTGCGGAAGTTTTCGCAAGCTGTCTGATTTCAGCCAGACTCTTACATCTTTTTATTAAAGCTTCCGCTTCTGAAGCGGAAACCTCAATGGTTCTATTTCTTACTGACTTATCTTTTGGCATAAACTCCCCCGCTAAACCATAAGTAATGCCGCACCGTAGATGCCTGCATTGTTTGATAACTCTGCCACCAGAATTTCCACATCTGCACATGCATGAAAAGCGTTGGCTCTAAAGGCGGAGGCAACTTTATCTATAAGGAAATTACCTGCTTTGGAGATACCGCCACCTATTACGAAAACTTCCGGATTTACCACAGAGGCCACGTTGGATAGAGCAATGCCAAGCATTTCACTGACACGGTCAACGGCAATAGTCGCCAGTTTGTCTCCTGTCTTTGCGCCATTGACGATTATTTCAGGTGTCATGTAGGTTCTACCTCTTAAAACGGTCTCCCCCTCGTAATTTTCCAGCAGTCTCTTCGTTATATCCACAACGCCTCTTGCTGACACATATTGCTCCAAGCAACCATAGTTTCCGCACTTGCAGGGCTCCGATTCCTTTGGATTTACTATCATATGACCTATCTCGCCGGCTGCGCCGTTGTTGCCCACGAAAATCTGACCCTCATTAATAATGCCGCTGCCCACACCTGTTCCCAAAGAAACCATAACCAAATTTTTATATTTTTTACCGGCTCCTGCGTAAAATTCACCTAGGGCTGCTGCATTGGCGTCATTTGCAACTTTTGTCGGCATACCCAAAATCTTTGTAAACTCTTCTTGGGCATTGAATACGCCCCATCCCAAATTAATGCAACGATTTACGGTGCCGTCGGAAAGCACGGGACCCGGTACTCCAACTCCTACCCCTGATACTTCCTTGTATTTAATGGTGTTTACATTCATATCGTTTTTAACGGTATCTGATATATCCTGCAAAATGTGAGAGCCCTCTTCCTCCAGTTTAGTTGGAATCTCCCACTTTTTTACAAGTTCAATTTCTTTCTCCGCTTCGTTTAACACCACAAAGCGACCACACTTTATAGATGTTCCCCCCACGTCGATACCATACACATAATGATTCATAATACTACCCTTTACATACACATACATAAAAATCTCTAAAAAATGGCGGAGGCGGTGGGATTCGAACCCACGTGCCTAAAATAGACAACCGCATTTCGAGTGCGGCTCGTTATGACCACTTCGATACGCCTCCACAACTTTAACTGCATAGATTATAGCATATTGTAAGAATTATTCGCAATACTTTGTGTATTTTCTTTAAGGTATAAAATTAAAACTTGTAATTTCAGATTATTTTACTTTTTTATTTTGTCTATAACAGGGAAACAAATAACTGCTCCTAAAGCTGTAACAACAGTTGCTACCGCAACCATAAACTTGGCTCCTGCCATGTCCAGCATAATCCCTCCTGTAACGCTGGCAAAAATGCTGGAAGCGGTTACACAGGCGGTGTACAAGGCCTGCCCCTTTACTTCTTCTCCCTTTTCCATTGCCATATTAGTAAATTGAACCATAGCAGGCAGGAAAAGTCCGAAGCTGGTAATCTGGAAAAGTTGCGCCACATAAATCATGGTAACAGACTTTGCCAAATACATAATAACAAACTTTATAATAAAGCTTAAGATTGCTACTTTTAACAGAAATTCACAGCTAAACTTTTTTCTAATGTTGTCGTAAAAAAACATGGTTGGAATCTCCACAAAAGCCATGACGGAGAAAATCTTGCCCATGTCTGCCGCATTGCCGCCAACGTCCTCAACAATTTGAAGCATAAAGTTATTTGCGATATAATTTTGGAAAAACACAAAGATAACCCCTATATTAAGCACAACAAAAAGCTTGTTTTTCTTCATGAACCAAGCTAAATTAATATCCTGTTTCTCGGATTTTACACTTATATTTTTCTGACCGTTTTCAATAGCTTTGGCTCTTACTTCTTTTTTAACCCCAATACCGATTGCAAACAGCACTCCTAAAAGCAGAATCAAGGTCGCCTCGCTGGCTAAAGGCAGTATCCCCTCGCCAAAACGGGTCACCCACACTCCCAGTAAGGCTGTGAGAATGGAATATCCCAGAGAACCGCCTGCACGACACATGCCGAAGTTGATGTGATGTCCCGTCTCTTCCATCTGAGTAGGCAGAGCATTCATCAGAGGCTGCATTGCCATGAGCACCGCCGTTGCAACTGCAAAAGCAAGCCATAGCGCAGGAGATTTTTGCGTAAAGACAATTAACCCGCCAACTGTAACCATTGAAAAAACTACGGTCATTTCAATAACGTTTGATGTGGTGAAACGTTTGGAGCGGTCTGCAAAGTCCGCCAAGAAAGGCTGAATAATCACGGAAACAATGCTGGCAGCTGCAAGTATCACACCTATTTCCGAATTACTGTATCCCCTTGCCAGCAGAAACGCCGAGCTGAAGCTGCCCATTACCGAATAATACATCCAGTAGAAAGCATGCCCCCCTGCATATTCTATATTAAGTAACCTTTCCATTCTCGGTTTTCCCTCTCCCTTTACAATTTGCGGTATAACGACCCCATTTTGCATAGTCGTTTCACCATATCTTCATCTGTAATTTACATTAAGAGATATGGTATAATGACTGCAAAAGCAGTCATTATACAAAATTATATTGCCGTGCGAATATTTTGCTTTCATAAATTTCAGCAAAATCGCACATGGCTGAATTATACCATGTAAACATGGTACAATTACCCCATTTCCCATAGGCGTTTCACCATATCTTCATCTGTAATTTACATTAAGAGATATGGTATAATATAGCATAACAACATAACAATAAATCGCAGGTTTTTAAAAATTTAACACAGTGATTATAACACATTTTTTAAGAAAAGAGAGAGAAAAAACAAAGATACTATGAAACATTATGCCTATATGCTGCGGTGCAGCGATACTTCCCTATACAGCGGCTATACCACGGATATTGAAAGGCGCGAAGCCATGCACAATTCAGGTAAAGCCTCAAAATACACTCGTAATCGTCTACCTGCACATATGGTGTATTTTGAAGAGTTTGATGATAAAAGTTCCGCAATGAAACGTGAAGCAGCTTTTAAAAAACTTTCAAAAGCTGCAAAAGAAAATATGATTAAAAATTGGAAAAAGCCTTAGAAAGCATATGCAATTTCACTATATTTCAATAGAAAGAAGTAAGCCTATTTCATGCAAAAACCCCTTTTACCGAATTTCCTCAAGTAAAAGGGGTATTTATTATGTGATTTATTATGCGACTCAATGTGCAGTTCACATCACAGTCATTTTATTACATAATTTTTTTCAATATCAGAGGTGTGCAAACCGTAGTAAATATAATCATTATTACGATAGGCGCGAACATTTCCGATTCAATAAGTCCCACAGCGAAGCCTTTCTGCGCTACAATCAGGGCTACTTCACCTCTGGCTATCATGCCGACACCGATTCTGGTGGAATCTGCCGCATTGAAGCCGCAAAGTTTAGCACCGATACCGCAACCCACAACCTTTGTCATGCTTGCCACTACCAAAAGAATTATTGCAAAGATAACCAGCTTTCCTGTAATGCCGTTTATATCTACTTTCAAACCTACACTTGCAAAGAAGATAGGGCTGAAAATCAGATAGGACATAGGCGCAATCTTTTTGCATATTTCAGGTTTAACCTCATGCCCTGATAAAAACAGACCTAAAAGGTATGCGCCTGTAATATCGGCAATTCCAAATTTTACTTCTGTAAGATAGCTTATAACAAAACAAGCTGCCAAAGCAAAGGTGGTAACCCTCTTTCTTTTGAGGTTTCCATCTATAAGATTCTTGAATTTTCCGCAAAGTAATGCGATAATTCCCATAAATACGCAGTACAGCGCTATCTTTATAAATACTGTGGAAAGAGAAACGCTGGTGTCTTTCATGCTCATAACGATAGTAAGCACAATAATTCCCAAAACGTCGTCGATAACAGCAGCTCCTAAAATAGCGTTGCCTACCTTTGTTTCGAGCTTGCCCATTTCTCTTAATGCTTCTACCGTAATAGATACGGAAGTAGCCGCCAGCACTACGCCCACAAAAACAGCTTTCATGATTTCAGTAAAATCTGTAGCTCCCGGTGTAAAGTAGAAATAGTAAGCAGCCGCACCACCCATAAGGGGAACAACAACACCGCAAACGGCAATAGCCATACAAGCCTTAAGGTTTGCTTTAAGCTGTGGAATGCTAGTGTCTAAACCTGCTGTAAACATAAGCAGTATAACACCGATTTCAGCGGCGCTTATGCAAAACAGGTCTTCTTCTACAAGTCCGAAGCCCGCAGGTCCGATAATAATACCTGCAAACAACGCACCTACTACCTGTGTCAAATTAAATTTATTAGTGATATCACCAAGCACTTTCGTAAATACAATGATGATAGCAATAGAAACTAGAAATCCGTAGTTCATATTAGCCTCCCTCGATATGTTATTTCTATCAGATAAATAATAAGATATAAAAGCAAAATCTTCCTATCTTATTTTTTACATTTGTGGTTACTATATATATATGTATAAATTTTTCACCAACAAATGCATTATATCATTCTAAAACACCTTGTCAACACCCAAAATTTAGTAATTTTTGCGTTATGAGGCTTATACAAAATATGTACATTTCACACTCTCAAAGTAAAAATAAAAGCCCCTTTCAGAATCAAGCTGAAAAGAGCTCTTATAATTTTAATTTAACATTTACCCTATCACTATGCTGTTACAGCTTCCAAAGCCAGCTTCATCATGTCTGTAAAAGTATTCTGACGTTCTTCCGGTGTGGTTTCCTCTCCTGTAAGGAAGTCATTGGAAATAGTCATGATACCCATTGCATTGCGTTCGCACCATGCGGCGTTCATGTACAAGGCTACCAGTTCCATTTCTACACAAAGTGTACCCATCTTCATCCATTCTCTCCAAGACTCTTTTAAGTCGTAGAATACGTCTGAGGAAAATACATTACCTGCCTTAAATCCGATACCTGTTGCTTCACCGGCTTTCTGAACCTTTGTTAATAGTTCATAAGAACAAGTTGGTGCATAGGTTCCCGGCATACCGAAGTTTGCCGCATAGTTGGAATCCGTAGAAGCGGAAAGCGCTACCACTAAATCTCTGCACTTGATTTCCTTATTGAAAGAACCCGCTGTACCGATTCTTACTAAATTTTCGCAATCATAGTCATTCATCAGTTCCCAAGAATAAATACCCATGGATGGCATACCCATGCCTGAACCTTGAACGGATACGGGAACTCCCTTATAAGTACCTGTAAATCCGTACATTCCTCTGATTTCATTGTAGCATTTAGCCCCCTCTAAAAAGTTTTCTGCAATAAACTTTGCACGAAGCGGGTCTCCCGGAAGTAATACTGACTTTGCAATTTCGCCCTTTGCGGCTCCAATATGGTTACTCATATCTTCTCTCCTTTTAATTGTATTCTTTTATATTCTTTTATGTTTTCAGTTTAATCTTATGTATTTTTATATATTCTTTGTAATACGCTTCTCTCTATGTCAGCCAAAACTTCAATCGAAGTTTTCCATCTGTGGCGCTGATATACGAAAGGTTTAATTCATCCGGAATTTTGTCTTTAATCCCGAAGCCGTCCAAGTCCACAGCTGCCATAGTATCCGTAACATAGATATGATTTTTATATTTCTTCAAAAGCCCTGCCCCTCTGGCTGCAAGGGTACTTTTCATCTTGAATGCGGATAAAGCCATCTGTGCCATGGTATTTTCACAATGTGTATCTTCCATATATGTAAAAGTCACCTTATGTATGCTTCCGCCGAAATCCAGTTCCTGAATCTTAAGCATATATTTTAGATTCACAGCGCTTACAATTTTAGGAAGATTTACAGTTCCGTCAATCATTATACTGTCGCCGGAAAAGCTCACATTGTAACTTCTAATGGTCGGAATCATTTCTAAAATCTTGGATTTCAACTTATGATTAATAAGGCTTTCCGGAATAACCAAAATCCCTTTCTTCAATTGCTCTGTATCAAGTTCATCTAAAATAAGATTTATTAACCCTCTGTTATCCATTACCAAAACAATGGTTTTAAGTAAACTGTCATTTGTCATTATAATCTTTCTCCTCTTTCCGATTTTCAGCTTCCTTGTGGCTAGCCCTCATGGCAGGTGCATGAACTCTGTTTAGATAATAGGCAATAGCCATGCTGAAAATATAATCGTAGAGCATGAGGAAAATCAAAGCTCCAAAAAGCATTACAGGAAAAACGGTATCCGGTAGTGAAAGACTGGAAATCAGCAGTTCCTTGAAAAGAAAATATGCCGTTGAAAACAGCCCACCGAAAATAATCAGCTTTAGAGCCAACATAACCCACCGATTGCCAAACTTTTCTATGTAATACTTGATTATTCCGTAGATACCGAAAAACAGTGCATATGGTAAAATAGCAACTTTATTTGGGATAAGTAAAAATCCTAAAATTACAGTTGTCACATAGACCAAAACTCCCGGTGTGGCTGTAGCCTTTTTAGAGCTGAAAGCATATTCCAAAATCATGAAAGCAGGCATCATGGACGCCGCCGCGTAAAAGGTCATTTCTAAAGTCGGCACAACGCAGGCTAAAAAGAGAAGCACAAAGGATAGGGCGGAAAATACGCCACCGTATGCAAGCTGCTTTGTTGCAGATGTTCTGTTTTTATTCATATTGTCGTCTCATATTTTCGTCTTTTAAATACAGTCGCAAAGGCAATCTAAGCAGATATACGCCTGCAATGCACGGCAAACTGCGTCATCAACGCTTCTTTGACTGTAAACATTTTGATAAGGGTTTGCCTGTCTGAAAGGAGTGCCTCTCATAGCTTCTAAATTTCTGCGATATTCAAAGTTATTCGGTTCCATATTGCAAGCCTGTTGTACAAGCCCCGCAGCCTGATCAAACCAGCCTCTTCTGTAAGCCACCATGCCTGAAAGGAAGTGCCATTCTGCGTTTCTGTTTTGCGAATTACCTAAAATAGTAGCCGCCGCGTCTAAGTTTCCCATATCGATATATGTTCTTACTGAACTGAAATCTGTGATAGAACCTGTGTTTGCACCTCTTCCATAAGAATATCCCGAACTGCCGCCTGCAAAATCCCCCCCCTTAATCTGATTAAGCTGTTCATAGGCTTCGTTAATTTCTTTCATTTTTTCCTGTGCAAGATCTGCCAACGGATTGTTCTGGTACTTGTCAGGATGGTATTTCTTGATTAACTCCTTGTAGGCAGCTCTAATTTCCTCCATGGACGCGTTTTTGCCTACACCTAATACTTCATACGGATCTTTCATATTTCTTTCTCCTCTTTTGTAATAATCTCTTTTCCCATGAGGGCGTCGCTTTTTTTAGCAAGCCCGCTATATATTATGTTTTGAAGAATGCTATCCCTTTTCTTAATTTCCAAAAGACTATAGCTCTTGGCTATTTGGTCAAGACAGCTAAAAAGCACCATCTCAACTTTTTCGGAAATTCTTTTTTTAAATTCTTTCACATCTTCAACTGTCTTGTCATATTCATAACGATATATCAATGGGTTGTAGCTTCCCGAAGCTATATCCTCCTCAATATCCTCAAGTGCGTCAGCCAAATAAATCCACCGTCCCAAATTTTGCCCCAAGTGAGACAATACTCTGGTATTGCTTTCTCCCACGTGCTGTTTAACCTCAGGGGAAGCAAAGACTGCACCCATTATTTGAGCGAAAGTATCACCTGTTTCGTCGACAGAAGCTGTTTTTTCTAATTCCAGCTTCCTAAGTCTAGCCAACTGTTCTTCAATAACCGCCGCCACCTGTGGATATTTTGCCGAAAGCTTCTTCGCCAAGCCTTGCAGCATAGCTGCTCCTATGGCTCCTCTTATATGATGTTCGTCCTGTTTGTCATCTAAAAAATTGTAATACACCAGTAATACCATCATATCCGCCGCATAGTCCACCGCCCAACTTGAACGAACCACCGGATTTTTTTTGATATGATGTACGAGGCAATGCTCATATTCTATCTCTTCATCAACATCCTCCAAAGCACCAAGAAGCAAGGCTAAAAATGCGAAATCGTAGCTTAAAGCCATACGGGGAAGTTGTCCGTAGCGTGCTCCAACGGACTTGCATACGCCACAATAATATCCCTTGTATATTTCGTATTCCTTAATTTTCAGTTCAGGCTTATCAGCCGTCACATATCCTAACATCTTTAGCTCCTCTTCTCGAAAACCTCTCCACATCTAGGACAAGTGATTCTGATTTTACCTTTGTTCTTTGGAACTCGACAATTCTGTTTGCAATTCGGGCAGTGAAAATATCTGTAAAAAGCACCGCTCTGACTTCCATACTGTGATTTTGAAAGTGAAAATGGAGCTTTATGAAGAATTTTCGATTTCATTTGTATGTACTTGAGATTTTCTCTCTGCCTTTTGACAAGGTTCTTGCTCATCATTCTGGCATAAGCCCAGATAAGCATAAACATTGCCGATAAATATATAAACTTGTGCAGGTTTACATTAGTAACAAAGACTGAAATCAAAAATGTTACAAGTGACGCGTAAATCAAAAACTTAGAATATTCATCTATACCGCGCCTGCCTGCTAAATAGTTTTGTAGCCTGTACCTAAAGTTACTCATATTGCCTCCTAAAGTCCGAGAGTAGCTTTTATTAATAACGGAACTTCTCCCTGTTTTTCATTGATTAAAAATGCCAATTCTGCCTCGGCTGCCGCTGCTTCCACTTTGGCTTCATCGTTACCGTAGATTGTTGCCAAAAGGTCTCCCGTTGCCACCTTGTCGCCGACTTTTTTGTTTAAATAAATGCCTGCTGAAAGGTCAATTCGGTCTTCCTTCGTGGCTCTGCCTGCACCTGAATGTTGTGACGCCAGTCCAATGCGCATGGCTTCAATCTTATTTACGTAACCCGACTGCTTTGCACAAATCTGTTTTTCAATGCTGTGCTGCGGGAAGAGGCTGTAATCATCCGTAACCTCAGGATTGCCGCCTTGGCTTTTTACGAACTTGCGGAACACTTCCAATGCCTTTCCTGACTTCATAGCCTCCGTTGCCTTTTCTTTACCCTCGGCAGCGTCTTTAGCCTGTCCCCCAAGATAAATCATGATACCTGCCAGAGTAAGTGACAATTCCTCAATATCCGCAGGACCGTTACCCTTTAAGGTTTCAATAGCTTCAATAACCTCTATGCTGTTTCCGACGGCGCGTCCTAAAGGTTGGTTCATGTCTGTAATAGCCGCAACGGTTTTCTTTCCGTCAGCAGCACCTATCTCGCACATCCTTTGCCCCAGTTCCCTTGCCATATCTTCATTTTTCATGAAAGCGCCGTCTCCGCACTTTACGTCTAAAACGATGGCGTCGCTACCGCAAGCCAGCTTCTTACTCATGATACTGCTGGTAATAAGACCTAAATTGTCTACGGTTGCCGTTACATCTCTTAAAGCGTACAGCTTCTTGTCCGCCGGTGCTACATGAGCAGTCTGACCGATTACAGCCATGCCTGTTTCATTGACAGCCTTGAAAAATTCCTCTTCCTCCAAAGAAGTACGGAAATTGGGTATAGATTCCATTTTGTCAACGGTGCCGCCTGTAAAGCCGAGACCTCTGCCGCTCATCTTTGCAATTTTAACGCCGCAAGCTGCTGCAAGGGGTGCCACAATGAGTGTGGTTTTGTCACCCACTCCGCCTGTGGAATGTTTGTCTACCTTAATACCTTTAATGGCTGTAAGGTCTACAACATCTCCCGAATGTTTCATGGCGCTGGTTAATTGGTAAGTTTCTTCTTTGTCCAAACCTCTCCAAAGTATAGCCATGAGCAAGGCGCTGGCCTGATAATCAGGAATACTTCCCTCGGTGTAACCTTTTATAAAGTACTGAATTTCTTCAGTTGAAAGAACTCCCCCGTCGCGTTTTTTTAAAATAATATCATACATATTCATAATTCAAATCCCCTATACTAATTCAAAATTAATGTTTTAGTTATTTTTATTTCTTATTTTGATTTACAGCTTACCATTTTATGTTAGGCTTTTAAGGTTTCAAAGTTTTAGAGTTTTAGAATTTTCCCTGCAAAGCTTTCTCCTATTTCAGTCTTGCCAACTCCTAAAATTTCGGCAACAGTTGCGCCGATGTCTGCAAAGGACAATCTTGTTCCCAAATTTACTCCCTCTTTAATGCTCTTTCCGTAAGCAACAAAAGGTATATGTTCGCGAGTATGATCCCATCCGCTGTGTATAGGGTCATTGCCGTGGTCTGCGCATATCATCAATATGTCTTCGTCACCCATCGCCCCGATAATTTCAGGAAGACGGGCGTCAAATTCTTCGATGGCTTTTCCATAACCCTCTACGTCTCTTCTATGCCCGAACTTTGAGTCAAAATCAACCAAATTGGTGAAAATAAAGCCTCCGAAGTCCTGCTTTAAGGCTTCAATAGTCTTATCAACGCCGTCCATATTGCTTTCTGTGTGTACACTCTTGCTTACGCCCTGACCGTTGAAGATATCACTTATCTTACCAATGGCGTATGAGCATTGTCCTGCGTCCTTAACCAAATCCAGCACCGTCTTGCCTGTTGGCGAAACTGCATAATCACGTCTGTCCGCAGTACGTTCTCTCTCACCCTCGGCATTGATTCTGTAAGGTCTTGCAATAACTCTTCCGCAAGCCACATCACCCACCAACATTTCTCTGGCAATTTCACAAATTTCGTAAAGGCGCTTAAGCGGAATAACATCAATGTTGGCGGCAATCTGAAATACGCTGTCCGCAGAAGTGTAAACTATAGGTTTTCCCGTTCTTTCGTGTTCAGGTCCCAGTTCTTCTATGATGACTGTCCCCGAAGCCGTGCAGTTACCCAGCACCTCTGTTCCGATAGCCTTTTCATATTCTTCTATAAAGCTTTTAGGAAAACCGTCGGGATAAGTCTTAAAAGGAATCTCCGTGTAGAGTCCTGCAATCTCCCAATGTCCCGTGATGGTGTCCTTTCCCACCGACTTTTCTTTCATTTTGGCAAAAGCTCCTTTAGGTTGAGCTACGGCGTACTTTCCGCCTGCCGCACCGTCAATATTGTATAATCCCATGTTTTTAAGATTTGGCACCTTTAACTTCGGATTGTGATTCATAATGTGTCCAAGAGTATCGGCTCCTAAATCCCCATACTTTTCCGCATCCGGAAGTGCGCCAATCCCCAAACTGTCTGTCACTATCAATGTAATTCTTTTCATAATTGATACCTCTCTAAAATTCAATTATTTTTATCTCAACATATCTGAAATACATATAGGTTTTGCGTCTAAATAATCCAATGAAACCAGTTTATAATTTACATCTTTGTAGATTCCCTGTAACCCCTTTGGCCAAACATCTTTTCCGTGAAGATGTCCGTAGACCACCACATCTACACCGTACTTTTCAAAAAGTTCAGTAAAGCCTGAGGCTGCCTTTTTATCGTTTGTAGGCGGAAAATGCAGCGCCCCTATAATTTTTTCATAACCTGACTTTCGAGCCGCCTCTAAAGACATCTCAAGCCTCAAAATTTCCCTTTTGTATATCTTTTCATCATCCTGTCCAAATTCTTCAAACCCCGGACAAATCCATCCCCTTGTACCGCAAACCGCGTAGCCCTCCGCTTCGGCGAAAGTGTTTTGGAGAAAAATCATATCTCCCTCGTTATATCTCTTAGCCAGTTTTGAAACCGACTGCCACCAAAGCTCATGGTTGCCCTTAAAAAAGAGCTTGCGCCCCGGAAGATTCTCTTTAATCCAATCCAAATCTGCAAAGGCCTCATGGGGTCTAAGACCCCAAGATATGTCACCCGGTACGATGACGGTATCCTTTTCAGTTATGATTTCGTTCCAATTCTGTTTTAGCCTTTCGGCATGATTTACCCATCTTGCGCCATATATGTCCATGGGTTTATCAATGTGCGGGTCGAAAGAAAAATGGAAGTCGGATATTGCGTATATCGCCATTCGTGCCTCCTATCGACGAAAATCTCTATTGTCATCAAAGCCAAGAATTTCCTGACTTTCTTCTGCTGTAATGTTCTGAACCGTTCTCAACTTTTGTCGAATCATGTTGGTTCGTGTACCCACTAAAAGCTCCAACTCTCTGCCTGCCTGATTTAGCCTTTCCTGAGTCTTTGAAAGTACTGTTTCAAACTTATCAAATTCAGTCTTGACGGCTCCCAAAACGCTCCATACTTCTGTGGAATGTTTCTGTATAGCCAAAGTCTGAAAGCCCATCTGCAAGCTGTTTAGCAATGCCGCCATAGTGGTGGGTCCTGCAACATTTACCCTGTATTCTCGCTGAAGCACTTCCACCAGCCCTCTCCTAACCACCTCTGCATACAGTCCCTCCACCGGAAGAAACATAATGGCAAAATCGGTAGTTGCAGGCGGATATATGTACTTTTCCTTAATAGTTTTGGCTTCGGCTTTAATGCGGGCTTCCAAAGCTTTCATGGAAGCCTCTATTTCTACGGGATCTCCCGCTTCATAAGCATCCATCAGCCTGCTGTAAAAGTCAGCAGGAAATTTTGCGTCAATGGGAAGATATACAGGCGTACTGCTGTCACCGGGGAGCTTAACGGCAAATTCAACCCTATCCGATGAATCAGGTTTGGTCGCAATATTTTCTTCGTATTGCTCTTTGGATAAAATCTGTTCCAAAATAGCTCCCAACTGGATTTCTCCAAAGATACCTCTGGTTTTCACGTTGGAAAGAATTTTTTTCAAATCTCCTACTCCTGTGGCTATGCTCTGCATTTCCCCTAAACCCTTATAAACCTGCTCCAATCTTTCAGATACCACCTTAAAGGATTGGGAAAGCCTGTCATCTAAAGTTTTTTGCAACTTTTCATCCACAGTAGCTCTCATGGAATCAAGCTGTCTTTGGTTGCTTACCTCTATGTTTTGAAGTCTGCGTTCAAGAGTGCTTCTCATGTCCTCAAGCCTTTTCTCTTGAGAGGCTTGTACCTGCATAAGCATTTCGCTTTGATGTCTTTCCGCTTCGGCAAGGCTTCTTGCCTGATCGGATTTCATGTGCATAACCAGTGCTAAAAGTATTAAGTTTATCAGTATCAGGGCGGTAAACCCTACAATGATAAAAAATTCCATATTATCTCCAATTTGCGATAGCTGTACCGTTTTACCCATTTTGTTTTGATAGTTCGCTACCATATTTTCGCTTATATAAAT
The DNA here is from genome assembly GCA_041797745.1 of Bacillota bacterium. Lineage (GTDB taxonomy): Bacteria > Bacillota > Clostridia > Peptostreptococcales > Anaerovoracaceae > UBA3871. The sequence continues at coordinate 18,894 of JBHBZU010000055.1, forward strand.
TGAATAGGAAGATATGGTGAATTGACTATTTAAATTAGAGTAATTATACCATATCTTGTACTCTTTTTCAACTAAAGGGGATGTATAAACAAAAGATTGTGCATTTATATGGTTGATATGCAAAGGCATATGTGTTATATTTGACCATGGGTAAATACAATAAAATACAAAAGCTTATTTTTTAAGGACTGATTGCAGGAGAGCAGCTTCAAGTTGTACCTTTGTTAAGATATGAAAAAGACTTTGACATGACAAAGCCCGGCAAATATAAAATTCTTATGAATAGTGCAAAGGGTCCAAATGGAAATTACAGCGAAGATATTGATTATATATTGGGCGAATTAAAACTTTTTAATCTTTGTTATAAGATAAATATGTTCATAAAAATCGCGGTATCCATTGTAAATATATGGATACCGCGATTTTATTTTTTTGTATGAACTTTTTGTCCTATAAGCCAACTTTTTAACATTAAGCCTATGAAAAAACCTTTGCTGTTATTTATTTGCTTCCTGCCGGTTCAATGGTTCCCTCAGGATGAGCCACATAGACTTTCCGTTCCTTTGTAACCAGCTCAGCTCGTTTGCCCTGATAGTCCTCTTCACTCATTACTATTGCCCAAACCTTGTTGATGTCGATAAACTGGTTTAGTGCCGCATTGTCGGTTGTCGAAAGTTCCTCAGAGGATACGTCGAGGAAGACATCGTGTCTTCCTGTATAGTCTTCCGTAGTTGCTTCATAGAGAACAATACTTCTGCCTAAAGCCGTACCATCCTCTCCCAGATTGCCGAAAAAGGTCAAGGTATTGTCCATTTCATTTACTTTTTCGCCGTCTATTTCAACTACCAAACGGGCGTCGCTATGACTCTTGAACCATTCAATCAAGTCCCCCTCGTCCATGGCAATCTTCCCCGTCTTCTTATCTCTAAAGTAAGCGTGGCTGCCGTCTTTGCTCCAGCTTAAATTTATCTTGATATAACGATAGCCTGAATCGTAGGATAGGTTCAATGCTTCCAAAGATTGTTTACCTATGAGGTTCTGATCAGGGAAACCGCTGTAAACCACCGCATCCGGATAAGGAGCTCGCTTTGCCTCGCCCTTTCCTAAATTGGCTAAACTGCCGTTACTCTGATATATACTGCGTAAAGCGTCTGTTTCCAACACATATTCGCAAGCATTGATAAGTTCCATTCCTTTTAGATAATATTCTTTAAGTCCATCTAAACTTACACTTCTGCCGCTACTGATTTCCCATGCGGTGCCGTTTTCAAATACACCATCCAGCGACATCTTGTACATGATATCACCGTATATGAAAGAACCTCTCTTTACAAAGGTCTGCTCCGCCACAAAGCCGATTCCCTCAGACAGCATATTGTGTCCGAAGTATACCGTATCCAAGTCATTCCACCCCATCAGATAGGCTACCGTAGGCAGAATGTCCAAATGCCCACAAGCCTTATCAACAACCTGCGTAACGTCTCTGTCAGGATTCGGTATGTGAATGATACAAGGTAAATTTAATAAAATATCATCAGTATAGGACTTTTTCCCAAGAAGTTCAGGAATCTTTTTATTGGTAACTTCATTGTGGGTAATTCCTGCATGGTCGCCATAGATAACGAAAATACTGTCTTCATACATACCACGTTTCTTTAAATCTTCAAAGAATATACCCAATGAGTAATCGGTATAGTTTATGCTCTGTAAATAGTTTCCGACAATAGTGCCGTTCATATCCTTTCCTAACTTTATAAATTGATATTTAGGCAACATCTCGAAAGGATGATGGTTGGACAAGGTGTTTACAAAGGCATAATAAGGCTCCTGCAATCTGTCCTCCATGAGCTGCGCAGTTTGAAGAAAGAAATCGCTGTCATTTAAGCCCCAGCCCATCCAGTCAACCATTGTGTAATCTCCGCCCTTTGTAACCAGACCGCCGTAGTAATTCTTAAAGCCTTGATTTGGATAAGCCTTTTCTCTGTTCCAAAAATCCCGTTCTTCAAATGCGTGAAATACCGCCGTATCGTAGCCCTGTTCACCAAGAAGCACAGGCAGACCTCTGAAATAGTTAGTCTCTCCATAAACCTTGTAGGTATAGCTTAAGACTGTACCGTAGATGGAGTTATTGGCAGCAAATTCCGCATCGGAAGTATTACCGCTACCCACCTGCTGATAGAAATTCTCGCAATAAATGCTGTTGTCCTTTATCAAGGCATTTAGATTAGGGGTTATTTCCTGACCGTTATATTCCAAGCCGATACCGAAATTCATAAATGATTCCAGTTGTATAAATACCACGTTTCTCCCCTTGGCTACCCCGAACAAAGAGCCTCCAATCTCGTCCTTATATGAGTTTTCAAAGGCTTCCAAGGAACCTTTTTCCTGCGGAAAGGCACAAGAAATGGCATCGTAAATGTGAAATGAGAAAAACTCCTGATTTCTTAAAGATTGTGCAAAGGAACTGAAAAAAGAAGCGCCGATGATGGTTATAAGCAGCACTGCCAAAGCTCCCAGCTTGAAAAGCCCCTCATGCTTTTCTCTCTTCTGCGATTCTCTAATCTTGTCCTTTTTAATTCCCTGCCTGATAAAATAATCTCTGATTAAAATTACTGCCAATATAATTACAGCGTCCAAAATACATACTAAATATACCGGCTGAAAAACCTCTTTTATGCTGGCTCCTATGTCACCTACAACTTCGGCGGCGCCAAGCATATTGAAAGATAAATATTTTCTAAAGAAGCTGTAATACGTGGCATCCGCAACCATTATCAAAGACATTGCTAAATATACCGCTCCCCCAATCCACTGTTTTGGGAAAATGCTGAATAGCAACGCGGTAATTGCCAAACTGGTCATTACAACTACGAAAAAATAAGTATTCACGTCCATCAAAGAATAGAACATAAAATACTTAAATGTGGCAATAAGCGCCAATACAATAACTATTTTGTTTTCATTTGCTAACTGTTTATACTTCTCCATAATAAGTAAATTATACGCCTATCTGGGCATATTTTCAAGGATTTGCTCCCGTATTCTTGCGATTTTATGAATTTAGGTATATAATTTTGATTTGTACGAGATTATTATCAGTTAACTGACTTTGAATCAGATTAACCGGAATGGAGATTAGAGAATGAAGATTATATTAAAACGAATTTCGGCAGTATTTATGGTGGCAATCATGACGGTTTGTGCCTTTCCTGCCATGCCCGCCCATGCAGCGTCTATCAGCTACGACATTACTTATGGAGGCAGCAGCACCGGCTATACAGGTTATTACGTTAAGGGGAACGTATATCTACCTGTCAGCATGATTGGCTCAAGCTATTGCAACAATTCAGGTATAACTGTCGATTCTTCCAAAAAACGTATAATCATTGATATTTCCAAAGAAAATATTATGCTGGCTGATGATACCGTTACAAGCTTTGTAAAGTCTAACGCCGGCACTGTATATATTCCATTCAGCACTGTGGATGGACACTTCGTCTTTTCCCTTAACCTTATGGAGCAGTTCTTTAAACTCAGCTATAGGGTTAGCGGAAATACTATTAATTTAGCGCCTTATTCGGCTACCGCCAAGGTGGCTACAGTCACCGCTTCCACAGCTACGGCGGTTCCCTCAGGCTCCTCAGGTTCCTTGGACGCTTCCGCAATAACACTTTCCGCAGGAGAACGTATCTGGATTGAGGGCTCCACCAGCCATTATTATACTTTTAAATATAATGACGGAAATCTTTACTATGTGCTAAAGAATAATATTAAAATTGAAAATATTGACCTTGCAAAAGTGGACTTCTACTCCGCTAAAAAAACAAAGACTTTGAACAAAAAAGGCATGAAAACCAGTGTTGCATGGCAGTATGTAAATGATTCAACAAACATTACGACTGAAGCACCTGCCAAGAAATCCGGAATTGATGTTTTAGCACCGACCTGGTTCAGACTGGCAGTTGAGGGTGGCGGAAACATTATTAACTCCGGTGACAGAGGCTATACGGATTTAGCCCATAAGTACGGTTATAAGGTATGGGCCACCATCACCAACAATATGTCCGCTTCGGGCTCCACAAAGTTTACCACTAAAATGTTCGGAGACAGCAGTATTCAGAATAGAGCCATAGCACAGTATATCTTATATTCTTGTCTCTACGATGTGGACGGTATCAACATTGACTTTGAGGACGTCATTGACGCTGACAGAAACGGTCTCACCGCCTTTGTAAAATCCATGCGTTACTATACCGAGCGACAGGGTCTTGTGCTTTCTGTAGATACCCTGATTCCTGCGCCTTGGACTAATGAATATGATTTTGCAAATCTTGCTGCTAATGTAGACTATCTGGCAGTAATGACCTACGATGAACATTACAGCAGCAGTAAGACGGCAGGTTCTATCGCTTCTCTTCCTTGGGTGGAAAAAGCGGTAAAGGCTTGCTTGGCTGAGGGAGTTCCCGCTAACAAGCTGCTCATGGGTGTTCCTCTCTACACAAGGGTTTGGGTGGTAGATGGAAGCGGTAACCTTGTTTCCAATTCCACATACACCATGAACGGACTTCAAAATACCTTAAAATCCAACAAAGCTACAACAAGCTACCTTGAAACAGAAAGGCAAAACTACGCTGAATGGTCTACTTCCAAAGGCACGGCTAAAGTTTGGATTGAGGACTCAACATCTATTACCAACAGACTTAAATTAGTGGAGAATTATGATTTGGCAGGCACAGCTTGCTGGCAGCTTTCTCAAGGCTCCGACGATATTTGGCCTCTTTTCAACCAATATCTGCATTAATTATTTGTTTCGGTTTTAGATATTTGGTAGTTTTAGATATTTGTGGTTTTAGATATTTGTGGTTTTAGATATTTGTGGTTTTAGATACTCTGCCGTTTAGATTTTTGGTTTTTTCCCATATATCTGATACAAAAGAAATGTGACGAAAAAGAAAATTACAAAATATAAAATAATCGTTAAAAAATCATAGTTAAAATTACCTGAATTAAAAATTTACAACCTACTCAAATTTACATACCAAATCTTTAATGACTTCTCCTGCCAATATAAGTCCCACTACCGATGGGATAAAGGGTACGCTGGCAGGAGTGCGCATACCTGTATTTACGGGCTCTTCCCTGGAGTAAACCACTTTAAGTTTACTTACTTTGCGAGCCTTTAATTGCTTTCGCATGGCTTTTGCCAAGGGGCAAACGGAGGTATTATAAATATCGGATACCTGAAATCCCGTAGGATCCAATTTGTTTCCGGCTCCCATGCTGGAAATTATCGGAATCTCTAAGGCTTCCGCTCTAACCGCCAGCTCTGTCTTTGCAGCAATATTGTCGATGGCGTCAACAATGTAGTCAAAGCCCTCAAGGTTTATTTCATCTGCATTTTCCGGCAGATAAAACATCTTATAGCCTACCGCCTTTGCTAAGGGGTTTATATCGGCAATGCGCCGAATCATAACTTCCGTCTTGGGTTCGCCAACAGTGCTGTGAAGCGCAATAATCTGACGATTCAAGTTGGTAATATCCACCACATCCTTATCTACAAGATGTAGTTCACCGACTCCTGCTCTGGCTAATGCTTCCGCAGTAAACCCGCCGACTCCGCCAATTCCAAAGATAATAACTTTGGCTTTTTTTAATTTTTCTATTGCCTCTGAACCCAGCATAGCCGCAGTTCTGTCAAATTGTGTAGCCTTTGTTGCTTCCCACATCTTTACCATTCCTTTACACTGTATGTTAATTTGGAAGTTTCGATTAAAAATTAGGCTTATGCCCTTTCAAATTAAATAAAAGTTTTCATGCCTTTAAGTCTTTATTTTTTAAGTTTTCCCTCTGAAAGCATAAAAAGTTTTAATTGAAAGTCAAAACTCTTCCATATCCCCATCATTAGAATTTTTAAGTTCTTTGAGCTTTCCTATTGCATAGTAAATCTCGTCGCTTAAAAAACCTAAAGTTTGGAGCTTTCTGCCAATACGGGCTATATCTTTTTCTTCGGGAGTCTTTATTCCAAGGGCCTTTTTAGCCTGTTCCCATGCCCGCTCTTTTCCATCTTTTATATTTATCAGGCCCTCATTTTCCATTTCATAGAAAACGTCTTCCAAATCAAAAGTTTCTATGCCCTTACTGCGCAATTCATCTTTAATTCTGCGTATACCTCTGCCCTTTGACATAGCAAACTCAATATAGTGTTTTGCATACTCTTTGTCATTGAGAAACCCGTAATTATTTAATTTTTCAATCGCCTCGTCTATCTCTTCTTCCGTGTATTCCTTTTCTTTGAGTTTCTTGCGAACCTCCGAAGTAGAACGCTCTGAAAAGGAAAGATAGTCGCAAGCTGCGTCAAAAGCGTGTTTCTTTTCCCTTGCCATATTAAAACTCGAATACATCTCCCGCTGTTGCCGGAATACACCTGTCACCCAACTTGGTTACCATGTAGCAAATAGCTTTCATTCCTGTACAATGAACCGGCATAATAATACCGTCAAACTCATTTACAGTGTCCGCCACCACCCTCTGTATTTCAGACAGAGGACTTATACAAAGGTGCATACCTGCTACAAAGCATTTAATTTCTTCATTCGGCATTAGTGCCTTGGCACATTTAAGTGCCGCCATAGCTCCGCGGTGGCAGCAGCCTGCAAAGACATACACTCCTTTGCTTTCACCTCTTTCATCCCTGTCTCTGATAACCAAAATCTGTTCATGCTCCAATTCGTCTCTGATATATTCATTGTTAGCCTTTTTCTCGTAAAAGACCTCCTGCATAACCTCACCCTCAGGCATAGGAACTGTTCCTGAAATAATAATATCTTCGGTAATCTTCACAGGGCCATCTGTAAGCTCCACCCTTGAATCCAGTGCAGCTCTTTCTTCAACAGTCCATTCAATCGAGCAGGGTTTAGCATTGACGATACCGTTTTCCGAACCGTAAACTTCACCAAAAGCCTTTTTATGAATGTAAATGGGAGCATGATTGTTTAATCTTATAAAATTTGGAAAGCCGTTGGTATGGTCATAGTGACCATGGCTTACCATGGCAAAATCCACATCTGAAAGATTGTATCCCATACGTTCAGCGTTTTCACTGAATAGATTTTTAGATGCACCGGCATCAAAAAGAATCTTTTTCCCACCTGCTTCAATAAGAATGGACAAGCCCCACTCCGCCTTAATTCTGGAATGTCCTGATTTGTTTTCAGCTAAAATTGCAAATTTAATCATTTGTTTCCTCCCCTGCCCATGTATAAGTTTCTATGGGTTTCTTTTCTAAAGTTTTCTCACTGCTTCCTATACCTGTGCAAATTGCACATTTAATATCTGTTCCAATGTCGGTAGTTATTACCGAGGCTTTTTCTTCATCAAAGCCTATTTGTTCTGCAAGCTGCCCCGTATCGTCCAGAACCGAAAAGTTTTTGAAGCCTCCGCTTGCGGCAAAACCGGTGCCCAGGAACTTAACGTAGGCTTCTTTTCTAATCCAAATATCGAAGAAGCTGTCCAAACCGTTCCGCGCTACGTACCCGGCTTCTTGGGAAGTGAAAAATCTCCCTGCCAGCTTTTCATAAGCCACATTTTTCTTTCTCTGCACGTCTAAACCTATTTTTTCAGAGGAGACAATGCAAGCCCAAAAGTCATCACTATGGCTCACATTAAAATCTATGTCTGTATCAGGATAATAAGGCTTGCCGTGAGCCCCTGTTTTAACCTCTGACAAGGTTTTATCCTTTCCCAGATAATCTTTTACACAAGCCCTCGCCAAGCCTTTAGAGGCTTGTTTGTAATTGTTGGCTTTCGTGAACTTTTGTATATCACCTTTATAAAAATATAACACCATAGTTTGAATTACCTAAATTAAAAATTAATACCTATTCAGGTATATTAATATTATAATAAAAAAAAGTGTGTTTGGCGACACCAAACACACTTAAATCTTATTATTTATTCTTTTCTTCCAATCTGCTTAAAATACGTTGATAACCGTCCGCACCATATACCAGGCACTTATTGATTCTACTGATAGTAGCTGTCGAAGCCTTTGTGGCCTCCTCAATTTCAGTGTAAGTTTTCTTTTCTGAAAGCAACTTCGCAACCTGCCACCTTTGAGCAATAGCATGGGTTTCGTTAATAGTGCAGATATCCTCAAAGAATCTATAGCAATCTTCTTCATTTTCCAGCGCAAGAATTGCTTCAAACAATTCATCCAGTTCCTTGGTTTTGAATTTAGATTCGTATGACATAAGCACCTCCGCAAAATAATAAATTTAAGTCTTTCAAGTGGTATTGTAGCACTTTAGCTTGTCAAAGTCAACGTTTGCAGGTTTCACTTTTGCATATGTCAGTACCTCTCTCTTAATCGCCCCCAAGCCTTTGAAAAAATCTAAAACTTGGGGGCATATTTGAAAGAAGAAATATGAAAAGATATTATATGTATTTATTTAACTTATTTCGTTATCTTAAATAGTTTGCAATCATCGTAACCGCTTCTCCTCGTGTGGCATTTGCTGTAGGCTTAAAGATTACGCTTCCATTTTCATTCTTCATACCGTTTATTATGCCTGCCTGTTGCATTTTAGAAACAGCCGGTTTTGCATAATTAGCTATTTTAGAACCGTCCAAAAAGTTAACTTCACTATTTACTGCTTTAAGCTCTCCCTTTTCTACAAGCTCTACATATCGAAGTATCATTACTGCCATATCCTGCCTTGTTATGTTGTCCCGTGGCGAGAATTTGCCATTTCCGCTTCCAAGGGTTATACCTCTTTCAAGGGCCCAAGAAGCGTTCTTTGCATACCAGTCATTTTCCGATACATCGCTAAAACGGTTTACTGAGCTGTAATTATCAAGGTTTACCCCGCTTAAATTTGCAAGAAGCTGTACAAACTCGGCTCTTGTTATATTCGAATTCGGTTCAAAGCTTTTATCAGATTTGCCTTTTACTAAATCTCTTGCCGCAAGGTATATAACATTTTTATTTGACCAATGCGCTATTGTATCATTAAAGGCTATGTTGCGGTACTCAAATTCAAGCATTCCTAATTTATCAAGGTTTACTTCAAATAAATCCTTGCTCTTATTCATTGCACCGTTTCTAATCAGTGTTTTTTCACCATTTTCGCTTAAGCGGTAGCAAACAACTGCTTCCTTTAGCTGACCCTCTGACAGCTTGTACGGTAAAGCTACCCTTGCGTTGCCATTTAGGTTCTTAATCTCTTTTTCGCCTATTTTTGCAACTACATTAAGCTTTGAGGCATTTCCTGCTTCATCCTTTTCCTTTCTTTCAAGCTTTATAACAAGCTCCTTGCCATTTTCTGCCGCAAGACTCCCAAGTGCTTTTTTGTCAAAGCTTGCGCTTCCTACAGGCGTATCAACTGTAAGTATGTCAACCTTTTTATCAAGCTCGTTTACGGCAGCCTTTGGTATTAGCATAGAGGCACTGGTTGCTCCTGTGGCACCTGTCATATTCAAAACTATCTCCTTTTGAAGCTGTTTCTTTCCCGCTGCCGTTTCTACTGCCTCGATTGCCTTTGTAATTTCGTCCTTGTCAACCTTTCCGACTGCTACACCGTTATTTACGCTCGCTACAACATCGATATTATTTTTAGCGATTTCTGCACCTAAAACAGCATTTTCATCACTTTTACCGGCGCCACTCATATCTATTACACTGCCGTCTGTTGGCGGGTTTTTATCTTCTGCCTCAAGCCACCTGTTAAGGTACATAGGAGCGCTTCCGTTAAAGCTTGTTTCAAGCTTGTAATCATCTACATAATGCCAAACTATGCTGTCGCCGTTTGTTACCTTGAAGTCTTTTAATCCAAACTGCGGATGGTCACCGTTTACAGTATACATCCAGCCTGAATTTTTACCGTTATCAAATTCACCAAGCCAGTATCCGCCGTATGCCTTTGGTGCTTTTATCTTGCTGACATAATTCTTTTCGGCTCCGACATATTCAAGCCCTGCATCATCAAGAGCTTTAGTAAACACATCGTAAACTGACACGGATTCGCCGTCAAAGGTCATTCTCTTTGTTGCTATCCAAGTAACATATTTTTCATGCTCGCTCTTTCCATGCTTCGAATCGCCTATCAAACGGAATTTTACGGTTGTTTTACCTGCTATAACAGGCTCCTCGCTTACAGCTTTTGCCTTTATAGTGCACATATTATATGTTAACAAATCATTACCGCTTGAATCGAGCTTTCTCGCCGTTACCGCATGTGTACCCTCTGTAATATTTTTTATTACAAGTTCTCCTTTAGTATCGGTAGTACCTATAACTTTGCCGTTATCGAGTATTTCTATTCCAGAAAGAGGCTCTGCCACATTTTCGCTGTAAACCTCATGCCCAAGCAACTTTACTGTAGCTGAATTTCCTACAGTAGTAGCAATCATTTGCTGTTCAAAGCTTGCATGAATCATGCCGTCATATGCAGGATTAAAGTAATATTCAACATAATCGCCGTTTTTAACTATGTGATATGCGGGTTCTTTTATATATTTACCGTTTACCTCACATACATATCCGGCTTTTTGACTATAATCCCCAAGTTCTAAAAGCGGCTTTAGCTTACCCTTTCGACAATTAAAGTCAATCGGCTGCATTCCTGTTCCAAGCGCCTCTATTATTGCATGAAGCGCAGTGTATCCGCCTGCATTATATTCAACATATTTTTTCCCTGTTACAAGGTCAAGCTCCGCGGGTTCACTCTTAATATTTATAGAAACATTATTTACGGCTACCGTTTTATCAGTTTGAACGGTTACATTCACACAATCATTTGTTCCAACTAAATGTAGTGGTGTAAGCTTCGGAATTTGAACCGTTTGATTACTTTCCGAGGTTACAGTAAATTCATCTGCCTTTGTTATATAGCCTGTCTTTTGAGCTATATATTTATATTTTCCTGCCTCCAAGCTGTATGTTCCGTCAGCAGCTGCTTGTACAGTTTTATTTTTTGAATCCTTAACTGTAATGCTTACACCCTCTGTTTCTGATGTAATTTTTACACTGCCTGGCGGTTGAGAACGAACAATGGTAAAATTATATGACATTTCTCTATTAAATTCATTGTCTTTAATTATACATTCTATTACATTCTCTCCATAATTAAGACTTATTGCTTCTGTTTTAATATTATTTACACCAGTCTGTCCTTTTATTGTTTTAAATATACCGCCTGCCGTAATTTCCACAGTAGTTTTATCATGAACGCTATCTAACCAATCCATATCTAATTTAATATCTTCGATATCAAAAGGTACAGATGCAAAATGATTTTTTTCAAGCATAACAAAGCCGTATCCGAAACTCAAGGTTTCTACGTCCCCGTTTATTCCCGAATAGGTAATTGATTCCGCCTGGAATACCCCTTTATTGTTTTGAATTACTTCACCGCTCTTTGACTCGACTATTCTTACATCCGAAAAGTATGGTAAATTACTTAGTTTTTTTTCTGTTTTTTTCTTAATCCCCCCCGCTACACATTTAAATGCATAGGTCTCATTAGTTACATTATCATTAGTTACTATTAACTCAGCATTTAATTCCTTATTTAACGCAAATTTTTTATCCAAAGTTCTAAATGTAGCAGGCTGAACCGCAGAGCTTGTAACAACGAATTCATTTTCGCCCTCATTCCAATATCTCCAAATTAATCTGACATTTTCATTAAGTGGCATAAATTCAATTATCGGCTCATAGCCTTGAGATGCTAAGTTATTTCTTTGAATTGAAACGAGATTATTTTTTACCAATCGCTCGCCTTCAATAATTCCCTGATTTGCGCCTATTCTATTTATTAGCAAAATATCTTTCGAAATATTTTTCATACTTCTTAGCTTGCAGTAATCTCTCATCTGGGCTTCGCTAAATTCATAGCTTCCTTTTTCTGCTACTTGGAATTTTACATCTGGTAAAGCATCAAATTTAAAAGGGCCATGCAGAGTTGCTCGAAAATCAGCACCAATTCCGCTTTCCGGAATATTTAAATGCGTGCAGTTATTACCTCCGCCCATATAGCATAGATACACATACCCATTTGTTAATTCATATTCTCCTGCCTCATCAAGCTCCATTAAAATTTGATTGGTACTTCTAAGTCCGTACTGGTCGCCTTTTCCACTTACAACATTTCCGTCCCTTAAATATTCAAGGCGAACTAAAGGCTCTCCCATATAGTTATATCCCGGATTATAGACAGCAGCAAGCTTTGGCAAAGGCATATATAACCCATCAAATGTTATTTTAGCAACATCTCCAACCATTAAAGGATAATTGGGTCTATATTTATTTTCAACTTTATAGGCTATTTCAGCAGCTCTAATTACATGATATTTAACTTCGCTTCCTTTTTTTACCTCTACAATGTTTTTACCAAAGTCCAATTCTACCGTGTATTCCCCGCCGGTATCCGGCGTATATTCTATCCATCCACTATTCCAATCAGTTTGATAAGGTTTTTGGACACGCACGCTTGCGCCGTTTTCTGGTTTAAACGAAATTTTCGGCTTTATACCGCTATCCTTTAGGGAATAAATTGTATCGAATTCTGTGGTATGGATTCCTGTACCAAGCGCTGATTTATTGTCCGTAACATTTACCACCACTATACCCGTATGGATAGGGTCGGTAGCATTGTAATATACATAATTTTCCCCTTGATATATTCCTATTGGGTCATATGTAATTTTTATAACGCTTATGCCCTCCCTTTTAGCTTGTATAAGACCCTTTTCATCAATTGAAACTGATGCTTCATCCCCGTCGTGCTCCATTATTTCATAGTGCCAGTCGGGTTCAATAAAATAATTACCTGCGTCACTGTCTATTATCTGCCAGGTTCTATAAGATTTTAAGCGAAATTCTTCTCCTTTTTTAAGCTCAAGAAAAAAGGAGCCTGTCGCATTTAAATCCATTGGTGCACCTGCTGTTATATTTAACAGCATTCCGTCATCATATATAAACGGACAATCGCTGTATGAATTTCTTTTATTTATGTCAAGTGGCTCTAATGTAAATTCTTTGCTATTCCATCTTATATTTTGAAGCCAGCCTGCTACAGTAAGATATCCATCCTTGCTTATACGGTAATGGCAAGAATTTATAATATTTTTAGGAATTTCATATTTATATATGTCCTTGCCGTCAACATCTATCTGCTTACTTTCAGGCTCTTTTAATATAAAAGGGACATAATGACCATTTTCTTTTGGTTTTTGATTTAATTCAACCATCGCTCCTGTTGGAACGATAAGCTCTAATTCCTTTATATCATCTGCCGCAAATGTATTAAGTGGGTAAAATGCCATACATATGGCAAATATCAATATTATACTTATTTTTTTTCCAAAACTCTTCATATCAAATCAAATTAAATTTAAAAGCTGCCCTTTGAAAGCCATAGTAATTATGATTTATGCAAAGGGCAGCTTATCCTCAAATAAAATAACTTTTAAATAATTAAACAAAAGTGTTTTACAATAACTTACATATTACTGTTCCACCTGAAGCAAATAACAGAACAAAATAATCATTCCAATTTGCCAAGTCTACCACTCAGCAAAATAAGTCAAAGCGCTCATATAATCATTGTAATACCAAACAACCTCATCATTGCTGTTCAGTAAAAATGCTGCTGCTCCAATATTCGCCGAATCAGAAACCATGCTTCCGTTGCGGTATACTCTGTATTGCCAGCCTCTATATGGATAACTTTTTTCGGCAGTAAATGTACCGTCCGGTGATGTAGTTATATAGGAAACTGACTCCACATACTCATCGCCATACCCTAACACTACTTCTGCAAGGTTTGATGTCGGGTCTACTGAATTAGGGTCAACAAGCTGCTGTATAGCTTCTAATGGAGTTGCGTAACCATAATTAGCAGCTGGAACTGTAATGGAGTCAGCGACTTGATATGGATCAAAATCAGTCATAACATAAACATCTACATTGCTTGCTGTAACAGGAGTGCTTGTCGGTACAACAACTGAAAAATTCGTATAGCTGTTAGCATTTCTGCTCGCTAAAACACTTGCCGGTCCAAATCCACTTGTCGCTGCATTTACGGTTACTTGCTGCGCATATTTTGTAACGCCGTTGATTGTAATTGCTACCCCTGTTACGGTGGTTAAATCAACAGATACTAAACTACTTCCAAGCGGTACTGACCAAGTTATAGGGGCTTCCGCCGCTTCTACAGCACTGTCAAAGCCTACAGCTGCGTAGGTTGTACTTGCAGGAACAACCTGCAAATTAACAGTATCTCCGCTTGCTACAGTTACAGTATACGGTGTCCAGCAAACGAGATTTGGATTTACATTCCAATCTACCGCAAAGCTTGATATTGTCGCCATTGAAAACGCCAAAACAAATACTAAAACATATGCAAATAATTTACACTTTGCATTTTTTCTCATTTCGAATTCCTCCTTTATTTTTCAGCAATTCTGTAACCTGCCCTGTTGCAGATTAACTAAAAAACCTTTTTATAGAGAGCGGTTTTATGGCTCTCGCAAAATTTACAGGTTCCTCCGAGTACATACGCTCTCCCTCCTTTCAAAATGCTACTTTGCTCCATTCAGCATTTAAAAAATAAAAAGGCTGTGGTAAAATCCACAACCCGTTTTTGTTGTTCATAACTGCAAACTGCCATTTTACCCTTGGCTATTTGCATAAGAATTCAAGCAGGTCTTCTGGCTTGCGTATCAACATTTTCCTTTGCCTTACCCTGTGAAAATCACAAAGTGGCTGTGCTTTTGCACCTAAAGGAAAACTCCTCGCTTACAGCGGCGGGTCCGCGCAGGCTTTTAACCTGCTTCCCTCTTAGCTTTTTATTAAGTCTGCTATAAAAGTCTGCCCTTAAAGCTTTTATAGCTATATTTAATAAAAAGAACATGAATAATTCGTATTAAATTTTAATTTTGCAAGCTATATTTATGCAAATATAGTATTTAAAATGTACATTACATAAAACACTTTGTCAATATTTTTATCGGATTTTTTACACTTTTGTTACATTTTGTTACAAAACTTACTTTACAAAGGTAATCTATAAGGACTATATCTCCGTCCTATTTTCATTAAGCCTCTTTGATTACTTATTGCATATTACGATAATAATACATTTTTCCCTCTTTCAAATATCAATGCCGGGGCTATGCTTTCTTCATCCATGGCATTGTCCTTTTTTACAAGTTCAAAGCTTTCGCCAGCTTTCATGTAATTTTTTATTATCTCCGCTATGTTAGGGAAAACTTCCATTTTTGTACCGTGAAATTGCAAAATTAGCGTAAGGTGAGGTTTTTGCAAACCTATATGTTCCAAATAAAGAAGCCATGCTTTTTCAATATTAATATTTTTTTCAAAATGCCCTACAAGCGCTTCCTTTAGCCCATTAGGCAAATGTTTAGGCAGTGAAAGCCGTACCTTTCCGCCTGCTGTGGGATTAACACTCATACCCGTTACACATTTATCCGCCGCCTCTATGATATTAAAATCCACTAATATGGGTTCACCAAAGGGCTCTATTGCTATTCCATGAACTTTTTCTTTAAAATCTACGACATAATGCTTTAGCTCCTTGTATGGTATACGCCTTAAACTTTCTTTGCTAAACCCGCCCAAATTGCTATTTGAATTAAAAAATGCAGGGATAAATTTTCGCTCATCCTCTGATACGATTAACGCAAAGCTTACCTGACCCTTATGCTCATCATTACCATCTTGCATTGGCACAATCAATTCAAGCTCGTAAAGACCTTTTAAAAAGTCTATTTTGCTTTCAGTATCGTCATTTTTTATGTAGTGTTTATATGCTTCTAAAAAAGCGGATATTTTGTCCATTTCCCCTACCTATCTTTGTTACTGCTGCAAATTTATTGCAAGCTACAGCATAAAGAGAATAATTCCCTTATAGCAATACCGTTTTATTTATCCATTTCCTCTTTCAACACTTCCATAGCTTTTATCAGCTGAATGTCCTTATTGTCCTTTTCTGACAGTTTAACTTCATAATCAGGCTTAATTCCCGTTTTATTTATTTTTATATCATTGGGCCCGAAATACTCCGCAAAGGTAATCTTAAAAGCGTCGTGACCTTTTCCGATAGTTGCCATATTCTGCAATACTCCCTTGCCAAAGGTTGTAGTACCTATTATGGCTCCGCCTTTGTTTCCTTTAATTGCCGCTGTTAAAATTTCAGAAGCGCTGGCAGACCTTTCATTAACTAAAACCACATAAGGTAGCTTTGTGCAGGATGAATCGGAATTAACATATTGGTCTTTTTCAACCTTGGACTTTGTAACCATGATGGTACCCTCCGGCAGCAATCTGTCTGCAATTCTGGTAGCCTCTTCAACTACGCCGCCTCCATTGTCGCGAAGATCTATAATTAAGCCCTTAACCTCGCCTACCTCCATATCCCGAAGAGCATTGTCGAAGTCCTTATATGTGTCTGCGCCAAAGGATACTATTCTGATATATCCCACTTCTTTTCCTGTATCTTCTTCCTTTAAGGTTTCTGAATAGACGGTGCCGGTTTCCACAGTATTGCAAATTATTGTTACCGTATTTTCCTTACCCTCTCTTTCATAGGTAAGCTGCAATTTGGTTCCCACATCCTGACGAAGTGCCACAGCACAATCTTCCATGTGTTTTCCGTCATATTTCTTACCGTCTACGGCTACAATGTAGTCATTTTCCTTAAGTTTTGCCTTGAAAGCCGGGGAATCATCGTAAACGCTGACAATTTGAATACGATTGTCTTCAGTTTTAGTCATTACCACGCCAATCCCCTGAAAGCTGGAATTGGTGTAATTCATAAGCTGTTGATATTCCTCTTCGGTAAGGTACTGGGAATACTCGTCTAAAGATGAGAACATACCCTTGTAGGCACCCTCCATAATCTGTTCTTGAGTAAATTCGCCGTAGTAATACTTGCCAATCATGCTGTTTAGAAATTCCATTTTAGCATACTTTTCGGACAGGCTTGTCACCGTATTTAGATATTCTCTATCCACCAGCGCCGCATTCTTGGCAAAGTGTATGCCGAGAAAAGCTCCCATAACCCCTGAAAGAAAGCCTAATAAAAATATGCAAAGAGCCAAAATAGAAAGCCACTTTTTTCTACGATGAATTTTTGATTTGTGAGACTCTCTGCCCCCTCTGATTTCGTGATTTTCATCGGTTGCACGTACTTCTCTAAATTCCTGATTACTCATAAACAAACCTCTAACTGCTAGACTTATTGTTTTTTAGTCTTAAGCTATATTTCTCTTAATATGTAAAATTATTTACAGCTTTTCATATACTAATTATAACTGTATCTCACTGTATACTAATGTATCCTACTCTATGCTACTCTTTCACAGGACTTATTTCCTGTACTGTCAGTTGCAATCTTGATTTATCATTCCACGTGGAAATTGTGCAGGAAGCAGCAATATTAACTTCGCTCCCCTCAACAAGCAGATGTTCATAATCTTTAGCTTTGTTAAATAAAATACATTGCAGGTTATTTACTCCGTCACTTACAAAAAAGCGCGCGTGGTTGGCATTTTGCCCTAAATAATTGATGTTTGAAATATTAACATTCTTAAAGGCAAATACCGGCATTGGATTAGCTGCACCGAAAGGCTCCAAAAGCTTAAGGTCGCTTATTAACTGCATATCAACCTGATTTACTTTAAGTTCAATTTCAGCAGGGCTAATCTTCTCTAGCAGCTTCGGTTTTTCCTCTAAAAGTGCCTGCATATTCTCTTCAAGCTCTGTTTTAAGCTGCTCAAAATTTGCTTTCGGTATTGTAAAGCCACAGGCTCCGGCGTGTCCTCCGAATTTGGTAAACAAGTTCTCCGAATGTTTTAACAGCTCATAAAGGTTTATCCCAAATATACTGCGGCCCGTACCCTTTAGCATGGTTTCATCTTCTGCCAAATCCGTAACAACTATTACAGGTCTGTAATACAAATCCTTTAGTTTTCCCGCGACGATACCGGTAATTCCCTCATGAGCCTTTCCCCCGTTAATAATAATGAAGTTCGGTAAATTATCTTCATCCACCAGCTGACGACAACGCTGAAAGTCTTCTTCCTGAACGGCTTTCCGTTTTTGGTTGCAAAGTATAATCTCCTCTACGAAATCATCATTGCCTTGAAATTCACCCTCTTGATTCATGGCACCCTCGGATAGCCCGTGATGAATAAGCTCATCATCACTTAAAAGCAGCTTAACTCCCAAGGAAGCGTCTTTCAATCTCCCTGCCGCATTAACGTGCGGAATAATTGCAAAGGCTACATTCTCTGAAGAAATATCGCCACGCTTAAGACCGATTTTATCCATCAAAAGTGACAGACCCTCCCTGCGACCGCTATTTACCGACCTTAAGCCAAATTTTACGATAGTTCTGTTTTCGTCAACAAGAGGAACAATATCGCCTATGGTGCCGATTGCAACTAAGTCGAGAACTTCACTAAGGACTCCTTTGTCAAGCATTCCCTTTCTGGAAAGGGCCTGAACAAGTTTGAAAGCTACTCCCACTCCCGCAAGTTCCTTAAAGGGATAGGAGCAATCCGCCTGCTTTGGATTTATCAGTATGCAGTCTGCTTTTGAATCTGTTATGCTGTGATGGTCTGTTACTATAATATCCATCCCTAAGCTCTTTGCATATTCTACTTCTTTGTAAGAAACGCTCCCGCAATCTACAGTAATAATTAAATCCGTATGGTCGCCTGCTACTATATCCATAGCCTCCATATTAAGCCCATAGCCCTCACTGAATCTTGAGGGAATGTAGTAAGTAAGGTTATCTGTCAACTTTGAAAGAGCAGTCATCATAAGGGTTACCGAAGTAACTCCGTCAGCGTCGTAATCGCCGAAAATACAAATACGGGATTTGCGTTTCAAATGGCTGTCTATAAGCTCCACCGCTTCTTTCATACCCTTTAATAAAAAAGGGTCATAGGTATGCCGTGGCGAAGCTGATAAAAACTCCAAGGCGTCCGCTTCATTGCAGACGCCTCGATTTTTAAGCAATTCAATTATAATCGGATTAATGTCATTAATTTTCATCTTATAAAATATATTTTCGGCTTTTATATTTATCAAATGCCATACTTAACATAGCCTGCCGGATCCACGTACTGACCGTTTACACGAACCTCAAAATGACAGTGAGGACCTGTGGAGTCTCCTGTAGAACCGGATTTAGCAATAGCTGAACCCTTTGTAACAATATCTCCGGTTTTGACTAAAAGCTCGCTGTTATGTGCATAAAGAGTTACAATACCGCCACCATGGTCAATAACAACCATATAGCCATAACTGTTGTTCCAAGCTGCCTTTATTACAGTTCCCGAATTGGAAGCAACTACAGTAGAGCCCGATTTACAGCCTATGTCCATGCCGGTATGAAGTTTTTTATATTTCAAAATAGGATGGATACGATATCCGTAAGGAGAAGTAATACGACTGACTCCCGGTACCGGCCATGTAAAATCGCCGCCTACAAAGGCTTGATTCCCTTGCAGCTTTAAAATTTCGGAAGTAATTCTGTTTGCCTCGGCATTCAGGCTGTCAATCTGTTTTTCCAGCGCCTTAATATCACCCTCAACAGCAGCTTTCTTTTCATTTACCTGTGCTTTGTCATTTTCAAGCGCACTCTTTTTTCTTGCTTCCAATGATTTATTCGCCTGTAACTCCGCTTGAAGCCCTTGAAGATAATCTCTTTGCTGCCGGATAACTTTATGCTCCTCTTCAAGCTGCTCTAACATCTTTTGATCAGCTTCATATACACGCTGAACTCTGTCGATATTTGTCATAAGCTCCGTAATGCTGGAAGAACCGAGCAAAACATCTAAAAACCCCACATCGCCCTTTTTGTACATGGCGCGAAGTCGAGAATTTAGGGCTTCATTTTGTTTAGCCATATCCGCTTCAATCACATCCAACTGAGCCAACGCGTCAGTGATTTTAGCTTGAGTAAGGGAAATTGAGACCCCCAGTTCCTGAATTTCAAGATTGGACATGGCAATTTTGCCCTCCAGATTTCTTATTTCGCTATTTAGATTTTTCTTTGTAGTCTTGTTATTATTAAGTTCCTTTTGAAGTTGAGATTTTTCGGAATTTATTGCGTCCAGTTGAGACTGTTGTTTAGAAGTATCAACTTCCGCAAAGGTCGTTCCCACTTCACATAGAACCAAAAGCAAAACTAATAATAATCCTACAATCTTTTTCATCTCTACGCTCCTTTATGTATCTAAGAACTTTCTCATAGATACCAAACTACCGCATGCTCCTATGGAAATACCCAAGGATACAAATACCCAAATAAGATTTGTTACCAGGAAGCTGCTGCTTACCATAGGCGAACCTATGAGCAAAGAAACATTGGTTCCGAACATTCCAATCAATTTGGAATAAATCAGTGCTATTATAGCTACCGAAAACATCGCAGAAAAAAGTCCGATAAAAATTCCCTCTACTAAAAAAGGGCCTCGAATGAACCAGTTAGTAGCTCCTACATACTTCATAATTTCAATTTCTCTTTGGCGGGCAAATACTGTAAGTTTTACCGTATTTGATACAACCACCACCGAAACAAAAACTAAAAATCCCATGATAATCAACATGGCAAGTTGTAAGGAATCAGTAATCTTAACGATTTTCTCAACTGTTTCCTTGTAGTATTTAACTGTTTCAATGCCTTGGAAAGTATTTATAACTTCCACCACTCTATCTGCGTCTTCAAGTTTTTTAACTTTTATTTCTATGGAGTTTGGCAGAGGATTTTCAGGAAGAGAATCGAGAAGATATGCGTTATCTCCCCAATACTGAACTTTCCATTGCGCTAAAGCCGTACCCTTATCAAGATAAGAAACTGTATCTATTTCCTCCATGCCCTGAAGCTGCATAATAATCATATCTGCTGCTTCTTTAGGTGTATCATCGGTTAAATAAACCGAAACTGTATCATATTCCATCTTGGCAGTCTCCATAGCCACTCCAAGATTTACCATCAGTACGAAAAAGAGTCCTAAAATCAAGAGCATTGCCGTAATGGAGAACAAGGAAGCTACGCTCATGGCTCTGTTTCTGAATACTTGCAGGAACCCCTGTTTAGTCGAATACCAAATGCTACTTAACATACTTCTTTAACAGACCTCCCGGATACATACCCTTTTTTTCTTTATATTCCTTGCCATATGTACCGAACTCGTCCCTGACAATGTGACCCTTTTCGATAGCTATAACCCGTTTGCCCATTTTATCAACAATGTCCTTGGCATGAGTAACCATTACAATGGTGGTGCCTCGAAGATTAATCTGTTCGAGGAGCCTCATGATTTCCCATGCGGTCTCCGGATCCAAATTTCCAGTAGGCTCATCCGCAATGAGCACCGTAGGATTATTTACAATAGCACGGGCAATGGCAA
Organism: Bacillota bacterium; assembly: GCA_041797745.1. Lineage (GTDB taxonomy): Bacteria > Bacillota > Clostridia > Peptostreptococcales > Anaerovoracaceae > UBA3871. The sequence continues at coordinate 40,338 of JBHBZU010000055.1, forward strand.
CTCTTTGCTGCTCTCCGGCTGAAAGTTCGCTTGGATATTTGTTCGCCTTGTTGCTGATACCCACAAGAGAAAGAACCGCAGGAACCTGCTTGCGAATCTGTCTTGGGCTTTGGTGGATTATCTCCATCGCAAATGCCACATTTTCATAAACTGTCTTTTTAGGAAGCAGTCTGAAATCCTGAAAGACTATACCTGTGGATCTTCTAAGAATTGGCACTTCGCGATTTGAAAGCTTGGTAACTTCTTTATCGTTTACCTTTATGCTACCCTTATCCGCCTCAATTTCTTTTAATATAAGCTTAATGAATGTGGACTTGCCTGCACCTGAGGGACCTACTAAAAAAACGAAGTCTCCCTTGTTAATCTTGCAACTGACATTTTCAATCCCCACATTCGATGTATATTTTTTAGTTACATTTTCGAAAACAATCATAATCTCTCCCAATAATATGATTTTTGTATGGTGGCTGCTTTTGCAGTGATTATGCCATATCTTTAATTTATAATTTTCAAATGAAAATATGGTGAAATGACTAAACAACTTGCAGTCATTATACCACAAAAGTCGAGTTAATGAAAGATTTTCGGCGCTTCTTATCCAAAAATCCTGTATCCCTATAGGTTGTCCAACAAAAAGCGGGCATTATACAATACCCGCTTTTTCAAAATGTTTTTTGATATAAACTTTAATTCTCAACTTCTCTGTTTTAATAATGACAGCCTTAATTATTGCTAAACAGCTTCCTTTGCACGAAGCTCTTTTAGCTCTTTCATTACAAGCAACAAAATTATAACAGCAAGCACTAAATCTATAACAAAAGAGCCTTTATAAACCCAAGTTATCCCAAAGAATTTAGGCAAAATCAGCATGGCAGGTATATATAGAAAAAGCTGCCTTGCCATTCCAAGTATTCCGGCAGGCTTTGCTCTGCCCACGGCCGGCCAATAGGTCATAGCCATGAATATTACAGGGAGAATCGGACAAATTCCCAACATAAACCGGAAGTTTTCAAAATCTTCACCTGTAAATATTCTTTCAGGCAGTGTCATGTTCAACATCAGTTCAGGCTTAATCATAGCTATAATCCAAAACGGAAGCATTATAAGTGCAGCGACAAATGCAAAAATCTTGAATGATTTTGAAACCCTGCTATAATTTCCCGCACCGAAGTTTATTCCTATTGCAGGCTGTAATGCACGCATAAGACCGTAAATCGGAGTTAAAAACAGATTAAACAATCTGAAAACCGCTCCATAGAATGACACATCGCCGGCATTGCCGTAGCTTTTTAGTGAATACATTATGACAAACATTTGAATTACATACATTATTGTCATTATCAAAGACGGAAAACCAAGCCCTAAAACTTGTTTTTTATCCTCGGAAACGCTTTTGAATGATAGGTAATTTGATTTAAAACTAGCCTTGCCCTTTGCCGCATAAATCATAAATTGTAAAGTATATACCAGCATTCCTATATTTGTTCCCAATGCAATTCCTATTACCCCAAGATTAAGTACCGCAACAAAAATATAGTTTAAAATAACATTTACAACCAATCCGATTCCCATCATAAGAGCCGCTTTTTTCATTCTTCCCTCAGCTCTTACTATCATGTTGTATGCCAAGCCGGCAATCCAAAAAATACTTCCATATAAAACCGTGGTTATATAAGCCTTGCCATACATCATTTCCTCACCGCTTGCACCCAAAAATTTTAATACAAACGGCAAAGTAGCCATTCCCAATGCTGTGACTATAATGCTGCTTATTATTATGAGAAAGTTTACGCTACCCAGTAGCCTTTCCTGCTTTTCAAAATCCTTTTTCCCTATTAAAACACTCAAATATGAGCCTGCACCTACCCCTATAAGCGTTCCTACACCGTTTAGAATTTGTGTTATAGGATAAACTACTGTTATTCCTGCGAGTGCTGTTTCTCCTATAAATTGCCCTACAAATATGCCGTCAATAAAAACATTCATTCCGTACAAAACCATGGCTATGATTGCCGGCCATGAAAGTGTCCACATCATTTCCCCAATATTCCCCTCCAATATGAGAGTTTGTTCATTATCTTTCATTTTTCCCCTTAGCCTACATTAGATTTTTCTAACATATTTTTATAATATTTTGAGCTTTTACAAAGTTCATCATCAGTTCCCATAGCTTCTATTTTTCCGCCATTTAACAAAACTATTTTATCCGCATTTCTAATCGTTCTTAATCTGTGGGCAATTACCATAACCGTCTTTTCTTTTATAAGCTCAGACAGTGCTTCTTGAATAAGGCTCTCATTCTCAACATCAAGAGAAGCGGTAGCCTCGTCGAGAAGTATAATTGGTGCGTCTTTCAGAATCGCTCTTGCTATTGATATTCTCTGTCTTTCTCCGCCCGAAAGTCTTTGCCCGTTCTCTCCTATTACAGTATCTATTCCCTCCGGCATTTTATTGATAAAATCATAACATCTTGCTATTTTAGCTGCTCTTATAATTTCTTCGTCCGTAGCTCCTTTTTTGCCGATTTTAATATTATCTTTGATACTTGAATTAAAAAGAGTAACATCTTGAAAAACTATAGAGAAATTTTTAAGGAGTACCTCCGGATCAACCTTGCTTACATCCTCTCCTCCTATAAATATTTTTCCCTTATCTACGTCCCAAAATCTTGCAGCAAGCTTGGTAAGGGTTGTTTTCCCGCTTCCGCTTGAACCGATTAGCGCCGTAATTTCACCCTGCTTTGCCGTAAAACTCACACCGTTTATAACGGAATAATCATCATAGCCGAAATGAACATCATTGAACTCAATATCATAATTTTTGATTTCCATATGCTTTTTACCCTCTTGAATAGGCATAGTTTTTATTTCCTTTATTCTGCCAACCACAGTATCAAGCATAACTATCATGGACATGAAAGTGATTATTCCCTCTATAGGAAGATAAATGCTTGTTGTCATCATTAGAAAAGCTATATAAACCAGCACACTTACCTCACCTGCCATAAGCATGTTTACTCCAATAACGGCAACGCTTATAATTCCCAGCTTTAAAATTGCCGTTGCCACTCCCGTAAGTGTTCCGGTAACAACTTCACCTTTTGTTTTCTGTTTTGTGGATTTGTTTAGTTTTTCAAAAAAATCAGCAAGCATTCTATCTTCTAAATTGTAAGATTTTATTTGTTCAATCTGCTCTATATTTTCCTGTAAATCATCAAATACCATGCGGTTATCATCTATCCAGCTTTGTAATATTTTTTTCTGACTTTTCTTTGATAAAAATATTATCAGTATAGAAATAGGAATCACCCATAACGCCGCAAGTGCAAGCTTCCAATTATAGATAAAGAGCATTAAAGCAATAATACTTGTAGAGATAGCCGTTGAATATATATGAGGTACAGCATGAGAAAAAATTGTTTCATACAGGTTCATGTCATTCATCATGGTTTCAGCAAGGTCTGTCAAATCTCTTTTACCAAAATAAGAAAGAGGTAATTTCTTTAATCTTTCCGCCAAATCAATTCTTGAACTTGCACTCTCGTTATACACATTGGTGTAAAGCCTTACATAATCCCACCTTGCAATTAAAAACATAACAATCATCATTACTACAATTAGTGCCACATAATGAACGGGCGTAAAATTATAGCTCTCAATACCTTTTAAAACGCCTATATACTGGAATAGAAATATAAAGGCAATTATTGGTGCAAATAATTTTGTTAAATTAACAAGGGTGTGTGAAATGATGGCTTTTTTTTAAGTTAGCCGCTCCTTTTTCTGACATAGCATATCGTTTTATAAAATAAGAAACCATGTTTTAACCTCCTATCTTCCAATTTACAGATTTCTGATATTCTTCCCAAAGCTTTTTATAATGCCCATTTATATCTATTAAATCCGCATGCTTACCTGCTTCCACGATTTTCCCATTATCAATAACAAGAATCTTGTCCGCATCTGTTACTGTAGATAATCTATGAGCAATCATTAGCGTTGTCTTATTTTTTTGACAGCTTCTTAAAAGACTCCTGAATTAAATGTTCATTTTCGGAATCTGCAAAAGCTGTGGCTTCGTCCAAAATGATAATATCTGCGTCTTTCAGAAAAGCTCTCGCTATAGAAAGCCTTTGAGCTTCTCCCCCTGAAAAATAGGTTCCCTTTGTTCCGTAAACAGTATCTAGTCCGTCTTCCAAGCCTTGAACAATATCCTTAGACCCCGAACTCATCAAAGCACTTTCTATTTCTTTATCCATCGCCTCAGGTTTTGCAAGCAAAAGATTATCTCTTAAACTCATTTTAAATAACTTGGAATTTTGAAATACAAAAGCGATTTTTTTCATCAAAGCCTCTTTTTCAAAATCTTTTATATTGATTCCTCCAATATAGATTTCACCTGATTTAATATCGTAAAATCTTGCAGCAAGCCTCGCTATAGTAGTTTTACCACTGCCTGATGAACCAACTAAAGCAACTCGTTCTCCCTTGTTTACTTTAAATGAAATATTATCTAAAACATTTTCACCGCCATAAGAAAAGCTTACATTTTTAAATTCTATCCCGACATCAGAACTTGTCTTGTTTCCATAAACAAAATCATCAAATTCAAGTATCTTTTCAATTTTATCTAAAGCAAGTTCTGCAAAGTAGCTGAACTGTGTAATCGTCGCAGTTCTCATAATAAAAATTGCAAATGCCGGTCCTATCAGAAAGTAAATAACAGAATCTGCAACTACATTAGATAAGTTTCCGTTAAATTTTATTAAGAGCAACGCCACAGGCACTAAAAAAAATGCCGTCGATGTAGAAACTGTTTCAAACCATGACATTTTATTCGTGTAACTCATAGTAAGTTTCAGTGCATTATCTTTTATTTTTGCTATTAGTGAATATAACTTATCAAAACTCTCAACGCTTTGTGCAAATGTTTTAACAACGGGAATCCCCCTAACATATTCCACGGTCTGAGAAGACAAGTTGGAAAGTTCTGCATAATACTCATCTTTCATTTTCTTGGTTTCGGACGTCATCATTGATGACATTAATATCATGCCAATTATCATCGGTATCATACTTGCGAGTCCTAGCTTCCAGTTAAACATAAAGAAAAACACAAGTAGCACTATCGGCGATATAATAGTCATCGCCATATCGGGAAGTTGATGTGCTAAAAAAGAATGGGTTTCAGACGCTCCTGATACAATGACATTTCTTATCTTTCCGCTTTCTTTATCATCGAAATACCCGAGCGGTTTGTTTATTAGTTTTGTCACTGAAGTCTTAATAATGTTATCTTCCACTTCAAATGCAAAAATATGGGACAAAATTAGACCTATTAGGTATATAAACAGGCCAATTCCGGCAAAGACTGCCGCATAAATTGAGTTTTCCTTTACATAATCAAAATTCACCGTTCCATTTAAAATTAAGTTATTTACAATTCTATGAATATAGACCATCGGTAACAAAACCATGACGCCTGATACAGCAGACATAGCCATAGCAATATATAGTAAAAAACCTTTTTTACCACCGTAATACATTAGTCTTTTCAATATTGATTTTTTCTTATTCTTCACTGAATAACTCCTCCTTTTTTCATCAACAAGCTCTGCAAATAGCCTTTTCAGACTAATTTTAGGGACTTTCTTTTAAGCTTTAGTCGAATATACATAGCTTTTCTTGCTTTTATTTTTTATTTATTGTATGATAAATAAAGATTTTAATCAATTAGCCATGGCTAACTATGTCTATTCGGGATAATGTCTATTTGGGATAAAATATAAGAATGGAGGCATAATATGAGTGATTTTTATGACTTTGTTAAAAACTTTTTTTCTGCTGATGAGTGTATTGAAAACACAAAATACTCCACTGTAGGACATACATTCTGTTTTAATAGGGATGATTCCGAGGGAATCTATTGGTTCTACGAGGGAGATAATTTCACTATTGATATTCATGACGTCTTCATAAAAAAAGAAATTATCCATACAAGTTTTTCAGGTTTAGATAATTTCTATTCTTTCTATTCCTCTTATCTGGTTACTGCAAATGGAGAATGTTTTAATCCTTATCAAAATCTTTCTTCAAACTCACTGTATGTTATAAATACAAAAAATGCTAAAAACTACAAGTTCATATTTCACAAAAACTCTCCCTATTTGGGAATAGGGATAAATTTCAAACAAGCTATGATAGAAGAATGTCTATCCTCTTATAAAAATAAAGTTTGTAATTATGAGGATTTATTTTTTAATACCAGCACTACAATAAACAAATCTTTAGAAAGAATTGCAAAGGATATACTTAATTGTAAAATGATATCTCCTGCTGCCGAAATCTTTTTTGAATCAAAGGCAAAGGAATGGTTAAGTATTACAATAGACTCATTTCTAAATAAGTATAACAACCCTATATCCATTACCGATGATGAAGCTTTGAAAAATGTTGCTAATTATATAGATGATCATTATGCAATATCAATCTCACAAGATACTTTAGAAAAAATATCCACTATGAGTGGTACAAAACTAAAAAAATTATTTAAACAAAAATATCAGTGCACAATTACAGAATATACTCAAAGACGGCGAATGAATATGGCGGAAATTCTTCTGCTAAACTCTACCCTTAAAATTCAGGATATCGCAGAAGCTGTAGGATATTCCTCTCATAGTAAATTTAGTACCTGTTTCAAAAAATACAAGGGATTTTACCCCAAAGATATTAAAAAATACACAAAAAATATTCCGGCTCCCCATAACAACGAAAAAGAGATTGATTAGTTTTCAATCTCTTTTTCTACCTTGATTCTAAAACTTTTTTCTCCATTCATTAAAAGCAAAATATCCTTTTTCATTTGCTTATGAACTTATTGCTTTTGCTATAGCCTGTATTTCTTCGCCAATTTCTTCCCTAATATTTTTATATGCCAAAGGTATTTTGCAATTAAATTCTGCAAAGCATATATCCTCCTCAAAAATCGCAGATATCCAAAAGATTTTCCTTACCCCTAAAAAATCCATGATTTCATAGGTCGGTGCCCCTTGATTTTTTCTATTAACCACATAGGTTATATGTACTCCCTTTTCTTCGGTAATTCTCTTAAACTCTGATAATCTCTCCATCCCTGCCATTAATTTAGAGGGATGGCAATCTGTAACCACTATGACTTCATCCAACTCTTGAATAATTTTTTCAAGATAATAGGCATTCCCATATGCACCGTAGTCTGTAACACAAAGATTGCATTTTAAATCGGACTGTAACCTTTCGATAAACCCGTAATAACGTCCAATATCTTCCTCTGAATTGCTCTCTTTTTTCGCTTCATTCAAAGCACCCTCCGGATCAAAAACCGCCCAATTTATGTGTTCATCTATATTAAATACTTCTCTGATGTTTTCATTTCGCTCCAGCATGTCAAATATATCCTGATAGCTTCTTAATGAAAATCTCTTATCCATGCCAAGTAAATCATAAACTCGCGCCTTTGGCATTCCCATCAATTTTTCATTTAGGTATCCCGCCGCATCCACAAAACCTACACTGTTTTCTTTAAGTCTTGATAGATTCCACGCTAAAGATAAGGACAAAAAAGTAGCTCCCACGCCCTCTGCCAGTCCAAATACTCCTATTCTCCTGTTATTATCCACCTTGAAAGTCTCCTGCCATACTTCTCGTGAAAGATTTCTCCCAAGTTCATGTTTTTTCCCCATAATCATGCTCTATATCCATCCTTTATTTTTGTTTTCAGTTACCGAAACCTTAAATATCAAGCATTTAAAGTTTTCATACATAAAATTTCAACCGCTTCCATATAAATAGCTTATCCATACATTTTTAGTTTCAAATGTAATTGTAGTTGCAATTTTAATTATGTATGCAATTCGTAGTTTGATATGTAATTGTAATTTAACTTATGCCTGTAGCTTCAATTTTAATTACAATTCCAGCTTCCATTTTACTTATACTTGACCTTTCCAAATTTGGAAATACTGCAAAAAATCACAAAAGTCAGGTCATGAAAGACCCGACTATTTGTTTAACTCAATATAATTTTACCAAAATTTTACATCAGTTGCAAGTATCAATTCAGAAAATCCAAACTTCAACTCTTATTCCATAGTATAAGCTAAAGCCTTAACTAGACCAAAGACTTTACTGCTGCAACGATATCTTTAGCTGTCATGCCGTACTTTTCCTTGAGCTGATCAGGCTTACCTGATTCGCCGAAAGTATCTTTCTGACCTACCATAGCCATCTTTACAGGGCACTTGCGTACCACCACTTCCGCTACTGCACTTCCAAGACCGCCGATTACGGAATGTTCCTCCGCGGTTACAATTTTCCCTGTCTGTTCAGCAGCGCGCACGATAATATCCTCATCCAAAGGCTTTATGGTGTGCATGTCTATTACCCTTACATCAATGCCCTCGCCCGCCAATTCTTCGGCAGCAATTAAGGCTTCATTAACCATAATTCCTGTGGCGATAACGGTTACATCTCTTCCTCCGCGAACCATATTCCCTTTGCCTAAAACAATGTCACTATCTGTTTCGTAGAAAGTAGGTACTGCCGCTCTTCCCAGTCTGATGTAGCAAGGACCGTTCATATCTACGCATTGGCGAATAAGAGCCTTGGCACAAACAGCGTCTGACGGATTTACCACTGTCATTTCAGGAATAGTTCTCATGAGAGCTAAATCCTCAAAAGTCTGGTGAGTAGCACCGTCTTCACCTACCGTAATACCTGCGTGGGTAGCGCAAACCTTAACGTTTGCATGAGTGTAGCCGATGGAATTTCTAATAATTTCAAAAGCTCTGCCCGCTGCAAACATAGCAAAAGTTGAAGCACATACCACCTTTCCTGTGTGGGCAATGCCTGCCGCTGTCGCATATAGGTTCTGCTCTGCAATGCCCATATTAAAGAATCTTTCAGGGTAAGCCTTTGAAAATTCTGAGGTCATGGTGGATTTAGAAAGGTCTGCATCCATAACTACCAAATTTTTATTTTCAGCACCAAGTTCCACCAGAACTTGACCATATGCCTGTCTTGTTGCCATCTTATCTCCCATTAGAACTCACCTCCCAATTCCTTGATTGCCATTTCCGTTTCTTCCGCGTTAGGCGCTTTGCCGTGCCATCCTGCATTGTCCTGCATGAAAGAAACGCCCCTGCCTTTATTGGTCTTCGCTACTATAACAGTCGGCTGACCCTTGCAATCCCTTGCTTTGTCGAAAGCCTCAAAAATTTCCTCAAAGTTATGTCCGTCTATGGAGATAACGTTCCATCCGAAAGCGCTGAACTTTTCCGCAATAGGTGTTACTTTCATTACATCATCGTTCTTTCCGTCAATTTGAAGACCGTTCCAGTCAACAATGGCGCAGAGGTTGTCGAGATGATAATGAGCCGCAGACATTGCCTGCTCCCAAACGATACCCTCCTGAAGTTCACCGTCGCCTAAAAGTACATAAACTCTTCCTTTTCCGCCGGAAAGCTTTTCACCTAAAGCCATGCCTCCTGCCGCTGCAAAGCCCTGACCGAGAGAACCTGTGGACATTTCAACACCGGGAACTTCGTGCATATTAGGATGACCTTGAAAATTTCCGTTGATTTTTCTTAAAGTAAGCACTTCTTCCTTGCTAAAATATCCGCGAAGTGCCAATGCTGCGTACTGCACAGGACCTGCGTGTCCCTTGGAGAGAACAAACCTGTCCCGACCCTCCATCTTAGGATTTGTAGGGTCAATATTCATCTCCTTGAAATAAAGTGCTGTTACAATATCCGCTGCTGATAAACTTCCGCCCGGATGACCGCTGCCTGCGGCTGAAATGGCTTTGATGACACCTACACGTAGGTTCTTTGCCATCTGTTCAAATTTGATGTAGTCCATGGTACCTGTCCTTTCATGTGATAACGATAATATATTAAATAATTTAAAATTTACTGCCTCTGGCCTTTAGAAAAAATAACCCTGATTATAAACACCGGAAGTTGCAAAACTCTCTTAAATCGAACCGGCTCTTTTATGAATCTGTAAAGCCACTCGATATTGTGTTCCTGCCAAAACCTAGGGGCGCGCTTAACGGTGCCTGCCCATACGTCCAATGTTCCGCCTACGCCTATGGCAGCTTTTACCTTTGTAAACTCCTCTGCGTGTTCATATACAAACTTTTCTTGTTTAGGAGAGCCCAATGCCACACAGAGAAAGTCTGCCCCGCTCTCGTTGATTTTAGCCACCAAAGCCGCCTCATCTTCCGGCTTAAAATATCCGTCGTTAGTGCCTGCCACTATCAAATTAGGGTAAGCTTTTTTCATGGCTTCTGCCGCAAGATTTGCCACAGAATCACGCTCTTCATTGGCGGGCTTGCTTCCCAAAAGGAAGATGGATTGCTCCTTTTCTTCAAGTCTTCCTAAAATGCGATTTAAGAAGTCCACGCCTGTACAGCGTTCCTTTAACGGAAGCTTCAAAATCTTTGCAGCCTTTACCAAGCCTATTCCGTCAGGAATAATGAGAGCTGCCTGCTCAATCAATTCCTTTAACACCGAATCTTTTGTAGCATTCACTATAATTTCAGAATTTGGTGTTACTATCAAATCGCAACCTGAACTGTCCATAAGCTCATCATATCTTGCAAGTGCCAAGTCATAGTCCACCATATCTACAGGTATATCAAGTATCCTTATTCTTTGAATTTCCTGTGTCTGCGCCGTATTAATAGCTGACATAAAAATCTCCTTATCTAAAATCCCAAAATCAACCCTTTTCCATAATTTTGCGAATCATATTTTCATTGGTATATAGTTTTTCTTTAAGTTCGGCGACCTTTTCCCTCATCTTTTCACAAATCTCTTTACGGTTTGCTTGCAAGCGGTCGTATTCTTCTAGGAAATATTCTGCTGTAAAATCATAAATTGAACAAATAGCACGCATTCCAAGGGATTTCATAAAGGAATTTATCTTCGGGTCATAGGATATGCCAATCATTGGAACACCCATAAGCGCTGCGTGAATCAGCGAGTGAAGTCTCACACCAACAAGCACATCCATATTACCTATAATGCTCATCATTTCATCAGTTAAATATTTGTGTCTTACCGCACAAACATTGCCTGACATTCCCATTTTTATAAGCCTCTTCTCCAGCTCTTCAATTACCGCCATGTCCTCTTTAAAAAAGAACGGAATCAGTACAACCTGAGAATTTCTCTCCTCCACAAGCGCCTTAACGGAGCTTGTAAGTTCCTCTACGAACTCGGAGTCGGGTTTCTTTTCCTTGATGGCAAAACCCACCAAGTCTCTTGCGGTGTTTCTATCTAAACCCTCTGTTTTAAGAATTTCAAAACCTCTGTCTAAATTTGTAGGGTTTAAGGAAAGTACAGGGTCGGCAGTAACAACTATCCTTTCGCTGTGGATACCAAGTTCTACCAAAAACTCCTTGGAGGCTTCATCCCGCACCACAATTCCTGCTGATTTACTTAAAACTTTATGGGTCAGCTTGCGGTTAAAGGGTTCATTGATAGGGCCTATACCTTGGCTGTAGATGAAATAATTCTTACCTAAAAGCTTTGCCATCCACATTATGAAAAGATAATACAGAATACTCTTTTTGGAAGTTACATCCTGAAGCAAGCTTCCTCCGCCGCTTATCAAAAGGTCGCACTTCATCACTTCTTTTATAATAGTGAAAATCGACTTTCTGTTAGCGGAGCGAACCTGATACTTTTCCGCGGTACCCACAGGGTCGCTGGAAAGCACGGTGATTTCCAGCCCTCCATACTTCCCCTCGGCAGTTTCCGTTAACCCCGCCTTTAAGCTGCTTGTAACAGCCTTTAAGATGGATTCGTCACCTATGTTGTTAAAACCGTAATAACCGGATATTAGAATTTTATACATTGAGTGCCTTATCTACCTTTTCCTTAAAGAATTTAATGTATGTCTTGTAAATATAATCAAAAATTATAATAGCTAAAGCTCCTAAAACAATACCGAATAACAAGGAATATCCTGTTCTTGCAAAGCCTAGATAAAGAGGGGTTCTGATATGCATAAAGGTATTTACCACCGAGGTCAATCCTATTACCCCGCAAAGTCCAAAAAGGATAGTCAAAAGTTTCAAATGCCTTTGGCTGCAATATACCATCATCATAATTGCAGGGAAAGCGAAAAGAAATTCTTTAGTTCTGGGTCTTGCAATAAGATTGTCCTCCAAGAAGTTACGGAATAACATTTCCATTGAGGAAACCTGAATGGAGCTGTCGTGTCCCGTTCTTGAAATATAGTAATATCCCACCAAGCCTAAAAGTCCTGCGGCTACACACATCCAAACCGAAATTTTCAATTCGCACAAGTCCTTAATATCGTGTAATTCCAGTTGACCGATATGTCTCTTTCGGCTTCCGAAGCCATAATATGCCAAATATGCCACTGCAAAATATGCAATCGGTAACAGCTGGGATAATTTTACGCCTCTGAAAACTGAAATTTCCAGCATATAGTTTGTTTGAGATATCGGAGCTGCCGTCATCACACCGCCCATAAGGGAAATGCACACCCCCACTGCCAGCGTCATAGCTGCAAAGCCTATGATTTTAACAAGACTAATGCCCTCTTCTTCCGCTATATATCTGGATTGAGCCGTAACATAGGTTACCGCAAGACAGGCAAATACCACCGCCGAAGCAAATGATGTTATCAAAACGGATGTATTAGGAAGCGATAAATATGCTAAAATCACACCTATTTTTCCAAGTCCGCTTAAGATGTTAGACCACTTGCGATTTATAGGTACAACCGATATAAGAAGCAGTACCGCACCCATAACCGCTCCAAAGCCTACCAAAATCTGAAACAGCTTTTGAGCCGTGATTGTCTTTTGTACTGACGCCTGCCCCATTGTAAAGCCGTGTTTATCCAAACGTGCAGCTAAATTTGAGAACATCTGCTGATATTCTTCCGGATTTGTAACATAAGTATGTTCATCCTTTAGATACTTAAAAGGCTTAAAATAAATAACTCTTATATTTCTTTCTGTAACTGCTCTAAACAGTGTATTTTCAATTTCTTCTGCCCCTGCATACCCGTAATACTGATATCTGTACTGAATGTAATTCCAAACGGTAAATACTCTTACGGTGTTGTAATCGGAAGCTCTTGCCACATCTTCCACCCCATACTGCATTATGTTTTGAAGCTGTGTGGTATTTTCAATAAGACCTATGGAAATATGATTATTGCAAATATATTCCTTTGCAAAGTCTATACCGTCATCGTAGCCTATAACCGCCTCGCCACCTGCTATGATATAGCTTGGTCTGATGTCGTACTTCTTATAGCCTGAAACTACCGCATTTGCGTAGTTATTGTCGTTCCATCCGCTATATGCCAAGGTTCTTGGGACAATTTCCATACCTGCTGCCTGAAGCGTCTTTACCTTTTCAGGATTTAAACCGAGGCTGATATACATAATCTTGCTGCTGACCACGTCGGTTCTTTCAATAAAACCGCCGGCTTTAGAGTTTTTGTACTTGTAAAGCTCTGAATAAAGCGCCATGTTTGAGCTGCCGTCAATGAGGAAGTAGGCTTTTACATTTTCTCCCTCTCCCTCTGTATAAGCTACATATCTGTCAGAAGCAAATCTCTCCTGTATTCCGCCTGTTACAAAGTTAGCGGCAACAGCACCGTCCGCTTCCACCAATACGTCAAATTTATCGTAGCCCTTATGGTTAATCTTTTCTATGAAGCCTTTCGGATATTCTTCATCCCATCCGGCTTTCTGAATAAGATCCGCCATCATCGTTCCCGTAACGGAAAGATTGGTGTTTTCCATAAGAGTAATCAAACTTTCCTCGGTAAGACCCACCTTGGAAATCCCCATGTCTTTGAAATACTCAAGCCACCAATTCATGTCATAATCAGACTGTTCCACCATAGCCGCCAGCTCATCATAATCTAAAACGACGTCATAGGTCTTGTCGTGGGCTTCAACGCTCCACCTTTCACCGATTAAAACCGCCGCCGCAATCATCATCAGCATAATCGCCGCAATTAATAATTTGTTCTTTGTTAAGAACTCTCTCATTATAAAGTCTCCTCCCTACTTTATGCTGTATTTACCCCTTACCATAAGATAGCTTTCTGTCCAAACCTGTATGCCTCTACCGTCGTCTCTGGGCACCATCAAAAGATGGTTCGTATTTACTTTGTCGGTAGTCATAAGGTCTTTCCCCAGCGTTAAGTCCGATACACCGTTAGCTCCGTTGCCAATGGCGGTGGCTTCACCACTTCGCAATATAATTTCCGTACCTGCACCGCCTAGGATTTTCTGATTTGCCTGAAGATGTACTACTTCATAAGCAAGTGCGCTATCCACATAACTCTTGGATACCAAAGGATCTTCGCTGGAGCCGGGAGTGTTGGCGCTTCCAAATACCATGGTGCAGCCACCATAGACCGAAATGGCTGTAAAAATCATAGTTATGATAACCGTAATAACCGTATTTTTCTTCATTTTTCCCCCTATTTTTTATTCAAACTCTCTCATTGCCAACGGAAGATATGTAAGAATATCCTTGGCTGTCATTCCTCTCATGGATAGATTTTCAGCAGCTAAATCTCCTGCTCTGCCGTGAATATATGCTCCACATCTTGCTGCTTCAGCGCTAAACATCCCCTGCGCCGCCAGCCCTGCAATAACTCCTGTCAACACATCACCGCTGCCTCCGGTTGCCATGCCTGAATTGCCGGAAGTGTTGAAAGTACTTTTATCGAAAGCAGTTACTACTGTATCTGCATGCTTCATAAGGGTAATAACTCCGAATTTCTTGCTTACCATCTGTGCAAACTGAGCATACTCTTCCGCCATTTCAGTTCTTTCCCGTTCAGGCATTTCTTCAAACTCCACGTTCAAAAGTCTCTTCATTTCTTTTCTGTGAGGAGTGAAAATTACTTGCCCTGGAGCATTTTTGATGGTTTCCAGTGCGCTCTTTCCCTCTGCTGACCAAACGGTTCTGGAAATGAGATTTAAGGCATCAGCGTCTATTATTATAGTCCCTGAATATAGGCGTATTACAGAGAAAATCATCTCTGCTTCCATTTCCGCCTTGGAAAGCCCCGGACCTATTATAATGGCTTGATACTCCATAAGCCACTCTCTAAAGGTAACTTCATCTCTTTCTGCCATTTGACAAACCTGTTTTCTGTCAATACAAGTTGCCTCAGGAATTAGAATTTGAAGAGTATCTATAATCTCATCAGGTACACAAAGCCTAACAAGTCCCGCTCCTGTTTTAAGAGCGGCTCCGGCAGATAAGAATGCCGCACCTGACATACCGCGAGAACCGGCAATAACCAACACCTTTCCCTGCGTTCCCTTATGCGCATTCCATGGAAGATTTGGTATCCGTTGTTTTACGAAGTCATAGTCTACCATCCTATGACTCGCGGTAAACTCTTGCCAACGGTCAGTAAGTTCTTCTCCCTCGCAAAAGTCTCCATAAGTATTAAAACCGTTCTCGTCAGGAAAAGCTCCCTGATTTCCAAAAAATTCTTCATACATAGATTTTTCCTCTATCTAAAACAAACTATAGGCTTAAAATTAACAATGCCAAAGTGCAATAAGTAGTTGCCGAAACCATATCGGTGATGGATGAAATCATAGGATTTGCCATGAGAGCAGGGTCGATACCAAGCTTTTTAGCGGCTATAGGTAAAGCTCCTCCCACTACTTTGGCAAAGAGTACTACCAGCAAGATGGCCGAGCTGACAGTTGCCGCAACAAATACCGACTCTCTGTCAATTAACATTATCTTGGCAAAATTGATTAGGCTGAGAACAAAGCCTGCACAGAACGCAATTCTTACTTCTTTCCAGATAACTTTTATCATGTCATCCGACTCCAGTTCTCCTATTGCCATACCGCGAATAACCAAGGTGGCTGCCTGAGAGCCCGTATTACCGCCTGTACCCATAACAAGCGGTAAGTAGGATACCAGAACAATCATGCTCGAAAGCATGTCCTCAAACTGCGAAATTATGGCTCCTGTGAACATAGAGGCTACAGCCAGGAAAATGAGCCAAGGCAGCCTGCTTTTAGCATGGCTCACCACACCCATATCCAGATAATCCGTATCGGTGTCGTCAATAATACCCGCCATACGCTGAATATCCTCTGTGTTCTCATCTTCAATTACATCAATGATATCGTCAACTGTGATGATACCCACAAGTCTGTCTTCATTGTCTACTACCGGAATAGCGAGGAAGCTGTACTTCTTAAATACGTCTGAAACTTCTTCCTGGTCGTCATACACATTTACACTGACAAAATCCTCTTCCATAATTGTGCTGATAAGCAGGCTGTCGTCGGAAATAACCAAAGTACGAAGAGAAACGATACCTATCAGCTTTCTCCCCTGCTCCTTTACATAGCAGGTATAGATAGTTTCTGAATCCATTCCCTCTTTTTTAATATAGTCAAGAGCCTGTCTAACGGTCATCTCTTTTCTCAAAGAAATGTAATCCGGTGTCATCAGAGTTCCTGCACAGTTTTCCGGATAGTTCAGGAAAGTATTAATCAGTTTTCTTTCATTCTTCGGAGTCTGCTCCAAAATCTTATCTATAAGATTTGCAGGAAGCTCCTCCAAAACGTCAATCATGTCATCAAATGCCAGTTCGTCCATGATGTAGTTAACTTCCATCTGGCTGATACTGGACACTATACGTACCTGATCGTCAATGGGCAAATATGCAAACACATCCACAGATACGTCTTTTGGTAACATACGGAACATGAGAATAGCTTTTTCAATATCCAGTTCGTCGATTACCTCTTCTAAAATTTCTGCAATATCCGCCTCATTAAGTTCCAGAAGAACTTCGCGGATCTGTTTATATTTCTTTTCCTCTAAGAGTTGTTCTATCTGTTCAAATAACTCTTCAAAAATTTCATCAAAACTCTTTTCTTCTATTTCTTCAATGATGTCTTCAAGACTCATATTTTCATTTCTTCCATCCATTTGAAGCCCTCCTTTCCTCATATTATGCCTAAAAAAAGACATAACCATACATTTTTAATGATAACATTTTATTCCTTTTATTACAAGCATAGCACCACTAAAAAATCCTCCCTGATGTAGAAAATAGGGAGGATTTTTTATTACTTAAACCGATATTAGACTACCGTATTTTATTAGTATTTGTCATTTGCTCCTGAAAAAGCTTCTTCTAAAACGATAGTAGGCATTTCAGTTTCAGCCTTTTTTACAGGCGCAGGAATACTTGCAGTTTTTGCTGTAGGATTGTACTTTCCTGACTCAAGGTTAAATCTTGCCACCAAGTTCTTTAAGGAATCTGCCTGGCTGAAGAGTTCCTCGGAGGATGCCGCAGATTCTTCGGAAGTTGCAGAATTGCTCTGAACTACCTGATTTACCTGCTCAATTCCTACGTTAACTTCATCAATACCCTTTGACTGTTCTGCGGATACAATAGCAATCTTATCGCAGAGAGTAGCTGTTGCTGTTATACCCTCTACTATTTCTCCTAAAGCCTCAGCAGTCTTATTAGCAATGGTTGTACCTGCTTCAACCTTTGAGATGGAGCCCTCGATGAGACTTGTAGTCTCGCTGGCAGCCTCTGCGGACTTGGCAGCCAAATTACGAACTTCATCAGCTACCACAGCAAAGCCCTTGCCGTGTACTCCTGCCCTTGCCGCCTCTACCGCTGCGTTTAACGCAAGAATATTAGTCTGGAATGCGATATCATCAATTACCTTAATAATCTTTGAAATGTTAGCGGAAGATTCATTGATTTCATCCATGGATACCAGCATATCTTTCATCTGCTCATTACCCTGCTCCGCCTTATGCATTACGTCGGAGGAAAGCTCTGAAGCCTTTGTTGCGTCTTCTGTATTTTGTCTTGTCTGTGCCGCTACATGTCCGATGGTGGAAGTTAATTCCTGTACTGCGGAAGCCTGTTTAGTGGAGCCCTCAGCAAGAATGCTTGCACCCTCTGAAAGCTGCTTGGAACCACTGGCTACCTGCTCGGAAGCCTGATTAATCTTTGTCATAACCTCTGTCAGATTAGAAATGATACCTGTCATGGCATGTTTAATCTGAACAAATTCTCCCTCGTAGCAGTCGCTAATAGAAACTGTAAGGTCTCCATCACCGATGGCAGCCAGTACTTCGGAAATTTCGCTTATAATGCTTTGGAGAGAATCAGCGGTGTTGTTTAAGGCATCTTTCATATCTCTGTATGTGCCCTCGTACTTTCCTGTAACCTTAGCACTTAAATCGCCTCTTGAAATCTTTCCTAAAGCTTCCTTAATTTCGTTTACAGGATTTTCGATGGCATCAATAGTTTCATTTAAGCCCTGCATTACCTTGGCATACTCGCCGTTGTAGGTTGCTACATCCGCTCTCACTGTGAGATTACCCTCAATAGCCGCTCCTGCAATTTTCAGAGTATCGCTTACCAGTGAACCGATAGCTGCTGTAACCTGATCAACTGCTTCATCAATAGCAATAAACTTGCTTTCAACATCGGTTGTATACTTGTTTGTAGGGATATCATTGTCTCTGAATGTGAAGTTACCCATAGCAAGATGGTTGAGGTTCTCCTGCAATCTTTCAACTGCACCGTCTGTATATTCTGCAACCCTGATAATTGCGGAAAGGTCCTGAATGGAACCGACGTAACCTGTGTTGGTACCGTTCATATCCTGAAGATGTGCGGTAGTCTGCTGGTATACGCCCTCTTCAATATTGAAGTTATAGGAATCTTCCCCTCTGTTGAGTCTGCTTATACCGTCAATATCTATATCGCTTAAATAAGCCTTTTTACCGTAAAGGGATTCTCTGTCATTTGCAATACCTTTCTTGCGGAGGAACTCGAAGAATCTCTTGTTAATCAAAGTCCAGTTTCCATCCATGTCTGTAACCTGTACAGAAATAGGAATGGAATCGATGATGTTGCTGTACCAGTTGGTATTTTCAACAATCATATCTAAAGTCTTGTTGATACCGTCAATTACACTTCTGTATTCGCCCTGATACTTTTCAACATTGGCTCTAACGTTATAATCACCTGAAAGGGCTGCTTGAGCCATTCCTTGAGTATCCTCTACCAAGGCTCTTATGCTGTTAACAGCCGCTGCCAGCTGGTCGATAATAACCGCAAAATCACCCGGCTTGTCATTTTCAATCACAGGCAATTCACCTGCACCAAGCATCATAATAGCTGAAGCTAAATAATCCACCTGTTCCATGATGGTATCAACTGTCTGATTGGTTCCGTTGATAAGCAGTTTATAACCGCCCTCAAACTTGGAAGCATCGCTTCTGAACTTTGTATCGCCCTCTTGGAAATGCTTGTTAAGTTCCACAAATTCTTCAACCAGAGCTTTTAATGTACCAATTACCTTAACCATCGCCACATTGATAACATCATCCTCTGATCTTACTACAATATCAATATCCTCTTCACCGGCAGCAAGCCCTCTTAAAGCAGCCGCCTGAGCCTTGGAATTTTCAACTACATCTGCAAAGGCATTTTTCAGTTCGCCTATTTCGTCATATACGACCTCATCCTTTTCGATGTCGATATTAACCTTACCTTGAGCCAGTTCCTTGGCTATAGCAACTGCCGTAGAAAGACCTATTCTTATGTTTCTGGTAATCATAGTGTTAAGAAGCAGCATTAAGAATATTGCTACCGCTATGATTACGCTAATGGTAATAAATAGGAGCAAGAAAGTCTGCTGACTGGATTCAGCCGTGATTAAGGATTCTTCCTTGGCATAACCTATCAGCTTGGAAATGGAACCGTCAACTGCTCGTCTGGCTTCTTCAAATTCAGGATAATGAGCTTCCGCTGTTGCATAGTCATGAGCGCTTAATGCCTCATCCATATGTTCTCGAACGCCTCTGTAGGTTTCAAGAGCACCCTGCAATTCATCGTAAGTCTCCTGTTCCCTTTCAGTTAAATCCATTTCTGCATATGAAACCAACAGTTCTTTGTCCTCATCCGTCCAAACTGTAATTTCTTTCAGCCTGTCATCAACTGTGGAATCATTCTTTTCCTCAAATATAATCAGGTAGTTATTTGCACTGTAAAGCAAATTAGCCTGAACTGTTTGCAGGTTTGAAGTTGGAATAAAATCGTTGTTATAAAGTTCAGAAACATTTTTGTTTATGGTTCTCATTCCAAATACACCCATGAGACCCACGATAAGCATAATCACCATAGCGAAAATGCCATAAGTCATTAACTTTTTTCTTACTGTCATTTTGTTTAACATCATATCCTCCTGACGCTTTCAATAATTTACTGTCACTTTCATTTTTGATTTTTATTCATATTTTCCCACAAACTCTACTACAAAAAAACATAGCTATACCAGTGTTTTAGGTCTAACTATGTCTAATAACATTTTATTTCTTGGCAACAAAAAACTAGCTAATGTAATTATTTAATTAAAACTCTAATACAATTTTTGACTAACTTTTCAAAACTTCTTATATGCCGGTATAGCCTGTTGTTTCAGGCATTTCCGGCATTTTGTGTATCGGGAGATACTCACATA
>JBHBZU010000056.1:0-5161 GCA_041797745.1 Bacillota bacterium
AAATCCCGGTGAAAAGGTAGCTGTAACAGGTCAGGATTTTGTAGAAGACGGAGCTAAAGTAAAGGTAAACGAGTAACGGAATTGATTAGGGGTTAGAATATGAATATTTCAGCTATAACTATTAAAAGACCTGTAGCCACTATCATGATTTTGCTCATGGTGTTGGTATTAGGTGTAATATCGGTAATAAAGCTGCCCATGGATCTTATGCCGAATTTTCAGCTGCCATATGCAGCTATTATGACGAGCTATGGGAACGCTTCACCGGAGGAAGTGGAATCACTTGTTACTGAAAACATTGAGTCTGCGGTAGCCTCTGTAGAAAATTTAAAAGCAATGATGTCCTACAGCATGGAGGGCTCTTCCATAGTAATGGTGGAGTTTGACTACAATACGGACATGAATTTTGCTTCCCTTGCAATTAGAGATAAGGTGGCGCTCATTTCAGATTATCTGCCTGATGAATGTTCAGAGCCGATGATTATGAAGATTGATATGAGTATGATTCCTGTATCTCAAATTTATATTTCCTCTAAAGATAAGACTTTAACGGAATTAAACGGCATTATCGAAGACACTGTTAAACCGAGACTTGAACGCGCCGGTGGAGTGGCTTCCGTAGCTGTTTCCGGCGGAATTTCCGAAGAAATTGCCGTTAAGGTGGCGCAGGATCAGCTTGCAAGCTATGGACTTTCCATTGCAACTCTCTCTCAACTGCTGGCAGCGGAAAATGTCAGTCTTCCTAACGGTGATATTAATAAAGGGGATTCAGATATTATTATCAGAACGGTTGGAGACTTTAGAAGCGTAGATGACATAAAGAATCTTCCGTTGATGATTTCAGACAGAAGCGTAGTAAGACTAGGTGATATAGCCTCTGTAACACGTCAGAATGCAGAGCAGAAATCAATAGCAAGAATGGACGGAAATACTGCTGTCGGTGTTATGATTTCAAAAGCCAGCGACGCAAACACCGTTAAAGTATCCCAAAATGTAAACAAGGCTCTTTTGGAGCTGGAAAAGAAATATCCGGATTTAAACTTTACAGTAGGCTATGATTCAGCCGACTATATTCAAAGATCTATAAAATCGGTGGCAACAAATGCCCTTTTAGGTGCGCTTCTTGCCATAGTTGTAGTATTCGTATTCCTACGCAATCTGCGGGCTACCATGATTATTGCCGTATCCATTCCTGCCTCTCTTTTGGCGGCGCTGTCAGTTATGAACGCCAAAGGAATGACTTTGAATATGGTTACACTGTGCGCCCTTGCTATTTGCGTCGGTATGCTGGTAGATAATTCTATTGTAGTTCTTGAAAATATATTCAGGTGGAAACAGGAATTGGTTAATACGGAAGAAGCGGCAGTTAAAGGTTCCAAAGAAATTTTCCTTGCGGTTGTGGCTTCCACTCTTACAACGGTAATGGTATTTTTGCCTATAGCACTTTCAAAAGGCATGGCGGGTATGCTCTTTGCGGATTTCTGCTGGACCATTATCATTGCACTTTTAGCTTCTTTAGTTGTGGCTATGTGCGTCATTCCTATGATGTTTTCACAGATTATGCACGGCAGCAATAATATTACCTACATCAGATTTGGCAAACGCCGTTACAAGTATCGCTATCTTGTTAAGTTTGCAGATTTTCTGGAAAGCATAAAGGAAGAATATGGAAGAATACTTCCCCAAATATTGGCGAAGCCGAAGAAGTTTATAATTTCATCATTTTTAGTATTTTTAGCCTCAATGCTCTTAATTGTGACAGTAGGTGCGGAAATTCTGCCGGATTCCGATGAAAGCATGGTTAATATCAGCGTGGAAACGCCTTACGGTACCTCTTTAGAGGCGAAAGACAAGGTTCTTTACGAAATCGAGCAGTATTTATTGTCCGTTCCGGAAGTGAAGCATGTGGCTATGTCAACGGAAAGCCTGTCAATGCTGTCGGTGAGTCCGTCAAGCTCCGTAACTGTTACATTGTGCAGCCCGTCGAAACGTAAGGAAAGCGCAACTGAAATTGCTTCGGCTTTGGAGAAGCACTTTACCTATA
Organism: Bacillota bacterium; assembly: GCA_041797745.1. Lineage (GTDB taxonomy): Bacteria > Bacillota > Clostridia > Peptostreptococcales > Anaerovoracaceae > UBA3871. Next base: position 2,045 of record JBHBZU010000056.1, read on the forward strand.
TTTCAGGTGCCAAGATAACGGCACAAAACAGCGAATCTATGAGCCAGTTCTTCGGCGAACACGATATCACTTTCAATTTAAAGGGAAAGGATCGTGAAAAGCTTATTGATATAGCTAGGACCATGGAAAAGGAATTGCGTCAGATGGATTGCGTGGAGACTGCAAAGCTGGATCTTCCGGAGGGCTCTCCTGAAGTAAAACTGGTAATTGACCGCAATACCGCGGCGTTTTACGGAATTACTGCTTATCAGCTGGCAACAGGTGTCTCCAATGCAGTTAAGGGAACTACCGCCACCAAGGTAGATATTGACGGTTCCCAGATTGACGTTAAAATTTCCTCCATCGGCTCCCAAGCCGATACGGTAGATAAGGTAAAGCAGGTTATAGTTACCGGAAGTACAGGAATCAGTGTGCCTGTTGGGCAGATTGCAAACTTCGTTTATGACAATGCCCCAAGCTATATTTACAGAGAAAATCAGACAAATACTGTTTCTATCAATGTAGACACTGCTAAAAGCACCATGTTCAGCGGTTCCCCTGAGGTAGTAGAGTTTATCAATAATTATCAGCTGCCTGACGGATATTTTGTTGAAAACGGCGGTTCTTACGATCAGATGATGGATACCTTTGGAGATTTGCTGCTGGCTTTGATAGCGGCTATCGCACTGGTATTTTTGCTGTTGGCAGCGCAGTTTGAGTCCGTAATTATGGCGGCGGTGATTATGATGGCGGTTCCTTTTGCTATGACAGGCGCGTTCTTATCGCTGTTTATTACAGGAACAGCTCTGTCGCTGACCTCATTTTTAGGACTGATTATGCTGGTGGGTATCGTAGTAAACAACTCCATACTGCTGGTAGAATTTATTAATCAGTATAAGGACAGTCTGGGACTTTCCAAAGCGCTGGTTCAGGCGGGGCAGCTTAGATTGAGACCGATTTTAATGTCTGCGGTTACTACTATAGTAGGTATGATACCTATCGCATTAGGACTTGGAGACGGCGGTGCCATGCTTGCACCTATGGGAGTTTCCATTATAGGAGGTCTCATAGCTTCAACTGTGGTTACCCTATTTCTCATTCCTACAATTTATCTGATGATAGAAAACAGAAAGCTTCGCAAAGCACAGCGCCGCGCAGATAAAGAAGAACAAATCAGAGCTTTGGAAGAAGAGTGGGCTAGAGAAGACTATGCAGACGATGAAAACGAGGGCGTAGATATGGATTTAGAACCGCTGGGACTGGGTGATTAAGAGGCTGCAGGAAATTTTGTATGCAATCAAGTGCGAAATATTCAAAATTCTGTGAAAATTTAGTTGATAGAAGATTAGCTGCGTGATATAATAAGAGCATCAAACAGGTGTAAACTTACATCAGACATTTAAGGAGGGAACGATTATGGTGCAGTTAATAATCGGCCACAAGGGTAGTGGTAAGACTAAGGAGATTTGTAATTTAGCAAACGAGAAGATATTAAACGCGCAGGGAAGTGTTGTGTTTATGAGCAAAAATGACAGGCTCAACACCGACGTGAAACATGATATCCGTTTAGTCAACATGAATGAATACAAGCATATTACTGATAGTGATGAGTACATTGGTTTTATTTACGGTCTCCTCGCTTCAGATCATGATATAGAATTTATTTTTATTGATTCTATTTTGAGTCATGCAGACATTTCCACAGATGACTTACCTGAATTTGTTAACAGACTTGCTGTTATCGAAAAGGAAGACGGCGTTAAGTTCGTAGTAAGTTGCAGTTGCGAAAAGGAAGAGATTGCCGGCTTGGATTTAAGCGTTAGTGAAATTCTCTGATAAAATGATTGATTTAGAGCTGAGGTTTTAACCTCAGCTTTTTTTCAATGTGTACATTTATCCAGGCAAAACCGTTGAAAACCGTTGAAATAACTTGAAAACATAAAAAATCCTTTTCAATGTGCACATGCTAGTGTATAATGTATACGAATACTAAACTCTATTAGTAAACTTTTAGGAGGACTAAACAAATGAAAAAGGTATTAGCAGTTTTACTTTGTCTTTTAATGGTGTTCAGCTTTGCTGCATGTAACGGCGATTCTGGCAAGCCGATAGACAACAACTCTCAAGCAGTATCTTACGATGACATTCCGGACAACTGCGAATCCGCAGACGGTACTTATGTTATCGCAATGGTAACAGACGTTGGTCAGTTAAAGGACGGTTCTTTCAACCAGTTCACTTGGAACGGTTGCAAGAAGTATGCTTATGACAACGAACTCACTTACAAGTATTATCAGCCTGCAAACGGTTCTAACGCAACAGATGACGATAGAATCAAGGCTATGACAGATGCTTGCGAAGCAGGTGCAAAAGTTATCGTAACCCCAGGTTTCTTACAGGAAAATGCACTTAAGGAAGTAGTTCCTAAGTATCCTGATGTTCAGTTCGTTTTCATTGACGGATGGGATATGGGATTTAAAAACCTTGTAGGCGTTTCCTATCAGGAAGAACAGGCAGGCTATTTTGCAGGTTATGCTGCAGTAATGGAAGGCTTCACTAAGCTCGGATTCTCCGGCGGTGGTGGCGGTTCCAATCCTGCTTGCGTTAGATACGGTTATGGCTATGCTCAGGGTGCTGACGCGGCTGCGGCTGAATTAGGTAAGACTGTAGAAATGAGATATTCTTGGGAATACGGTTCCAGCTTCTCCGCATCTCCTGATCTTCAGGCTATGCTTTCCGGTTGGTACAATCAGGGTACAGAAGTTGTATTTATGTGCGGAGGCACTATGTTCCAGTCAGGCGCTGCTGCTGCTGAAGCTGCAGAGGGCAAGATTATCGGCGTTGACGTTGACCAGTCCAATCAGTCTGACACAGTTGTTACATCCGCTATGAAAGGTCTTGATGTTTCTGTAATTCAGGCTCTTACTAAGTTCTTTGACGGCGGTATCTATGGTAGCCAGTTAGTATTAGGAGCAGCTGATGATGCAGTAGGTATCCCTACAGAAACATGGTCACTTGAAAACTGGACTGTTGAAGAATACCAGGCATTATTTGAAAAGGTTAAGTCTGGCGAAATCAAGATTGACGCAACAACAGTTGCTGATCCAAGCACAGCTGGTTTAGAAAACATTAAGTTCG
>JBHBZU010000057.1:0-120163 GCA_041797745.1 Bacillota bacterium
ATAAACGAAACCGAAAGCAGGAGCATATACTACAGCTGTTACGTTGATACCGTTAGCCTTAAGAGGCTTGAAGAGCTGTGGCAGCTTTGGCCAGCAAGGAATACCCTCAAACATGATTCTATACTTTTCAGGGAATGGAGTAGTAGTTTCGCCATTCTTAACTGTTTCTTCAAGGTCACTTGCTAAAAGTTCAAATGCGTCACCGGCGTCAACTCTTGCACGAGCTGTTACGATGTCTGCCATGTGGTTGAAGAGGTCGAATCCGGAATATGGAGCAGGCTTGTACTGTAAGTAATCGCAAACCTTTAACCAAGCTGATGCTGTACGGTTAGCGTTCTTGCAGGCTTCTTCAAACTTCTTTTCGTCAAACTTCTTACCTGTTAACTTTTCAAGTTCCTTAATAGCGTTGTCAAACTGACCGCGAATATAAGCAACATAAGAATCATCAACTTCTACCTTATTGTTGTAAGGAATATCAATCATGATAAGCGGAATGTTATGCATACGAGCGATGTTTTCATACCACTTGGTCATGCAGTTGCAAATGTTGTTGCAGCACAGAACGAAGTCAGGCATTGGAATCTGCATTTGGCGAATTGGGGAAATAGCAGCAAGGCGTCTTTCCTTTTCTTCACCCTCAGGTAAAGCATTGATTTCGTTAAGATCATCAAGAACGATGTATGGAGTCTGAGTCTTAGGATCCTTTTTAGGCTTTCCTGTTGCTTCATCCATTACTACGTTTCCTGCCTCATCCTTGAGAGGCTTTCCTGTGCTTGGGTCAATAATATATTCTCCTGTTACGGAATCGAATTTGCGAGCTGCTCTCTTTCCTGCTGCATATGCAAGGGAAATACGAGCGTATCCGCAGATATCGTTATCGTAACCAAGATCTTCAGCTGCCTGACAAAGCAGTTCACCATAACGGTTTGCTGCAATACCGGCTGCTTGGTTTTCAGGATACATAACCTTTAAATCAAAGGCTGCTGCGAGTTCACATGGGAACTTGGAAGAGGACCATCCTACGAGTTCTCCTCTTTTTCTTGCTTCACGGGCTTCGGCATGTACGTCATCTACTACCTTACGCAAAGCAAGAACACCTGGGCTTACTGTTTTTGCCATTTGTAGACCTCCTAAAATTAAAACTTATTTTGTGTAACTTTCATATGCGAAAAGTGCTGCGCCGAGGGCACCGTTGTACTGTGTCAAAGGTGAAGTCTTAATTTCGCATTGTAATTCTTTTTCGAGAGCCTCGACCACACCGCCGTTCTGGGCTACGCCGCCTGTCATTACGATGTCGGGAATAACTCCTACACGATGTGCAAGACCTGAAACTCTATGTGCAATTGACTTATGAATGCCGTTGATAATGTCACGTTTGTTGCTGCCCTCAGCTAACTGGCTGATTACCTCACTTTCAGCGAAAACTGTGCAAGTGGAGCTGATACCAACTTCCTTGGTGGACTCTCGTCCAAGATGTTCCATGTCGGATACGTCTATTTCAAGGACTTTTGCCATTACATCCAGAAATCTTCCGGTTCCTGCGGCACACTTGTCGTTCATCTGGAAATTAGCCATACGACCATCTTCAAGATGAAGAACCTTTACGTCCTGTCCGCCAATGTCAATTACAGTATGTGTACCTGGGAAAAGGAAGGAAGCACCTCTGGCATGGCAAGAAAGCTCACTCATCTGCTTATCTGCAATTTCCATAAGTGCGTTTCTGCCGTAACCTGTTGCAAGGACAAAGCTCATATCCTCCAACTTCATGCCCGCAGCTTCAAGCACCTCATCTAAAGCACGGGTAGGACCGCTGGTGCCGGCACCTACATGTACTAAAGACTTGGCAACAATATCTTTGCCATTCTTAAGAATAACACATTTAGACGCCGTTGAGCCAACGTCTATCCCTAGTGTATAAATATCTCCCAAACCTTTCTCCTTTCAATTACCCTTTTTAAAAAAGGTATAAGATGTTTCCAAGCAAAGACCATAGGCTTTGCTTGGATAAAATTTATTACAGATTGTTAATTCTGTCGTAGTCACGGATGATTCTAGGAAGAAGCATCTGGTGAACCGGACAAATAGCCTTTGGATTCTGATATGCCGCATTAGCAAATGCAACGATATAGTTTCTGATGTTAGGCAGTTCAACGATTTCGTCAACCATACCTGTCTTAGCACAGAAAGCAGGCTTGGAATTATCAATGTACTTCTGAATGAGGTCATTCATCTTGTCGATAGTAGGCTGGAGATCCTTTCCGGAATCCTGATCCTTAACTAAACGACGGGAATACATAGCTCCTGCTGCTGTCTTTCCGTACATTACGTTGATTTCTGTTGCTGCTGTACCTAAAGAGAAAACGTTGTTATCGTTACCCTGTGGTCCGCCGAGTACGTAGTGAGCAGCAGCAGTTCCCTTACGAACTGTGATTTCCAGCATCTTCAGACCGGAATTTTGGATTGAGTAAATGAGGGACTGACCAAGACCGAGAAGTTCAGCTTTTTCCGCTTCATTGTCTACGTCAATACCTGTTGTATCCTGAAGCCATACCATAGGAATCTTATCTCTGGAGCAAAGAGTTACAAACTCATTCATCTTAATGAGACCCTGACGATAAAGCTTTCCGCCAACGCCCATTGCACCCTTTCCTCTGTACTCAGGATAATCAGGGTAACCCTGCATAGCTAAAACACCCTGCTGGTTAGCAACAAGACCTACGAGAAGTCCGTCAATCTTTGCAAGACCTGTAATCATTTCAGGACCGTAGCCCTTTTTAAATTCCATAAATTCGCCACCGTCAACAACAGTTTTGATTACATTGTACATATCGTACGCTTTTCTTGTGTTGAGTGGAACGATGTTATAAAGTTCAGCCGGATCAAGAGCAGGAGCCTTAGGTGAATCAACACGGAAGAAATCCTGATTGAAAGACGGTAATAAATCCATGTACTTCTTGATTGCGTCAAGAACTCCAAGTTCCTCGTCATATACTTCACGGAAGAAACCTGTCTGAGAATAGTGAATGGAAACTGAACCAGGTGGGTCGTTCTTCATTCCTCTTGTTGCGTCAATCATGCCCTGAGCACCTTCTGCGTCAACATATGGCTTGGAGTCCATACCGCCAACGATACCTGCACCACCTACAGCCATATTAGCTTTCTGATGAGCAATAAGAATAGTTGGGGAGATGGAGTGATATCCGCCACCTGCCGGGTTAGTACCATAGATACCAACGATTACAGGAATACCTAACTGGTTAAGTTCTGAATTACGATAGAACGGTGTACCGCCACCTCTACGATTTGGATATACCTTTTCCTGCTCGTCGAGCTTTACGCCGGAGCAGTTGAGGATGTAGATAAGAGGAATACCTAAGAGCTTAGCTGTGTCGCTGCCTCTTAAGAGGTTGTCAGCCTGACCTGCAACCCAAGCGCCTGCCATCTTCTTATTGTCGGAAGCGATGATAACCGCCCACTTTCCGTTAACGCGGCCAAGACCCTTAACCACACCTGTGGAAACGATACCAATCTTTTCTTCATTGTTATCTGCTGGGTTGTAAAGGCTGTTTAACGGGCAAAAGGAGCCCTCGTCTACGAGAGAGAGGATTCTCTCCATTGCTGTGTACTGACCCTTGTCGTGAATCTTTTCATCCGCAACACCGGCAGCCAGCATTTTTTCCTTAATTTCCTTAATCTGCTGTTCAACTTCCTTGAGCTGTGCAACATTTTCTTCGTCAGCGCGATAAGCAGCGCCTTCGATAACTTTCATATTCTGGAAATATCCAGGCATTGAATAATTAACTGTCATTTCTTTTCCTTTCTATGTATATGAGGAATACTTACTTGTTCTTTGGAAGCTTGATGAACGCTTGACCCGGGTCGATTTCTTCTCTGATGAGTCTGATAACCTCTTCGTCAGGTCCCTCCATGAGCTGAGCTCTGGAAACATCAACATCAAAGCCTGTGTTTTCCAATACCATTTCAGGAGTTGAGAACGGATAGTAGTAAGCAAGATACATTCTCTTAGTTTCTTCATCAAACTTCATGATACCAAGATCTGTAACAACCATCTGAGGTCCTCTGTTTCCAGGGAGACCTGCTCTTTCTCTTCCTCCCGGACCGTCCATCCAACCCGGAGATGTGATATAGTCAATGTTGTCCATAAAACGTCTCTTCTGGTGCTGCATCATGATAATTGTGTTGCAGTATGTAGCGATACCGTTAGCACCGCCGGAACCTGTGAAACGAGTCTTAGGGTTATTGTAATCACCTATACAAGTGGAGTTAACGTTACCATATGGGTCAATCTGAGCTCCACCGATAAATGCAATAAGTCTGTCTTCGTTGTGAAGCCATTCATTAGCTTCAAAACCTACGAAACGAATGTTAGGCCACTGAACGCCGCAGTGTGCCATAAATCTTAAGTCACCTACGGAACGAGGTACTTCAATCGGTGCACAGTCCATAAGACCGGACTCAACGATAGGGTGACAGCTTGGACAGATAGCTCTCTTAGCAAGAGACGCTCCGATAAGAGGTAATCCTGTACCTACAATAACAATCTGATTTTCTTTAATATTTTTAGCGATGGCATAAGCCTGCATTTCCTGTTTTGTATAATTCTTATAATCCGCCATTTTTCTCTCCTCCCCTCTTAGAGCTTACCTGCATAACCAAGGCCCGGAACAACCTTAATATTAGCTAATCTGGAACCGCCGATCTTATCAAGAAGGTCGTCGTTGTCCTTTACATCGTACATCCACTTCTGAACGTAATCCTTGAAAGTTTCAGGACCGTTCCCTGCTTCTGCGTCAGCTGCTGCCTTTTCAGCCTTTTCATAAGCTGCCTTGAGCTTTTCATCAGCTGTGTTAGCGTCAAAGGCTTTCTTTGCCTTGTCAGCTGCCTTGCGGAGCTGCTTCTTAGCGTCCTCAGCGTCCTGATACTTTGAAGCTCTGTCATATTCTTTCATAGCTTCGCCGTCAGCATCGTAGTAATTGTAAACCTGACTAGGCCATGCACCGTAAGGAGTATGTACAACTGCGCTTACGCATTCACCGAAGACCTTTGTTAAAGTAGGGTCTCTTCTAATCCATTCGTCACTTACTAATTCTTCACAAGTAACGATAACCTTTCTGGCTGCAACCGCGATGTCTACATCGTGGAACTCGTCTCCCTCAATGATACAAGTGCCGTCCGGAGAAGCCTTTTGTACGTGGATAACTGCTGTGTCAAGCTTTGGCACAGGAACAGCAACTACCTTTTCACCCGGATTGAACGGATTGTCTACCATAACATACTTTTCGTTGTCTACAGTGTCTAAAGCCTTTCTCTGTTCAGGAGTAATACCCCAGAACTTTGTAAGACCTGAACCGTTCATAAGACGTACAGGTAAGAACGGTAAGCCTAATGACGCAGCGTGAAGCTGGAGCATAACCACGTCCTGAGAATAGTCCTCATAAGTGAGATTGCCTGCTTCAATAGCAGCACGGAATCTACGGGATACATTTGTGAAACCGGAGTTTGCGGTGTAGCAGTTAATATAAGCCTTAACTCTATCCTCACCAATCATTATGTCCCAGTCTCCGCCGGCTGGGCCGGCCCATACTGTGAAATCTTTCTGACCCTGACGGATAATTTCTCCTACAACCGCATATGGTTTACGGTTAGTAGTAAAGCCGCCAAAGGAAATAGTGTCACCATTTTCAACAAACTTAGCAACAGCGTCATGTAAAGACATTACTTTATTCATTTCATCTCTCTCCTTTACTAAAACGTTATAATTATATATTTAAAGATTTTTTAAAACTGATTTTATCCAAAGAATACCATGAAGTAACCCGCAGCAACCGCACTTCCGATTACGCCGGCAACGTTAGGTCCCATAGCGTGCATAAGCAGGAAGTTAGTTCTGTCAGTCTTAGCTCCTACAGTCTGTGCAACTCTGGCTGCCATTGGTACTGCTGATACTCCGGCAGAACCGATGAGAGGATTGATTTTTCCTCCTGTTACTGCACAGAGAACCTTTCCGATAGCAAGTCCGCCGAAAGTGGATAAGCAGAACGCTGCAAGTCCGAGAGCGATAATACCGAGAGTCTGTGAAGTGAGGAAGAGTTCTCCTCTGGCTGTAGCTCCAACAGAAAGTCCGAGGAAGATAGTACAGATGTTGCAAAGTGCATTCTGTGCTGTGTCGGAAAGTCTGTCTACTACGCCGGATTCGCGGAGTAAGTTACCAAGCATGAGCATACCTAAAAGCGGTGCAACCGACGGAAGCATTAGTGAACACAGAGTAGCTACAAATACAGGGAAGATAACCTTTTCTTTCTTTGATACAGGTCTAAGCTGCTTCATTTTTATCTTACGTTCTTTTTCCGTAGTCATCAGCTTCATGATTGGAGGCTGAATCATAGGAATCAGAGCCATGTAACTATATGCCGCTACAGCGATAGGTGCCAGAAGTTCAGGCGCCAAGTGGTTAGTAACATAAATAGCTGTAGGACCGTCTGCTCCACCGATAATACCGATGGCAGCTGCCTGCTGCGGTGTGAAGCCGATAAGAGTCGCAACTGTGAAAGCACAATAAATACCGAACTGTGCACCGGCTCCCATCAACAAGCTGATAGGGTTAGCAATCAGCGGACCGAAATCGGTCATAGCACCAACTGCCAAGAACATCATACATGGGAAGAAACTGGATTTTACACCCATGTACATTACACCCAAGATACCTGATTCGTACCAGTGTTCGCAGTTATAGAAATACTCGAAAGTACCGGCCTCAGGTAAGTTGGATAAAAACATACCGAAAGCGATAGGCAAAAGAAGCAACGGTTCAAACTTCTTTACAATCGCTAAATATAATAATACAAAGGATATTAACAACATGATTCCCTGCTGATAAGAAATGCTGGAGAATCCGGAATCGTTAAATAATCCCTGTAATACGCCAATAAAGCTCATAGATTACATCCTCCTAAAATTACTTAAGAACAGCAAGAACCTGTCCTGTTGTTACGCTTGCACCCTTTGCTACGCAAATTTCTGCAATAGTCCCGTCAACCGGTGCAACGATTTCATTTTCCATCTTCATCGCTTCCATGATAAATACAGTGTCTCCTGCCTTAACTACATCACCTACAGCTTTCTTAACATCAAGAATGGAACCTACCATTGGGCTTTCAACTTGAGCTGCGCCGCTTGCTACAGGAGCCGGTGCTGCCGGAGCAGGTGCCGGTGCAGGTGCTGCTACAGGTGCTGCCTGTGGAACAACAGGTGCTGCTACAGGTGCTGCTGGAGCCACCTTACCTGTTACTGCTTCTTCTCTTGTTAACATGTGGAAAGGATTTGCTCTTTCAACTTCTACTTCGTAGCTCTTTCCATCCATCTTTACTACATATTTCATTTCAAATTCCTCCGTAAATTAATCAATTTTTTTAATACTTTTTATAACAATATCCTTTGGGTCTGCTTTCATCTCTTCGCAAACGACTGCTATAATACGAGCATAAACGCCTGCATCGAAAGCCGGTGCCACACCTGCCGCTTCTGGCTGCTTGGTTCCGCTTGCTACGTTGAATACCTTAGCAAATATAATCAACGATACAGCGAGAATAACCAATAGCGCGAAAACTATCGTAATTCCCATAGCAGAAACCACTAGGGCTTCACCAATAGACATGGTAGTGCTTGTCCACATAAGCTCACCTCCTTGAGTTTTTGTGATACTTTAATTGAATACTTAATGTATTTTCTTTTTGGCTGATATTCTTTTGCGGGAAAAGTAATCCATAAAACCCCACATTAAAACCATAATTTATATCACCATACTAACACATCAATTTACGCAAATCTTTGCTGTTATTGTCAGATTTATATCGTATATTGCGATTTGCTTAATAAAATGTTCTTATTTAGTTTTTCATACACGATTTTGCTTAAAAACTGGCATAAAGCCATTTTTTGTATATAATATTAACTATACAAGGTAACGCAAGATATGCAATATTTTGCTATAATTTAACAAAAACAAAGAGAATTTTGCAAAAATGAACCATAAACAACAATTTATCATCAATTTAAAACAGGACATGGGTTGGCACATGCATAGACTGCATTTCCATGAACATATTGAAATCATGCTGATTTTAAGCGATGGGGGTAAGGTGTTTTTGGACAAGGAAATCTATCCTCTAAACAGGAACACCCTCATTATCTTAAGGCCTAATACCCTGCACAGAACCGCCATCCTCTCCAACGATGCTATTTTCCAGCGCTATGTTTTTCATGTTATACCCGGCATGGTGGAACAGCTTTCCAGCGCCCACACCAACTTTTATAACATTCTCATGCACGAAAGTACCCCTTGCATACAGTTAACCGACGAGCAGACGGCAGAACTTGCCAGAGAGTTTGAGTCTCTGCGCACTCCGTCCATAGTAGAGAATTTTGGCTATGATATAAAACAGTCCATCATTCTCTTGCGCATATTGCTTTTAGTTTGCAGCGCAGTGCATACCAATGATATCAATTTGGCTCTGACTGCCGAAAGCACCGAGCTCAGCGGTTCCAATTACAGTAAAATCCAACCGATACTTGAATTTATTCAAGCCCACTATACAGAGCCTATTACCCTGAACGATATTGCAGAACACTGTCACATCAGTAAACATTATCTCTGCCATGCATTTAAGAGCGGCACCGGTTCTTCCGTAATGGAATATATCATTCAGGCGCGCATTATAGAGTCTCAAAAGCTCTTGCGTGAGGGCAGGTCCGTTCAGGAAGCCTGTGAGGCTTCCGGCTTCAGATCCTACGCCCACTTCATACGTACCTTTTCAGGAACCACAGGAATCTCTCCTAAACAATATGCTCTTCAATTTGAACGCAGTATTTCTTTAGCCAAGGATTTAACTGCTGAATAACAACGAAAAATCCTGACGCTATGAAGCATCAGGATTTTTCATTAAGATATTACTTATGAAACGTTACTTACTTTCTCTTCAGTTCTTTGCAGATGGATTGAAGTTGATCTATAATCAAACCCAATGCCGCTAAAAGTGCAGACGGAACCAGCATAGTAATTACCTGCAAGAACATATCTCTAAAATTGATATATTCTATATTTTCAAAAATAACCGAGGCTACGAAAAACAGCTGTGCCAAAAATACAACTAAACCGAAAGCCATGATAACTATACCCCATCTGATACCTTTTGTCTCTTTTGCAGGCTTTGCCGCCGCATTTTCCACTTCAGGTACAGCAGTCACCACATCAGCAACTTTAGTCTCTGCAATTTCTTCTAAATTTTCTTTGATTTCTTCTGACATTTTATAATCCTCTTTTCTACAATCTATAATCCTTTTATCCTTTTACTTGGATTTCTTACCTTTGATAAGACTCTTAATCTTTATTATTGCCAATAATATTAAAGCAATTATGATAATCCACATGGCAACAGTTAAATAAAACTTCGCCCTGACCATAGCTACCGTAACCTTTGCTTTCATGGAATAGTAAATAATAACTAAAGCCACTATTAAGACCAGTGTTAAATAAAAACGTACTTTTTTACCGAAATTTCCTGTCTTCTTTTCTTCGCTATCCTTTGCCATTTTTATCTCCCTTTTCATTTTGAATAATACAATCCCACACGATTCTCACCACGGTGTGTCTTTTATTATAATATGCCGTTATCTATTTGAAAACAACTTTTTTATAGTTTTCAGGGTCTGTATCTCCCTCGGTACTGATAACCAAAACAACCGACCTTTCATCCAATTTCAATTTATCTTTCAAATCAGGTCTGTTTTCTAAAATCTCTTTCAAAAGTCCAAAGCCTACCGCTCCGGATTCACCTGATACAACTCTTTGGTCACATCCTGTCGGATTCCCTAAGCACATCATTCCCTCTTCTGAAACGCTGTCCTCAACGGCAAAGTAAAAGTCCGCAAAGTCCCTAAGGATAGGCCATGTAAGTTGACAAGGCTCTCCACAGTTTAGCCCTGCCATAATGGTAATTTCGCTTCCCGTAGCCTTATGTGCCTTACCGTCTCCTGCTTGTACGGACTCATAAATACAAGCCACCTCCAAAGGCTCTACCACTGAAGTCACAGGATGGTCACCCTCAAATTCGCAAGCCAGTGCCGCCAGAACGGCGCCTGCCATAGCTCCCACTCCTGCCTGCAAGAATACGTGAGTCGGTCTTTCAAAGCCTGCCTCTTTCAACTGTTCCAGCGCTTCCCAAACCATTGTGGTATAGCCCTGCCCTATATGCAAAGGGGTTTCTTCATATCCCTCCCATGAAGTGTCCTGAACCAAGAACCCGCTCTTTTCCTTTGCCACTTTCGCGGCATAGCGAACGGTGTCATCGTAACCCATATCGGTAATAGTTACTTCCGCAGAGCCGGCGTCTCTGATAGCCTGCGCCCTTACTTCCACAGAACCTTTTGGCATGAATACATATGATTTGCAACCCAAAAGCCCCGCAATCCAAGAAATTCCCTTTCCATGATTGCCGTCGGTGGCTGTGACAAAAACCATATCCCGAAGCTTTTCTCTGCTTTCATCGGCGGTTAAATCTACCAGTGTCAATTCGGAAAAATTCAGCCCCAATCTTTCCGCTACCAATTTCGCAACAGCGTAAGAGCCCCCTAAGCCTTTAAATGCCTTAAGTCCGAAGCGGCTGGACTCATCCTTTACCAAAACGCCTCTGACTCCCCATGTTTTAGCAAAATCTTTTAAATTTACCAAAGCAGTCGGCTCATATCCTGCAACAGACCGATGGAAGTTTACGACTTCCTCTGTAGCTTCTCTTGAAAATTCAACAGGCAGTTTCCCACCTCTTAATCGCGCCTTTTCTATACATTTAACACTTCTCATTTTCTTCTCTCTTTCTTTTTAAGAGTCTTTATTATTTCTCCCTCAAACTTTCTTTAACCTTTAACACTCTATTACTGTCATCATCCTATATCAACAATACCTTTGTCAACAGAAATCTTGTAATAGACCCAAGGTTTACAGTATAATAAATTTCGGGGTGATTCCCTAAATTTATTAGAAAATGATTGTTTTTAAAAAGGACTACCCATGAAACTGATTATCGCTGAAAAACCAATACTTGCTCGTGCCATCGCCTCCGCCATTGAGGGCACTGCCACCAATTATGGAAATTATACCGTAAAGGGAGACTATACCATTGTCGCCGCTTTCGGTCACCTGTTGACTTTGAAAGAACCCGAAGACTACGATGTAAAGCGATACGGTCGCTGGACTTTAGAGGCTCTGCCTATCTATTTTCAAAATTGGGAAAAGAAAGCGGGAAGCGGCAAAGAAGAACGCCTTTCCCTAATCGGAAAGCTCTTAGAGAATGCAGATTGTGTTATTCACGCAGGTGACCCTGATGACGAGGGGCAATACCTCATTGATGAAATTCTTCAGTGGTTTGAATATAAAGGACCTGTATACCGCCTAGCCACCGGCGATACCACCGAAGCCGCGCTGAAACGTGCTCTTGCCAATATGCAGGATAACAGCCTTTTTGTAAATTCCGGCTGGTCCGCCCACGCCCGCAGCGTTGCGGATATCATGGTAGGCTACAATTTTTCTCGCTATTTTTCATTAAAAAATCCGCAAGTCAAAATGCTCACCGTAGGTAGAGTGCAGACTCCCACGTTGGGATTGGTGGTTACACGGGATATGCTTATCGAAAATCACAACAAGCAGTCTTTTTACACTGTTTGGAGTGACCTTTTGATTGACGGCAAGACTGTCCGTGTTTTATTCGAGCCTGCCAAGGATGATCCAAATCTTGAAGAGGGTAAGATTAGCGATGAGGACTATGCAAAGGAAATCGCCGAGAGCTTGGAAAATCAGAACCTTGAAGCTGTGAAAGTTTCCATGAAAGAAATTGTGGAGCAACCGCCTCTACCTTTCAACTTGGTGAAGCTACAGACCTATTGTTCCAATAAATTCGGTTACGACCCCTCAAAGACTTTGGAAATCACTCAAAGTCTGAGAGATAACCACAATGCCATAACTTATAACCGCTCCGACTGCCAATATCTTTCCGAAGATCAGTTCCGTGAAGCGCCAAACACCATCAGACAGGTTCTGGCAAATCTTCAAAGCGATATTGCAGGTAAAATTTTCTCAAAGTTGCCAATTAACCCGTCAATTCACGGCAAGGCATTTGACGATAAAAATCTATCTGCCCACACCGCCATTATCCCGCAGAGTCGCAAGCTGGATATCGGCAAGCTCACCGAGGAAGAACGTAACGTATATCTTGCCATAGTCAAGTATTTCATGGCTCAATTCTTGCCTCCCGCCCAAAAAGAACGTACTAATCTTGAGGCTCGCATAGAGGGTGGCTATCTGAAAGCCGTTTCCACCAAAACCACCTTTTCAGGCTATCTTCAACTGATTCGACCTGAAAAGAAGAAGTCTAACGAAGTAAACGGTTCTTCCGATATTGAGGATACAGATAATACGGAAAGCCCTCTCAGTCAGATTGCAGCCGGATCCTATGAGGCTTGCTGCACCAATCCAACTGTTGAAGCTAAAGAAACCAAGGCACCTCCTCGTTACACAAAGGCTTCTTTGAACGAGGACATGACTCGCATAGCAAAGTACGTTACCGATCCCCATGCAAAGTCATTGCTGCTTAAAAAAGATAAAGAAAAGAAAGGGGAAAACGGAAGTATCGGCACTTCCGCCACCCGCTCCTCTATAATAGATAACCTTGAGGCTCGCGGTTTTATAGAAAGTCGCGGGAAACAAATTCGCTCCACAGTTCTTGGCAGAGAGCTTTATCGCATACTTCCAAACGAGTTAAAAAAGCCGGATATGACTGGACTTTGGTGGGCTGTTCAGGAATCCATTCAGGATGGTGAAGTCCCATGGACCGCCTTAACTGACAGCGTTTTGGAGATGATAAAAAAAGTAGTAAAAACCCGCTATCCAAAGGTAGATGCTTATCACGTTCCTGAAAATATGCGTAGAGGAAAGCTCCTGCTGGGGTCTTGCCCTCGTTGCAATTCTGACGTAGTAGAGGGCACCAACGGCTATAGCTGTAGCGGATACAAAAATGGCTGTAAGTTTGTCATTTGGAAGAGAGCCAAATCAGGTATGATGAGCAAAATTGAAATTACTCCCGACATGGTTCATACCTTGTTAAGCGGCGATTGGATTCCCGACGATAGAAAAAATTCTTCCTCCGCCGACTCCACAACCTCCGCTACATTAGAAAAAGATAATCCGAATCTTCCGCAAAATTTTTCAGAAGTTGGAAATTCACCTCAACGTAAACGCACTAAAACAACGCTAAAATTAAAAAGGCTTTACTCTGAAACTAAACGTCGCAGCTATACAGGCTTGGTTTTCCTATATGATGACGGGCCAACCTCTGAATATGGCGCTTCCTTTGGACTGGAAAGCATTGTCAACGACCCGCCTAAACCCCTCGGAAAGTGCCCTCGCTGCAATTCTGACGTCATCGAGGGAAAATTCGGCTATGGTTGCAGCGGATATCAAGACGGCTGTAAGTTCGTAATCTGGAAACGGGCAAAATCAGGCATGATGAGCAAAACAAAGATTACTCGCGGTGTTGTACGAAAGCTCCTTAAGAGTAATTGGATTCCTGATACAAGAGACTTTTATTCCGATGGCAAAGAGGATGAGAATTTGAGGGCCGGCGCAAACGCCGATACCTCCTCTGCCAATGCTGTTAATCCGAACCTCCCTAAAAATATGACTGACGAACCCAATGTAACCCCTCAAAAGTTACGTACAGAAACGGTGGTTCACATGAAACGACTTTACTCGGAGACCAAAGATAAAAAATATACCGGCGATGTTTTCCTCTGCGACGAGGGGCCTGCTTCACCATACGGCGCATACTTCGGACTTGCAGCCGTTACAAACGACGGACCTGAAATTCTCGGAAAGTGTCCTCGCTGCAATTCTGACGTAGTTGAGAGTAAGCTGGGTTATGGCTGTACAGGCTTTAGGGATGGCTGTCGCTTTTCCATTTGGAAAAATTCAAAGATGAAACTCCTTGCAAATGTTTCCTTTACCAAAACCGATGCCAAGAAATTTCTTGCCGGAAAACCTGTGAAAAAGAGTAAATTGGTAGACAAAAAAGGACAAAAATTCAAAGCCGAACTCCTGATGATAGAAGAACCTGACAACCCTTACGGTCCTGTATTCCGTGTAGTAGACGGTACCATTGAAGTTAAGGACGGTGATTCATCTCTCATAAAAACCGAAACCGTTCCTGCGGACATTTTAGGCGATTTGGGGAAATAGATCAAAACACCAAATTATTAACTATTTTGTTATAAACATTTCAAGAAGATATTATGCAAAAACAGTAAATCAAATTGATTTACTGTTTTTCTTTACTTAAAAAATATAGAAGCTGTTAATAGCTGATAATGCTAAATCATGCAAAGGCTTCATTCTAAACCCTTACCCTTGAAATCTGCTTTAATCTAACCGCCGTAGATGTTATTGCAAAGAACTCCGCCTCGCCAAAAGTGTCTAAACTGAGAATCTTCTTAATCTTACCTATGCGGTAACGAATGGTGTTTTTATGTACATGAAGTTTTATACCCGTTGCATTGTAGTCACCGCCACATCTTACAAACATCTCCAAGGTATCGGAAAACTCACAGTTTTCTTCAAGAGGAACAGTATATTTGTCTGCAAAGCTACGCATTGCAACAGAACTAGACTGCGGAATCAAATACTGATACGCTCCGATATCCTCATATTTTTGGTAAAGGCAGCCCTCCGCCAATGAGGCTTCGTAGGTTTGCCAGCTTTCAGCAAAGGTATAGTCTAACTCTCTTAAAGGTTCGTGAACGTCTCCCGAACAACACCAAACATCGCTGCGCCCCGGAAACAGCTCCTCCATAAGTTCAACCTGCAATCTGTCAAAATTATATTCATTTTCATCCTCTGCCGTTATCAAGGCAAATAGCCCTGTGCCATAACGACAAAGAAGTGCTTTTTTTGAAAATTTTTCATTAGCCTGAAAGTTTCTGAATACTCTTTCCGCTTCTTCACCATAATCGGTATTACCTGTGCTGATATACGTTGCTCTTACATAATTTTTGAAAGGGAAAGACAACTGACCGGCTAAATGAACTACCTGTTCTCTGCTCATGCCACCTTTTATCATGCTTCGCAAATTTGCTCCGCTAAGTACAGTAGCGGTTTCCGATCTAATGGTGTCAATAATGTCAAAAATCATAGATTCAATATGAGTTTCGGACTGATAAGAGAATAAGGGGAAGCCTTTTTCGTCGCAATAGTCTATAACCTCTTCAGGCAAGCTGTCGTATATGACTTTTTTGTATGCTAAACCTGCCACCTTATTTTCGTTAAGCTCGCAAATCATGGGCAGTAGATTTTCAGGCTGACCCTTAAAGGAAAGAAGTGACGTAAGTAGGAAAGTGCCCTTTTCAAACATCTTAACATATTCATCCCGAAACTCCGGCAGAAATTCATAGTCAACTCTTCCTGCATTAGAAACATAGCGGTTCAACCCTTTCTTGCCGGCTTCCAATTTTAAATCTTTCAAGGAATTAAGTGCCACAAGGTCTTTTACCTTAAGCGCCATTTCGTAACCTCCATCACATTTAATTTGATTTTCTCTTTTGTTTATTTTACAAATTTCTTTTTATTTTTTGTATAATATACAAAAACATTATATCAGTTTTGTGAAATATATCAAGGTTTCTTCATAAAAAAACGGTTGAAAGGCGCATTTTCCTTTCAACCGTTTTGAAATTACCGTCTATTAAAATATTTACTTTTTTCTGTTATATAAGCAAAAACTTAACCTCGGCTAAAAACTCCCGCAGCAAGTTATTTGGCAAAAATACCAAATTGGAATCCGCCGCTATACCGCAGACGTTTCTCAAACCTTGACTTTTAGCTATCTGAAGAGCCCTGAAAACATGAAAATTGTTAGTCACTATCCCTACCGAGCTTCCCTCTTCCATAAGTTCTAAACTGCCGGAAATGTTTTCCGCCGTAACTTTTGACTCCCTTTCCAACAAAATTCTATCTTCGGATATGCCTTTTTTCTTTAGATAAGCAGCCATTCCCTCTGCTTCAGGAAAAGGTTCATTATGCCCCTGTCCGCCTGTAACAATACATTTGGTTTTTGGATTTTCTTCTAGATAATCTACCGCCTTATCCAAGCGGTACTTTAAAACTACGCTTGGACCGCTTGCATAAATTTTAGCACCTAAAACTATTATGTAATCTAAGTCCTTTTCCCCCTGATTTGAGAAATTGCTTATAATCAGTCCCTCCACTGCAACAAAGAATATCAGCCCTATGCATAGCAATATCATCATCAAGATTTTAACCATATGCGGAAGTTTTCCAAAAAAACCTTTTTTATCCGCCAAAGCTATTATCCCGAAACCTATCCCCAGGGCAATCCACACTGCAAAGAAAAGGGTTCCCGTACCTGCGGAAAACACCACCATCCCGTACAATATGCAAAGTATACTGCAACCGCACCAAAGATATGCTCGCTTATTTCTTTTGTTTTCCATCTCTAAAACCTTATCCCTTTCGGTTCCTCTCTTAACATAATGATAAGGTTTTGCTATCCAAAAGGCAAGTACGAAAAACTAATCTAAAATTTTGCCGTCAATGCTGATGGTTACAACTCTCCAAGGGAAGAACTTTCCGCTGGCCTGAATAGCTTTCTTTGCAGCCATTTCCAAGCCTCCACAGCAAGGAACCTCCATGCGAAGAATGGTAACGCTCTTAATTTCGTTTTGGCTGATTATAGCTTCCAGCTTTTCGCTGTAATCAACATCATCAAGTTTAGGACAACCGATGAGGGTCACTCTTCCGCGAATAAACTCCTGATGGAGGTTTGCGTAGGCATAGGCTGCACAATCTGCTGCAATGAGGAGATTTGCACCCTCGAAATATGGGGCATTTATCGGTGCAAGCTTAATCTGAACCGGCCAGTTTCTAAGCTGTGACTTAAGCTCAAGCGAAGTTGCAGAGGCGGTCTCTTCTTGTTGCAGCATGCGTGCTCTTGCCCCCGGACATCCGCCGCCGTTCTCTTCTTGATTTACCGTTCCGACTCTTGAGCTGGGGCAACTGCCGCCGTTCTCTTCCTGATTTATCATTCGTGCTCTTGCCCCCGGACATCCGCCGCCCGAATGGTGCTTTTGGTTAGCCAGTCTAAGCTGATTTTCCTTTACAGCAGCTTCATCATAGGCTGCCGCTTCTCTTTCCACAAAAGTAATGGCACCTGTAGGACATTGAGGTAAACAATCTCCCAGTCCGTCGCAATAGTCGTCTCTTAACAGCTTTGCCTTTCCATCCACCATTCCAATGGCATTTTCATGACACGCATTGGCGCAAGCACCACATCCGTTACACTTATCTTCATCAATTTGAATAATTTTTCTAATCATGGTCAATCTCCTTTTTAATTCTCTATTATCTTATAGTTTCATTTTTACGGTTATCTTGCCTTTGTGAGATTAATGTACTACAATATGAGAAATAGTTATGTTTGTTTTCCAACATAGGAGAAAATTTATGAAAAAATATTTACCCGTACTCCGCAAGAGCCCTTTTTTCAAGGATATGAATGATGAAGAAATTTTATCCGTTCTTCACTGCGTAAACGCTACCGTAATAAAAAAAGAACGGGACAGCTATATACTCCATTCCGGCGACACCACTGAGGCTCTGGGTTTGGTGCTTTCCGGCGCTGTCCTTATTATACAAGAAGATATTTGGGGTCACAGAAATATACTTTCTCGCTGTATGGCCGGCAACTTCTTCGGTGAGCCTTATGCCGCCAATCCCAATATTGTTCTAAATAACAGCGTTGTAGCTGAAAAGGATTGCGAAATCATGCTCTTAAACGTACGCCGCCTGCTTTCCACCTGCTCCTCCGCTTGCGGTCATCACCAAAAATTAATAAAGAATCTTGTAGGCGTACTTGCCAGCAAGATTCTTATGTTCAACGATAAAATTACTCACATAAGCAAACGCTCCACTCGCGAAAAGCTTCTGTCTTATCTTTCTTCGGAAGCAATACGCAAAGGCAGCCTGTCCTTTGATATACCATACGATAGACAAGAACTGGCAGATTTCCTCTGCGTCGAACGTGCAGCCATGTCTACGGAGCTTTCCAAGCTTCAAAAAGAGGGTATTCTGAAAACCAACCGCAGCCATTTCGAATTGTTCGAGAATTTTATAGAGTAGCGGTCAGACTTAAGCTACATCCTCAGCATAAGCTCCCTATAAACCACTTCTCCCTTTTCCAGATAAACTCTGTGGACACGCTTACTAACTGCGCAAATCAGTTCATAAGGGATTGTTCCTGCCATTTTTGCCATATTCTCCAAAGGATTGCGCTCACCGAATATTTCAATTTCACTGCCTACATCTACCCTTGGTTTGTCAGTTAAATCAATCATGCACATATCCATACAAATACGTCCGCGAACAGCCGCAGCCCCCTCCTCAGTCATAACGCTGTAGCAATCCGAAAGACTTCTTAAAAATCCGTCTGCATAGCCATAAGGAATTACACCTATACGGGTAGATTTCCCGGTTGTGTAAGTTCCGCCATAGCTAATCTTAGTGCCGGCAGGATAAATTTTAACTGTGCTGACAGTGGTTTTCATTGCCATAACAGGCTTAAGACCAAGCAGCTTTGCAAACTCTCCATATCCGTAAAGGAGCAAACCCGGTCTTACCATATCCAAATGTGCTTCAGGATAAACCGCAGTTGCTCCGGTATTGGCGCAATGGCGGAGTTTAAACTCCTTACCGATTTTCCCCTCCACAGCCTTTACAACATCATTAAACAGTTCAAGCTGGTGCAGAGTATATTCTTTCCCCTCCTTGCTGTCTTCATCTGCTACGGCAAAGTGCGTAAATATACCCTCTGCATTTAAACCTGAAAGACCGCAAGCATAAGCTATGCCATCCACACCGTGCTGAAAGTAGTCCCCCTCGCAGATATAACCTAAACGAGACATCCCTGAATCAACCTTTATATGTATCTTAAGGGTGCCGCCATATTTAACAGCCTCTTCACTATATTCAACAGCTTTAGCCTCGCAGGTAACCGCCTGGGTAATATTAAAGCAAATCAAGCGGTCAACCTGTTCTCTCGGAGTGTGACCTAAAATGAGAATTGGCATTGTGATACCGTTGAAACGAAGCTCCATAGCCTCGTCAATACTACTTACAGCCAAATAGTCCGCCCCCAGATTTTGCAGTTTTTTACCGACAACCACGGCACCGTGTCCATAAGCGTCTGCCTTTACCACTCCCAAGAACTTCACATTCTCGCCGATATGCTTTCTTATTTTTTTATAATTATATTCCAGAGCATCCAAATCAATTTCTGCCCATGCTCTCTTTAGTGTTGATTTCATAATGCGAAAATCGCCTCCAGATCTATATTAGATGAACAATAACTCAATATCCTCTACCCTATAATTTCGAGGTATATCTCCAATTCTATACTCAGTTGCGGTAGTTTCGATATAGAAATATTTTTTGTTCCCATAAAGCTTATATGCTCCGTTTACCGAATCGCCACCTAAAATACCCACTGCCATATGTCCCGGCAGCAGCATTAAGCAAGCGTCATAACCCATTTCCCTAAGCAAAGTAACCAATAGAATAGCTGTATCTTCGCAATCACCGCAATGGTCATACAGGGTTTCATAAGGATACTTCGGATATTCATCGTAGGTACCTGTCCAGTCTTCATCGCTGACATATTCAAAGCTCTGAACAAAGGCCACAACCAGTCTGGCAAGCTGGTTCTTGTCATACTCCGCTGCGCCCTCCCTAAAGGCCTTAATGAGTTCTGCAATTTCTCCATCATCCATAGGGTCCTGTGCATAAGAGGCATAGTCTGTACGTCCGTAGTAGGTCTTTCTCTCCAACCCTTTATAATAATTATATCTGGCATTGCTCAGCTTTGCGGTATAAGTCCACGTCTTCGGTTCCCAAGTGTTGTAGGAGTCCGTCCACTCGTAGCGGACGTCTTTAGTTCCCTCATCTTTATTGTCAAGCAGGTAAGCGGGTGATTTTGCGGTAATAGTGCGGGTGTCCTTAATATAGTCCACCTCAGCACCGAAAGCCTCCAGCACCGCACGAATCGGTAAAAATGTTCTGTTGCGAATCAAAACCGGATGAGTATCAATGGTAGTCAGTTCAACCTTGCCGTTATTGGTTATAGACATATAGTCGGAGCCTATCCATAGTTTAACATTCTTCTTGCCTTGTGAGACGGTAATACATTTGGAGCTTTGATCCCAATCAACGCTACATCCGTAAAATTCCATGGTCGCTCTAAGGGGAACCTGTGTTCGATTGCTGGAATCTATAAAAGGAAAACCGGATTCTCCATCATAGGTAACATAATAATCATTGATACATATGCTGGGTATTTTGCTGTCTGCAAAGGCCGTCATGGTTGCGGCAAAAATTATTACCATACAAAAAAACGTTATATAAGTTAGATGTTTGCTCCATCTGAAGCTCCCTCTCATTTCAACTTCCTCCTGTTTTCTCATTTTGTAAAAATTCAACTTTTCGGATACGTTCATAATATAATTTTTTAATTATTTTGGCAACAATTTATAACGGGCTTTCTTTTTAAGGAGCCTCTTTTCCTCTCTTGACGGCTCTAAAGGAATAATATAGGATTTAGCTATATAAAAGCAAAAGGAGCTTCTACACGAAATGTTAATAGATTTAGAAAAAATAAGAAAACATAAAATGGAGCGTTCATCCTCTTCTTCAAAAGAAAATTCCGTTCTCATTCCGTTGGTAAAGGATGAGTCTGACGAAACCGGTTGGAGCCTGCTATTTGAAATTCGTGCAGAAACAATCAAACAAGCCGGAGAAATCTGCTTCCCCGGAGGACTGATAGAAGATGGGGAAGACGGAGAAATCGCAGCCATTCGTGAGGCTTCGGAGGAATTGCTGCTTGACCCTGAAAACATTGAAATTCTAGCACCTGTTGTGGAGAAAATCGGACCTTACAGTCGTGTCATTAAATCTTATGCAGGCATACTCCACAACTATAAAAACACATATTCAAAGGATGAAGTTGCAAAAGTCTTTACTCTGCCTCTGTCATGGCTTTTGAATTACAAACCTCGCAAAACGGATGTCACATACAGCATGGATGAGGATAGCAGTTTTCCTTATGAGTTAATTCCTAAAGGTCGCAATTACCCCTTTGCAAAGCCTCGCGGAACTTACTGGTTTTATGAAACCGAAGAGGGCGTTATTTGGGGCATAACCGCAGGAATTTTAGAGAATTTCTTAAGAATTTTAAGGGAGCAAGGTTTTATTAAAAATAATTAAATAATTTATTTATCACTATCCGAATCAAAAAGTCCACGAACATCTAAAATCGGTTCTATGAACAAGATTCCATTTCCGGGAAGTTCCATTTGAAGCTCATTAAATATGCCCTTTACCACGGTCTCAACTAAAGTCTCCGGCAAAATCATTATAACCACTTCTTTTTCCGGTTCAATTTCTATGCCGAAAACCTTTGCCGCACATTCCGAGTTGCTTCCCCTGCCATTAATAACGGTGCCGCCCTTTACTCCAAATTTTTGAGCACTGTCTATAACAGTCTCCGCCATACCTCGATTGACAATCACTGTGAGTTTTTTATACATACTCATTTTCTCCCTCGTTTCTTCTAAACCCTTTGTTTTTTCCGAATCATATTGCTGACGATTGATTATCTGTTCCGCGGTTGTGACGGGCACAATATAAGCAATGCCTTTTCCCGCCTCATGCAGCATAAACTCTTTTTCCAAATAATTCAAAAGCTCTTTTGCCTTTTCCTTTTCAAGCAAAATGCTTACAATCTCTCTTTTCTGACTTCTTATACCCAAAAGGTTTAAGGTTGTACTTTTAACCGTACCTTTGCCCAGCACCGTAATATCGCCGCAAAGGTCTTTCGCTTTTCTTATAGCGGAAAATCTTTGGCGCTGCTTCGTATCTAAAATAAGCGACATTGTCACGAACTGCTGTCCGCCGGTCGTCTCTTTCCTTTCCTTATCCATGATAACCTCCTTTTGTTCCTTTTAAAGAATTGTCTTTAGCTGCCGCTCGCAATTTTAACTGATAAATAACCCCCAATAATTCGATGGCTATGATTGGCATCATGGCAACAATGGCTATCATTCCAAGCCCATCTACAATAACATCCGCCGTAGGCTCCTGCGCAGCTATACCTTGAAGAAAAGTAAGTGAAAAGGTTGCCGTCATAGGTCCTGAGGCAACACCTCCCGCGTCAAAGGCTATGCCGACAAATAAGTCTGATATAAAATAAGACAGAATCACGGCCACGGCAAAGCCCGGAAGTAAATACATAGGCAACTGAATTTCGTCAACAAGAACCCTGAGTGCAGAAATAAATATTGCCATGCCTACCGATATTGAAAGAAAAATCAATACCAAATTGCGTTTAATGGCTCCACCCGTAACCTCTTCAACCTGATTTGTCAATACATGAACAGCAGGTTCCGCCAAAACGGTGGTAAGACCCAGAAATAAAGATATAAGCAAAACCGGAATATTGGAATCCATTGCGGTAAGCTGTCTCCCCAGTTCAGAGCCTACTGACATAAAACCGCCGTTTACCCCAAGCAAAAATACCACAAGCCCTACGTAAGTCAAAATAAGACCTCTAACAATGTCAATAACCTTTCGCTTTTTCTGTTTTAAGAAAAACAGCTGCGTTATAATATATACGATAATAATCGGCAGTAAGGTCAACAGCGACTCCAGCGCAATGTGAAGCAGCTTAGAGCTGTATATTTCCAACAGACCGTTGTTGGATATTACCGTTTCCGGTAAATGACCGTTCAATTTATCCCCTTTTAGAAAGATACTGGTAATCAAAACTCCCAAAATCGCTCCCGTTGAAGATATGCCCACCAGACCGAAGCTGTCGGCCTCGCTCATTTTACTGTCCTTTTTCAGCGAAGATATACCTGCTGCCAATGCCAGTATGAAAGGTACCGTAATAGCCCCTGTTGTCGCGCCTGAAGCGTCAAAAGCTATAGCAAGAAAATCCGAAGTCGAAAAGAAAGATAAGACAAGTATCAAAGCGTATGCTCCTGTGAACACATATTTCAATCGTATATCTTTAAGTATACGAAGCATTCCCAGTGTCATCATAACCCCTATTCCTACTGAAACCACAACTACCAACAGGGTATTATCCATCTGCCCCGAAGTTATGCTGTTTATTTGTTTTGCAAGAATTTGCAAATCCGGTTCCGCATAGGAAATAAAAAATCCTAAAATCAGACTGGCAGTAATAAGTACCGCATAACTGTTTGACTTCGTAATTACATTTCCCACATTGCGCCCTATGGGCTCAATTCCCTGATCAATCCCAAAGAGGAACACCGTAAGACCCAAAATTACCAAAACCGCGCCTATCAGAAAACCGTAAAATATGCTGAAATCAAGTGGGCTTACGCTAAAATGAAGCACTAACACAATAATTATTATCGGTACTCCCGACACAAGTACTTCTTTAAATTTTCTTATTAATTCGTCCAAACCGTCACCCCATTAATATATATGAAAACCATATTCTTTGTCCTATAAGCCTATTCTTTTCTGTGCACAGATATGCACTATTTATTAAAAGCGTATTAGACTTGCATTTAACACACTTATACCCTTTATATCATATAAATTAACAAAGTTTAAAATATCATCTCGAGAGCCGGACAAGCAGAACATTTGAGTGCTTAAGCTATCCGAGTCTGCTTCCTTTTCTATATACTCTTTCATGTGCTTTACCGCCATATCTGACGAATATATATAATTCCCTTTTCCCTCTTCAAAAAAGCTTAAACCGGACCAGAGCTTAACATTATCAATCAGAATTTGTAGATTGGAAACCACCTGCGCCTTAAGCTCTTTATCTGTCATTTTATCACGAGTTGTTCCATCCTGCCACTCCACACAACGCTCTAAAGACAAACCGGGCTGTATCACGCTTCCCTCAGAATAACATTTAATCCATTTCAGGCAGGCTCCGACTTCATTATTCTTTAAGCTCTCCAAGCTGACAGGGGATTCCAAAGTAACTGCTATATCCAAATAAGCAGATTCCGGAAGACTTTTAACGGTGTCCCTAAAGACTTCCTCCCTTGTTGCACCGCTATATTCTTCTGTAGCAAACTTTCCAAAGACCATAGTCATATAAGCCTTTGGGTCATTCGCAATCTCCAGTTTTCCGCGTTTCATAGTCATATTGACATTATTTAGACCACCAACCCATATTTTGTCTTTGCCGTCCATAACGTGAAGATTCAAATCATAACATCCGAAACCTTTCTTTTCCACATCTACATAATCAAGTTCCATATATGGAAACTGTGTTTCAATCCAAGCACTTAAAGTTTTATGCAAGGTACTTGGTTCCTCTATACTTTCATATTCCCCTAAAATGCCGTCATTATTCAGCTTTTCAGGATTTACATTTACTAAATTCAAGGCGGGGCTTATACCGCAAACAACCACCATAACAAGTGTCGTTACCGCACCAAGAGTTCTTAAAACAATCTTACGAATCCTATTGTTTATCTTACTTTCTATCAGCCTGTCAAAGTCAACATCCTGCACTACTTTTAATTCTTCCAGTTCTCTATCTAAATCCATCTTTTTCTCCCTTTCCTGCCATAAGCATTTTCTTCGCTCTGGACTTTATCTGTCGCACATTGACAGCAGTTAGCCCGTACTCCTGTCCTATTTCCTCATCACTTCGCCCTATATAGACCGACTCCACCATCACATCTCGATACTTGTCAGGCAAAGCGGCAATCATTTTAATCAGTTGGCGCTTGTTCTCATCTTCCACAAGCTGCTCCAAAGGACTATTCTCCCCCGCAATGTTTTCCTCATCAAGCCCCAGCGAAGTTTCTCTTTTCCTCTTTCGCGACAGGTTATGCCATTCGTTGCGCATTACCTTATTTACCCAATAGAGAAAACTTCCCGTTCCCTCGTAGGACAATATTGCTTTTGTAAAGGCAGACTGCACCAAGTCTTCGGCGTCCGCCTCTCTTTTCGCATACGACAGCGCAATCATCAATAAAGACTTGTGATATCGCCGATAATATTCAGTTAGCAAATCCTTATCTATGCCGCTCAATTTATTTCTCCTTTCTACTTACTAAACACATAAGTAGAAAATTTGTGACAAAATTTTATGATTTAATATAATGACTGCTTTAGCGGTTATTATATCATGTTTACATGATATAATTCAGCCATGTGCGATTTTGCCGAAGTTTACGAAGCAAAATACTCGCACGGCTATATAATTTAATATAATGACTGCTTTAGCAGTCATTATATCACATTCTTTGACTTTCACCAGAAAACATTGTAAAATTCACTTACAGGCAAAATATTTCTGACCGAAGTTTTTTACAGTGTCAGAACTCAAAAACTGAGATAAAATTTAATAGGAGGGAAAAGGGAAATATGAGTTTTTTATTAACTAAAGCCGGCATTGCTCTATTTTGGCTGGCAGTTGCCATCCTTATGATTATTGCAGAAGCCTTAACCATGGGGCTGACTTGTATATGGTTTGTAGGCGGAGCTTTAGTAGCCATGGTTGCGGGACTTTTGGGCGCAAGCCCCCTTGTTCAAATAATAGTCTTCTTGCTGGTATCACTGGTGCTGATGGCTTTTACCCGCAAGGTTTTTGTAGGAAAACTGCGGACAGGTGGAGAAGTCACCAACGCGCCTGCTCTTGAGGGGAAACTTGCTAAAGTCACTGCGGACATTCTGCCACGCTCCACAGGTCGAATTAATATCGGGGGACAGGATTGGGCGGCTACCGCAAAAGATAGCGACACCACCATTTTGGCAGGGTCAACTGTAAAAATTCTTTCAGTTGAGGGCGTAAAATTAATTGTTGAATTAGAGGAGGAATAATATGTTATTTAGATTAATTATTGCTATTGTTTTATTAATTATCGCAGCTTTGCTGGCGACAAATATCCGTATCGTACCGCAAGCTCAGGCTTTCGTTGTTGAAAGACTGGGCGCTTATAAAGAAACTTGGCAGGTAGGTCTGCACTTCAAATTACCGCTGGTGGACAGGGTAGCGCGCAGAGTTTCACTAAAGGAAAAGGTCATTGATTTTGAACCTCAACCGGTTATCACCAAGGACAATGTTACCATGGAAATAGATACCGTTGTTTACTATCAGATAACAGACCCTAAGCTTTACGCTTATGGAGTTGAAAACCCTATGTCCGCAATCGAAAATCTTTCCGCAACAACTCTTAGAAATATCATAGGTGAGTTGGAACTGGATCAGTCCTTGACAAGCCGTGAACACATAAATTCTAAAATTCGTATCGTTTTGGATGAGGCCACAGACCCATGGGGTATCAAAATTAACCGTGTAGAAGTTAAGAACATTACGCCACCTAAAGACATCCAGCAGGCTATGGAAAAGCAAATGCGTGCGGAGCGTGAAAAGAGAGAAGCAATCCTCAAGGCTGAGGGTGAAAAGGCCTCTGCTATTTTAGTTGCTGAGGGTGAAAAGGAAGCCGCTATTTTAACTGCCGAAGCAAACAAGCAGGTAGCCATCCGCGAGGCAGAGGGTCAAGCGGAAGCTATTCTCATGATTAACAAGGCAACCGCTGACGGTCTTAAACTCATTAAAGACGCCCAGCTGGATGACTCCGTTATCAAACTCCGTAGCCTTGAAGCCTTTGAAAAAGCCGCTGACGGTCAGTCAACCAAGATTATAATACCCTCTGAAATTCAAGGGCTTGCAGGTCTTGCAACCGCTTTAAAGGAAAGTATTAAATAAAAATTGTAATATTAAACCTAAAAATTATTTAGAGCCAATCTTTTTTAGGCATAAAATACCCCCTTTTATCAGACTTTAGTTTGTCTAGCAAAAGGGGATTTATTTTATAATATTTTGTGCCAAGCAGTCTATTATTTTGTGCCGAAGATTCTGTCACCCGCATCTCCAAGACCCGGAACGATATAAGCGCTTTCGTTCAACATCTCATCTTTAGCCGCAATATAGATGTCTACATCAGGATGAGCCTTTTGAAGTGCATTGATACCCTCAGGTGCAGCTATCATGCACATGAAAATGATATTCTTTCCACCCTTTTGCTTAATAAGGTCGATTGCAGCTATTGCAGAACCTCCTGTTGCAAGCATTGGGTCTACAATAAATATCTGTCTCTTATTGATGTCAGCAGGCAGCTTGCAGTAATATTCTACCGGCTCATGAGTTTCAGGGTCTCTGTAAAGACCGACGTGCCCAACCTTTGCATTTGGAACAAGCTCCAAAAATCCGTCAACTAACCCCAAACCTGCTCTTAAAATAGGAACTATTGCAATATCCTCACCGTCAAGCATTTTAACTGTTGTATTGCAGATAGGTGTCTGGATTTCAACATCCTTAAGAGGAAGATTTCTTGTAGCTTCATATCCCATGAGCATGGCAATTTCCTTAACAAGACATCTGAAGTCTCTAGTAGTTGTAGTTGTCTGTCTGATTAGTGCTGTTTTGTGCTGAATTAACGGATGATCAAATACATATACTTTTCCCATAATCCACCTCCAGGAATGTAATTAAACTATATCTATAATGCTCGCTGCCAAGGCAGCCGCTTTTTAACGATTTAATGAAACTGCTTTTATTCGCCTTTCATTTCATCAAGAAGATCCACTCTACGCTGATGTCTTCCTCCCTCAAATTCTGTGCTTATAAACGCGCGAACAATATCCAGTGCGTCCGCCAATTCTGTGGTTCTGCCACCAAGGGCTAACATATTGGCATTATTGTGCTGGCGAGTCAGTTTAGCCATTTCCACGGAAGTACAGAGTCCGCAGCGAATACCTTTTACCTTATTTGCTGCAATGCTGATACCTATGCCCGTTCCGCAAACTACAATGCCTCGTTCTGCCTGATGGCTGGCCACTGCTTTGGCACAGGCTTTTCCGTAAATAGGATAGTCTACGCTTTCCTCGGAAAAGGTTCCTAAATCGCTTACCTCATGGTCTTCAGCTTCTAAATACTTGATAATGTTTTCTTTGAGAGCAAAACCGCCATGGTCGCTCGCTACCGCAATTTTCATATTCGTCACCTCTATATTCGTATTATATTATAACCTGCGCTTTTGAACATCCTGTTCATTACCGCAAAGCCTACTCCGTCTTTCAAAGACATGGCACCTGCTAAAATCAAGTCCACCTCTTTAGCGTCCATTTCCCGAAGTTTCGCAAAAAACTCATGTGCTGCCTCGGAAAAAGCCTCTTCTTCAAAGAGAATCACACCAACCTTAAGTCTATTTCTCTCATTTTCCTTTTTCAGTCGCACAATCTCGCGTTTCACATCTGCGCAGGAGCCCTCAATAATCAACATCTTTGCCTTTGGGGCATAATGCTTATATTTCATTCCGGGAGATTTAGGTTTGAAATCCTTTGAAAACCCCGCGTCCAACGCCGAATCGGAGGCTTTCTTTTCAGGTACTGCAAACAGTGAACTGTCATACTCTACTTGACATTCAAGAACCTCTGAAAGCTGTTTATCCGTTATAATGCCGGGTCTAAGTATGATTGGCTTTTCTCCTGTAACATCAAGCACCGTAGACTCGATACCCACACGGCAATCCGGACCTTTCAAAATGCAGTCCACCCGCCCCATCAGGTCATCAATACAATGCTTCGCTCTTGTTGGACTTGGCGAGCCTGAAAGGTTGGCGCTGGGCGCCGCGATAGGACAACCTGCTTGCCTTATAAGTTCTCTTGCAATTTCAGAATCAGGCATACGAATACCCACGGTAT
This sequence comes from Bacillota bacterium, assembly GCA_041797745.1. Taxonomy (GTDB): domain Bacteria; phylum Bacillota; class Clostridia; order Peptostreptococcales; family Anaerovoracaceae; genus UBA3871. The sequence goes on from JBHBZU010000057.1 coordinate 28,892, forward strand.
CCAGTCCGCCTGTGGTGACATCGGGAACCTCGGGAAGTCTCTCCACAATCATTGTCAATGGTCCCGGCCAGAAAGCCTCCATCAAGCTGTCAATGGTGTCATTTCGCTTTGATGTCAGTTTATCAAAATCAGAAGTCTCCGCAATATGAACAATCATCGGGTTGTCGCCGGGACGTCCCTTTGCCGCATATACTTTGCCAACAGCTTCGGAATTTAGTGCGTCTGCCCCAAGACCGTAAACGGTCTCCGTGGGAAAAGCCACCAGTCCTCCTGCGGCAATTATATCTGCTGCCACCTCTATATTTTCTTTTGTGGGTTCTAAAATTTGAGTCTTCATATCTTTATTTCTTTGCCTGCCACTACTTTTTAAGCCGCTTTCGGAGAATTACAGATTTTGCATTCTCTTTGCCTGATCGTCAGTAATCAGCGCGTCCAATATTTCGTCTATTTCACCGTCCATAAAATTGTCCAGCTTATAAATAGTCAAATTGATACGGTGATCCGAAACTCTCCCCTGAGGGAAGTTGTAAGTTCTTATTCTTTCGGAACGGTCGCCTGAACCTACTTGGGAGCGGCGATCTTCAGCGATGGCATCGTGCTGCTCCTTTGCCTTTAACTCGTAAAGTCTTGCACGCATTACCTTGAGTGCCTTTTCACGATTCTTAATCTGAGATTTTTCGTCCTGACAGGTAACTACCAGCCCTGTTGGCAAGTGAGTCATACGAACTGCTGAATCCGTAGTATTTACGCACTGACCGCCATTACCTGAAGAACGATAAACGTCTACTCTTAAATCATTTGGGTTGATTTCAACCTCAACATCATCTACCTCCGGAAGTACCGCTACGGTAGCTGCGGAAGTGTGAATACGCCCTGAGGACTCTGTTTCAGGCACTCGCTGTACGCGATGTGTACCTGACTCAAACTTAAGGCGGGAATATGCCCCCTTACCCTTAATCATAACGGTAGCTTCTTTGATACCGCCAATACCTGTATCATTCACGTCGATAAGTTCAGCTTTCCAGCCGCGACGTTCAGAGTACCTAAGATACATTCTGAGTAAATCCGCCCCGAAGAGTGCAGACTCTTCGCCACCTACACCTGCACGAATTTCCAAAATAACATTTTTGTCATCGTTAGGGTCCTTTGGCAGAAGAAGTATTTTCAGTTCTTCTTCGTATTCTTCTATATTTTTAGTGAGGTCGGCAATTTCCATCTTCGCCATCTCGCGAAGTTCTTCATCATCCTCCTCAAGCATTAGCTTGGAATCTTCAATTCCCTGCTTAGCTTTTTTATATTCTGCATATTTTTTTACTATTGGCTCCATTTCGCCCATTTCCCTTGCCAACTTCTGCCACTGGCTTTGGTTCGCAATAATTTCAGGGTCTGAAACCTTTAGTGAAAGTTCCTGATATTTTTCTTCTATGAAGTCTAACTTCTGAAACATCCTTTTCTCCTTATTGATGTAAGCTTGCCAAATTTTATGTGGTGAGTCACATCTTCTTCTAAAGTCACATCTTGTTTTTTCTATAAAATAGTATAATTTCCTAAAAAATCACAACTTTTCTTCCTATAAAAAAACCGAGATGGTGGTCTCGGTTTTTAGTGTCCTAGTCGATCTTGTACTTAGTCTTAAACTTTTCAACACGTCCACCTCTGTTGATGAACTTCTGCTGACCTGTAAAGAATGGGTGGCAAGCGGAGCAAACGTCAGTTCTGATTTCTTCCTTAACAGACTTTGTCACAAATGTGTTGCCGCATGCGCAAGTTACTTTACATTCTACATAATTAGGATGGATTCCTTCCTTCATGCTATTTACTTCCTTTCCTGCTCCGGTGTCCCGTAACGGTAAAACCGTCGGTCCACTACCCTTGCAATATTACTATGCAGGGGTTCAACGCCAGATTAGCGTCTCCCTTACTCGCATAGCCTCATATAATATACCACTGTTTTCGCCCTTTTGCAAGAACTTTTAAATAGTTTTAAATAAATGCCAAGCTTGCACCGTTAAAATGCACTCCGGTACTATTTTCAAAGATTAATTTAACCGCATCCGTGTCCGCATAAGCCTCCATATCCGCCCCCGGCAAGAAAGCAGATACCGGAATCATGGCAACCACCATAGTAATCACCGTAATAATCGACAATAATTTACTTCTTTTTTTCATATAATCACCCTCTATTCCTTTTTACTGAAAATTGGCAGACCTATGACAAATTATGTGTCTTTCCATATTGAAAAACTGCCAACACTATCGTTGTCCTATCACTATCGTATCCATATCGTGATAGCTATACTATCTTACTGAAACAGTATTATACTCTTTTCTTAAAAAAATTATAATTTTTATGCTTTAAAAACATAAAAAAGCACCACAGGTTAGCTTTGGTGCTTTTTATCTAATTTTACATGCTGAGTATAGCTACTCTGTCATGACCGGCATAGTCTTTAAGAATTTCCACCTTTGTAAAATAAGGTGTTTTCTTTCTTCGTTTCTTGTCTTTATCTGCGGTTTCTGCCATGGCTGCTTCCTCTGTTACCAGTTGTTTTATAGCTTCCGCCTGGTCATGCCCTATTTCCATTAAAAGTACACCATTTTCGTTCAGAAAAGCCGGTGCTTCACTTACAATGCGGCGATAGAACGAAAGACCGTCGATACCTCCGTCAAGCGCAAGTCTCGGCTCATGTTCCCGAACTTCCACCTGCAAAGTAGTAATGACTTCAGAGGGAATGTATGGCGGATTGGTTACGATATAGTCGAAGCGACGATTACCTCCAAGCTTCTTACGGAAAGGAGCAAAAAGGTCTCCTACTGCGAAAGTTATCTTAGCGCCCAGTTTATTGGCATTTTTCTTAGCTGTTTCTAAAGCAGCGGAAGAAATATCTGAGGCGGTCACATCCACCGAGATTTGATTTTTTTTAGTAGAAGCCTCGGATTTCTCAGTGCTTCCTGCCATAACTAAATGCTGACGACCCAAAGTCTCATTCTCGCTAACTTTAAGCATTTCATAAATTCTTTTTCTGCGCGCCTGCTCTTCATCTTCAATCTGCTCACTCGGCAGTTCCAATGCTCCCGTCAAAAATCTTTCTATCGAAATTGCCAGTGCTCCGGAACCTGTGCAAAGGTCTAAAATCTTCACCTTTTTTTCTTTGCCCGCTCTAACTGTTCTTATAACCTCCTCTGCCAGATTTTCTGTATCTTGGCGAGGAATCAGCACATTTGGATTTACATCGAAATCCATACCCATAAATTCCTGATGACCTGTTATATGCTGAAGCGGTACTCCTGTGGCACGGGTTTCCAATAAGTCAAAATAGCGTTCGCACTGATCATCATCCATGGTTCCACTCCATTTCATAAAAATCTGTGCTCTTGTCAGTCCTGTCATATGACAAAACAGCAGCTCCGCATCCACCTTTGAATCCATGCAGCCCGCCTGTTCAAGACGATTTTCACCTATTTTCAGCAAGTCCTTAATTACTATAGCCATATATAAATCTCCCTAAATTTATGCCTTTCCCATAGCCCCTGCCTTTGCAGAAGCAATGGATTCTTCCTTGGTGCAAGGGCGACCCTCTAAGTCACAGGGTCCCTCATATTCAGGTTCTTCTTTTGAAACCTGACAAGCTTTCATGGCTGCGATAGCCACTTCCAAATGCTTGGCTGAGGGTTCGCAGGTAGTCAGCTTTTGAAGATAAATTCCCGGTAAGGAAATAAACTTTACAAGAGCGCTGTTGGAACTTCCCGCCCATCTTAAAAGCTCATAGGAAAAGCCTGCAATAAGCGGAAGCAGTACCAGTCTTGAAACTATTCTCCAAAGTAATGAGGGCCAGCCCATCATTGCGTAAATTATAATGGTCAAAACCATTACGAACATAAGAAAGCTGGTTCCACATCTTGGATGAAGAGTATAAAACTGCTGTGCATTTTCCGGGGTCAATTCAAGATGATTTTCAAAACAATGTATGGTCTTATGCTCCGCTCCGTGATAGCGGAAAACCTCGCGAATATCTTCCATCTTTCTAATCAAGGCAATATATATGATGAATAGCCCCAAACGGAATACTCCCTCTATAAGATTTAGTATCAGCGAACTTTCCAAATATCCGTCCAGTAGGTTAAGTACCCATGTAGGAAGCAGAATAAAAACTCCTACTGTAAAAAGCATTGCCAGCACCACGGATGAATATATCATAATATTCCATGCGCCCCGTTCACCAAAATTCGCATTCAGCCACTTGGTTACACGATCCTCTTCCGGTCCCTCACCCTCGGGATATTCAAAGGACTCCAAAACATCTGCGGAATACATCAAAATCCTTGTTCCCATAACCATGGCAGCAAAGAAACTGACACAACCTCTGATAATCGGCAATTTCATAAGCTTTCCCATGGGCTTCAATTTTTCAGTTTTAAGGTGGAGCGATGTATCGGGAAGCCGCACAATAGTCGCTGTGCGTTCAGATCCCCTCATCATAATCCCCTCCATAATAGCCTGTCCGCCGATTTTTGTAGGCGTAACATTCTTCATAAATATCCTATTTAGGTCCATAATTCTCCTAGTAACAATTAAATTTTTAGTCGTTTTGCAAAGTTTTCATAATAACCTGCATAAATTCCTTATTATTTCTGGTATGAACCAGATTGTCTATAATAAGCTCTGTTGCCTCTTGAGTTCCGCGATTTGCCAGCACGCGTCGCATAGTCCAAACAGTCGCCAGCTCTTCCTGACTCATCAATAAATCTTCTCTTCTTGTTCCTGACTTGTTAAGGTCTAATGCAGGGAAGATACGCTTTTCGGAAAGCTTACGATCCAAGTGCAGCTCCATATTACCTGTACCCTTAAATTCTTCAAAGATAACATCATCCATACGGCTGCCTGTCTCCACTAAAGCAGTAGCTAAAATAGTGATACTGCCCCCCTCTTCCATCTTCCGAGCTGCACCGAAAAATTTCTTCGGTTTGTACAATGCCCCCGGGTCGATACCTCCTGACAGGGTTCTTCCCGAAGCAGGAACTACCAAATTGTAGGCTCTTGCCAGTCTGGTAATTGAATCCAAAAGAATGACAACATCCTTTCCGTGCTCAACCAAGCGCTGCGCTCTAGCCAAGACCATTTCCGCAACTTTGGCGTGATGTTCGGCTCTTTCGTCGAAAGTAGAATATATTACCTCTCCGCTGGTGAGAGATCTCTTCATGTCCGTAACTTCTTCAGGTCGTTCATCCACCAAAAGAACAATAAGCTCCATATCCGGATACTTGGTTTCGATTGCATTGGCGACTTTCTTAAGAAGTGCAGTTTTTCCTGCCTTTGGCGGTGCCACAATAAGTCCTCGCTGCCCCTTTCCAATAGGTGCAACCAAGTCGATTAGCCTCATGGAAGAATCCCTGTCACGACCCTCCAAGGATATTCTTTCATATGGAAAAACCGGTGTGAGACTGTCAAAATCGGGGCGACGTATTGCCACACCCGGATCATCACCGTTAACAGCATTAACATATAAAAGAGCTCCGAATCGCTCATTTTCCTTTGGTCTGCGGCTTATTCCACGAATCTTGTCGCCGGTTTTTAAGTTAAATCTCCTCACTTGAGAGGGTGAAACGTAAACATCTTTATCACTGGTAAGGAAATTTGAAAATCTTAAGAAGCCGAAGCCTTGATCTGAAAGCTCTAAAATTCCCTCAACCTCAGGTCTATCTCCCAAAGAGGTTTCAGCTTTTTCGACATTGAAAGTTTCTTCTTCCGAATCCATGGCGATATCAGCATAAATATTTTCTTCTTCCTCGGAAGCGGAAAAGGCACTGCTGTTCTTGATGGCAGCGTACTCCTCTGCTGTCAGCTTACGTGGTTCAACACTTGGTTTTGCTTGGGTTTCATCCTTGTTACCCTCTTCTGCCCAATCCACAATCGCCTTAATTAAATCAGCTTTTTTCATAACGCTTATGTTTTTAATTCCGCAAGTAGTTGCAATCTCGCGAAGCTCTACTAATTTTTTTCCGGTGAGAATATCCTCGTACATGGTTACCTCTCTATTTATCAAAACCTACCAGCTCCACAAGCTGTATGCCGTCGGCAACAAATTTTACCTTTGCGCCTTTGCTGATGTTGCTGTTGCCTATAGTATTTCTGTCAGCTATGAAATAAAAAACTACTCCGTCTACAACAATGCCCACCTTTGTAGTGTTTTGATATGAATTGCTGACTTCTTTAACTGATTTAATCGTTCCGCTGCTTGAAGCGGGGATGGTATCAATATGAACCTGCGGAGTTTCGTCGCTTTCTGCTGCAATCCCTGAAATTATAAAATCATTTTTACCCTCAAGATAAGTGGATAAGGTTGCCCCTGCGGAACGGCTAACTGCGGTGCCGTTTCGTAATACATCCACCCCGTTTCCCAAGTAAAGTCCCGAAAGCTGTGAAGCCTTATCATAGGTATAAATGTCCTTTGTATAGTCATAGCTACCTGCTCGATTTTCATATACACGATTGGCAATGGCTGCAAATTCGCTGCGCTTTACCACCGCATTCGGCAAAAAAGCGGTAGTTCCATCCATTTGAAGAGAGCCTCTCATAATGCCTTGGCGATAGAGCATATCCACATAAGGCCTATCCTGTTCCAACACCTGTGCAGCGTCTGTGTAAGGCAAATAGTAAACCCCTGCAAGTCCTCTGTTCAAGGCTTTCGCAGTCCAAAGAGCTACGGTCTTTCTAGGGGCAGAATTTCCAATCATATCATTTCCCACAAAGAGTGAAAGCTGGTTTACATCCACAATGCCCCGCTCCAAAAGGTCGGCTAAACTTGGCTGCGCCCAAGAGGCAATTTTCGCGCTTTCAAGCGGGTTCTTATAAGTTGCCAATAAGGTGTTTGTCTTTTCTTCAGTCAGGTTTGGAATAATGCCTGCCGCATTTAAGGCTCGCCAAAGCATTACACCTGCTTCTTCATAAGTTACTGACTTTTCCGGAAGAAAAGTATAGATATGAGACCATTCATCATAATAGCCTTTGACTATTCCCTTATCCACAGCAAAATTTATACTGGCTTCTGCCCAATGGCTTGAATCCACATCCTTAAAATTGATGGTGCCTGCATTAACCACATCCCCTGTTGCAGTCGGAATACTGACAACCATCATAACTGCGGTTCCTATAACCGCAACGAGCCTTTTGATTTTCATAACTTTCCCCTAATTCATGTTTTTTACTCTCGGACTAATACACATTTCAATGTATTTATGAAGCTGAACAGCTATTTTTATACATAAGGGTAATAAAACCTTTGTTTATCTGTTAATCCTACTGTGCCTCTTCAACTGCTCCGCCACTGGTTTCTTCAACCGGAATCTGATAAATTTCCGTTAACATCTGCTCGATTTCTTCAGTCTTTGGAAATACGTAATACGGTGCCTTATCCTGTGGTGTATATGGTATGGTGTAAGTTGTAACCTTTTCAGCATCCATACCTACTGCATTTTTTGCGAGCTTTACCGCTGCTCCTATAGTAATATCAGAGTCAATTTCTTTGCAAGCCAATTTAGCTGTATCCACCATAGCCAAGCCTTGTGAAAGGGTTTGCCTGATAGCGGATTTTACCCAAGTCTGCTGGGCTTTAACACGTCCAAGGTCACCCTCTGCATAGCCTTTACGGAATCTGAGGAACTTTACTGAATCCGCTCCGTTTAGTGTCTGCTGTCCTGCCTTGAAGTGAATGGAAAGAGGCGGCTTATCATATGGATCCTCGTAATTCATGTCCTTTTCTATGTACATTGGCACTCCGCCAATCTGATCAACGATTTTCTGAACATCGTCGTATTCAACAACTGCATAATAATTGATTGGAATCCCTTGAAGTACATCGCTTACAGCATAGGCAGTATTTAAAGGATTTCCTTTGTATGCCGCATTTATTTTATTTTCCGCTGCACTGTCATAGCCCTCGCGGTGATAATAGGTGTCTCTTGGAACGGAGATAATATCCACCTTTTTGTATTCAGGGTCAAAACTGAACAACATTATAGTATCTGTAAGCGGTGGATTTACACCCATTACTAAAACATTGATTTTTTTACTGTCTGTGAAGGCCTGAAAAAACGGACTGTTTGGGTCAACCAAAACAGGAAGCTCCTCTTCCAGTTTTACGTTTTCCTCTCCAAAAGGATTTACATCCGCAAGTTTTCCTGTTAACGCCATGACCGGTGTCAAAATCAGTACAAAAGCAGCCAAAAACATAATGAAAATTCTTCCAAATCTCTGCTTTGTTGAGAGTTTTTTTTTCTTTGATGGTTTCATTTCCACCTCTTCAATCTTTCCTTTTCTCATAATCTCTAAATCCTTCTTTCTGTGAAAGCTATACTTGCCTATATTATGTAACAGCATAGCCTTACTCGCTAATTTTCCAATATAATATTATATACCATATTTAAACAAAATAATACCTTTTCGTAATAAAAACCTGACAATAAAAATCCCCCCTGCTTAATTTCAGGGGGGAGCATTTCTGCAAAATTACATATTGTTATGCTATGCTTAACTTATTCGTATTATTCGTACTTGAAGAAGCCCTCGCCCGACTTGCGACCGAGCTTTCCTGCTCTAACCATCTTCTTAAGCAGAACATGTGGACGATACTTTGGATCGCCGTATTCTGTGTAAAGAACCTCCATAATAGCAAGACAAACGTCAAGTCCGATAAGGTCTCCTAAAGCGAGAGGTCCCATTGGATGATTAGCACCAAGCTTCATAGCGTTGTCAATACCCTCAGCTGAAGCAACTCCATCATAGAGGATACCGGCAGCTTCGTTAATCATAGGAATAAGGATTCTGTTTACAACAAAGCCCGGAGCTTCTTCAACTTCTACAGGAGTCTTGCCCAGCTTTTCAGACATTTCAACTACTGCGTTCTTAGTTTCTTCAGAAGTAGCAAGTCCCTTGATGATTTCGATTAACTTCATAGCAGGAACCGGATTGAAGAAATGCATACCGATAACCTTGTCAGCTCTGTTAGTAGCTGTTGCAATTTCTGTGATAGAAAGTGAAGATGTATTTGTAGCGAAGATAGCCTCAGGCTTGCAAAGCTCGTCAAGTTCCTTAAAGAGTGCTTTCTTGGATTCCATTTCTTCTGTAGCAGCTTCGATAATCATGTCTGCGTCCTTGATAATTTCAAGTTCAGTAGAGCTGGTAATTCTAGCCAAAGCAGCGTCTGCGTCAGCCTGAGTAATCTTTTCCTTTGCAACCAACTTGCTGAGATTCTTCTGAACTGTAGCCATACCCTTGTCAATAGAGGTCTGTCTACGCGCTCTCATAACAACATCATAGCCGTTCTGTGCGAGAACCTGAACGATTCCGGCTCCCATAGTTCCTGTTCCGAGTACTCCAATTTTCATTTTCGTTTTCCTCCTAAAATTAAAAATATATTAGTTTCCTTAGCCCGAAAGCCCCTAATTTACTGTCATCTAGGCTCCCGACATATTGTTAAAGCTTTAAGCTGATTATATCATAAAAGCAAAACTTGTTAAATATAAATGTCAGAAAATAATCATAATTATTAAAAAAGCATTTAAGAATATTTATAAGATTGATTTCATTTCACTTTTATACGCTTCAACTCCCGGTTGGTTAAAAGGATTTACTCCCGAAAGCAAGGCAGCAACTGCACAATTAATTTCAAAGAAATAAATCAGTTCTCCTATTATAAATTCATTCAGTCTTGGAATTGAAATTCGGATAATCGGAATGCCTGTCTTTTCATGGGCATTTATCACTCCCTCGGTTGCAGCCCTCTCCACTTCATTCATGCTGTGGGCAAGAATCGGGCTATCTACTGTCACTGCCTTTATATCGCAACCCGTATCCTGAACATCCAAAAGGGTTTCAAAGAAAATTTGTCTCCCCTCTTGCAAAAACTGCCCCATGGAATGAAGTTCCGTAGAAAAAACCATGGAAACAGGGAATATTCCCTTTCCGTCTTTACCCTCCGACTCGCCGAAAAGTTGTTTAAGCCATTCAGCAAAAAATGAAAGCCTCGGCTCGTAATACTCAAAGATTTCAACCGTCTTCGGCAAATCCTTATGCCCTGTTTTATTTGATAGGGTAAAGCGCGCCACTGCGTATTTCAAATACTGCACGCATTTATGTTCACATTCGCCAAGGTGCTTGCAAGCTTCACAGCACCAAGTTTTAGGGTCCTTGCAGCTTTGAATAAAATCTTTACAGCCCAAACATTCCTTAATATCCTCGCAGATTTTCCCTGCACCTTTTAACAGTTTGTCAATATCTATACCTGCCGCAGCAATCGGCAAAAGTCCCACCGCTGTGAGTACGGAATATCTGCCACCGATATTTTCCGGTACCTCAAAAGAAGTATAGCCTTTTATTTCCGCCTCCCCTCTGAGAGTTCCTTTGCTTTTATCCGTGATTGCGTAAATTCTGCGATTTGCCTCTGTCTCACCGTATTTTACAAGCATAGCTTCCTTTAAAATTCCAAAGACCAACGCAGGTTCTGCTGTTGTGCCCGATTTGGAAATTACGCAAAGGCTGGTTTCCTTTTCTTTCACCAGCTTTAAAATCCGCTGATGATAATGACCGGAGAGATTGTTTCCTGCAAAAGCAATCTGCAAACCGCAACAGTGCTCATTTTCTTCCGAAAGAGGAAAGCCCTCCCAGCTAATGCCTCCCACAACCTTTTCAGGTGCCAATGCTTCGATAACCGCCTTAGCCCCCAGGTAAGACCCGCCGATACCTATAACCACCAAAAGCTCCGACTCTTTGCGAATCCTTGTAGCCGCCTCTTTTATAGTTGAAAGCTCCTTTTCTTCCAACTGAGGATTTGCCCATCCGCTAAACTCATGCTTACCGCAAAGTATCAAATTGGTCGCTTCCAAAACTCGCTGTCCAATATTGAAAGTCTTTACAGAGCTATCACTGTCAGACGGTGATTCAGCCAGATTATCAAAATCCGATTCCGATGCCGGCGGAACGTTTTTACCATATTGCAGCTTGATGTGCATAACTTCATGTTCCATACTGTTCCCCGTTGTTCTCCATACTGTTCAAAATTAAAGCTCATCCTAATTTTATACCTAAATTTTATGCCTAGCTTTAGCGTAATAGGTAATATGCTTAAGGTAAAATGAAAAATATCTACTGTGGCGTATAGTTCGTAACTATAGATTTAAGCCAATCCTTAATATCTTCACCGGAACCGCGGGCAACCTCTTTAACCGTCGTTTCTAAAGTGTCATCTTCAATCATTTGCCTTAATTTAGGTTCCGCACCCAACGGATGTCCAACATAAATTTTGTCATGGGCGGTCTTTTCAATGCCCTCCTCGTCCAGCAACAATTCCTCGTAAAGTTTTTCGCCGGGGCGAAGTCCTGTTATCTTAACCTCTATATCTTCTTCCGGAATATAACCCGAAAGGCGAATGAGATTTTCCGCCAAATCCATTATCTTCACAGGCTCACCCATATCGAGAATGAATATCTCACCGCCTAAAGCCATAGCTCCCGCCTGGATAACCAACTGCACGGCCTCAGGGATTGTCATGAAATATCGGGTGATATCAGGATGGGTGACAGTCACAGGACCGCCTGCCTCGATTTGTTTTCTAAATAAAGGAATCACCGAACCGTTTGAGCCTAGAACGTTTCCGAAACGAACGGCAACGAAGTTGGTTTTGGAATTTTTGCTTTTTTCTTGGAGAATCATTTCCGCTGTACGCTTGGTGGCGCCCATAACATTGGTAGGGCGAACCGCCTTGTCTGTGGAAATCATTACAAAGCGTTCAGTAAGGTATTTCTCGGAAACATCCATCATGTTCTTTGTTCCCACAATATTGTTTAAGAGCGCCTCGCTCGGATTGGTTTCCATAAGCGGAACGTGTTTATGGGCCGCCGCATGAAAAACTATATGTGGGCGGTATTTATTGAAAACTTCTTCCAAACGCTCTTTAGAACGAATGGAAGCTATGACCACTTCACACTCCAAATTCGGATAGGTTCTCCTAAGCTCTCCCGCCAATTCAAAAACGGAGTTTTCGTAGATATCTAAAGCCACCAGCCTACGTGGATGAAAACGAGCTATTTGGCGACAAAGTTCAGAACCTATAGAACCGCCTGCGCCTGAAACCAACACTATTTTCCCCTCAATATAACCTGAAATTTCCCGAAGATTTACGTCCACCGGGTCTCTGCCCAATAAATCCTCAACATCAACATTACGCAGCTTTGAAACGCTGACAGTTTCATTGATAAGGTCTATTAAAGACGGCAGTGTTTTAATCTTGCAGCGGGTCTTGTTACATTCTGTGACAATGCGTTGTATCGCCTTTTTATTAGCAGAGGGAATGGCAACGATGACATCATCTATCGCATATCTTCTGCAAATCTGCCGAATTTTTGAGGTATCACCCACAACCTTAACCCCTGAAATCCGTCGCCCAATCTTGCTTGGATTGTCATCTATGGCTGCCATAACTTTCTGACCGTATTCGGGGTGTTCCTTGATTTCCTTAATCATTGTGGCACCTGCGTCCCCCGCACCGATAATCAGTACCTTACGTGTGTCCGGTCCGATAATACCGCTTCTGGTAATGCGGAAAGGTCCCGGTTTTATGTGAGGATTACGCAGTTTGCGCAGATAGCGATAAATCATGCGAATGCCACCTACTCCAAGGGCAATAATCATCCCTGCCACGAAGTAGCAGCTTCTTGGCAGAATCTGTTGCGCAAGACCTATATATGCCATAGAGAAAGTTACCGCTAAAACAGAACCGATTACCACTTTCAGAAGTTCATCAGCCCCCGCATATTTCCACATACTTGTGTAAATACCCGACAGCGCCAAGCCTGCAATAGATACAAGAGTTACAATAAATAAGTGATTCACATATACTGCAAAGAAAGTGTTGAACATATTGGAAGATATGTCAAATTCGAAACGTAGCAGCAATGCTAAAATATATGCAAAATTGATAATCAGCGCGTCTAAAATTACCAAACACGCCATCCGTGAATACTTAACCATCTGATATACCTTTCGTTGTTAAATCTCTTTCTTTGAAGCTGCAAAGATTCTGCTCCACATATCCTCCTGAACCATAGTCTCATATGGAATATTTTCATGATCCAAAAATTCGCGAATAAGGTTCACGTGAATACACTGTGTGAGATGTGCCTTGTTCATACCAACCTGCATACCGTAAACAAGCCCTGTCTCATCGAAAAGCGGGGCCCCATTTAGTCCAAGCATAGCGGGAGAAGTAAGTTCGATACCGATAATACCCTCCGCGCCTGCCACCAAACGTGACAGCATACCCTCCGCCGGAAAGCGAGAGCTATGTTTATGCCCTCCTCCCGTCCATTTTATGTCATCAGATTCGGGGTCGTAATTGTAATTTTGAAATTCAGCAAAGGGGTAACCCACACGGCAGAGGAACTTGCCTGGCTTCACCATATCCAAGTTTTCTTGAAAAACAGCGTGCCCCTGATAATGAGTTTGATTAAACCCCTCAAGGTGTAAGGCTGCCAAATCATACTTACGACTTATTTTCACCTCAAAGCCTGTCAAATTATCTACACAATCAAAGAAGTTTACTTTCATCTGCGCCATGGAGTTTGGACCAAATCTATATTTAGTCTCCAAAACCTTGAGTTCGTCTTCATAATTTGCTTCAGGCGGAATAGCTTCCTTTTCCTTACGGAAAGCGTTGTACTCACTATCCACTCTGGCAGATTCTAAAATCATCTGCGCAATGTGCTTGGTAGTAACAGCCCAACCGTCATCGTTTATGAAAAAAATAGTGGCTGTGGCCGGTTCAATATCCGAAGTGTTGTATCTTCTGGCAATGGTGAATACCGGACGCGTGTAACCCCCTACTATCTCTAATGCTCTTACAAACATAAATTCCCTCTCTCCAAATTTTATACACTTTAACAACTAATTTTATCAAATTTTTCTTGCAAACTCAAGGTTTGCATAAAAATAGCGGGACACAATTTTGCATAATTTTGTATCCCGCATTTAAGCTGTCTGTATAAACTATTCGTAATAGAACGACTTCTCTACAAAATATCTGATACCTTGAATTTTAGTTATGCCTTTGCCAATTAATTTCGGTTCCTCCTTATCGTAGAAGTATAAATCCCCTTTCTGTTTTTCTCTATTTGTCTCTACAACATAGAACAACTCGTCATCAATAAAATTAAATTCAACTACTTTTTTAGCCACCTTGGTAACCTTACCATCTTCTAAAAGGTATAGGGTTCCGTATCCCCCCGAACCGTTCTTGAGGTAAGCGAATCTACCATTGCTGTCGCCGGAGAAAAGAATCGGATCATAATAAACATCTTCATCAAGTTCAATAACTTCTTGTCCATCCCATGTAAATGCTGTGCAAAGACCGTCCTCCTTTATGTCAGCAAAATAAATCAAATTTTCGCCCTCCATGAACCATAAGTGAGTCTTGTCAATTTCTTTGAGCTTGCAATCCTTACCCTCGCGCATTTCAATCTGATAGAGCGTAGTCATGTTATCTGTCGCCTCTCCCTCGTTAGTATATACATCCTGAACGACACCTAACACCCATGTATCTCCAATCTTTACCCTGCCGCCGTAATACTCATCATCTGCCAGTTCAAGAAGCTTGACAGGTTCCTTACCCTCTTTATAGATATAGTATATTTTATACATTTTGCTGTCGAACAAACGATTAAATACATCCCAGGTACTTTCGATTTCTGTAATGTCAGCCACAGGCTCGACTTTACCCTTAAGCTCACCCTTGTTGAACACTACGGTGTCCTCGTCTATTTCATAATTTATGATGTTTTCAAGGATTTCTTCAGATTTTTTACCATCCCAAACGCAGAGGTTTTTAATCTTTTTATCAAACTCCTTTAACTTCAATTCTTCACGCAAATTTTCGCGGGCAATCGCTTCGGAAAACTCATCATAAGCTTCATAATAAGCGTCCCAATCAACCCCTGAAGAGCCGGTTAATTTCCCAGCAAAATCATCCACACTCGGCTCGTTTTTCAATGTTTTTTCATCCGCTTTAGCAAAATCGTCCTTTACGAAATCATAATAGGTAAGCTGCTCATTATCTGCCATAACGGAATAGAAAATTTTACCCTCATTTTCAACACAACTTTCCACATTCTCTGCTATACATTTTTCGGATCCGTCTTTATAAACATAAAGGTTTACGGTATAGTCCCCCTCATCATTGAAGTTATTGTAAGCGGTGTAAACTATCTCTGAAAAGTCTTCTTTAAAATCCACGATATCTTCAACACTTTCTGATATGACTTTGCTCGGCTCTCCCAAGTTTTTTATATCAGAAAGATTTAGTGTAAATGCTCCCGCCTCTTCTTGTTCAGTAAGGTACAGCAGTTTTCCGTCGCTATAGTTTAAGGAAAATATATTCTTTCCAATCAAATCGGAATTGCCCTCTGTATAAACATAGGTTTTCTTCCCCTTGCTGTAAATCAGATATTTATCATCTTCAAGGGACATGGAAAAAGCATGAACACCTGAAGCAATCTTCTCCGCCACGAATTTTTCTTCTTTAGGATTTTTCAAATCCACATAATAGAGGTTTCCCTCCATTCCAATCTCATCTATGAAGTATGCTGCCGAATAGTCGCTTGCAACTTCCAAATCCCCCAAGTTTTCCTCTAATTCGCCGACAGCAACAGCCTCTTCATCTCCTGACTTGTACATCATTAATACGCCGTCTTGAATAAAGAAAGTTCTCGGATGTGAATCTTCCAATATAGTAGGTTTCAGTAAGAAAAAGATTCCTGCCATTACAAATAGCGCTATCACTGCCAATATAATTGACAATATCATCCTCTTTGTTGAATTTTGCGGTGCGCTTTCTATTGAAGCTTTACACTCTGATTGCTCTGCAATAGGGCTCACCTCCGGATTAATTGAATTATTACCCTCTGTTGATAAGGTCGTTTCTGACGGGATTTCTTCTACGCTTGTCTCTGTCTGCACCTGCGCGTTATTTAAATCCGTATTTTCCATAGCTTCCTCCTAGTTTCACTCCATTATAATTATATATAAAGCAACTTATTTGCAGAGGTAATTTTTTGACAATTCAACTTTCTGCCCCTCCACATTCTATATTTTACCAAAAATTCTGATAACTCGCAAGTTTTTGCATTCACCTTTGTAAATAGTGTCTTTCCCGTCTTTCCCTATAAATTCCTCTCATAAATGTACATTAACGAAAAAATCCCTTGAAAGTTTATTTGCTAAACTCTCAAGGGAAGATAAACCTTGATTTACAGCTCATTCATATCACAATCGGGTTGATTGAATGTCTTTAAAACTATAAGCCGTAAATAATTACATATTTCTTTTTGTCCTTTTTACTTATAACGCTTCCTGTGCCAAACGAGCCGCCTCGCAGGCATTCATGGAATCCAGTGCAAATTGCTGAAAGGCTTCCTGAAGAATAATAATATTCTCTCCTCCGATAAACATATACACAATATTTTCCATGGTCTCGATATACGCCTCGTTAATTGCACTGAAGTAATAGAGCTTATCAATAGCTTCGAGCTGCTCCGCCGTAAGCTTGCCCTCATACTCTGTCTTTAGACTGCGAACCTTAATTTTCAAAGCTCCTGCCTGATCAACATCTTTGGAGATGGTTTCTGACAGTTTATTAAAATCCGCCGCCGTTTTCAAACTTTGAAGCGAAGAAATGGAAGATGTGGCGTCAGAGTAAAGCTGCGTTACCTGTCTGTATAGTTCCTGAATGTCCTTTGTGGACTGCGGCTTCTGACGAACCTTAATTTCGTCGTGGGTTAAAGGTGTTTTCGAACCGATATAAACAACTCTTAAATCCGAATCCCATTCAACCGGCTGCCCGAGAAGCTTTGATATAGCACGTACCGGTAGATATGTGCTGCCATTGCAGACAATCGGATAAATTTGCTGACCTTGTGAATTTTCAAAAGTCATCTCCTCAAAATCGTAATAGACTTTAAACTGCGGGCGAACCGTCATGGTCACTAAAGCAGGCTTCAAATCCGCAGTTGCAGCTGCGCCTGTTACCGTAACAGCATACTTCGTACCATCCGGATGTGTTAACTTCATAGGGTTGGACAAGGTCTTACCAATAAAGATGGTGCTTAGGGTCGGTCTCCACTCAATATCCTGTTGCATTAAAGTAGACATAGCCCGAACCGGCAAGTAAGTACATCCGTTATAAATAACAGGATATACTTCGTTCCCCTTAGTGTCTATGAATGCCATAGTTTCCGCATTAAATTTGACAGTTACATCCGGTCTGATATAGCCCTGAACGAAGCTGGCAGTTAACGGAGCTGCATTGAAAGTAGTAAAAATCCCCTCCATTGCAGGAGTCTGCTCTGTAGCCATGACTGATATGCCGGAGCTAAACACCAAAGCTAAAGCCAGCACAAATGCGAAAATTTTCGGTTGCTTCTTTTTACCGTTAATCATAAATCAAAAACTCCCTTTAATAATCTCTATTTTTTAATACTCTTGTATAACCTATCCCAAATGTTATACGTATTCATATTATAGCACAGAGCTTAAGCTTTTCCAAACACTTTGTTCAAGGATATTACCACGTTAACCTAAAGGGATACCGCTTCTGTGCCATATCCGTAGGAATAGGTGAATGCCTGTACTGCCAAATTGTAATCAAGCAAAGCTGTGGCTTCATCACTTTTTGAAGAGATGTAAGCAAGCTGTGCCTGCTTAACAGTATTTAAAGTGGTAATACCGTTGCTGTACTGAAGACGTGTTAATCTCAAAACTTCCTTGGAATTTGAAACTGAAATCTTTGCAGCCTGAACCTCGGAATACTTTTCTTTCATAGTCATGTACTTTGTGCGAACATCCATCTCAACCTTTGGCTCCGACTGCTTTAATGCTGTTTCCGCACCGAGAATCGCATTGGCGCCTGCCAAATAAGTAGCGGAGGATCTTGGATAAGCGGTATAATTACTTGCTCTGACCTTGGCCATCTTAAGCTGATACTCAGAGCCCTTAATCTCAAGGCGATTTGCCTTGGCCTGCGCAATGGCTTCCTCCAGCTTAATAGTAGGTAACGCAATTTCTTTGACTTCACTGGTTAGGCTCACCTGATGAAGAAGATCATAACCCATGTAAATATTGAAGCCCATCCTTGCTTGAGAAAGACCGTCCTGCGCTTTCTGATAGGTGTTCTTTGCCTTAGCTAAATCATTTTGAGCATTGAGAGTATCCAACTTGGAAGCCTTTCCCAGCTTGTATTTTAGCGCTGTCTGATCGTAAGTTGACTGCGCAATGTCCAAATTTTCCTTTGCAATGTTTGCCATCGCCTCTACATTTTTAACACCATAATAAGTTTCTGTGAGGGAAGTATTTAACGCATTTAGGCGCGCCTGCTTGTTTGGCTCTGTGAAATTTTTGGAAAAATCGCGAGCGGTTTCATTAATGAGCTGTCCGCTGTTATCCCCTAAAATCTCTGCATTTTCCTTTGCCTTACTGGCACCCTCAGAATAGCCTGCAACCGCACCTTTGTCAGCATTGTACTGAATTTCGATGTATGCCATCTGCGGACTGTCCTTTAATCCCGCAAAGGCCTGTTCCAACGTAAGCGTTTTGGGTGCTGTGGCTGTAGCTTCCGAAGCCTTTGCCGTTGCAACCGCCGCAAAGGTGAAGTTTGGCATTGCCATGGTTACAACAAGTGCTGTAACAACGACTGTACGTCTTATGTTCTTTTTCATTTCTCTAATCTCCTTTGTATTGGGGCATACTCCCAATATACCTCTGTTTAAAACATGAACTGCTGTTTATAGCAAGTTAATTGATATTGTCATTATACCACCGCTTAGAGATTATAAATATTACGATTTTCTAACAATTATGTGTGTTACCTTTAAGATTATGAATAACCGCCATTACTCCAATCATCATAGCCACAGCCACCGGCAACGCAATCCATGCTGTTTTCACAAAAGCTGCAATCACATAAGCCACAAAAGATACGCAAGCCACAGTCATCGCATAAGGCAGTTGGGTAGATACGTGATTTACGTGTTCGCATTGAGCACCGGCAGACGCCATAATAGTAGTATCTGATATAGGTGAGCAGTGGTCACCGCATACAGCCCCTGCCATACAAGCAGATATGCAAATAACAGCCAAAGGATTGTCCATTGAAAATACGCCCTGTACGATTGGAATCAAAATTCCGAAAGTTCCCCATGAAGTACCTGTTGCAAAGGCGAGGAAACACCCAATTACAAATACAACGGCAGGCAGCATAACTGCAAAATCCCCTGCATTTGCCTCTACAACTCCCTGAACAAAGTCCTTTGCTCCGAGTGAATCGGTCATAGCCTTTAAGGACCATGCAAGAGTCAGAATGAGGATGGCAGGAACCATTGCTTGAAACCCCTCCGGAATTGCTCCCATCATTTCGCGGAAAGAAAGGGTACGACGACAGCAATAATATATAACTGTCACGATTAGCGAGAGGGCGGAACCAAGCATAAGACCAACGGAGGCGCTGGAATTGCTGAAAGCTTCTACGAAGCCTACTCCCTCAAAAAAGCCTCCTGAATATATCATGCCGGTCACACAGCTGGTGATAAGTACGATAATGGGAAAAACTAAATCGGCAACAATTCCACCCTCTTCGTCAACTGACGTTTCCGCTGCCAACTTTGCGTAGGGATTGTCCCCTGAAAACAGGTCTCCTTTCTCGATGGCATTTTTTTCATGTTGATACATCGGACCGAAGTCTATCCCCATGATAGTTATGCAAAACATCATCACAAGAGTGAGAATGGCATAGAAGTTGAAAGGAATAGCACGAATAAACAATGAAAGACCTTGACCGTCTTCAGCAAAGGCAACAACGGCTGCCGCCCAAGATGATACCGGTGCAATTATACACACAGGTGCTGCGGTTGAATCAATCAGATATGCCAACTTTGCGCGGGATACATTATGCCTGTCAGTTATGGGGCGCATTACCGAGCCTACGGTGAGACAGTTGAAGTAATCGTCTACGAAGATGAGACAGCCAAGTAAGATGGATACTAATTGGGCACCAACTCTTGTATGGATATGGGTAGACGCCCATCGTCCGAAAGCGGCGGAACCTCCATTCTTATTCATTAGACAAACCAATATACCCAAGGTTACCAAAAAAACTAAAATGCCCACGTTATAATCGTCGGACAGGGACGCCACGATTCCGTCCTGAAACACGTGGGTGGCGGTACCTGTGAAACTGAACCCCGAAAAGAGCAGTCCTCCTGTAACAATGCCGATAAACAATGAGGAATATACCTCCTTTGTAATCAGCGCCAATGCAATAGCGGTGATTGCCGGCAGTAAAGCCCAAACGCTAGCGTAAAAATCCATAATTCCAATTCTCCTTTTCTAAAATTATTTCAAAATTCGGTTTAGGTGCAAGCCACCTCGAAGACCTCATTTTTCCGCCTTACTCTGTGCCTGCCCTTAAATCTGATAAAAAAAAAAATGCGCACGTATGTCAGTACGTGCACAAAAAGAGAAGGTCTATTGCTTACTGTACCGACAGCACTCCGCTTTCGCGACAGTCATAAAGATATTCTCCTTATGCCCAGATACATCCGGCTAAGACAGGCCGTATGCTCTTCGGCGGTTTTACCTTTCCTGTGAAGCTCTATGTCTTCTTGACCTCACATTACTTTTATCAACCGCACCTCTATCGTCACATGCTATTTTTTACTTGTTAGGCGTTAGTATATCATATAGGAATTGCCAGTCAACACATTGCCTTGAAAAAACCGGGTTTTGTCCATTAAGGTTTCTTAAGTCATCATAAGTTTTTCTAATACTCTCACTTATATTCCTATGTATACTCTCTTAAAGCTACGATTTCATTACAATTTATCCCCACATATTGTCTGGCTTATTTTTCTGTTATATAATTATAGAGTATCTTTTTCGATACGGATTGCACGGAAACACAAAACCGCCTAAAAGAAAGTCAGCTTTCTTTTTCAGGATATTTCTTGCAAAAGGTGTGAGTAACAGAGTGCAACTAAATACAATATTTAAATTAAAATCAAATAAAAGGAGAACATCATGAAAAAGGTTTTAAGCATTATAATGACAGGAGTTATGGCTGTAGGTATTACCCTCGCCTCTCTCCCACTTACAACTGACATAGCTTCCGCCGGAACTCTGCAAGTTTGGGATCAGGACAGCGTGAACAGATCTTTTGTCGCTTTCTCTATTAAGCATGCCCCTTACATTGACGGTTACGCCGATGGCAGTTTCAAGCCTGAAAATCAAGTAACCAGAGCTGAAGCAATCGCCATGCTAGTAAAGAATACCGCTAAAGCTCCAAAGCAAAATGCCACTTACGCATTCCCTGAATCAGGCTACACCGATGTTAGCAAAGAAGACTGGTATTATTGCTATGTTGGATATATGTACAAGTATCATATTCTTAAAGCGGACAACACCACTACCTTTGAGGGCGGAAAAGCCATCACAAGAGGCGAGTTTGCTCAGATTGCTTCCAGATTTACCAAATACATTCCAAGCAACCGCAACATTTTTTCAGATGTATCCACTACAAATACTTATTCAGAGGCAATCTGTGCAGTTTACGATGCAGGCTGGATAAGCGGATACCCTGATGGTACCTTTAGACCGAATGCTACTATTACCAGAGCTGAAACAGTAAAAATCATCAATAAAATGTCCGGCAGAACTACATTAACTCCATTCTCCTACTCCTACACCATGAAAACTTTCTGGGACGTTCCGGCTGACCATTGGGCATACGGTGCAATAGGCGAGGCTTCCACAGTACATCAGTTCAACGGTTCCGGTGACAACGAACAGTGGCTGTAAGTATAATACACATTAGATTTAGGAGGTACCTTTCCCATGGGAAAGACTAAAGTAAAACAAGCTGAACCTGTTAAGGCGGCTAAAAAAAATAAAGATAGTCTAAACCACGGCGGTTGGTGGTGGAGCATGTCCTGTTCCCCACGCGTTGACGAAAGCTCACACTGGTTTCAGATGATTCCTATCATCTTATTCAGTGCCATCAGTATCCTGCTGGTTCGTATGTACAGTTACGAAAGACCTATGGAACAGTTCTATTGGGCAGGTAATGACAATAGCCAAACCGACTTCTTTTCACACATTAAGGTAGTCTGCATTATGATTGCTGCCATCCTGGCATTAATCGTGTTTCTTTATAGGCTGGTTACCCAAAGCTTCACTCTGAAAAAATCATATGCATATATCCCTATGGCAGTATATTCAATTATGGTTGTTATCAGCTACACGGCTTCCGACTATAAGGAATTTGCACTTTGGGGATATAATGACAGATTTGAGGGAACCATACCGCTTTTAGCATATATGGTAATGCTCTTCTTTGTTATTAACATGGTAAACAGCGAACGAAACGTGAAACAGGTGCTTTATCCTCTGCTGGCTTCCGCCACTCTACTGGGTCTTTTGGGTGTATCTCAAGCAACAGATCACGATTTCTTCAGAACTGCGCTGGGTCAAAAACTTATCACCCCTGACCTGCTGCAAGAGAACGGTATGACCGTTCACCAAATGATTGACGAAGCAGCTGCAAGAGGTGAACAAGTTCTTTCTTTTACATTCCAAAATAAAGAAATTTATCAGACAGTATATAATATAAACTATGTATCTTTCTACCTCACTTTGCTCTTGCCTTTGGTGGGACTTCTCTTTATCCGCAGCGTAGAGCTTTGGAAAGAAGAAGCCAAATGGAAACCTTTTGTATGGGGCGGTCTTTTCGCCTTGCTTCTGTACAACCTCATAGGCTCCGCTTCTTCCGGCGGTTTCTTCGGCATGGGCATAGTAGTTCTGCTGGCATTAGTAGTTCTCAACAAGAAAATCCTCCGTTGGTGGAAACCTGTGGCAATGCTGCTGGTAATTACAGTAGCTGTCGGAGGGATTACTTTTGAAAGGTGGAGCGGGGAAGTAGGTTATGCCGTTGACAATGTTAAAGGCACTGATACTGTTACAGCATCCGACGAAACCACTGTTCCCCAAGAACAATTAACAGGACACCTTGATTATTTCGATACAGTCGGTAATGAAGTAAAAATGAGTATGGATGACAAAGAACTTTCATTTACCATAGATTCGTCCTATTATATAGTTGCCGCTAAAGACTCTTCCGGAAATTTAGTAAACCTCATATCCCATGATGACAACGGGATTTACTACACTATCGAAGACAACGCTTTCCGCAATGTAATTTTACAACCCGCTGCAGATAGCGATAAAAATGTTTATCTAATTATAAAAACTAATAATCCGAAAGAATACGATTGGAATTTTAAGTTTACAGAAAACGGGGTTCTATACCTTACATCCCTTGGTACTGTTGTCGATTTAGACAAGATTCCGGCAAGTTTCCTTGCAGACAAGCCGACTTTCGGTAATGGTCGTGGATACATTTGGTCAAGAACCTTTCCTATGATGAAGTCAACTGTTCTTAAAGGCTTTGGTGCCGACACCTATTGTCTATACTTCCCACAAAAAGATTATGTCGGGAAATACAATTCTAAAAGTTTGGCAAATAACATAAATATCATCGTAGATAAACCGCACAATCTGTATTTAGGAGCTTGGATCGGAACCGGTGGTCTATCGGTACTTGCATTACTCGCCTTATGGTTCATATATATTGCGCAAAGTGCAAAAATCTTTATTAAGAAAACCTTTGAAAAACTGAACTTTACGGAAATTTGCGGTATAGGAACTTCACTCGGAATCACAGGCTTTGTATTCACAGGTCTTGTAGATGACTCCACAGTATCCACAATGCCGATGTTCTATATTCTTCTCGGAATGGGCATCGCAATTAATCAAATGCTGAAAAATACCGAAATTTGATACTATAGAATTTGGCTTTTATAAAAACAAAGACGGGTTAGCACTGCTTTTGGCTCTAACCCGTTTTTTCCTTTTTGTTCTATATTATATTTCACAATATTATCTTTTAACTAAAGCTTTTAACATGGCTAATTCTTTTATCTTGGCAAGACACAGCAATGCAAGATAAGCACTTCCCGCCACTGCCACTGCAATAATTAAATAGCATGCTCTCGGCATCCATATACTTCTATTTATTAGCTTATATGTTATTATCGCCAAACATACACTTATTGTTGCAGACACGAATATATAAAGCAATTTTCTCCATGATTCAACAATCACGATTTTCGGATACTTTACCCTTAAAATTATAAGGCTCAAAGTCAATGATATCAGGCTTGCAATCGTAGTCGCAAGTGCAAGCCCTGCAAGCCCCATTCTCTCTATAAATAATAAA
Source organism: Bacillota bacterium (assembly GCA_041797745.1). GTDB lineage: Bacteria > Bacillota > Clostridia > Peptostreptococcales > Anaerovoracaceae > UBA3871. The sequence goes on from JBHBZU010000057.1 coordinate 53,257, forward strand.
TTCAAAACAACATTGACTGCTACAGATACGATACCTATATACATTGGCGTTTTCATATCTTTATTTGTCTGAAAGGCGTATATAGACTGTGTATTTAACTGTGTAATGCATAAATATGGGCCATACCATAACAAAGCCAATGCTGTCATACCTGTTGCCGCTTCATTGAAAGCACCTCTCTCGTAGATTACCTGAACAACCTCTTCATTGAAAGCCATGGCTCCAAGGGAAAAAGGAATTGTAATAATTGCTATTATATTAAAGCCTTTACTCAAAATGCTGTTATACTCAATTTGATTTCCTTTTGCTCTTGCTTGATTTAATTTAGGAAAAATTATAGTTGCAATAATCGTTCCTGTTAAGCCTCCAATCATACCTATGATTATCATAGCGTAATTCAAAGCAGACACACTTCCCTCAGGCAGACCGGACGCCAACATTCTATCAACATAGGTGTTGATAGTCGCCACATATCCCCCAATAAATGCAGGGAATGCTAAAATTATAATCTGCTTGGCTGCGCCGGAATTTTTCACTTTGGTATTGCGCTTAAAGCCTTTCTTTTTTGCAAGATATAATAAAAAAAGGTAAAGTGTAGAGTACGAAAAAAACAATCCGAAAACCAAGAGTTTTTCACTGGTATACGCTGCTATTATGGCAAATCCTATTACAAAAAAGTTTTGCGCATAGCCATAGATTATTTCAGGTAAAAATACCCCCTTATACTGAAGATATTTTACCATTAAATCATTACAAGCATTAAATATCAGATAAATCAGCGCCACTCTCAAGAAAAATACAGTCAGAATTGCTTGTTCCCCTTTAAATCCGCTGGCAAAAACTTTAACTAATTGTGGAGCATACACAACTCCGAAGATGGCTACAACCGCCGCCGTTTTAACCATCAAATTTAAGACTTCATTTACAAAACGGTTTCCCTCTTCTTCACCCTCTTGTTCCATCTTATCAGAAAACAAAGGCATAAAACTGGTAGAAACCGCTGCCAAAACTCCGGCAACTAGCATATTGGGTATATTTTGCGCCATAACATACGCATCCATAACGTAGCCTGCACCGAAAAAGGCTGCAAAAACCATTTCACGCGCGAAGCCTATACCTTTGCTAATCAAAGTCAGTATAGCCATAAGAACCGCCGTTTGTGCAGCAGTTCTCTGACTTGACTTTATTTTGTTGTGCTCCTCTAATGATGTCCCCATAGGGTTAAATCTCCTCGTGTTTAAAATGCCGGCTCAAGTCTAACATTGCAGCAAGTTACTTTACTAACTCCTTAATAGCTTCTATAACATATTCCTGCTCTTCTTCAGTCATCTTGATGTCTGACGGCAAGCAAAGACCTCTGGCAAAAATATCCTCATCCACCGGTCTTTTGTTTCCGCAAATCTTACGATTTGCAAATTCATCAGGCCCACTGAGCAGATGTTCGGAATTTCTAATTGGTGTACGCTCAGGAGTAGTAATGAAATCACAATCTCTAAATACAGGTTGCAAATGCATAGGCTTCCAAATTGGACGAGTTTCGATATTTTTTTCCAAAAGCGCTCTATGCAGCTCCATAGGGCTGATTTTCACATCTTCATCCAAAAGCAAGCAAGACAGCCAAAAGTTCGGATGAGTATCTTCAAGATATGGGTTCATTGAAATTGGCGCTCCCCTAAACCTTTCTTCATATCTACGATAGATATCTTCCTTTAAGGCTCTATGTTCATCTAAATGTCTTATCTGACCTCTGGCAATTCCCGCACAGATGTTTGACATTCTATAATTGTATCCGATTTCTTCATGCTGATACCAAGGTGCCGCTTCTCTAGCCTGAGTGGCCCAAAAGAAAGCCTTGTCCCTGGCTTCTTTCTTTCTGGTTATCAGCATACCGCCACCGGAGGATGTAATAATCTTGTTTCCGTTAAAACTTATAGCTGCAATATCCCCAAAAGTGCCTGTCTGCCTACCCCTGTAAGTGGCTGATAACGATTCCGCGGCGTCCTCAATTAAAATAGCGTTATTCTCGTCGCAAACCTCACGAATTTCATCCAGTTTTGCCGGTGTTCCATATAGGTGTGCCAGCATAACGATTCTAGCCTCAGGATGCTTCTCAAACGCAATTTTAAGTGCTTCCGGATCCATATTCCATGTATCATATTCAGAATCAATAAAGACCTGTTTTCCACCCTCATAGCTAACCGGATTTACCGTAGCGGAAAAAGTCATATCAGAACAAAGAACTGTATCACCCTGCTTAATTCCTGCCAGTTTCAAAGCTAAATGAAGCGCCGCCGTTCCCGAAGCCAAGGACAAAGTGTGGTAAGGGGAAGAACCTGTCGGTTCAATGCTGCCTGTAGCGAGGTATTGAGCAATTTCTTCCTCTATACCGTCACAATTAAAGCCAAGGGGGGCTATCCAGTTTTTATCAAAAGCTTCCTGAATAAAACCCATTTCTTCACTATGCATAGTTGGCGTTGATAAACTTATTTTGTTTGTTGGTTTAAAATGCATATTGCTCACCTCCATAATCCTGATGATATTATTTAATATGCGCAGGTACACCTATATATGTTCCCGGTTCAGTTATATCTTTTACAACTACTGCGCCTGCACCAATAACAGAGTCTCCGCAGATACTAACATTGTTACTTACAACGGCTCCAACGCCAATCCAAGTATTCTCTCCTACGGTAACTGTTCCGGCGAGCTTAGCACCCACCGAAATATGAGCGAAGTCACCAATAACATTATCGTGGTCTACAACCGCACCGGTATTTATGATACAATGCTTACCGATGCTGGTTCCCGGATTTACAACGGCCCCTGCCATCACTACAGTTCCCTCTGCAATCTTTGTTTGTAGAGTTGACAAGGTAGCCGCAGGATGAACCGCTGTATGCCACTTAATACCGTGCAATGTTTCTACCACTTTCTTACGTATTGCAGGATTACCAATGGCAATGAGAAATTCAGCCTCTTGGTAGTGCCTATAGTCTGAAACTCTACCCAGAACATTAATATCACCGATATTCTTGCCTTGAAGATTAGGATTATCATCCAGAAACCCTAAAACCTTACAGCCCTCTTTGCAGACGATATCTGCTATAACTTTTCCATGTCCACTTGCACCTATAATAATAACTTCTGTAGGCATTATATTTTCTCCATTAATTATTACCTTTAAACTTTTCCATAGTGGCAGAGGTTTCTGAAGAAACCCCTTTGCTTCCAAAGACAACTCCAAAGGTTTTAATAAAAATTTTCAAATCGTTTATTAGCGATACATGATCCACATACCAAACATCCAGTTCAAAACGCTCCTGCCAGCTAATAGCATTGCGTCCATTCACTTGAGCATATCCGGTTAGTCCGGGTCTGACTTCATGGCGTCTTTTCTGATGTTCATTGTACAGAGGTAAGTATTCCACTAAAAGAGGTCTTGGACCGATTATTGCCATATCGCCTTTAAGTATGTTTATGAGTTCAGGCAACTCATCTAAAGAAGTCTTTCTCAATAATTTCCCATATTTTTTAAGACGTAGCTCATCCGGTAATAATACTCCTTTATCGTCCTTTTCGCTGGTCATACTCCTAAACTTAATCAGTTTAAAAATCTCACCGTTCTTTCCCGGTCGTTCCTGAATAAAAAAAGGATTACCTTTCATATTAACAACACCTAGGAAAGTTAACGCCAGAAGTAGCGGCAAAAAAAGGGTTACTGCTACGAGAGAAATTATAAAATCTATAAGTCTTTTTAAACAATTTCTGTACAACGTTTTTCTCCTTTAACTTTCTTGGCATTGCTACGTCCGACAGTTACCTTAATATCTCTGCAATGGTTTCGGCAACAACAATTTTCTTGTCAAATAGCCTTTCCATATGCATTCTTCCCTCTTTCCCCATAACTTCGCGCTGCGAATTGGATAAATCAAGAAATTTCTTCATAACTCTATAAAGTGATTCACTGTCCTGCTTTTCACATAAGAAACCTGATACACCATCTATCGCAGCCTCTTTGCAACCCGAAATATTGCTCGTGATAATAGGTCTTCCTAACGCTGCTGATTCCAAGTTTGTATTTGCCATCCCCTCATGCCAAGACGGTAATACGAAACAATCCGCAGCTTGTACAAAAGGCCTGACATCCTTTTGGAACCCCAGATAATTTAGCCAACCGCTTTTCTGGCATTCTTTGATTTCATCTTCATAGTTTTCTTCGTAAAATCCAAGAATATCCAGTTCACAATTCCAACCCTCACTAATAAGCCTCTTCATTACTGCGAGAAGTTCATCTACGCCCTTTTCTTTCATAACTCGACCAATAAAAATGAATTTCGTCTTTTCATTTTCCGGATACGGTCTATAATCAAAATGCTCCAGATTTACACCTGCTCCAGCTAAAAGTTTTGCCTGCCTTGAATCAATAATTTTTTCTTCAATAAGAGTCTTTCGGTTTTCGCTATTTTCGAAGAACACAACCTTTGCCTTTTTTAACCCTACTCTATACATAGTTTTAACTAAAGTTCTAAGCATTCCTGCCTTTTGAAAAGCTGTACCAAGACCGGTGATATTAGCTGCATAAGGTATTTTTTTCTTCATGCAGGCATATCCGCCATAAATATTTGGCTTTATAGTGTAAGTTATTACAAAATCAGGTTTTATATTTTTAATAAGACCAAAGTATTCTAAAATTAGTTTAAAATCTTCTATAGGATTTATGCCTCGCCTATCCACATGAGATTCTATGAATTGGCACCCCATTTCTTCAAGTTGCGGAACTCTCTCTCCGTAAGGCAGTGATATAAATACTTCGTGTTCCTTAAGTAATTCACCTATGAGTTCTTTCCTAAATAAATACAGCCCTCCGTCGAAGTTGGCAAGTATCAATATTTTCATTTGCTAAAACCCTTTTCTTTATACCATTCCAAAGTCTCTTTGATACCCTTTTCAAAATCCCATTTCGGCTCATAACCAAGGGTTTCCTTTGCTTTAGTAACATCTGCACTGCTGAATTTAATATCACCCTCACGCTCTGCCGCATAATTCGCTTTTGAATTTACATTTACAAGCTTTGCTAGAATGTCATATATTTCATTTAACGTTAGACTCTGCCCGTATGCTATATTAAAAACCTGTCCTGAACACTTCTCGTGCGCAAAACAAGCGGCGATATTTGCCTCTACGATATCTTTTATATAAACAAAATCTCTGCTCTGTTCACCATCGCCAAAAATAGTCGGAATTTTCCCTTGTAATAAAATCTCAATAAACTTTGGAATTACACCCGCATAAGCTCCTTTAGGATCCTGATTTTTTCCGTATACATTGAAATATCTAAGCCCAACCGTTTCTAGCCCATAATGCATAAAATACTGTTTCGCCCATTCTTCATCGCATTTTTTGGTAAGTGCGTAAGGTGATAGCAAATTTCCCTCGCGCCCCTCTTTCATTACCGCACTTTCTTCATCTCCATAAACGGATGCGCTGGAAGCGTAAACATATCGCTTAACGTTATTTTCCCTCGCCGCTTCTAAAAGATTTGTAAAGCCCAAGATATTGTTCAGGCAAAAGTCTAAAGGCTTTGATATACTAACCGGTACACTACTTCGAGCAGCTTCATTGAAAACGAAGTCCACACCCTTGCAGTTCTCCATGCACGCAGCCAAATCTGTTACGTCCCCTTTAACGAAAGTAAAGTTTTCATTTTCGCATAACTTTATGATATTTTCCATCTTACCTGTGGAAAGGTCATCTAGACATCTGACCCTAGCACCTGATTTAATAAGGTATTCGCAAATGTTTGACCCGATAAAACCTGCGCCTCCGGCAACTAAAAAATGCGTTCCTTTTAACTTTTCTTCTATGTTCATAGTCATATTAGATTCCTTTGTTAATCATTTTCATATATTCATTCTCCATAAAGGATTCTATATAGTTTTCATATTTTGTTTTCCAAAGAGCTAATGCATTTTCACCATACTCTTTAAGCCCATCTCTATTGTCTGCATATTTTTTCAATGCTGACTCAATCCCCTCTTTTCCTTCGGGGATTACAACTCCGGTATTAAACTTTTTCACTTTTTCGGCAAGCATAGTGCCCTCATTGGTAAATAAGGCTTTCCCTACGAAAAGCGCTTCATAGTACTTATTAGGTGCCGCAAATTTGTGGGCAGGGCAATGTTCTGTGTAGTACAGTGCAACTATCAATTCTGCTTTCCGTTGCATTTCTAAACACTCGGAATAGTCTACTGCACCTCGATAATCTATATTAGGACAGTTTGCATATCTCTCCACTAACTCCCGCAACTTTCCATAGCCTGCAATGCTCAACTCCACATTTTCATTTTGTGAAACGCATTCTAATAAATCTTCCAGCCCGCGATTTGAATCAAAAACGCCTACATACGACAATTTTAGTTTCGCTGTTGCATTCGTTTCAGCAGAAAAAATCTGCTTGTTTTCAAAACTTGGAATATTAGGTAATACCAACAGATTTTCTCTCGCAAAACCCAATTGCTTCTTTCGATACTCTTCACAAACAATTACACAATTTGCCTTTTTAGCACACCATATTTGCAGGCTGTTCATTAACCTGGATATTTTCGACTGACCTTTTTCAATCCAATCAAATATATCAAAAAACACCTCGACCTTGCGCCCCATTGCAAGAATTGCAGGAAGTGCTGCGTCAAAATCGCAAGCATGAACCACACGAATGTTTTTTACTTCTTTTTTCAAATTAGAAAAGACAAAATACATCCATTTTAACTTCTTTAACAAATTTTTCTTTCCTGCACCGTAATCTGCAATTTCTCTAAAATATTTAATTTGTTCTGTGTCGCAAAGCCCTTTTCCCATTCTGTCCCAAGCAAGAATGCAATAATCTATTTGATTCTTATTGAAATAATCTATATACTTTTGCACCCTAGGATCCGGATCAATGTCTGTACACCTAACTAACACAATTTTTTTCATAATATATTTTCTATTTCACATCTTTTTTCCAGTTAAAGTCTCCCTGAAAATCGTTCTGGGTAAACACCCCCCCATTTTCCTTTAGGAAATCATTAAATGTTGTAGTTTCTTTTGAGAAGCTGTCATCTTTTCTTACTTGCACGCAAAATTCAAAAGGCATACAATCATTTCTGAGGACCACATTTCTACTATATTTGTAACAAGTTTCTAACACCTTTCCTCCGTTATAGTAAAAATAGTCATCCATCATATAATCAACTTTATCAGAAAGCAAATCAAAAGAAAGTACCCCTGTACAATGCAAGTATTCTTTAATAATTCGTTCTAAATATTCATAATTTGAAACAGTAGAAAGCTTATAATTTAAAGCTCCTGAAATAAAAGTGAAGTCATAAGTTTTATCTAGATGTAGTTTTTTAGCATCTAAAAAATTTGCATTAATAACTTCTATTCTATCACCATATCTATTCTTTGCCACTTCTGCAAATTCTTCAAGCATTTCAACACCAGTGTATTCCACTTGAACGCCCTTTTCGCTAACCAAATAATTGTACAAGTCCGCGTATCCGCATCCTAAATCAAGAATCCTTGAACCATTTTTTATATGGATATCTCTTGTTAACTGGTAAAACCTCAAGCGCTGCTTTCCCTTTCCCCAAAACAAACTTTTGGGAACTGCACCGCTTTTCTCAAACTCTTCTCTATGCTTTAGCTGAATAATATCAAAATCAGTTTCTTGATTGTAACCCATGATTTTTCTCCTAATATTATCTTTCATTTGTAAGAACCGCTATTTCGCAATGTATATTTATTTGAACAAATATATCTGATGAAAATCCACTCTTAAACTTCGAAATACTTCGTTCTTTTTCTGTTGGCTTTGTCTTTTCATTTACAAAAAGACAATCACCCAACCTGTGCCAAGCTATACCTTTTTCGTGAAAATACTGGCACGCTAAGTACTGTGTTGTATGTCCTAAATAGTTTCTTCCGCTACCTTTATCATATGCGGCTGAATTGTAGTAGCTCTCTTTATCAGAATAATAGAATATGCCTCCTCCTACAATCTGCTTTGAAGTATCTTCTAAGATAACCACAATTGCTTCACCCTTATTAACAGATTCCATTTGCTTCTTCCATGTATCAATTCCTCTAGTCGCACGACCTTTAATTCTTTCATGAAACTGCCTGAAATCATTCATTTTTCCCCAAGTAATTGTATCATACACATGACCGTTCCATTGTTTAAGCCCATGTTTAACAGAATTTCTAACGGTTGATCTAAAAGCTGAATAAAAATTTTCTTTCTCCAAGTTTAAATAATACAAGTGTTTAAAATTGCTAATTCTTGAAGAAATGATTTCGTTTTCCAGTAAAAGTCTATGCCAAATCCTTATATCTGCTTTTTTCATAGTAAAGGATGTATCAAATTCTTTAATTTGATTTTCTATACAAATTTTCTCTGTATGCTCCAATACCTCATTAATGCAATTTTCAATTGCTTTATCAACAACACCATCCACAAAGATTGGAGGAATCAGCTCAGTCTCATTCGACATCAGCCTTGCGTTTAATCCATTGCTTGCTATAGTATATGTCCAAATCCCAATTTCTTTCCCGTTATAACTTATAATCTTGTTGCAGGTCTTAACTTGTTTATATCTTTGCTTGTTCACCATTGAACAAAGCTCTATCCATGTTAGTAAATATTCAAAAGTTCCATCTTTAGATTGTTTTAGAATTTGGTTCCATACTCTCTTTTTTTCTTCTGTACACTCTTCAATATTAACATTTTTTGTTGCCATTTTTATCCATTCCTAACCTTTGCATTGCCGTTTTAACTTGTGATCATTTCCCAAAATTCTTTATACGCTTCATCTCCTGAAAGCTTTTTTGCGCAACGATACTGTGCCTCTATAAGTTTTTTTGAAAAAATTTCATCTTCAAGAATCCGAACACATAATTCTTTAAATTCTTCCTGTGTTTTTACAAAATTACCCATCGCTTCCAATCCTGAAACCTCTACGAGCGTCTCCTCTTTGCTCATCTTTTTTATATCTTCAGTTTTACGCAATTTCATTGAAACGCAGGGCACTCCAAGCATATAAGCCTGATAAACGGTATTTCCACCGCAAATTGGCCATGGATCAACATATAATCTGCTTTCTCTGATAACCTTGCACATTTCTTTCCAACTTTCACTATCGTACAATCCCTGTGGATTAGCTGCATTGGAAAAAACGCCCAAATATTTTACTTGTTTTGAAACTCCACTTTTTTCAAAAAAAGCCAGCGTTTTTTTTAAATAATTTTTTTGATTTGCTCCAAAAAATACAAATTCAAAATCCTGATCCCTCTTTAATAATTCTTTTATTAAATCCAATACCGCCTTATTATATAATTTATAAAGATTCCCATGATATACTATTCGTTTCTTTCGTTCTTCCAACGGAAGATTTTCATCAATATCTATATCTCTGTGGTTGAACACATAAGCAAATTCTTTGAGCTTTATATTATTAAAATACTTTTCCAGCAAATCACAATATACACCTCTTCCTTTGACAGTGTAATATTTCTGTGGTTGCATGAATATATCCATATCCACTTTAGGATTAAATGAAATAATGCTGCCTGTAGCATAGTTCAATATTTTTCTGCTATTAGCTCTATTAACCAACAAATCCCAGTCTTTAGAAATTCCTCCGATATTTATCAAAACATCCAGTTCATCACTGTTTATCTGTTTTACGAGTAAACTTAATTCTTTTGTTCTGCTTTCAACCTTATGATTAATCGGCAAATAACCTTTCTCAATTTTTTCATTTACTTTTCCCATACGGTTAAAGCAATAATATTTATCAGTGCAAGTCTCAAGCCACTGTGAACGTATGCCATTTACTTGCTGATTATCATATACATAAAGCTCTACGTTTTCAGGACGTTGAATGAAGAGGTCTTTATTCGGCGTTGCCAGTGACCCAAAAAATCCCACTTTAATTCGTCGCCCGTCTTTCACCTCCAACCTTTCAAGCTTTTCAGTAGGTATCATTTTTAATTTCCTAACCCGATAACGTTCCTGAACATTATAAATGAATTCATAAGTGTATGGATGATAGTATCCATACCTTTCAAAAGTCAATCCCGGTGATGAAAAAAGCGTTCTTGCACCAATTGCAAGTGCCAAATCCGCTCTTGCTTCTCCAAGTAGTTTGGTTAGAATACTGTAACAAATGTATCCTATACAAATCATCCAATTTTTTTCTGAAACTCGGAGTAATAACTTTTTTGCAAACATTCTAACCTCTTAAAATTATCTCGCGCGTTGCTTTTGCCCCATGATTGAACAAAGCATCTAAAACAGAAAGATTCCTTACAAACAGCCCTGTTCCTTTTTGCTCATATTCAGGAGAAGAAAAAGTATTATATGAAACTTTTATATTGTTATCTTTAAATATACTTTCATTTAAATATCCTTTTCCGCTTGGTCCTGACAGATATTCGTCCCCATTAAGTGTTTTTAATATATTTAATAGGTTACTGCTGGCATCTGCCTCCGGTAAATTAAGTTCCGAAGATCTTACCGTCTCCAACCTAATTTCTAATACTTTTAAAAAATATTCTATAATATTTATATTCAAATCTGCAATAAAGTCGCTACTGGAAGTAATGATTTCTTCTATTTGGGGGAAAAATTCATTAAAATAAGGATATTGGGCATATGAAAAGCTTATTGTTTTCAAGTATTTTCTCTTCCAAACATCATTAGATATTTTAATATCTTTAATCTTGTTGTTCATATGACCTTTCAACGAAACCGGCACAGTCAACCACTTTGCTTCTCCATTAACCAAAATCCTATTACGGTTTTGCACATTATTCTTCTCAAATTGCACGCTGTCTAAGTGAACCAATATATCTGCTTTGCTACATTTGTTAAAATAGCCCAGCCACGGTATATGTTCCGGCTGATGAACAGTTATTATCATTTATTCCTCTCCTACTTATATATTATAGATAGTGGATAAAAAGCTTCAGCGTAATACGCACTAATCTCTCTGCCGCGTATTTTAGCCAAATCACTTATAGCTGATAAATCCAGCAAGTCCCTTTGGTCTCTTCTTAATTGAGACACGAAACAATCAAGTGCTTTTTTCTTCACATTTATCTCTTCTTCCGTCAATTCAATGTATAATTTATTTGTCAATTTTTCCGGATTCCATCCGTCATAATATGGATACTCATACATAGCTTTTAATTTTATGAAGTTTGTATCAATAGTAGGTCTTAATGCTGATACAGACACATCATAAACCAACTTATGATCTTGATGGTGACTCGGATACGGAAATAGCACCGCAGTTGGCTCAAATTCTTCAATAATCCTATCTAATAAAGTGACATATACCTTTTTAGGAACCGTGTCAAGTGCCCCGTCATTAAAAGCATAACTTTCATCCTTAAGTTGCATTGCTGAAATATTACCATTTCCACCATCAAGCACTCTTAAAGCTCCTTTTAACTCCTCAATTCTCTCTTCATTATTTACAAATCTATTTACATTGCAGCTGTAGGAGTTACTGTTTGCTATAATTAAGACTTTAGCTTTTTGCCCCTCTTTCGCTATTTTATGCATCAAAGCACCACATCCTATAGTTTCATCATCACAATGTGGTGAAATAATTAATGTTCTATCAAATAATTCTTTCATAACTATTTCCTTTATTTATGATTATATTTTGGGTAATACTTCTTTTCAAAATGTTAATTACAGCTTTTAAGATATACACGCTGAAAATACGCAATTCCTTCAATTACCTCTTTAGATGTTAGGTTATCTATAATAGCTAATCTCGGTGCGGATGACGACAACAATATCGCTTTCATTGATTTATCCGTTTGTTTTTTATCTTTACTTATTGAATCAATGTAAAGCTTTTCGTTATATGTTGTAAGGTTAACATTAATGTGAATTGCCTTAAGCAAGACTGCTTCTGCCCTCTTCGCCAACGTTTCATCCAAAAGACCTCTTTTTTGTGAAATATAATTTGCAATAATAGTTCCAATCGCCACCGCTGTTCCATGTGGGATTTCATATCCGGTGACAGTTTCTATTGCATGACCAAAAGTATGTGCAAAATTAAGTTTAACCCTCTCCCCTTTATCAAATTCATCAATCTCTATAATACTCTTTTTGTAATCTAAACTACTTTCAACAAAATACTTCAAAGTACAGTTATCTCTTCTTAATAGGCTGTCAATTCTTTTTTCCAGCATTTCCAATTTGGAGTTTCCCTCCATAATATTAAATTTTATAATTTCACCTAATCCACTTTCAAAGTCTCTGTCTTTCAAAGTTTTTAAAAATTCTAAACAAATAATTATTTTCTTCGGCGGATAAAAGGTGCCCAAAAGATTTTTAAAATCCTTGTAATTTAGACTTGTTTTACCGCCTATGCAGCTGTCACAGCATGATAAAAGTGTAGTTGGCAAGAAGTACCACTCTATACCCCTGTAAATAATATTCGCTGCGAATCCAACAATGTCTTGAATAATGCCTCCTCCAACAGCCACTAATTTAGCATTTTTTTTAGCCGATAATCCAACTAGAGCTTCACAAATCATCAAGGCAGAATCTATTATTTTATTCTCCTCTTTTGCTTCTAAAATAATCTTTTGTTTAGGCGGAATTTGTATAAACAATTCCTCGTATATAAAATAAACATTTTTATCAATAATATATATCGCTTCATCTATACTAAAAATACTACCTAGCTCATATAAAGAATCCTTTATAGTTACTTCATAATCATTTAATTTGGATTTAATAATCATATGGATAAGAATCCCCCATCTACGAAAAGTTGTTGCCCTGTTATATACGTATTCGCTTCACTAGCCAAAAAAACAACAGCTTTTGCTTGCTCTATAGGCTCTGCCAATCGTCCAAGAGGAATACTTTGAGCAATTTTTTCAATTTGTTCTTTTGAGTTATTTTTTTCTGTTAACTCTGTATTAGTAAATCCCGGGCAAACCGTATTTACTAAAATATTATTTGCTGCTAATTCAACCGCTAAGGTTTGAGTCAACCCATGAATTCCATGTTTTGTTGCCGAATACACTGCCCTCCCCGTTTTACCGGCATCGCCCCAAATAGAACCAATATTCACGATTCTACCATAGTTTTGTTCTTTCATTTTAGGTACGACTCCTCGTAAAAGTTGTATTGGCGCTATTAGATTCACAGAAAGCATCCTCATTATTTCATTGTCCTCAACGTTCTCAATCAAATTGATTTCATTTATGCCTGCATTATTTATTAATACATCAAACGTAGTTTCTTGATTATTACGACAATATTCTTCAACGCTTCTAAAGTCTGAAAGATCCATTTCTTCCCTTGCGGGTGCAAACACGCAGTATCCTGCCTCTTCTAGCAATTCTGCTATTGCTTTCCCTATTCCTCTACTTGCGCCTGTTATTAGTGCGTTCCTCATTTTATCTCCTTTTACCTTTTATTGCGGCACCTAAACCCCTGTCAATTACATCCAATGCTCGAATTACATCTTCCTTTGTTTTAGGGATTAAAACTCTATCCTTGTTTTGATATATTTCTTTCATAAGCTTTCCTATATATGCAAATCTATCATATAGCGCTTTTTTCCGCTCCTCCTTTTCTGCTAACTCATAAAGAAAGAGCAAATATGGTTCTTCATCGAAAAGAAATTTAGGAGCACACATCGCTGTAGAGCCTAATGAAATGAGGCATTGTTTTGAGTAACTTTGGTTTAAACAAATGACCTCCCAAGGCACATTCTTTTCCTTTATCTGTTTTGTGTTTCCATACAATTTAGTTGTCTTTCGCGGATGAGTTTTAAGAATCAGCTCTTCATATTTTATGTTATTTACAATCATATTGAACAAATCTTTTTCAGCATCCAAAAACTGTTCAAAGAATATATATCGTTCATGATAGCTATTGTTATAATCAAATATGTTTTGTAATAATAATTTTGTTTCTTCAAATCTTGTTTTGGGGATTTCCAATATTTGTGTTTCTCCCAACATATTACCACAAGCCATTTTATTAAACACCCACATCGTTTCAATTTCGAATGCTTGTTTTGGGATTCCCGCTAGTCGCAATAAGAGTTTCTTACTACTTGATATATTTTTACTATATCCCGAGTATGTAGACACACCGTCTTCAAATAATATAACTTTTAAGGATTTATCCTCTTTATAAAAATGTTTTATAAAATAGTCCGTAAATTGATTTCTTCCACTATACCAAATCTCGTTGTAGCAAGGAATCTCACAGTTAATATGATTTTTTAAATACTTTTCGCTTCTAATGCAATTGAATAATCGCTTAACTAAATACATGATACGTGGCATTTTATCAAAATCATAATAGATTTCATCCTCCACCAATATCACATTGTTAAATAGATTTAAGTGCTTAAACTTGATTGCTAATCTCCCTGCTTGTTCAAAGGTATTTTGAATGTATACATCTATTATTTCATTTTTCCAAACTTCTTTTTGTAAAAAAACAAGTACAAAAAGATGGTAAGGTGTGCAACAAATAACTGCAATCCTCTTCATTCTTAGCCTTTCCGCTATTTGCTTTAATATTATTCTTCAGATATGATTTTTTCATACAAAGACTTTGTAATAAAATTCATTTTTAATCTATGATTCATCTTTGCCAATTGTTTCAATATATTTTCGTTATTTTTAATTACGTACTCTTCGCTGTCTGCAAATAAATATTTAGATTCATAATAATTAGGATGCTCATGTGAAAATCCATCAAAGCCTGCAAGATTTACAGAATTAACATTCATCCTTTGCAAAAGCGAAAGTAGTAGTAACAATGAATTATCACTTTTCGCTTCTTCTTCAAGTAAAGACTTGTAGTTTAATATATAGTCCGCAAGTTGATCATAATCTGTTATATTGGAAGTTATTATTAATTTGGCAAAACTTTCATAATTTTTTTCATCAATATATTTGCTATACCGTTTCGCATTACTAATAAACACATAATCGCATTTAAAATCCCTTGGTTCAAAATTCGTTGAAATAGTAACTGCATTATATTCTTTTATAAATTGTTTTATAATATCTTTATCTTTACCCAAAGTTTCACCGGGACCAAGTATTACAATATTCTTTTCTTCCAATTTGTTTTTTAAGGAATTTATAGCTTCAAAATCATCTATAGAATTTTCTTGATAGGCAAAGTAACTTTCCTTTATGTAACCCTCATCGAAAAGTAATTTCTTTTCATATGGAATTTGCGAAAGAATCTCATTAATTGAGCTTACCGAGAGAGTTTTTCTTTCCAGTAGATACTGTACATAATTTGGATGACAATTTTGCATGGCTGACAAGTAAAAATTATATTTATATCCCCAATAATTGTGTTTGTATACTGACATTAAGTCTGTATCAAGTATTTCAAGAATTTGATTTATATTATATGCCTTTTTATATCTTTGATTCAGGTGCATTGAAATAAGCTCGCTAGGGCAATTACCCGCACTTTTTCCCATGCCATACACTGTTGAATCCACTATAACTGTTCTATCTGTTTCTAACGCCACAAATTTCATTGAGTTACTAAATGCCAGCTGAAAATTATTATGCGCATGATATCCAATATTAATTTCCGGATTCAAGTTATTATTTAGCAAATTAAAATAATTTGTTAATTTTCTACCATCCAACAAACCATATGTGTCCACGATGGAAAAAGCAAAAGGTTTTATTTCATTAATCTTTTCAATGTAATTCAACATTTCTAAGTCTGAATAAGCCGTAACCGAAATTGCCTGAATAAACAGTTTATAACCTTTTTCTTTTATTTCCCTGCAAAACGGTAACGCTTGTTCTATTTTCTCTTTTTTAAAAATCACTCTGATTCCATCAATGAAAGAGTTTTCGCAATTTCTTATATTGCTTATATCACAACTTCCAAAATCAACCATTGCCACTGGAATCGCATTACCCTTTGACACGCCCTCAAACAGTTTATCAAATGCCGAAGTATCCGGTTGTATAGAGTAGTCTCTATCATATTCTCTTGAATCATTTAAAAAGCCCACTTCAATAAACTCAACTCCGGCTTTCTCTAGTCTCTTATACGTTCCTGTTATAACACTATGCCCAAAGTTCCAGTCGTTAATATAGCCCCCATCTCTTAATGTACAATCTAACAATCTAATATCTTTGCCCATCTTTATCAATCGACTCCCTTTGCTTCAAAATAGCCTTTACCTTTTCTAGATCTCTTGGCGTATCAACGGAAAGAGACTCCGATTCAACTAATTTATATTTAATATGGATTTTATTCTCTAAAAAACGTTGTAATGTTACATCTTCTATTCTTTCCAAAAAACCTTTTTCTGTTGATACGAAAAAATCCAACGCAGCTTTATTATAACATTCAATTCCCACTATTTTTTTATATTTAAACATTACAGATTTGTAGGGAAATGGCACTGCAGCTCGTGAAAGAAGAATACACTCATCTTCTTCATTCGTAACAACTTTTATGTTCGCAGGATCAATTACCTCCGCAGGATCACTAAAGTATCTACAAAGTCCACCTACATAGAAAACTTCTTTACTTTTACCTTGCGGCAAAACCGCTTCAATAGTCTTTGGTTCAACAAGCGGTTCATCTCCACATATTACTACATAATAATCCGATGGAATTTTTTCACTAATTTCGTGAATTCTATTAACATGCGTCTGATGTTTATTACTTGTCATTAGACATGGAATGCCATTGTTTTCGCAATTTTCTCTGATTCTTTCGTCATCAGTTGCCACATAAACAGCGTCAAATTGCTTTACTTTGCATGCTTGCTCATAAACATAATTTATCATAGGTTTTCCGAAAATGTCCGCCAAAGGCTTGCCTGGAAAACGGCTTGACTGATATCTTGCGGGTATTACACCTATTATCTTCATATGAACCTCCCTTTTTATTATATCCAGCTTGTCTATTGTCAATAATAATGTAAATTTAAAAGATTTTAAGCTTGAGAGAATAATTTATAATTAAATGGTTAAAATTATATTCAAATTACTTTGCTTTTAATATCTTATTATATCAAAATTCCTCTTTTCTTTCAACGATTCGTATTAATGATAATACCTACAAATTGTAGGATTACAATACATATGCTACATCTAACAAAAATTAAATAATGCTTGATTCTCTTTATCGTAATCTCCTATCTCCAACTCACACAGTTCATGTACTCTAATACCGGTAGCAAACAACATCTTTATTATTGTTAATTTTCTCAAACCAAACTCCGTTTCTGCTTCGGCAATTTGTTAACAATTAGGCTTTATTCAAAATAATTAACAAATAACAAGCGGGAGAAATCTCCCGCCTGTTATTTTTGCCCTATAAGCCCATAATTATCTCCACCCACATAGCAGGTGTTTTTTTGTTTCGTAGGCTTCGCTTACGAAACTATAACCACCCGACATTAACAGGGGGGGAAGCGTTTAATTCAAATATATTTATTTTCTGGTACTTTTATCCTCTCTCTTTTCGTGGGCAGGAATTGGGGTTCTAAAGCTAGCAACAAAAAAACACAGGTGAGAGATAATCTCTCACCTGTGGAAAATACTATTCAGTTTTTCGCCTTTGCACCCTACATCAACAATGTTGATATAGAGTTCAAATATTTACTTGCTATAAGTCTTATTCTAACCTAAAGATTAGTAATTGAGACCTGGGCAAGCTGTTAAGAACTTAGAATTATCATCTTCTGCTACGTAGATAATAATATCATAACCCTGTACATCATCATCAGATTCGAAGAGAATTACGCCATCACCAGCAGTGATATCGGAATAGTCTCCAACAACCATCTTGTCAAATGTACCGTCATTAGCGATTACTACCTTGTAAACGTGTGCATTGCTTACCTGAACATAACCTGCGCCATCACCAAGGTCTAAAGTACCCTTGCCAACGCCACCGTCTGTTACTGCGCCCTTAGTCATTCCTGGCTTTGTAGCTACAGCAGTCTTAAGTTCACTACCGTCGAACTGGAAGTCTACAAGCTGAGCATCCTTAATAGTACCAGGATCGAAAGTGAGATCCTTAGTGAGGTAAGTTACTTCCTTACCGTTTACTAATGCCTTAACTTCATAAACTTCCTTATCGCTGGAGTTCTTAACCTTACCGAAGTCAGTGATTAAACCATAAGTGTTGGAGGAGCTTTCGTTAGTCCAAACAGCTACGATCTTCTTCTGGTCAGTGTCCATGATGTACTTAGTCTTAGCAGGGTCAAGCTTTTCGCTTGTAGGGATATCCTTAAGGGAACCTACTGCGAATGTACCGTTGCCAGTACCTGTGAATACTACTACCTTAGCATCAAGTTCCTTACCGGAGAGGTATCCGTTGTTAGCAAACTTTTCAGCCTTTACAGAAGTACCAGCTTCAACCTTGAGGGAGTCGATTTCACCATCTTTATTTAATGTGTAAGTAGCGAAGTTATCCTTAAGTAATACTGCAGCAACTGTTGCTTCAGCATTTGCCTTAATTGTACCATTAATCATAGTATCTTCGTTAACTGTGTAAACCTTCTTAGCACCGTCTGCTGTGAAGAGCTTAACCTGAAGCTTATTTCCTTCGTAGTCGCCGGTAACAACCTTACCTGCGTCAGCAACCATAGCATAGTTGTCTGGCTGGGATGTTCCCTTGAACTTAGCAATCTTGCCTGCATAGTTGAGGTAAGCTGTACCTTCAGCGTTGAGCTTGAGGTCGCTAACTTCTCCACTAACCTGAGCGAGCTTGTAAACTGTACCGTTGATAGTGTACTTAGTGCCGTCAACGCCGTTGTTACCCTTAACTCTAGTAACCTTACCGTTTACTGTAGTTGTGGAAACTTCTACTCTTGTAACGTAGCCTGAAGCGTCTACATAGTAAGTAACGATAGCATCGTTAGCAATGGAGCTGATATCCTTAGCTCCTAAGAGAGCAAATCCAGTCTTGTCGATTTCGCCCTTGTTGTCTTCAGTAAACTTAGCACCAGCAGCGATTTCGTGGTTCTTGGAAACCTTCTTGGAATACTTGTCATCCCATACAACTGTAGCCTTTGCAGTGAGCTTGTTGATGGAGTAGATGCTCTTAACCTGCTTTCCGTCAAGCTTAACTGCAAGAGTTAATTCATCGCCTGACTTGAAGCCTGTGTAATTTGTAGCAATCTGGTCACCCAGTGTAGCTGCCTGTGTAGTATTGATAGTAGCCTTTGCTCTGCTGTTTTCGAATACTGCGATGCCGTTGTTTGCTGTAAGCTTGTTGATGTACTTAACGTCGTCGTTGGAAATTCCTACGTTTGCAATAGCGGAATCAGTAGTAACATTTACTGTGATAAATGTGGACTTAACTTCCTTGATACCTGTGATTTCGTTATCATCGTTAAGATATACCTTAGCATATGCTCCATAGTAGTTGGAGAGGTTTACACCCTTAGCATAATCGAGGTTTGCATCAAGAACGATTTCCTTGTCGCCTGCGTTGATGTATGTATCTAATCTGGAAAGCATAGTTTCTGCAGGAACGTTTGACTGGAATACGTTGTCATTGTCAATGTAACCGAGTGGGTTTTCGAGGTTGTTGTAGATCATGATAGCCACGTCGCCTCTGCTTGCTGCCTGGTTACCAGCCTTGTCTACGTTCTTAAGGAGACCGAGAGCCTTTGCCTTAGCTACGTAGTTTGCAGGCCATGTGCCAGGGAGGGAAGCGTCTGTATAACCTACGGCTCTTACGATCATAGTAAGAGTTTCTTGGTAAGTTACGTTTCCACCAGGGTTGAACTTGTTGTTACCAACACCCTTTAATACGCCCAGAGCCTGAGCATAACCGATATATCCTGCTGCCCAGTGACCCTGACAGTCAGAGAATGTAGTTGTGTTACCTTCTGCCTGAGCTGTGAGACCGAGTGCAGCGATAATCATCTTTGCAGCTTCTGCTCTTGTTACATTGTTTTCTGGCTTAAATGTGCCGTCTGGATAACCAGCAACAACACCCAGGTTTTCAAGAGCTGTAACAGCCTTTTCGCAAGTCTTGCCAACAACGTCAGCCTGAACATCTGCGAATGCCATTGAGAAGCTACCGAGTACCAGTGCAAGCACCAGTACAAATGAAAGTACCTTTTTCATTTTTAGTGTCCTCCTAAAATATTTCTTCGAAGGGGTGATAATTTTTTAGCCAAATTATCTTCGTCCCCTTCTTGAAGATAATTTGAATTTCTCGATAAAATGTACATAGTTATCCCATAAACATTTTACCAATTCGCATTATAACCTTTACTCTAAATTCAAGTCAACAGCTACGCCTCGACTGTAACAGAACTGTAATAGACTGAAACATGGCTGTAATTCCTCTCCTTTAGCTTAACTTTATTATATACCATCCCTTAAGAATGTCCATTACGGGTATATTACAAGGGCATTAACATTCTTTTACCTTATTTCCCTCTTTCATTTACCTTAAAGCCTCTATATCCGGCTTATACTTGTAGTCCTGTAAAGTCAGCATTTCCTCTCGCTGTAAAAACATCAACATGTAAATTGGAAGATAAATTGTGCTACCCTCTACTTTGACATTGCCGTTTTGAAAGACTAACGCCAGGGGTATGTCATAATGTTCTGACGCCAGCACATTGTCCAGCGCCGCATGTCGACGGTAGTTCTTGCCCGATTTAATTTCAATCGGTAGCCAATAGATTTCTGCTCCATGTATCACATTTTGTCCGTTTTTCCAACACATTTTGGGGTCATTTTGTCCGTTTTTCCAACATATTTTACGGTCTTTTTGTCCGTTTTTCCAACACATTTTTTTAGTTATGTCTTTGGTGCATACCATAACCATACAAGCAGACTACTGTTGTTTCACGGCTTTTAGGTTGCTTAATTTTTCCATTTCTCGCTAAATTTAATCTTTTGAAAACCAAATGTGGCTTTTTATCCTATAAGCCGCTTTCTAGCATACTGATATTCCGCTTTTAATTGAAAGATTTCCTTGGTTTCCATACCGAATATTATGCGGATACGCTTATTCAGCTTGAGCCCCGACTCTTTCAAAGCCTCCAGCGCAAACAATGCCGCAGTAACCGGTCCTTTGTCGTCCATGGCACCTCGACCGTAAACACGACCGTCCTTAACCACACTCTCATAAGGCGGAACGCTCCAGCCGTCCCCCTCGGGTACAACATCCAAATGGCCTAAAACCGCCGCCATCTCTTCCCCTTGACCAAATTCGCACCAGCCAATCATGTTGTCCATGTTGGTAACACTAAACCCCTTTGACTCGCAGAGGTTTAATACTTTTTCCAGACATTCATTAACTCCTATTCCGAAAGGATAGCCTCCCTCACCCTTACGCTCCACACTGCGAATACGTATGAGTTCTTGCAGGGTCTTTACAATGTCATCTCGTTTTGCTTCTACTAACGCGTCTAAATTCATCCTTTTACCTCACCTCATAAAAAAGACCAGCAAAACCGGCGGATAGTACATCCGCTGATTTTGCTGGGTTTTATAACTTCCGATATATTTGTGTATATCATGCTTTATAAAGCAGCTAAATATTTAATTTGTCCTTTACCACCTGAAATCTGCCTTTAGCGTCCCTAAGGGACACCAAAACCGCCTTTTGTGATGAGCCTCCATAGCGCCTGCTGACTTCACTCACCAGCTGGTCATAATCTGTAATCAGACTTTTCCCTATAAAGATTTTTCTCAAGAAATTCTCCGTAATCTTTAAGGTATGGGTGACACCGAAATCCACAATTTCCCCTGTGGCTGCGTCTACTTCCATGGCTATGAAAAAGGAGCCGTAGGTTTTTGTAATAGCATTTTCCACATTGGTTCGGGACTCACCTATAATATACAAGGTCACCCTGTTTTTAGTCTCATTGCTTACCGCCTCTCTGGTGGTGCCCGTTGCCTTGGCATTGTTTAGATCTTTATAGTTTGTAATCTCTCTGCTATGGCTGGTTTCTCTAACAAAACCATCGTTCACTTTTCCTACTTTTATATCCATAATCTGCTCCGTCTAATATACGGTTTGAATTTTGCGAATAATTGCACATCTTTATTCTATTATACAGAGCTTTAGAATATCAGTCAAGACCAACAATACTATTCTCGCAGCAGCCTATAATCCTACTTTGCCTTAAACAGCTTCTCCTTTTCATCCCCTACAATATAGCAGCCTACAAAACCTTGGGTTTCCAGCTTTCCTAAAAGCTTGCCCAGCTTATTTGGCTTGGAGAAGATGGCAACATCATATACATCACGTTTGGAATCTGCATAACGAATGGCTTCTTCCACTTGGCTTTCTTCGTATATAACAGCAAACTTTTCCGGTTTTCCCGGAATTTTGAAGTCTGAATCCATGAGGATAGCGCAAATTCTTTCAAATCCGATAGAAAATCCACAAGCAGGTATATCCTCTCCAATAAACTTGCCCACCAAGTTATCGTAACGTCCTCCTCCTGCAATGGATGAACCGAAGTCCAAAGATTCGACTTCAAAAATAGTTCCTGTATAGTAACCCTGTCCGCGAACCAAAGACATATCAAATACAGTTTCATACTTGCCCTCTGCTAAAGAGTTGCAGGTATCAATAATAAACTGGAGATTTTCCGCATAAGTCTTATCTTCGCAAAATTCTCTGGCTCTTTCTAAAGTAATTTCTCCACCCTCAATCAAGGTTCGGAATTTAGCAATAACTGCCGCGTCAAAACCCTTTTCCGTAAGTTCGTCGATAACACCCTCAACTCCGATTTTATCCAGCTTATCGAAAGTAATACAAACGCTCATAAGGTCTTCTTTGGCAAAGCCCGCGGAAGTAAGCATAGCATTCAAAACCCGACGATCGTTAATCTTCATTTTAAAATTCTTTATGCCGATGTTCATGAGTGCCTTACCCATAACATTGATACACTCAATTTCAATGCTTGGATCCCCTGAACCTATAACGTCAATGTCGCACTGAACGAACTGACGAAGTCTGCCTTTTTGTGGTTGCTCCGCTCTGAAAACATCACCCATTTGAATTACCTTAAACGGTTTGGACAGTTTTTCTCTGTTTGCGGAATAGAATCTGCAAAGAGGTAAAGTAAGGTCGTAACGAAGCCCCATATCAGAAAGCTCTTTTTCGTTTCCCTCTTTAAGAGCCTTAGTCAGCTTGTCGCCTCTTTTCATAATTTTGAATATGAGTTTTAAATTTTCGCCTCCGTCGGAATTGTCCAGATTTTCAATATCTTCGATAATCGGAGTGGCAATTCTTTCGTAACCGTTATTTTGATAGGTTCTGAGGATTACGCTTTGTAAATAGTCTCTCAGTTGTTGCACCTCAGGCAGATAATCGTTGGTTCCTTTTACACTGTTTATTCTCATTTTAAAGTTTTTCCTTTCCTCTACAAGTAAATCTCGCCCTTTGCCAATATTACCGCATTCCCGCCAACCAAAATTCGTCGGCCCTCAATTTCTGTG
Source organism: Bacillota bacterium (assembly GCA_041797745.1). Taxonomy (GTDB): domain Bacteria; phylum Bacillota; class Clostridia; order Peptostreptococcales; family Anaerovoracaceae; genus UBA3871. The sequence goes on from JBHBZU010000057.1 coordinate 76,774, forward strand.
CGGATAGCGCTGGGTCTTTCCATTTTTTCACCCTGTATAATGCAGGCCTTTGCATGATTTCCAAACACACCTACGGACTGCAAATAATAGGTCAAGGCTCCGTTGGAGGTTCCGGTTGCAGCTTCTTCATCAATTTCGTAAAGTGGCGCAAAGTTTCTTGCATGTGCCGTTACCCCTCCGGTCAAGGCGGTGAGTCCGCGGTTTGAATCAGCCACAAGTTCTTCCCTGTCAGGCGGGCAGAATGCATGAACTCCCACAACTCCGTATCTTCTCGACAGCTCCGTTAAGGCTGGGAAGTACGGATTTATGTCATCTAAAGCTCTCCTATCTGCAACAGGCAGCATAATATCCAATAGGCCTGTACTTACCATCTTAGGATACATTTCACTCTGAGGATGGACAGGCTGACCTCCGGCAGTGCCGTTTGCCACATCTGTCAAGGCTTCAAAGTTTCCTCCCATTATGTGAGGTCTGAAATCTTCAATGCCCATAATGCCATAAAGCTCTGTCAATTCTTCATTGCTTCGGAGCTCCCCCTCAATTTTAGGCTCGCCCATTTCCATCAGAACCGAAGTCGCTTCTACACGAATTTCCAAGTCACCCTCCATAGTGTGATTGGTATATGTCCCAACCGGAGCGATTCCAAGCTCCCTTAATACTGTAAAGGTGGCGATGGTAGCGTGACCGCAAAGCCCCACCTCTGCTGCAGGGGTAAAATATCTTGTATGAAAACGACCATCTCCTGTCTTTTTAACAAAAGCAGTCTCTGAATACCTTAATTCCGCTGCGGTTTTGGTCATCATCTCTTCACTTGGAAAATCTCCATCCAAGATAACCACTCCCGCAGGATTTCCGCCAAACAGCTCTTCTGTAAAGGCGTCAACTATATATAATTTCATTTTGTGAACCCTCTTTCACTTTAATTTATTAGAGGCTATTATACCATATCTCCATCTGCCTTTCAATCACTTCATCGCTTTAATGCGTAAAACCGATATCTGTTTTAGGATAGCCGTTTAAAGATGTTCATTTTAAAATAAGGTTTATAGACAAAGATAAAGTTTTTCTTCCAAATTACGAAAATTCCGGCTTATAGGACAACCTCCCGCGCAACAAAAAACAGGTCGGTAAATACCGACCTGATGTTTTCTAAATTAAATTTATGCAATCACCCTATAAATCTTCGCCATGAGACAATTCAGCAGCTTCTGCGGCTTTCTGATCCGCTCTTGGCCTTTCCATACATCTTTCTTCATTTCTAATAAAGCCAAAATGTTCATAAAAACCATGGGCATCTCTTGTTAACAGGACACCTCTCAAATGACCAATTTCAGAATCATTGATAATAGTAGTAACTATGGATTTACCGATTCCATGATGTCTAAACTTTTCATCTACAATTACATCACAAAGATAGTAGTTAGTGGCATAGTCAGTAATAACTCTAGCCATTCCGATGAGCTTTCCCTCTTCAGAAACTGCATAATAGCAATCAGAGTTTTCAATACTGGTCTTTACCGTTTCTTCGCTACGCTGGTTACCCCAATAGCTTTCTTTCATGAGAGTCATGACCTGATGTAATTCAATATTTTTTTTGTTCTTATATACCTTGTACTTCAATAGTATCGCCTTCCTTCCTGCAAAGTTGTATCGCACTTTGGTTAAACGCTGCGCCTATTCACAGCACCTTATTAAATACCACGATAAACGTAATACTAACAGCTATGTTGCTTGGAGCTATTATAACATGAATTTTCTGAATTGAAAATATAGGTAATTAAGAAATAATACTGCATTGAAAAATTTACAGAAATTGTAGGTTCCTCTTATCTTTGCTTCCTGCCGATTTCAAGACCTCTCTTGAATGCTTCAAGGTTAAGAGAAAGAAGCTCTTTCTTCTTTCCAAGCATTTTATTAATCCCATCCAAAATAACCTCTTCAGACACTGCCTCGGTCACACCTATGTAAACTCCCAGCATAATAAGGTTAAGAGCCTTGGGATTTCCCATTTCAATCGCCATTTCCGTAACCGGCGCCGAAACAACCTTAACATCCTCTCTTTCAATTTTATCTGTTACTATGGAACTGTTTATAAACAAAGTGCCACCTGAAACCAGCTTATAGAGAAACTTGTCCAGGGACGGACCGTTCATAACAATCAAATCATTCATATGGTCTCCCAAGGGTGCCCCAATAATATCATCGGAAATTACAACATAACAATTAGCTGTACCCCCTCGTTGTTCTGCACCGTAGCTTGGGAAAAAGGAAACATTTAAATCTGTGGATTCGCAGGTTCCATATGCCAGCATTTTCCCCATCATCATAATTCCCTGCCCACCGAAGCCGGCTATCATAAGATTTCTTTCCATTACTTCTCCTCCTGTCCTTTATCGCGAATCAGCCCTAAAGGAAATTCTTTGAGCATATTATTTTCCAGGAAGTCAAGGGATTTTATAGGATCCATTCCCCAGTTTGTCGGGCAAGCTGCCATGATTTCCACCATAGAAAAGCCCCTACCCTCCATCTGATACTGAAAGGCTTTCTTTATAGCCTTGCGAGTCTTGATTACATTTTGAGGCGTGTTGCAAGCGACTCTTTCTAAATAATACGGTGCTGTGAGTGTATCCATAATTTCGCACATATGCATTGGGAAGCCGTGCTCTTTAGGGTCACGACCATTAGGCGCTGTGGTGGCTTTCATTCCTACCAATGTAGTTGGTGCCAGCTGACCGCCTGTCATCCCGTAGGTCCCGTTGTTTACGAATATAACGGTAAAGTTTTCTCCTCGGTTTGCCGCGGACATAGTTTCTGCAAGACCTATTGCAGCCAAATCCCCATCACCTTGGTATGTCCAGATAAGTGACTCAGGATTAGCTCGCTTGGCACCTGTGGCAACAGCACAAGCCCTGCCGTGAGGTGAAAGTATAAAATCATAGGTAAAATATCCCATAGCCAATCCGCAACAGCCGACACCGTTAATGTTTACTGTGCGGTCTAACAAGTTCATATCCTCTAGCACTTCACCAACCAGCTTCACAACCGTACCGTGAGTGCAGCCCGGGCAGAAGCCGCTAACCATTTCAGACACAATGCCTTTGGTTCTTGAATAAATCTTTTCCATAGTGCCTCCTTATTTCTCTAAAATCTTTTTAGCCGCTTCAAGTACTTCCTCACGGCTCATAAGCTCACCGCCTGAATGGAGGCAAGTATGAATCGGGCAACGTTCCATAACAGCCATCTTGACATCTTCCGCCATAAGAGCGGGAATCGCCATCTCCACGTCAAGAATATTTCTTACGCGACTGTAGTCAAGATTTCTAAAGCTGTCATATGGGAACGGACTGATGGTTTTAGGTCTTATAAGACCCACCTTATAACCCTCTCCACGCAGCAGCTTAACGGCAGAATGGGCAATGCGTCCGCAAATGCCGTAAGCTGTAATAACCAGCTCCGCATCCTCTAAATAAAGTTCTTCGACCTGTACGTCATTTTTCGCCCAAGATTCGTAAAGTTCGGCAGCCGCCTTATTTACATCCTCTTGTCCCTTTGTGGACCACTGACCTCCGGCTACTGTAACTCTCGGTTCCTGACCGACCTTGTGGCCTACTGCCGAAACCTTTCTCTTTGCCTCTTTAATAGCCGCTACTTCTTCCTCTGTTTTCATTGGCGGAAGCTCAACCGGCTCCATAATAGTTCCAAGAACACCGTCGCCTAATATAAGAACCGGATTCATGTCTCTATCGGCATAATCGAAAGCCTTATAAACCATGTCTACAGCTTCCTGAACAGTGGACGGCGCAAATACCATCATGCGAAAGCCTCCGTTTCCGCTGGCTTTTGTCGCTTGCGCGTAGTCTTGCTGCGATGGCTGAATGGTGCCTATTCCGGGACCGCCTCTTGAAATGTTGCAATAAACCATTGGAGAACGGGAACTTGCCATAAAAGCAATGCTCTCGCTCATCAGACATATTGCAGTGGATGATGAAGTTGTCATGCTTCTGGTGCCTGTTGCGCAAGCCCCCAGCACCATGTTAACAGACGCTATCTCTGATTCTCCCTGAACAAAGACGCCCTTAACCTCAGGCAGTCTTCTGCAAAGATATTCCGGAACCTCATTTTGCGGGGTAATAGGGTACCCTGCATAAAACCTCATGCCTGCCCTTACGGCAGCTTCTGCAATGGCTTCGCAGCCTTTCATAAACTTTCTTTCCATATGTTCACCTACTTCCACACTTCAATAGCAGCATCCGGACACATCTGGGCGCACATAGCACAGCCTATGCAATCCTGCGGGCGTGCAGCAATAACATAAGGGTAACCCTTAGAATTTACCTCGGTTCCCACTTCAAGAACTTTCTTTGGACAGAATTTTACGCAATAGCCACAGGATTTGCAGCTTTCATATCTGATTTTTACTTCACCCATAAAAACCTCCCATTAAATATTTTTCTTATGCTTCCTGTATTTCCTATAATGTACTTTCTACGTTTTACGTTTTATATTTTACATTCTCTTTTTCATGTTTGATTTCTGATTTTTATTTTCTATATTTCATATCTTTCGGTTCTTCTAAAACCCGTAATCTATCATGGGTTTGATGATAAGAAATGGCAAATTACTGTCTTTTTCTTCAAGTCTTCCGACGATTTCATCGTGTAAACTTTCTTCTAAAACAACACCCTCAATCCTAGCCGCAGAATCCAGCAATCCGTGAACCTCTTTAAGCCCGTCAAGCCAATCCTCCGCTGTGGTTTTATGCCCTAAATTAGCATTGGCTATAATATGAAATTCTTTTATGTGTGAAACTGCCAGAATTGCTGAAAGGGTTGAATCAATTTCATATATATCCTCTGACCACGGTCTATAAGGATTTATCACATAAAAGGCAATGGTATCAGCTCTGTTTGTCCATGTCTGATAAGACCCCACCAGCCTGGCTCCTATATCGTCTCCTCCCACATCCAAAATAGTAAAACGGGAAGTATTTGCCATAGAAGTTCCGACACCGCCCACTGCCTGAGGTGAGTCCATATGCTGTTCCTGATAATGAACCCTTACCCCAAATTTTTTCATCACTTCTTCCAAGTCACGTGATCTGTAAAGAGGTTTTGTTTGGTCAAGGTCGAACAAATCAATCCCATCTTTCCATCTGTCTACTTTTAAGCCCGATAAATATCTTGCAAGGTTTAGTGCAATTTCGCTCTTTCCGCTGCCGGCTCCCCCTATAAAAATCGCATTATTTTTATTTTCTAAAAGCTCAACAAATTCCCTCATATACCATCCCTTTTCTCTACTTTAGCTTTTACTGCTTTTGATTTTTTATTTTCCCTAAAATTTGCTGTTTAATTTTTCTTCTTTAAATTATAAGGCTTTACAAGCTTTACTCAAGTTATAACAGCTCATATCTTAACCCTTTAAATTTTATCATTTTTCTCTTTTTATGCAAGACTGCTGTGTATTTTTATGCACTACCTTTCCTTTTTCTTAAATGATTATATCTTTCTTTTCAACACACTTTTCTTTTCAGCTCCCTGTCAAAATACTTTTGCCATAGAAAAAGGGGGGCTGCCATTGGGTGATTTTCATCACCCAATGTAACAGCCCCCTTTCCTGCAATAATTTGCAACGTGTTGCTTTTTTAGAATAATTTAGTGAAGTGGAAGAACGCATTAATCTGAACGATGAGCAAAAGACCCATGAAGATAGGTCCAACCCATCTGAAGCAGAAGTCAACGAACGCCTTAGATTTGAAAGTATTTCCCTCAGCCTCAACTTCATCATCAATCCAGTGTCTACGAGTCCATCCGAACATGATTGCCATGAGCAATCCGCCTAATGGCATTAAGATACCCTCAGCACCGAGGTCAAAGAAGTCAAGAATACAAGTCTGTCCAAACGGATAGCTTCCAAATGCACTACCAAGAGCGTCATAAGTTACCAGTGTACCACCTGCTACGGAAACAATTCCGATAACCCATACATAGAAGCTTCTCTTGTGCTTGCTTCCTCTCTTGCTCCCCGCATCTTCCATGGCGGAGATTCCACCCTCCATCATTCCGATGGAAGAAGTAAGTGCTGCAAAGAATACCAGCAGATAGAATACAAATCCGAAAACAGCTCCACCCGCCATGTTGTTAAATACTGTCTGTAAAGTTACGAAAAGAAGTCCCGGACCTCCGCCTGGCTCCATACCATAAGCAAATACGGCAGGCATAACAGCCATGCCGGCTAATACAGCCACAAGCGTATCACATACAGGAACAATAATAGCATTTTTTTCAAGGTTTGCTTCTTTGCCAAGGTAAGAACCGTAAGCCACAAGGCAACCTGAAGCAAGTGATAAGGAGAAGAACATTTGAGAGCCTGCCTGAGCAAGAACCTTACACCAGCCTGTACCTGCAAATGCTTCAAAATTAGGCTTGAATAAAAATGCAAGACCCTCGCCGGCACCGGGAAGAGTACAAGATCTGATTACTACAACTATAAGCATAACAAAGAGTGCCGGCATAGCCCATGAACAGAACTTCTCAATACCTCCGCCAACGCCCATCATTACTATTATCACAGTAAGAGCTATGAACACATAAGTATAAACCATCGGTTCAGCACCGCCTGTGATAAATCCTCCAAAGCTTGCACCTGCGTCTCCGCCACCGAAGCCGAAGCCTGCATGAATAAGGTCACCAAAGTTTGCAACCATGTACTTTGTTACATAACCACCGAATGTAACGTAGAAACAGATTAACAGGAATGGAACAACGGTTTCAAATACACCTGCAATTTTGAAGCTGCGATTACAGTCTGCAAAGCCCTCGATAGCAGCCTTTCCGGTTTTACGACCAAGTGCCATTTCACCGACCATCAAAGGATAGCCTACGAAAATAGCGAGAATCAGATATACCAGCAGGAATGAAAAACCACCGCCGATACCCATTTTGTAAGGGAAAGACCAAATGTTACCAAGTCCAACCGCAGAACCGATGGATGCCATCAGGAATCCGAAGTTACTGCCAAATTTACCTTTATCCATATATTACACCTCCTACATTTCGTACTATATGGTATTTATACAGGTGACCGATTATATATAAAAAGTATAGCATATTTAGCCACCTACGCTTATATTAAATCATAAAAAATATACATTGTGAATAATAGATAAAAAATTAACAGTATATTCAAAAAGCTCTGCCACTTTTTATGAGTAGCAGAGCTAAATTAATCACAAATTTGCTGTCATTTTTGTGTTAAATTTGTACATTGACAGACAATTAACAGTCTTTTATTCCTTGAAAGCCTTTTCAAAGAAAGGTAAGGAATTTACCACCGTTGCCTTTGATACGCAATAACTTAATCTGAAGAACCCCTCAACGCCAAAATCATTGGACGGAACAACAAGTAAATTGTACTTCTTGCATTTTTCAGAGAACGCTTTGGCATCGCCACCCGGTGCTTTTACGAAAAGGTAAAAAGCGCCGTCAGGTTGAGCACATTCATAGCCTATTTTTCTAAGACCGTTTACAAGAAGCTGTCTATTCTCGTCATAAGCATTTAAGTCTGGTTTTTCTGCTACGCAACGGGCAACTGTTCTCTGAATTAGAGTCGGAGGGCAAACCTGACCGATAATACGAGCCGCCCCTGCACAAGCTGCAAAGACTTCCTTTGAATCCTCTGCACAATCAGGGACACAAATATATCCGATACGTTCACCCGGAAGCGAAAGGGACTTTGACCATGAATAAGCAACGATAGTATTAGGATATATAGCCGGTATCCATGGAATCTCAATATCTCCATATACCAACTCTCTATAAGGTTCATCTGCTATTAGATAAATCGGATGTCCGAACTCTTTACTTTTTTTAGCAAGAATTTCTCCGACCTTTTGAAGTGTTTCCTTGCTAAAGATAACACCGGACGGATTGTTAGGACTGTTGATAATAACCCCTTGGGTATTCTTGTCCAGCTTTGCCTCTAAAGCCCCAAGGTTAATCTGAAAAGTAGCGGTGTCCGCTTCAACAAAATCAAATTTGAGGCCTGCCCCCTCTACAAAAGGTCTGTATTCAGGGAAGAACGGTGCGATGGCAAGAATTTTGCAATCGTCGTTGGCGTGCAATGCGTTAAAAATAGTAATGAGTGCCGGCGCTGCCCCACAAGTAAAGAACAGATTGGAGCCTTTGATAGTCATGCCTGTACGCCTTGTCAAGTCGGCAGCAACAGCTTCTCTTACTTCATCAAAGCCTGGAGCTGAAGAATAACCGTGAACGAGGAGAGGATTTTCATTGTCAATGATTTCCTTGATGGTCTCGTTTACTTTTTTCGGAGACGGAATGCTGGGATTTCCTAAACTGAAATCGAAAACATTTTCTTTTCCCACTAGTTTTGCCTGCTCTAATCCATACTGGAATAAATCTCTAATGCAGGACTTGGTTGTTCCCAATCCATAAGTATACTGGTTAAACATTTTTCCCTCCTATTAAAGAACGCTTATTAATATTGTGTTGGGGTCATCGTATCATTAAAATATGCTACGATTCAGCCATTTGCATTTTGCCGAGGTTTACGGAATCAAAAGATTCCCACGGCTATGTGATTTTTATAATGGTTACTTTTGGGAGCATTATATCATATCTTTGAATATATAAGGTACATAGGAAGATATGATGAAATGACTATGTAACTTGGGGTCATTATATCATATCTTTGATTGTATAAATTACATAGGAAGATATGATGAAATAGCTGTGTAACTTGGGGCTATTATATCACAATCGAAATGAAAAATAAATCGCTTTTATGAATATTTACTTTTCGTTTTATTGTGTAACAGTTGAAAATTTATCCTATAAAACTAGCATTCTGTAAGCCATCTGGCTTCATCTGTAAAGATTTTAATGCTGTCCTTTACATCAACATAACCATCGGAAAGATAGGCCTTTATAAATTCCTGTCCCTCCTCTTTCCTAATCCAAAGTTCACCCTCTTCAAGAAGTTTGCATGCCCAAGAATGACCTGCCATAAACCCCTCTTTACCCAGAGTAGTTGTGCAGACTACCATTCTTACCTCCTCCGAAAAGAATAATTCAGAGGGCGTAAATACTTCCAATTTAATCTGCTTGAACATTTGCCTCTCTGTACCTTTCTACTACTTCATCAATACCGCCGGCGAAGAGAAACATAGACTCAGGAATACTATCATGCTTTCCCTCTAAAATTTCTCTGAAGCCTCTTATGGTTTCCTTTAGCGGCAGATACTTTCCTTTTATCCCCGTAAACTGCGAAGCTACGCTGAAAGGCTGCGAGAAGAATCTTTGAATCTTTCTTGCTCTAGACACAGTAATCCTGTCTTCTTCAGACAATTCGTCCATACCCAAAATAGCGATGATGTCCTGCAATTCCTTGTACTTTTGAAGAATCTGCTGAACTTCTCTTGCTGTATTGTAGTGTTCCTCTCCGAGAACGTGAGGGTCCATAATTCTGGAGCTGGAAGCCAGCGGGTCCACCGCCGGATAAATTCCAAGTTCCGTTATTGAACGGCTTAAAACCGTTGTAGCGTCAAGATGTGCAAAGGTAGTGGCAGGGGCCGGATCTGTCAAGTCATCTGCCGGCACATAAATAGCCTGAACAGAAGTAATGGAGCCGTTTTTAGTGGAAGTAATTCTCTCTTGAAGCGCTCCCATTTCCGTTGCCAAGGTCGGCTGATAACCCACCGCTGACGGAACTCTGCCTAAAAGTGCGGACACTTCTGAACCTGCTTGAGTGAAACGGAAGATATTGTCAATAAACAAAAGCACGTCCTGCCTTTCAATATCTCTGAAATGCTCCGCCATAGTCAAACCTGTAAGAGCAACTCTCATACGAGCCCCAGGCGGTTCGTTCATCTGACCGAATACCATAGCCGTCTTTTCAATAACTCCCGACTCAACCATCTCGTAATAAAGATCGTTACCCTCACGAGTACGCTCACCCACTCCTGCAAATACGGAAATACCACCGTGTTCCTTTGCAATATTGTTGATAAGCTCTTGGATGAGCACCGTTTTGCCTACGCCGGCACCCCCAAACAGTCCAACTTTACCGCCCTTGGTATATGGGGCGATTAAATCTATAACTTTAATGCCTGTTTCAAAAATCTGCGTTGTCGTATCCTGCTCCTCAAAGCTCGGCGCCGGTCTGTGAATGGCACTTCTTCTATCAGTGTCAATCTCTCCTTTGTCGTCAATGGTTTCTCCGATTACATTGAAGAGTCTGCCTAAAACTTCCGTTCCTACAGGAACGCTGATTGGCGCTCCGGTGTCAACAGCCTCCATGCCTCTCATCAGACCCTCCGTTGCCGACAATGAAATACAGCGAACTATATCATCGCCAATATGTTGCGCCACCTCAACCATCATAGTTTTCCCATCCTTTTCGATGGTAACAGCGTTGAGAAGTGCCGGAATATATTCAGGAGCGAACTTTATATCTACCACAGGTCCTATCACCTGATTGATAATACCTTTTTTAAAATCCAAGTAAGTATACCTCCTTATTTTTGAGCTTCCGCACCGGAAACAACCTCAATAATTTCATTTGTAATAGCAGTCTGCCTTGCACGATGATAAAAGACGGATAGTTTTTCAAGCATTTCCTTGGCATTATCCGTAGCATTTTCCATTGCCATACGTCTTGCTGCATGCTCACAGGTAGCTGATTCTACTATGGTGCCATAGAGCTTGATACCCACATACTTAGGTACAAGATAATTAAATACCGCCTCAGGAGAGGGTTCATACTCAATATCCTGCAAGACTGCGCAATACTCTTCCTTTTCATCAATATAAAGTGTAAGGGGCAGCACCTTTTTAGTAACTACCTCCTGCTCGATATTGTTCTTGAAAGCGGTGTAAACAACCACCACCTCGTCCACTATTTCTTTATCATAAAGTTCCAAGACAGCGTCCACAATTTCTTTTGTGCCGCCAATGGATATGTTCTCTGCGGGTTCAAGATATTCTTTGTAGATACTGTAACCCCTTTTAGCAAAATATTCTCTTCCTTTTGTTCCTATGGTAATAAGCTCCGGAGAGTCCTCACATTTACGCATTAAGCTTTCAGCTTCTTTAATTACATTGGAATTAAAGGTGCCGCAAAGACCTTTGTTACCGGTAATAACCACAAAACAAATCTTTTTAATTTCCGCCTCCGATTTAATGTATCGAGAGGGTCTTTCCTCGGAATTTTTGAAAACATCTTCAATAGTTGCCGTTATGGAGCGCACATATTCGCTGTTTTTATCAAATTTTTCTTTAGCTCTTCTTAGTTTGGCTGCCGATACCAGTTTCATGGCATTTGTAATGTGCTTGATGGAACTTATGCTGTTAATGCGATGTTTTATGTCCTGCATATTACCGCCCATAAGGAATCACTCCTCTCCGATTATGTAGGTGTTTTCTCCGACTTTATATTCTTAAATTCTTCCAAAGCGGATTTAAGCTCTTTTTCAGCTTCTTCCGTCAACTCTCCCGTTTCTCTGATACTGCTTTTTACCGACCCATGATTAGTTTCCATAAAAGTGTAAAATTCTTTTTCAAAGTTCTTAAGCTCTTCTATCGGAATTTCTTTCAGATAGCCATTTGAAGCCGCATATATAATCATAACCTGTTCTTCAACATCCAAAGGTTCATATTGTTTCTGTCGCAGCACTTCCATGAGGATTTGCCCATGGTCAAGTCTTTCCTTAGTTTCCTTATCCACATCGGAACCGAACTGTGAGAAAGACGCCAACTCTCTGTATTGAGCCAAATCCAGTTTAATCTTTGAGGCAACTTTCTTCATGGCTTTAATCTGCGCGTTACCTCCTACTCGTGATACCGAAATACCTGCGTTCACAGCAGGACGCTGACCCGAAAAGAATAACTCCGACTCTAAAAAAATCTGTCCGTCTGTAATGGAAATAACATTGGTAGGTATGTATGCAGAAACATCTCCCGCCTGAGTTTCAATGATAGGAAGCGCGGTAATGGAGCCTCCTCCCAATTCGTCCGAGAGCTTGGCCGCTCTTTCAAGAAGCCTTGAGTGAAGATAGAATACATCTCCCGGATAAGCTTCTCTCCCCGGTGGTCTGCGAAGAAGCAGGGATATAGCACGATAAGCTACTGCGTGCTTTGAAAGGTCATCATATATAATGAGAACGTGCCTGCCGTTATACATAAAATATTCTCCCATGGCACAAGCTGCATAAGGAGCAATATATTGTAGCGGTGCTACATCGGAGGCCGTTGCGGATACGATTATGGAATAATCCATCGCGCCGTAATCTTCAAGGGTTTGAACCATCTGCGCCACGGTGGATCTCTTCTGACCGATAGCAACATAAATACAAATAACATCCTTTCCCTTTTGGTTAAGGATGGTGTCAACGGCTATTGCTGTTTTTCCTGTCTGTCTGTCACCGACAATAAGTTCTCTTTGCCCTCTTCCGATAGGTACCATAGAATCAATCGCTTTAATTCCGGTTTGAAGAGGTTCAAATACGGACTTTCTCTGCAACACTCCGGGAGCTGCATTTTCAATCGGTCGGGTACTTTCCGCTTTGATTTCTCCTTTTCCGTCTATGGCTTGACCGAGAGCATTTACCACTCTTCCGATTAAAGCCTGACCAACGGGAACCTCTACGACTCTCCCTGTGGGCTTAACAATGTTCCCCTCTTTTATGTTCTTGTCGGAACCAAGAAGCACTGCCGCAACATTATCTTCTTCAAGATTTAATGCCATGCCATAAATTTCCTCCGGAAATTCCAGCAACTCACCCACCATGCAATTCTTTAGTCCGTATATTCTGGCAATACCGTCGCCAACCTGTATTACTGTGCCAAATTCGGAAATTTCAAGCTCATTTTTATAATTTTTGATTTGGTCGCGAATAATAGCACTGATTTCATCAGGTCGCAAATTCATAAGTTTGTCTCCTCTCGTCTTACTTTAAGGCGTCTGCTAAAGTCTGCAAACGGGACTTGAGGGATGCGTCAAGGAGTTTATCCTCTACGTAAATTTTCACCCCGCCAATGAGGCTTTCGTCCACTTCCGATTCCAATTTAATCTTGCTTCCAAAAAGCTTTCCCGCCTCTTCTTCAAATCTTACAAGCTGTTCTGAATTAAGAGGCTGCGCGGAAACGATGGTACCGTAAGTGCAACCCTCCTGCTTGCTTAACAGACGATTGTATTCTGTGACAATCTGCCTGTATCTGCCCACTCTGTCCTTATCTAAAAGGACGAGCATAAAATTCATTGCAGCTTCGCACAGCTGACCGGACATAGTATTTACGAAAACCTTTTTCTTGTCTGCCCTGCGAATATTACGAGCTTTAAGGAACGCAAAAAACTCGGGATTCTCTTCGAAAATCCTGCTTAATTCATCCAAAGACGATTTTACCTCTTTGGTTTGATTCAGTTCTCCGGCCGCTTCCAGTAACGCACCGCTGTAGGTCATTGCTACCGTTAACTTTGCCATTATACTCTTCCTGCCTGTTCTAATATGCCGTTGATATACTCTTCCTGTCCCTCCGGTGTGCAAACTTCTCTTTCAAGAATTTGTTCTGCCGCAAGAATTGCTAATTTGCCGATTTCCCCTTTGAGATGAGTCATAGCCTCTTGGCTTTCTCTCTCAATGTCCGCCTCTGCGCTTTTCTTAAGCCTCATAGCTTCGGCCTTTGCATCTTTTATTATTAGGCGTGCCTCATTCTCCGCTTTAGCCTTTGAAGCTTTTACAATTTCACCGACTTCATATTCCACATCTGAAATACGTTGATTATAATTTTCCAGAAGTTTATCGGCTTCAGCCCTTACTGCCGCCGCACCCTCAAGCTCATTTTTAATAGCGTTTCTTCTACGCTCAAACATATTTAAAGTCGGCTTATAAAGAAATATCGAAAGTAGACCAAAAAGGATAAGGAAGTTAATTATGGCGCATATTATCTCAACAAAGTTGATACCTAATGTTTCAACCATTACTTTAACCTCACCAGTGAATTACATCTTGCCTAATAACAAAATAGCAACCAAAAGACCATAAATAGTCAAAGCTTCCATAAAGGCTAAAGAAAGAACCATTGCAGTACGAATTTCTCCTGCCACTTCCGGCTGTTTTGCCATTCCCTCCAATGCCTGAGTTGCCGCTTTACCTTGAGCGATAGCAGGTCCGATTGTGGAAATGCTGATAGTTAATGCAACCGAGATAGCGATTATTGCTGTAGTAGTCATTTAAAAGCTCCTTTCAAATACGATAAAAATAATTGCCTATACTACGCGATATGCCGCGTTAATAACAAATAATATACTCTTTTTTAGAGTACGTTTCAGGTAGTATGTTTAGAGTAATATGTTTTGGGAGCACATCCCTTGTTCCGCTTTGGAAAAGCGTGACACCCTACTGTTCCACCCCTTGTGTCAGTTTAAGTGTGCGCTTTCGTTCATCTTCCTCTGCCATTTCCGTAATCTCCGCCAGATATACGGCAGTCAACAGGGAAAATACCAATGCCTGCACCAAGCCCATCAGAATACTTACCGCTTGAAGTGCCACAGGCAGAGCGATAGGCACCAGTTCAAAGAACGAGTCAACAACAGCCTCTTCTCCGAAAATATTTCCGTAAAGTCGAAGAGTCAGAGAAAGAGGTCTTGTAAACTGTTCAATAATCATCAGCGGTGCCAAAAACACCACCGGTTTAAAGAAAGTCAATAGATATCTGGGGCCGTGATATTCTCTGAATCCTACAATTTGTGTAGCAAAGAACACAACGATTGCCAGTCCCATGGAAACATTAATAGAACTGGTAGGCGCCTGCAACCATGGGAGTTTTCCGGACAGTGGCAGAAGCCCTGCATAATTTGAAAATAAGATAAAAAGAAACATGGTGGCTACAAGAGGAAAATATCTCTCGCAAGCCTTTTTACCCATAATCCCCTCAAAGAAGTTATAGAGGCTGGTAACTACCCATTCCACCGCATTTTGAAGCCCATGGGGCACTTCTTCCATTCGCCTTGTAGAAATTATAGCCACCAAACTTAAAACAAGGGTTATAGCAAAGCCGGTAATTATGGTTCCTGTCTGTTCTATTCCTATCGAATGTAAAAACTCAATCATAAGTTCTCCCTCACCCTTTAGTTTCAGTCTTACCTGAATTTGTCAGGTTCTTTCATTTCACTTGCTTCATAGGTGCTGCTTACCTTGCTCTCGCTGCCGGTTTTGATTTTATCATTAGTATCACTTGGTTTTTCGACCGCCTTTTCATGCTTATGAACCCTGACAGTAGGATAGATTGCACTTGTTAAGCCTAAAGATATGGCAGCTGCAATGATTGTATCCTCAAAGTCAAAAGGCAGCTTATGTCTCAAAAAGAAGATTGCCAGTAGTGAAGCTATATTTACAAAGTTGCTAAAAACCATTTTTTTTAACAGCTCATTATGATTCACAGGATGATTCTTTTTAGGATGTAACATCTTGTGCCAAACCACTGTACACTTAAAAATACCTATGGCAGCACCGTAAACCAGCCCTACCAAGCAGCTTATGAGTTGATTGGTCGTCATAGTATTTCCTGTTTCCCTTTCTTTTATTACTTACTCCGATACTTACTTTTTCGCAATCAATAAATTGCTTTTTTAACTATTTCAATCTCTCTTTTAACGCCTTAATAATTCTCTCGCAGGCGTGACCGTCACCGTAAGGGTTAGCTGCATGAGCCATTTCTTGATAAGCTCTTTCATCCGTAAGCAATTCTTTAATCAAGGCGTAAATAGTATCCTTTTCTACACCTGCCAGCTTTACAGTTCCCGCCTCTACCGCTTCAGGTCTTTCAGTTTCTTTACGAACCACAAGCACAGGCTTGGCTAAAGACGGAGCCTCTTCCTGAATACCTCCTGAATCCGTAACTATGAGATAAGATTTTGCCATAAGATTAGAAAACGGCTGATAAGTCAAAGGTTCTATAAGATGGATATTCTCCGCGCCTTTTAAAATGCGGTTGGCAATTTCTCTTACTTTAGGGTTTAAGTGAACCGGATAAACAATTTCAACATTTTCGAACTCGTCGGCAATTTGTCTCAAGGCCCCGAAAATATGCTCCATGTTTTCCCCTAAATTTTCTCTACGATGACAAGTAACACAGATAACCCTTTTGTTTTCAAAGTCCAAATTTTTCAGTACTTCATCTTCAAATTCGTAAGGCTTCTTTGTTACATCTAAAAGCGCATCTATGACCGTATTTCCTGTAATATATATATCCTTTTCAGATATATCTTCTTTTAAAAGATTTTGGCGATTGCGTTCAGTAGGCGCAAAATGGAGGTCAGCCATATGTCCTGTTAAAATTCTGTTCATTTCTTCAGGATATGGAGAATATTTATCATAAGTTCTAAGCCCCGCTTCAACGTGCCCTACCTTATTTTGATTATAGAAAGATGCCAACGCAGTTGCAAAAGTAGTGGTAGTATCTCCATGTACCAAAACCATATCCGGATTTTCTTTCTTTAGAACCTCTTCAAGACCTAAAATTACGTTTGCAGTAATCATGCCGATAGTCTGATTAGGCTTCATAATATTTAAATCGTAGTCCGGCTTTAGCTCAAACAAATCCAGCACCTGATCCAGCATTTCTCTATGCTGAGCTGTAACGCAGAGTACAGATTCTATTTCAGAATCGGCGTTCATTGCCTTTACCAAGGGTGCCATCTTAATCGCTTCAGGACGAGTCCCGAACACAGACATTACTTTCATTTTAATTCCTCTTTCCCATTTTATTTATTTTCTTCTTTTACTTTTGTTACGGCTTCCACCTGCGTTTCTTCCGCCTTTTCACTCTGCTCCGTCTTTAAAGAAAGGTGCTCGTGAGTCGCATCGGTTAAGAAAATGTATATATACATACATGCTGTTGCAAGTAAACCCAGTGACTCCACATAAAGCTGTCTTGAGTAAAGCACCGAGCCCACCCCCATAATAGCGGATACTCCATAAAGAGTAAGCACGCTACGCCTCTGACCGAGCCCCGCTGCCATGAGTCTATGATGAAGATGTCCCTTGTCCGCCTCCATAATAGGTCTGTGATTGGCAACTCTTCGTAAAATGGCGTAAGCCGTATCGAAGATAGGCACGCCCAATACCAGCACGGGAGCAATCAGCACGATAATAGTGGCACTTTTAGCAATTCCCACGATGGAAATGGTAGATAGCATAAAGCCAAGAAACAAGGAGCCACCGTCACCCATAAAAACTTTTGCAGGGTGGAAGTTAAAATGTAGGAAGCCCAAGGCGCTGCCTGCAAGAGCAAGGAAAGCCAGAGCTGCCAAATAAGAGCCGTGAATGTATGCGGCATAGGCCAGACAAAGAGAAGCAATACTGGAAGTTCCTGCTGCCAGTCCGTCAAGACCGTCTATAAGATTTACAGTATTGGTAATACCAACTATCCATATGATTGTCAAAATAAAGGAAATCACATCTCCAAAAAAGACATGGGTTGTTCCCATAAGACCTAAATGTAAAAAGTTAATTCTAATTCCAAAGAACCAAACCACTGCTGCGCAAAAAATCTGCCCTAAAAGCTTTACCTTGGCAGGCAGATTTTTCAAATCATCCGCAATGCCTAAAAGGTAAATCAGTACCCCACCTGACAGAATCCCCCAAGTCTTGTCTAAAGGCTGGACAAACCACGCATTCTTTCCGTGCTCAATCATATACTTATCAAGCATGGGCTCTGCAATATAAATCATCAGCAGAAGTGCTGTTACGGTTCCTATAAATATTGCCATTCCGCCAAATCGCGGCATAGGCTTTGTGTGCATACGTCTGTTATCTTTCGGTATATCTACGGCACCTATTTTAAGTGCAAGCTTAATGGCTATCGGTGTAAATATCAGTGCTAAAAAGAAGCCTGAAAAAAACACAATCAGAAAGCTTAAATAAAATGTCATTTTTTAACCCCTTTTAATTTACAAAGACTCAAATTCCCCTATTTTTACAATTCGGAGTCCTGCTTCCTCCAACATCTCTACTGCCAGTTTATCAGGATAACCCTCTTTTACCACAATTCGCTTAATGCCCGCATTGATAATCATTTTAGCACAGATGACACAAGGCTGGTGTGTTACGTAAATGGTGGCACCCTCAATGCTGACTCCTAAAGTAGCCGCTTGAATAATGGCATTTTGTTCCGCATGAAGCGCGCGACACAATTCAT
Source organism: Bacillota bacterium (assembly GCA_041797745.1). GTDB lineage: Bacteria > Bacillota > Clostridia > Peptostreptococcales > Anaerovoracaceae > UBA3871. The sequence goes on from JBHBZU010000057.1 coordinate 94,986, forward strand.
GTCTTTCTCCGCTTGGAACTCCCAATTTTTCGCGCATACAACCGCCACACTCGTCACAGTGCTTAATGCCACGTGGCGCGCCGTTATAACCTGTCGCAACTATATGCTTCTCCTTAACAATAACAGCTCCCACATTTCTTCGTAAGCAAGTGGAGCGTCTTGCAGTAAGCGCTGCCATTTCCATAAAATATTCATCCCAGGTAATTCTATCTTTCATGTTATTCTCCTTTTTTAATCCCACATGCTACAGTATATCAAAAGTTTCATCCTTTTACAAGAAAACCGACGCCACAAAAGCTCCTTTATCCCCTATTTTCAAGGTTTAAGGTCAAAATGCCCAAAACCCGTAGAAGTTGTAAAAACTATAAGGCTATAACGCAAATTATGGCAACTCCTGCCAAAAAAGGCCCCAAGGGTTTCATGCTTTTTACATCGCAACGTTTAGTGGCAAGGCAGAATAGAAAATAAAGGCTGCTTATAAGTGAAGCAACTACCATAATGCCTACACATTGATAAAAGCCTGTAATCAGCCCCACTGCCCCCATAAGTTTTATATCTCCGAAACCTAAACTGCGGCGACCCGAAAGAAAAAATCCCGTCAGCGCCACAAGGAACATCAGTCCCGCCCCCGCCAAAGCTCCAAAAGCCATATCTTTAATGCTTCTTCCGAAAGGAAGAAGCGCTACTGCCATAAGCATAAGGAAAACCACGAACTGATCCGGAATAATCATGTACATACCGTCGGAAATGGCTATAATCAGCAGTAACCATGTAATCAACAAAACGGGTATAACATACATGATTCCGCGATGACCCAAGGTGCACATATAAAGCCCCGCCACCATAAAGAATGCGGTTATAATCATTTTCCACGGGTGAGACGAAAGTCGCTGCGCACCCTTATCTCCATCAGCGCGTCTAAATTCAACATCTGCCAGTTTTCCCTCAGGTTCCGCGTCATATTCGCAAAGCCATGATACCGGCATATGATTAAAAACATATAAAAGCCCGCTGCCTCCAAGAATTGAAAGAGGTACCAATGCCATGAGGCTCAAAATTAAAGTTAAATTTATATTATTCATAATAAACTTCCATTAAATACAGTCCCTGAGGTATTGCGGTATGTCCCGCCTTGGTTCTGTCACCACTTTCTAAAGTTTCTTTAATGCTTTCTATGCTTCTCTTTAAAAGTCCAACCTCCACCAAGGTTCCCGTAATGATTCTGACCATATTGTAAAGGAATCCGTCTCCTGCAATTTCCAGTCCGATTTTCTGATAAGCTCCCTCCTCTTGACAAGTAATATCAAGAGAATAAACCGTTCTCACCGTTGTTTCTTTTTCCTCACCGCCGCTTGACTGAAAGCAAGCAAAGTCGTGAGTTCCCACAATGTAGGCTGCCGCCTCGCGCATAGCATTCACATCCAGCCTTTCTTTTAGCTGGTAGTAGTAGTTTTTCTTGAAAACATCGGGCTCTCCCCCTGCAATTATGCGATATATATATTTCTTTCCTTTTGAATCAAATCTCGCATGAAAGTCAGGCGCCACCTCTCTTATTGCAACAATGCGGATATCTCCGGTCTGATGGTTCTTGTTCCCCGAAAGGTAGTTATTGGCAGCTATCTGAATACGTTCCACCGGAATACCGAAATCTCCACGAAAAGTTGCACACTGCCCGTAGGCATGCACCCCTGCGTCAGTACGACTTGTTCCGTCTATTGTTATCGGTGTAGCACAAACAGCTGAAATAACTTTTTCAAGCTCTCCCTGAACCGTTCTTACCTGTGGCTGTCGCTGCCAACCGTGAAAATTCGTACCGTCATATGCAATTTTTATAAATACATTCTTTTCCATAACGGTTCCCTGTTATATCAAGCTTTATCCAAAGCCAAAATTTCTTTATCCTATGAATAATAAAGGTTTGTCGTTACATACTCAGGGTCGCAGGTTACATCTATGCCAAGAGAGCGTAAAGTCTGCTCATCCCTTTCAGAAAGTATTGCCGTACAATGAGCCTTGCACCCGCGTAAAGATTGAAGTTTAGCCACTGCCACTTCCGCAGATGGATTGTTGGTACACGAAGCGGAAAGGGCTGAAAGCACCTCCTCCAAGTTAAGAGAGGTTCTGTCTTGACGCAAAACATCTACTTTCATATCCTGAATACTCTTTAAAACCGATGGTGTTATGAGCGGAATTTCGTCTGCCATTCCTGTTAATACCTTAATTGCATTTAAGATAGCCGCAGCCGCAGCAACCATTCGTCTGGAGCTTCGACCTGTAACAAAGCTGCCATCTTGAAGCTGAATTGCCATAACTACTACGTTCTGGAATTTTTCTTCGTCGCACTGCCTCTTCTTTTCCGCATAACTTCTGGCAGGTACCACCACGCTACGATCTTCTACCTTTAAGTTAAATTCATCCATGAGAAGCTTTGTGCGTTCCAGTGTCGCTTCTTCGATTTTACCTTTCTTGTAGTCAACCTCCGCAATCATATAGCGGCGTATTATTTCCTGTTTAGCGGCTTCCTGACAAACTTCATCATCAATTATACCAAAGCCTGCCATATTTACGCCCATATCCGTAGGTGATTTGTAGTCGGATTCTTTGCCTGTAATTTTTTCAATAATTCTCATATACAAAGGAAAGGCTTCCAAATCCCGATTATAATTAACTGTTGTCTTTCCGTATGCTTCCAAATGGAAAGAGTCAATCATATTTACATCTTTCAAGTCTGCCGTTGCCGCTTCATAAGCCACATTTATCGGATGTTTAAGAGGGATGTTCCAAATAGGGAAAGTTTCAAACTTCGCATAGCGAGCCTTAATTCCCCTCTGATTTTCGTGATAAAGCTGGGAAAGTGACGTTGCCAATTTGCCTGAACCACCTCCTGGACCTGTTACCACAACCAAAGGTTTTGTTACTTCGATGAAAGGATTTGCACCGTAGCCCTCTTCGGATACTATGGTTTCCACATCTGTAGGATATCCCTTTGTAAAATAATGTTTATAAGTCTTTATGCCTCTGCGCTCCAGCTTGTTAATAAACATATTGATAGCAGGCGCGTCAATAAACCTTGTAACTACAACGGAATTGATAGAAAGGTCATACTTTCTGAACATATCTATAAGGCGCAAAACTTCTAAATCATATGTAATTCCAAAGTCTTGACGAGTCTTGTTGGTGGTAATATCACCTGCATAAATGCAAATGATAATCTCTGTCTGATCCTTGAGCTTTTGTAATAATTTAATTTTAGCATTCTCATCAAAGCCCGGTAAAACTCTCATGGCATGCTTATCATGTACCAGCTTGCCCCCAAATTCCAAATAGAGTCTTTCACCGTTTCCCGCGTTGATTCTTTCCCTGATACATCTTGACTGCTCCTCAATGTACTTTTCTGCAGAGAATCCTATCTTCTTGTCCACTATATCACCTCGTTTATAAATCTAAAAACAAAAGAACTTGTAAAAATAACCTTAAGGTACAGCAAAAAACGGCACATTTCTCAACAAAATGTGTCGTTTCTATATCTAATTATATCCCAAAAGGGAAAGTGCTTTCAACAGCTGATAATCCTCATCCGCCGCCCCTGTTACATACTCAATGCTTGCCTCTTCAAGCTTTGCCTGAGTTGTAAGGTCAAGGGTGCCGTAAGCATAGAGCTTAACGCTCTTTTGGAAGTCTTTCACCGCCTGAACGGTCTTTACATCCATCTTGCTGCTAAGGGTCACGTCATAGCCCAGCATTTTTAATCTCTGCTGAGCTCCATATACGTTAATATGTAAGTCTTCTCTCTTGCACTTGGTTTTTCCGTCAAGAATGGCAAAATCAAGATAATCAGACTTTCTCTGCTGGAAAGTCTCATCATCAATAAGGGCATTTCTAACAATCACGTCAGGTGTTATCCCTGTTTCCTGATAGTCCGTCTTATTTGGTGAAAGGAAATATTCAATGGAAGTCTTGGCATACTTACCCTCTCCAAGAGGTATAATCTGTTGCGCATAGTCCTTACCATAGGTGTTTGTACCTACCAATTTATATCCATGGTCTTGGAGTGCCGCCGCCATAAGCTCTGCCGCACTGGCAGTATTGCCGTTTACAAGGGTCACAAATTTAAGGTCGCTCTTCACACCGTCTTCAGCTTTTATGGAAGATGTGATTTTCCCCTGCTGTTTATAGTGTAAAATATAGCCGCCCTCGATAATCTGGTCTACCGCTAAAATCGCCTGCTCTGTGTATCCGCCGCCATTGTCTCTCAAGTCTAATATCACCTTAGTTGCACCTTTAGCCTTTACAGACTTTAAGGCATTGGCAAACTCGGAAGCTGTGTCAGAGTCAAAGCTCTTAATCTGAATATATGCAAGACCCTTATAATCTTCCAAAAGCGCATAGGCTACCGACTGAGTGCTGATGGAGCCTCTTTTAAGATTGAAAGTCATAAGACTCATACCTCTTTTTACAGTAACCGTAACCGCGGTTCCCACCTCTCCCCTTAAAAGAGAAGCCACCTCTGATGGTGTTTTTCCTTGGACATTGGTGCCTGCAACGGTAACAAAAATATCATTTTCTTTCATTCCCGCTTCCTTTGCCGGTCCGTCCAAAAGGTTTCCTATAATAACATCCTTATCTGCATTGGACTCCAGCTGAACGCCTATGCCTCCGAAAGAACCGTCCACCGTACTTATAAAGTTGTCAAAATTTGTCTGCTCTTGGTAAAATTCAGAGAATCTGTCACCGAGAGCCTCAGCAGTTCCCTTGAAAGCGCCGTCTACGAGCTTGTCTATATCTATGCGATCCTTGTAGTTTTCATCCAAGTACTGCATATAATCCAAGAGAAGATTCAGCCTCTGAACCAAAAGTTCTTCCTTTTGCTTTTCTGTTCTATATGGAATGTTTGTATTTTCCGTTGCGCCAAAAGCTGCCGGCATAAAGAACACAAAGGAAAAGGTGGTTAATACCATAATCATGCAGAGGACGATAGCCACTGCTTTTACTACGCTTCTTTTCATTTCAACGCCTTTCTTTCAATTAGTTTGGCTGGAGCTGCTGCAATTCTTCAAGATTATTTGCAACAGTAATATCTATAGTATTTCTGGCTTCAACCATACCTCTTAATATAAGATCATAATCTACAAAGAGTTTTCCCATACCCGCCTCGTCAAATTCGTTTCGGAAGCTGTTGGTCTTTACTTTTAAATCTAAATCACCGTAAGGGGTAAAATAAGAACTGTTAAAGGTACGTCCCTCTCCAAATTCCAGCACTGTATAAACCCCCACTTTGTTCCCCGACCTCTTCATACGAAGAAGTGAATCAGTGTATTTAAGTGTGGTTTTGCAACCCGGCATTCCTGAAAGCTCACTTTCCTCATAGAGTATATAATAAGCATTTCCTCTTTTGTAAAGTTTGCCCTCAGTAATAAATTCTAAAACCTCCGGCTCTCCATCCTTGCTATCTAAGCCAGTTTGCGTACCTTTGATTTTTAGCATTATATCTTTCATATCCGTAATCAATAATCCTTTCGATTAATTCCGCATACGGCACCCCTGCTTCATCCCAAAGAAGTGAGAACATGGAAAAGGCCGTAAATCCCGGAATTGTATTAATCTCATTTAAGTAAATCTCCCCTGTGTTCTTTTCTACAAAGAAGTCAACTCTTGAAAACCCTGCACAATCACAGGCTTTGTATGCCTTAACAGCATACTCGCGGATTTTGTTTCTCTGCTCCTCTGTTATGTCCGCAGGAATCTTAAGTTTAGTAACTCCGCCGTCAAAATACTTGGCATGATAACTGTAAAATTCATCACTTGGCAAAATTTCACCTATTGCTGCTGTAAGCGGGTAATCGTTTCCTATAACGCCGATTTCAATTTCTCTGGCGTCAATGCTTTCTTCAACTACAATTCTTCTGTCGTAGCGAATCGCCTCATCTAAAGCCTTTTGAAGCTCCGCTCTGTCATGAGCTTTTGTAATACCCACGGAAGAACCCATATTGGACGGTTTTACGAAGCAAGGTAAACCCAACTCCTTTTCAATTTCATCCATAATTTTTTCAGGTTCATCTTTGTATTCTGCGCTGATAAATGCAATATGCTTGCAGATTGGAACACCTGCACACTTAAAAATGTCTCTCGCAACGCCTTTATCCATAGTCGCGGCAGCACCTGTTACACCGCAGCCTGCATAGGCAATATCAAGCATTTCGAACAAACCCTGAATAGTGCCGTCTTCACCGTTAAGTCCATGAAGCACCGGAAAGGCAAAATCACAAACTTTTTTTAAGTCATCTACGCGAAAAGGGGTTGATTCCTTTTCCCAGCTACCGTCTTCAATCTTGTCAAAATCCCCGTTATAGAGTCTCCATTCTCCCGTCTTGGTAATGCCGATAGTAACCGGCTGAAACTTTTCCTTATCCATAGCCCGAAGCAATGAAGCCGCAGACATTAGAGAAATTTCATGTTCTGTCGATTTACTCCCGAAAATTACACCTATTCTTTTCATCTATATCCCTCCCGAAAACTACATCTGTTCGTATAGCTTCTGTAGTTCTTCTTTCGTAAAAAGGTATTTCTTTGTACAAAACTGGCAAACCAGTTCAGCCTGCCCGTCCTCTTCAATAATCTCTTTCATATCCTTGCGACCTATTGTCACTAAAATCTTTTCCAGTCTTTCATGAGAGCAGTCACATTCCCAACGAATATCCCTTTCTTCCAGCTTTTCAACTGAAAAAGCTTCAGGCATATCCTTGAATATTTCCAAAAAGAGTTCCTCTAAAATGCCCGACTCACTCTTGCCCACGTTGTTTTTCGCAACCTGTTCAATAACAGTAGTCATCGGAGGCATTTGCCCAATCATCTTTTCCAGAGCCTCTACGCTGCCCTCTTTAGCATCCGGCAACATCTGAATAATCATGCCGCCTGAACAGGCTACGCTGTAATCCGTATCAACCTTGACTCCCAAAGCAACAGAAGTGTTCTGCTGCTCGGAAATGTAGTAGTAGGTTGTAAGGTCTTCCGCAATTTCACCATTTACAAGTGCAATGCTTCCAACATATGAATCTTTCAGCCCCAAGTCCTTGATAACCGTCAACATCCCTATGCCCAAAGACCCGCCTACATCCAGCTTTCCGCTAGGCTTAAGGGGCAATTCTACATCGGGATTTGCAATATAGCCCTTTACGGTTCCGTCCGCTTTAGCCGTTGCTAAAATCTGTTGCGCGGGACCGTCGCCTTTAAACTGTAAAGTAAGCTTGTCTCTCTTACCTTTCAGCATGATACCCATAAGTCCTGCTGCCGTAAGGACTCTTCCTAAACCTGCCGTTGCAAGCGGTGTAGTCAGATGAATCTGCCTTGCGGTTTCCACCATATCCGTACTGATTGTCAGATATATTCTGAAAGAGCCGCTCTTATCTATTCCAATGAGTGCTTTACTCATCTTTTTCATCTCCTTGTTTGTATCCCTTAATAAATTCGCTGAGGCTGTCAATATGCCCACCGGCTACCTTTCGCGCCTTTTCCACATCTCCTCCGCGTATAGCATCCAAAATCTCCTTATGCTCTGCAATCAGGTTGGATATAATTTCAGGATTGTTGTAATAGATGTAACGAAATCTGATAACCAAATTTTGTAAATCCGAAACAATCTTTACTAAGGTTGCATTGTGCCCTGCGTCAGCAATAGATTCGTGGAACTTTTCATCGCACTTGATGATTTCATTCAAATCCCCTGTTTTAACAGAATCTTCGTAGGCTTTTGCCATTTCCTGAATCCTTTCAAAATCCTTTTTAGTTCCTCTTTCAGTTGCAAGAGCCGCTGCCATTCCATCCATATTTTGACGAACTTCTAAAATCCCCAAAATTTCTTGAATGGAAACCTGCGAAGAATAAGCCCCATGTCTCGGTCTTACTTCTACCAAGCCCTCCTTTTCAAGCATGCGTATAGCTTCTCTGATTGGAGTACGGCTTACACCCATCTTTTCAGACAGCTCTACCTCCATCATTCTTGTTCCCGGAGCGATGTTCCCCTCTAAAATCTGCTGTTTTAACTGCTCATAAACTACTTCACTAAGTGATTTATGTTTCTGAATTTCAATTACTTTCATCATTTTCCTCTCTTATTGCGATTATTGCGATAAAACTCGGTTATTATTTATTAAAGTGTTTCTACCATATATGTGGTAGCATTCTTCATTTTAATTCTTGCCCATGCGCTAAGTGCAATATGATAATTGCTGTATAGCCCGTAAAGTGTCGGTCCGCTTCCGCTCATCATAACCTTAATAGGATTGTGAGTGTTTGCCAACTCCTGTCTCAATATAGCCACCGCCGGATAACGCTTAAGAGTGTAAAATTCCAAAATATTGTTCATTTCACCTGCTAAAAGGTTAAAATTGCGCCTCTTGATAGCCCTGGCCATGATGGTGGTATTCGGATGTTTAATCTCCATGCCGTTTACCTTGGCTGCCTCTATTTCAGCATCTATCCCGCCGTAAACCTCCGCCGTGGAAATATCCAGCTTCGGCTTTGTCAATACTACGTAAGCAGGTAGTGACGGTGCCGGAACCAAATCGGTGCCAATGCCCTTACCAATGGCAGCATTTGTTGCCAAGGGGTCCTTATTAATTTTACGACCTAAACAAAGGTTTGTATGCGCCTGACTCATGATACAGAACGGAACATCCGCGCCTAAAACTTCGCCCAATGCCAACATCTGATTTACGTTCAGCCCTAAGCCCCAAAGCTTATTAATGCCCAAAATAACTGCCGCTGCATTTCCGCTGCCGCCTGCTAAACCCGCTGCAATAGGAATACGTTTTTTAATATGAATTTTAATCTTGCCTCCCTGATGACCCTCCTTATAGGTGTTAATCATCAGCTTGGCAGCCTTGTAGGCTAAATTGCTTTCATCGTTTGGGAGATTGGGTTTGTTGGAAGTAAGCTCAATAGAAACTGTTTCAAGTTCTTCATTTGTGAGCTTTTCCTTTTTCCTATCTGCGAAGTTTTCCCACCTTAACTTAATTACATCGCTCAAATCAATAATCTGCATATAAGTTTCCACTTCGTGATAACCATCTGCTCTTGTGTCTGTAACATCCAAACTCAAATTAATTTTTGCATAAGAATTTAATGTAATTTTCTTCATAGTTACTACCTCACATCTTCAATAAGGAATGAGGTGTGCACGCGACACACCCCAAACTATCTGCTATTTCTTATGGTTCTTCTTAGACTGATTCTTTGGTCTTGTAGTGCCTTTTAGCATAGCTTCTTTTGCTGCTGCTTCTGCCGCCGCCTTACGTCCTGTGATGTAAGTGCTGCCACCTGCGGATATAGGGCGCGGGCTGTGAACACGATGTTTACCTGTTCTTTCAGCAAGTTCCGCTTCCTCTTCTTCCTGCTGCTTAATCTTATCCTTTAGAAGCTGATCTCTATGTATGCGGCGTGCTTCGGAAGCGGCTTTTTTAGCCTTTTCCTTACGGTCCTTGGCAACTACTTCTTCAACGCTTTTTCCGGTCTTTTTTGCTTCTTTATATGGGTTTACCTTATCGTTACCTGTTTTTTTATTTTCTTCATCTTTTTTCTGATCTCCGCTGAAAGATTTTGCGCTGAAAATCATAATACCCCCGAACATTACAGCCATCATAACCATATTTACAGTGGTACTTCTCTTTTGATTCAAAGTGCTGAAGCTAAGCTGATAATCCTTACCTAAGGCTTCACCTTTAGCATTCTGAAAGTCGCCGGAAATGGTAACTGTATATTCTGTATTCTGCTGTACTTTTGCCTTATCTTCAGGCTCTACTAAAGCCATCATAAGATTCTTTTCTCTAGAGCTGTAGTAAAGAGTAATAGGAAGTTTTTTCCCCTCGCTATCTTTAATTACTACACAATTTTTGTTGTTTGCAATAGCAGCGTCTCCACCGACAGCGTCTGTGAAGTAAACCTTGACACCGAAATTGTCTATGGATGTCCCTTTAGTTCCATCCTTTGGGTATGTACTGTCTACTCCAAAGCTCTTTGCTGCCTGATCTGCAAAAGCCAGTCCGCTTACCATTACAATCATAGTAAGGGCAATGGTTAATATAGCACCTATTCTCTTCATTTTATTAAGTCCTCCAAATTGCTGTTTATTTATATTGCAGATGTCTACTCTCTCTCCGAAGAGGTTTTTGCACCCCTCGTTTTTCGTAGATTCTTGAAGAAGTCCTTTAATATTTTTTCGCACTCCTCCTGCATTAATCCGTATTCTATTTTTACTTGGTGATTTAATCGGGGCTCCTGCAAAACATTGAGCACAGAGCCTGCTGCTCCTGCTTTGGAATCCATGGTTCCAATGTAAACCTTTTCAAGTCTGGACCAAATCATCGCCCCTGCGCACATACTGCAAGGCTCACAAGTCACATACATCTCACAACCAAGAAGTCGCCAACCTCCCAAAGTGGCTGCCGCTTCTCTTATGGCATTCATTTCCGCGTGCACCGTAGGGTCCTTGGCAGATTCCGTAAGATTATGTCCTCTTCCTATTATCCGACCGTCCTTTACTATAATCGCACCGATAGGAACCTCTCCTGATTCTGCTGATTTTTGAGCTTCGATTAAAGCCTCTTTCATGTAATTAATCATACCAAGTAAATATATCATAAAATGTGTATTTTTTCAAGTACAACAGCCATAAAAGTTGTATTTTGTATTGGTTTGTTTTTGGTTTTTTGAAACAAGAAAAGAAATTTAGCGGTCGCAAAACTGCAACCGCTAATTTATAAAATTATTTTCTGATAACTTCTACACCGCCCATGTATTTGCGCAACGCTTCCGGAATAACCACCGACCCGTCTGCCTGCTGGCAGTTTTCTAAAATAGCCGCCGTGGTTCTTCCCACTGCAAGACCTGAACCGTTGAGAGTATGAACAAATTCCGGTTTAGCTCCCTTTTCATCCCGTCTGAAACGTATTCCTGCACGACGAGCCTGATAGCTTTCAAAATTGGAGCATGAAGAAATTTCAACGTATCTATTGTAGGATGGCATCCAAACCTCAATGTCATAAGTCATGGCAGAGGAGAAGCCCAAATCTCCTGTGGCAAGGCGAACAACTCTATACGGTAAGCCGAGGAGCTTCAATACCTCTTCCGCGTCATTGGTAAGCTTTTCTAATTCCTCGTAGGAAGTTTCCGGCTTAACAAACTTAACCAGTTCCACCTTGTTAAACTGGTGCTGGCGAATGAGTCCGCGAGTGTCTCTGCCTGCGGAACCTGCTTCTGCTCTAAAGCAAGGAGTATAAGCCGTATAATAAATCGGAAGTTCTGCTTCATCAATAATTTCCTGTGCACGAAGATTTGTCACAGGAACCTCTGCCGTCGGAATGAGGAAAAAGTCTTTCTGTGGAACATAGAACATATCCTCTTCAAACTTAGGAAGCTGACCTGTTCCTGTCATCGCAGCACGATTTACCATAAACGGCGGAAGAATTTCGGTATAGTCCTGATCTATAGTGTGAAGATCCAGCATGAAGTTCATGACAGCTCTTTCAAGTCTGGCACCAAGCCCTTTGTAAACGGTAAATCTGGTTCCTGCAATTTTGGAAGCTCTTTCAAAATCCAATATATCCAGTTCAGTCCCTATGTCCCAATGAGCTTTCGGCTCAAAATCAAATTTTGTAGGTTCTCCTATCTTGCGAAGTTCAACGTTTTTAGTATCATCTTCGCCAATCTGAACTTCCGGATTTGGAGTATTTGGAACATTTAAGAGTGCATTTTTTAAATCTTCTTCAATTTGAGAAACTTCCGAATCCAGTTTCTTTATATCTTCTGAAAGAGTTTTCATTTCAGCCATGATTTCAGTAGTATCTTCTCCTGCTTTCTTCTTCTGCGGAATAAGCTTGGAAACCTGATTCTGCTTGTTCTTCATAGCTTCAACTTCAGCTAAAAGACTTCTGCGTTTTTCGTCTAATTCGGGAATCTGACTAATTCCAAAATCCCCCTTACATCTTCTTTCTACGGCAGCCTTTACACCCTCGTAGTCTTCTCTGATTCTCTTAATGTCTAACATTTTATCTCCTTGTCTCCTCTCGGGCTAGAATAAATTTTTTTCGTAATTCAAATACGCAAAGGAAAGCTCCGCAACCTTTTTCTGCACTTCGAGCTGAAGTCTTGACGCTGCGGCATAATCTTCCGCCTCTAAAGCTTCTGAAAGTCGTGTAAGCATAGATTTTCTCGCCAAAGTAGTCCTGCCTATTTCGTCACGCAGTTTCTCAACCTGTTCCCAATTATTTAAATCGTAGTCTGTACAATCTCCGCTGTTATGCCTCTTCTTACATCTTCTGATAAAATCCATATTGTTAGGAATTATTCTGTTCTTGAGTTCCGTTGCCCACTGTGAGATTACTGCTTCTTTGTAGGATTCCAGTGTCAGCGCGGTCATTACATTGTCACGCTTGAAAATTTCAAGTTTTTCGGGATAATTTTCAAAGGCACATATATTTTCCCACACTGTGCGTGGCGCCCTGCCAAATATATGGTCTCTTTCTTCCGCAGTATATTCATCGAATACATCCTTTTCACTGCGGTACTGTCTTTCCTTTTCAAAGTAGAAATCTTCCTCACCCGCTTTTTTGCTGATAGACTCCAGCAATTCCTCAGGGGTCTTTTTAGCTTTTAAAGCAGCTTCAATACCGTCAAGCATTGCCATATATCCTGCCGCAATGATGATGTAGGTATTACTCTTCGGGTTAGGAGAGCGAAGCTCAAAGCGAGTTGCCAACGGAGAGGTAAGGTCCCTTACCAAACCGACTAATACAGTTCTGTTTCGAGACGGCAGCTCCACTGTATGACCTAATGAAGTAACAATACAAACAGGCGCTTCAAAGCCCGGTTTTAATCTGTTGAAAGCGTCGTTGGTGGAGCTTACAAAAGGATTGATAACTTCGTAGTTTTTCAGTAAACCGAATAGCGCTCCAAAGCCCACAGGACTCAAGTAATCTTTCTTCTGATCCTTTGCCGAGAAAAGATTTACCGTGCGACCGTCCTTTAACTTTACCGCTACACCCATATGAGTATGCGCACCGCTTCCAGCCACCCCCGGCATTGGCTTTGCCATAAAGCTGACATCCAAACCGTGAATACGGAAAACATCCTTTACAACATACTTTACCATGTTCATATTGTCTGCGGCTTGAATGGCATTTGAATATTTCCAGTCAATCTCAAGCTGCTCCATTACATGATCGTAGCGGCCGGTGTTACCCATCTTCGCCTTAACTCCGCCTACTTCCTTGTGACCCATTTCCATCTCAAATCCATAATGGTCCAAAATGGTCATTGCCTCTTCAAGAGCCGTTCTCACAGGTCCGATGGTTCTCTTCCAGTACTGTTCTTTCATAAGCTGCGCCGTGGAAAGCTGTTCCCTGTCAGCCTCATCATCCGGAGTCTTTACCCAAAACTCCAGCTCCGTTGCACTGGTAAGAACTATATCTTCAATTTCCTCTACGCTGTCAATCGGTAAATACTCGTAAACGTAAGGATTTGCTCTGATAATCTCTTTTAATTCTCTTTTGAAATATTCAATAGCTTTCTTGAGGATAACTCTTGCACCCACTTCACAAGTATCGTTATGAAGCAGAAAGCCCGGAATGCGAAGAGTGCCCATAGGTAGCCCCGTTTTATAGTCAACACTGTTATAGTTGTAATCTACATACCAATTTACGCTAAGGTCCGGAATAATATCCACTTTAGCGTTATTTAAAACCGCAATTTTAGGAAGCGTTACACTGGAGCCGTCAGTTTGAACACCGTGTTTTAACAGCTTGTCCATATCCTCTATAAATAGCTTTACAGGAATCTTTTCATCTGTGTCTTGCCCTCCTATGTCAATTCCTACCAACGATACGAATTTTACTTCAGGATGGTGTTCAAGAATGTCAGTTATATCTCGCTTAGTGTGTCTGTCTACGGGAATGGTAAACAGCATTTTGTCATAATTCAAATCCAGCATATTTCACCTCCAAATGTGCTTGCTATTGATTTAATGTCTTGTAAAGTCTTGCGGTTTAATATATTCTTTCGGCGCAGTGTAAAGCCGAAATTAAAATTTAATGCATAAGGTATTTCAAATTTAGTTGCAGCCTGCTTTTAGCTTGCAGGCTGCAACCATTAGTTTTACTGTGCGTTCGCCAGCTCAGCCAGATATTCCTGAAGCTGAGACAGGTAATTTCCATAAGCAGCCCAGTCGCCGCTCTTTTGTGCGTTTACAGCATTGTTGTATGCTTCGTTAGCCAAATTTATGATATCCTTTTGAGTATAACCTGCTCCCTCTTGGGTAGTTTCAGCATTTGGATCCGGCTTTTTACCGCCCTCACTGCCCTCTCCGAAGAGAGCCAGTAACGCATCCTGTAAGGTCTCCTTGTAGGCAATACGGTCGTTGTATGCTACAATTACTCGCTTTACTTCCGGAATTGAAGAGTTAGTTGCTTCCAGGTATACAGGTTCAACATAAATAAGAGAGTTTTCGATTGGAATTACAAACATATTACCTCTTGTATAAGTAGAACCGGAGGAGTTCCAGAGAGAAAATTCCTTGGAAATTTCTGTATTTTGGTCAATCTGCGCTTCTACCTGCTCAGGTCCGTAAATAATTCTGTTCTTCGGCAACTGATAAAGCACCAGTTCACCATAATGCTCTCCGTCATTTCTTGCCACCAGCAGCGCCATCATGTTCTGCTTGTCCTTAGGTGTATAAGGAATAGTGTTTACAAACTCCGCCTTAGTTTCTCCCGGTAAGTTCATAATGTAATAGTTAGGAGACATCTGTTTCTTTTGGATACCGTAAATTTCATTCGCAATATCCCATCTGTCTTCGTTCTGATAGAATACCTGAACGTCATTCATGTGATATCTTTGATATACTCTCGCCTGAACTGAGAACAATGCGTTCGGATATCTCAGGTGCGCCCTTAGTCCCTCCGGCATATTTTCGTAGTTCTTGAACAGTTTAGGGAAAATCTTTTGCATTGTCTTTGCAATAGGGTCTGTATCGTCTACAACGTAGTAATTGGTATCACCGTTGTAAGCATCCACAACTACCTTTACGGAATTTCTAATATAGTTTGTGTTAACTTCGTTGCTGTACGGCTCTGAATACGGATAGTTTGCACTTACGGTGTAAGCGTCAATAATCCAATAGAGCTTACCGTCAACAGTCACCAAATAAGGATCTGTTTCATAGGATAGATAAGGCATAATCTTGCTTACTCTATCCACTACATTTCTATTGATAATGATACGTGAATCATTATTGATATTAGTTGAAACCAAGAGCTTAAGAGATTTTTCCCTAATAGCAAACATCACTCTGTTAAGGAAATTTAACTTAATACCTGCGGTTCCCTCATATGTAGTGTACTTATTACCGTCACCGTCAGGATAGTCAAATTCCTTTTCATCAGTGTTTACTAAAACATAATTGTTAGTAAGCTCTCCGAAGTAAATTTCAGGTCTTGTGATTTTAATTTCAGGAATACTGGATTCCGGCGGGATATTTTGAATCATCATATCCGGCTGACCGGAAGCTGTAATCTTGTCAACTCTGGAAAGTGTAAGCCCATAGCCGTGAGTGTACTTTAAGTGCTTGTTGAGCCATTCTGTACTGATTTTAGCTTCATCAATTTCTCTTGCTGAAAGAAATACCTGCGTATATTCCCCGTCAATCATGTAACGATCCACGTCTACATCATGGAAAGTATAATACTGCCTTATGGACTGTGTCTGATTATAAAACTTTTCAGTAGGTTCAAAGTCATTTATACGGATGTTGTTGATAGTTTCAGGATTGTTGTTAATATCATCGGCTGTAAGAGCATTTCTTGCCGCAAAGCTTCTGGTATTGACTTCATTCAAACCGTAAGCGTATTGAGTGTACTGAATGTTGCGTTCCAAGAACTTGCTTTCCTTATTTATTTCGTCAGGAGAAACAATGAGGTTCTGAACCGCTGTTGCCGCTCCCGTTCCTATAAGTCCCACAGCAATCATGATAACAGGAACTGTGAGAACTGTTTTAAGGCTGCGCTTCTTAATACCGATAATTAAGCCTACCGCCGCTACAGCTGAAAGCACTACCAGTACTCTGTACATCCAAAGGGTCACATTTACATCTGTATAGCCTGCTCCATAAAGCACGCCTGTGCTGGAATAAAGCAAATCATACTGTTTCAGGTAGATATTGGTACCTACCATGGCAAAAAAGATAACTCCTAATACTGTAAGCTGTGTAGACGCAATGCTTAAAAGACGCTTGAAGTTGTCATCGTCAAACTGTTTCTTCGGCTTGCGATGTCCAAAGTTCACTTTCTTGTTAAACTTCTTGAAAGCGTCATTGAAAGAAGAAACATTTCCTGTAAATCTTTCCTCTTCGTCATATGCTTCAGAATCAACGTCTGTACCATACTGTGCCTCTTCCTGTGTCTCAAACATCTGCGGCTTACGCATAGTAAGCAAAGTCAGATAATAAAGAACAGTAAGACCGGCAAAGGCTGTTATGATAAACAGCGCCATATCGTTTAACTGAACAAAAAAGTCTAATTTAAAAATGTAGAAAGAAATATCCTGTTTAAACAGCGGGTCCTTAATACCGAAGTCTGTACTGTTGGTCAACTCCAATATTCTATACCAAAGTTTTGTAACTGTAAGTCCTGTTATAACCGCCGCAAAGGCTGCCGAATACCCCCACTCCGTTAAATTTAAAATCTTTTTATTAGGGTGGTCGTTTGAAGCAACCTTTTTGTTATAGCCTGCTTTCAATCGTTTCAAGTAGAACACTGAAAGCATTAAAATTACCAGAAATACAGGTATACCAATCTTTAGTTGTGTAAACAACTTTGTAAAGAATACACTGACATAACCCAGCTCCTTAAACCAAATAAAGTCAGTAATAAATGTGATTAAAGCGAAAAATAGGGCAATCACTAAAAATACCAATCCTATTATCGCCTTTAACCGATTAATGCGTTTTTCCTTATCCAAATTCTAGTCCTCCAATTCATCATCTAATCTATTAAAGTTGATAGCAATCTTCAATCTGTAAAATATAGTTTGTATCTGACAAGAAGTATACACAATCGTAAGTTGCGGACTCCGACTTGCCGTTATTATTGCCGGAAATCACTTCATGAGCCCAGACCAGATAACCGCCCTCTGTGGCTCTCACCTGACCAACTTTCAGTTCATCGAAAGTCTTGTCCAGCTTCCCCGGATTTTTGAGAGATTTACAGCTCTTGTAAAGCGGTGCGTCCTTTTTCAGCAACTCAAAAACCTTTTCATCGCCTTTGTTTGCATAATCAATCCATTGAGAATTGTATTTAACCAAAGTATCTACCACGCACTTGTCCACATAAACCGCATTTCCGTTTAAGTCGCGGTACCAAATGTTGTTTTCCAAAGGTGAAGATTTTGCAATCTTGCTCTCTTTGTATTCTATGGTCGGCAAAAATCCCATGGTGCTGTCCGCTTTCAGCTCTTTAATGTTATCATTAAAATTTTTAGCGTGTTCCACCAATTCCTCCACCGCTAAAGGCGTTCCCTCGGGGATAACCGGTTCTTCAATTTCTTCCTCTTTCTCTTCAATGGGTTCGTCTCCGAAACGGATGACCAAGGGCCCTATTTTGTCCTCTAAAAATTCAGCCGCTTCGCTATTAGGCATAAAATGCACAATTCCTGCAACTGCAATTTCCGCTACCAAACAAATAGCCGCCACCGCAATAACCAGATTTAGCAGCACCTGACCTGCGGATTTCTTTTCTTTCACTTCTTCGCCAAAGACTGTTCTCTCGTTTCCTTGCAATTCATCCAAGAGCTTGAGCTTGTCAATTTCAGTCTCTTCCTTTTCGGCCTCAATTTCTTGGTAAGTCCCTTTAAGGTTTTCAGTTGTGCCGACACGCTCCTCTGTTAAATCCCCAGGCTCATGGTTTTCAGTATGAATAACCTCGTCCGAAGCTAACAGTGCTTCCGAAGCCTCAATTCCTTTTTCGGCTAAAGCCTGTTCTTCATGCTTTTCTTCAGCGGCAACATTAATTTTTTCGGTCGATTCTTCTTTTGCTTCTTCAACAAAAGCCTCTCCCGAGGTATGTGCTGCTTCTTGCTGATTTTCTAAAATGAAAACTCCCTCTTCGATGTCTGCTTCCAAGTCAACCCCCGCAGCTTCTTCTGTCTGCGGAACAGCCAGTTCTTGAGTCCAAACCGGAGTTGGCGCTACAACCTTTCCCTGCTCTTCCCGTTTCCCGTAAAGCTCATCTAAAATGCGTTCTCTTTCTTCATACTCCGCAGCCTTACGCTGTTTTTCACGAAGCTTGCGCTCCTTTTCTATTTCCATTTCGAGAACGTCTTTTTCCAGTTCTCTTGTATCAAATCTCCTGATAAGGCTTTCATTGTCGTAAACATCAGGCGCCATAATCACCGCGGCTTCTCTGGCTTCCTCCGCCTTTTTCAGCTGTGCTTCCGGATCAAATACCCCAAGATTGCTCCAGTCTTCGCGACTCCTGCTTTCAGCTCCTGCTGTTATTTCAGGTTCAGACTCAACCGGCTTTTTCTCAGTTTCCATCTGCTGTACCTTAATGTCTTCCTGAACTTCTTTAGTTGCAGGAACTCTGATGGTTTCATCCGTTACAGACGCGTCTTCTTCTGCTCTGGCTACAGCCATCTTTGCCGCCGCCACTCCGGCAGCCACATGCGCCGCCTTGGCATGAGCCTCAATAACTGCCGCTTCAGGAACAGGAGTTGCCGCAAGTCGCGCTACTCTGGCAGCAGCTTCATCCGCAGCCGCTCTTAACGCAAAGCCACCCCCCTTTGACGAAAAATCTGAAGCCTGTAAATCCTTGGATGGCGTTTCAGGAACAATTACCTGCTGTGGCTCGCCCAACTGTTCATCAGAAGAAGCTTCTGCAACAGGAATTTTCACAGGTCGATTTGCTTCTATAAGGGACTCCAAGGATACTCCTGACGGAACTTCCTCATCAGTGGTTTCAACACCTCTGCCCTTGTTTACCCTCTCGTACTCCCTATCCAGTAATTTCTGAAACTCTTCATTTTTCTGATTGAAAGTGTAAAACTTTTCTATTTTAGCCGCATCTCTGGAGGCGTCAGAATGGTCTTTATCAATGTCTCGCTGTATATCCTCTATAGAAACGGCGTGTTCATCCTTAAAAGCGTCAATGGCTGTTCCGAAAGGATTTGCAGTCTCTCTATCCACAAAAGAGGCTTCACGTTCAGCCTTTTTCCTGAAAATTTGAGACATCTCCTGCTCATGAAAGCTTGGACCTGTGCTATGTACAGGCTCATCGTAGCTTTCTCCGGTAAATTCTTCCGCCATAGCTACAAAACCATTCGGCGCAGCGCTGCTGTCTTTCTTTTCTTTTTCGTAAATCTGGAGTTTTTTCCAATCCACCGCATAAGCGTCCGTTTTGTTGGACGGAACTTCAAAGTCTTTGACATCCCAAACAAACTCGGAGGATTTTTCGGATACAGGTGAAACCGGATTTTCCCTTTCCGGTTCTATTATTTCTTTTTCAATTTCCGAGCCCTTAAACATAGTCGGCACCTTTGCCCTATCTTCTCTATGTCCTCTTGGACTTGGCATATTGTAGACAATTTCTTCATTGCCGAAATCGTAGTTAAGTCGATTTAGTTTGTTTCCACAAAAGCTGCAATATACATCGTCACTTCTTACTGCTTTACCACATTTATTGCAATACATGCCATCCTCCTTAAGCTCTTATATTTGCCGCAATCTCTTCCCTTGTGTAGACGCGACCCGTCTTATCTCTACCGCACTCTCTCGAAGTGTACCTTATACTCTTATCTGTAATTTCCTCTTTCTCCGTCAGTTGCTCGGAGTTAATCCCCAAATTTTGCAGTTCTTCCAACAGCTGCTCCGATGAGCCGTTCCCTACTGCTTGAGGTCTTTCCGAAGCGACCCCTTGAGGTATATTCTGAGCTGTCCTTTGAACTGTTTCCTGATTTATGCCTTGAGGGTCACCCTGCTTTTTGAATGTCCCTGCTTCCCCTAATTTTCCAGCTGAAAGATTGGGTTCATTGCTCTTTTCTTTAGCTAATATGCCCCCTTGGTCAGTCTGTGTTTCTCCGCCATTTGACTGCACATTGACAAGGGGCTGCGCCATCATAACAGGGGCTTGCTGAACCGACACAGGCACAGGTTGCACAAAACTTGCAGTCATTGGCTGTGCAAAATAAACTACGGGGGCCGCCGCTTGCTCTCCCGAAGAAGTCCTTGGCGTTCCAAGACGAGCATTGTTAAGCTCCGTTCTCAAACTGTTAATACCCTGATCAATGCTTTCCAGCGTACGCTGATTTACGTCCACTTTCCAATACCAAAGCCTCAACCCTCTAAAGACTATCCACAAAACGAAAAACACTAGCAAAATGCCCGCTCCTGCGATAAGAGCGTTCTTGTATGCTAGCACTGTATTTAGTATGTCATTCCACATATTTGCGTTCATATTGCGACATAATCCTTCCAACTGTATATAGATAGAAGAATTATAACATCAAACACCTTTTTCTTCAATACTTTCAATCACTCTTCCTCGTCAAACACGCAAATTTTCTCCAATATTCAAAAATTTTAAAAGCAAAATCTGTTTTTCTAAAAAAACAAAAAACAGAAAACTTTTTTGTTGACATCATCCGCGGCGGGTGGTATAGTTATTATTGTTCGACGAACTTATTATGCGTGATTAGCTCAGCTGGCAGAGCACCTGACTCTTAATCAGGGTGTCCGGGGTTCGAGCCCCCGATCGCGTACCAAGTAGAAACCCGCTGTTGTCCAGCGGGTTTTTTCATGCCCAAGAGGGAAGATATGGCTTGCCGAATATATCTTAATGGTAAACAGCCACATTAAAAATAAAATATTAAACATTCTTCAGGAAAAAGACGAATATTTATACGGCATGATGGACGATGACCTTTTCGGTCTTTATTCAATTTCCAGTTCTATAGGCTCATCAATGGTCTTGGAAACATACTTTCCGTCCTTTTTTCGTTGTTTAACGCATTCAGTTAGAAGATATTCAATTTGTCCGTTTACTGAACGGAAGTCGTCTTCTGCCCACGCCGCCAAAGCATTGTAAAGTTTTGCCGATAGCCTGAGCGGAATTTGTTTCTTTTCTTCTGCCATATACTCTCCTTAGTATGATATAAAATGAGCAGCAAATCATACATCCCTTTCGTTTTAATATTAAGCCTTAATACATTAAGTATATACCATCAGGCACTTATTTCAATCAAGTACTTGTGATAATCTTTGGCGACTATCACAAGTACTAATTTTATTGAAACAACATCTTAACTTCTAATATATGGAACCTGAATTAACAACAGGCTGAGGGTCCTTGTTTCCGCAAAGAACCACAAGTAAGTTGGATACCATAGCCGCTTTTCGTTCTTCATCCAAGTCTACCATGTCTCCGTCATTAAGCCTCTTAATAGCCATCTCAACCATACCCACAGCACCGTCAACAATCATCTTGCGGGCGTCGATAATAGCGCTGGCCTGCTGTCTTTGAAGCATTACCGCTGCAATTTCAGGTGCGTAAGCCAAATAGGTTATTCTCGCATCCAAAATCTCTATTCCCGCCTCGTTTACTCTGCTTTGAATTTCTGAACGAATACGTTCCGCTACCAGTTCGCTGGAGCCTCTAAGGCTTCCCTCATCAGCAACACCGTCTCCGGTAGTATCCACGTTAGGTGCTACATCGTAAGGGTATAAACGGACAATATTTCTAAGTGCCGAGTCACACTGCAAGGAGAGATATTCTTTGTAATTGTCTACATTAAATACAGCCTGCGCAGTATCAGTTATTTTCCACATTACCGCAATGCCGATTTCTACAGGATTTCCCAAGCAGTCATTTATCTTCTGTCTGCTGTTGTTTAAGGTCATTACTTTTAGGGACAGCTTCTTGTTGGCTCCTACCTTTACAGCTGCGCCGTTGGTATTGAGGGAGAAAATGCTGTTTTTCCCGTCTTCAACATCTCCACTCTGATTCAGTTTAGTGTCTGCCGCAGGATTTACTCCCACACAGAAAGGATTTACAAAGTAAAAGCCCTCTCCCTTGATGGTTCCCACATATTTTCCAAACAGAGTAAGCACTAAAGCCTCTTGCGGCTTAATAACCTTTAGTCCCAGCCAGAAAATCCAACCTACGAAAAGCCAAGCGATAGAAATTACCTCAACAGCTATTCCCAACAAATGTATGTAATAAGTTAAGCCTATTCCCAAGAAAACGCCAAATATGGCAGCTGCATAAGCAATTAACGAAAGAACCAGCACCGACATACCGTTCTTTTTTGTGGTATAAATTTTTTCTGTCATTTTAATTCTCCTTTTTCTAATCCCAATACTCCTTGATGATATCAAAATAATATCATCAAGATTTCAAAAAGTCAACATTATTTTCTAAAAATATTTTTACAACAAAAAGGCAGCTTATAGGATAAAAAGTCCCTTTATACTCTTTCCGTGACAAAAGGAAAATCAGGCATAAAGCCTGATTTTCCCCGTTTAGTTTAATTTTAGATGATTGTAACACCGATTTACATGGTGTTTTTTTGAGGTCTAGCCAGAAGATATATTCCGGCAACTACTACCACTACGGCAACGCCAAAACCGATAACACTGCCGGTTCCCGCCATGAAGCTTGCAATCTGGTTGATTACCAACGCAACCAAATAAGCAAAACCACACTGGTACCCGATAGCAAACCATGTCCACTTTGCATTGTTCATTTCTCTTCTTATAGCACCCATTGCCGCGAAGCAAGGAGCGCAAAGAATGTTGAACGTCATAAAGGAATAGCCGGATGCAGCAGTAAATACAGAAGACATACCTGCATAAACAGTATCCGCCCCCGCAAAGAGTATTCCCATGGTACCTACAATATTCTCCTTAGCAATCAAACCTGTAAGTGAAGCAACTGCCGGTTTCCAGTCTCCCCAACCGAGAGGAGCGAAAATCCAACCGATACCTTTTCCTATACTTGCAAGAATACTGTAATCTATTTCGTCTTCAGCTAGCATGCGGAAGCTTCCCTCCACAACGCCGAAGTAAGTAGCAAACCATACAAAGATAGTTGACAGGAAGATAATAGTTCCTGCTTTCTTAACGAAGGACCATCCTCTTTCCCACATGCTACGAAGAACGTTACCGACTGTAGGAATGTGGTATGCCGGAAGCTCCATTACAAATGGGGCAGGGTCTCCGGCAAACATGCGGGTTTTTTTGAGGATAATGCCTGAAACTATAATAGAAGCCATTCCCAAGAAATATGCAGAAGTTGCAACCCATGGCGAACCGCCAAAGATAGCACCTGCAATCATTGCGATGAATGGAGTTTTCGCACTACAGGGAATGAAAGTTGTTGTTATAATAGTCATTCGTCTGTCTCGTTCATTTTCAATGGTTCTTGAAGCCATGATTCCCGGAACGCCACAACCTGTTCCAATGAGAATAGGTATGAAAGATTTTCCCGAAAGACCAAACTTACGGAAGATTCTATCCAGAACGAACGCAATTCTCGCCATATATCCGCAGGCTTCAAGAATTGCCAAGAGCAAGAAGAGTACCAACATTTGAGGTAAAAATCCCAAAACTGCTCCCACACCGGCAACAATACCGTCTAAAATTAGACCTGAAAGCCATTCGGCACAATCTATCTTTTCCAGTCCTGCTTCCACTAAAGCGGGTATTCCCGGAACCCATGTGCCGTAATCCTCCGGATTCGGAGCTTCATAGCCGAAAGTGTCCAGTGTTTCTACAGCAGCTGCCAGTTCTTTTGCAGAAGAAGTAACCTCTCCTGTTTCCAAAGTATCTTCATCAACTGTAACAATGTAGGTGGCTTTTGCGCCTGCCGGAATACTCTCAAGAAATTCCTCCACCTTTTCTTTAGCTACAGCTGAATCGTAGTCTTCCCCCTCTTCATCAAAAGCTTCAATATAGGCGGAAACATCCGAACCCTGCGCTTCTTCGTAAGTAAGGAAGCCGTTAACTATCTGAACTGCCTCCTGATATTCCTCGGAGACTTCTTCATACTCTGCTGAACCTTTTCCAAAGAGATGGTATCCGTCACCAAAGAGATTGTCGTTAGCCCAGTCCGTAGCCGCAAGGCCCACAGTTACCATTGCAATATAGTAAACCATGAACATAACAGCTACGAAGATTGGGAGCCCCAACCACCTGTTTGTGACTACCTTATCTATCTTGTCGGAATTGGAAAGAGCGCCCCTCTTCGCTTTTTTATAGCAACTTTGAATAATTTCTGCAATATATAGATATCTTTCATTTGTGATGATGGACTCTGCATCATCTTCCAGTTCAGCTTCGGCTGCCACAATATCATTTTCGATATGTTGCAGTGTTGCCGCCGGAATTTCTAAAGTTTCTAATACTTTTTTGTCTCGTTCAAAGATTTTGATGGCGTACCATCTCTGCTTCTCTTCCGGAAGCTCATGTATTGCCGCTTCTTCAATATGAGCAAGCACATGTTCCACCGGACCTGAAAAAGTATGCTGAGGAATAGTTTTAGTGCTTTCAGCCGCCTGAATTGCAGCTTCCGCAGCCATCATAGTTCCCTCTCCCTTTAGGGCGGAAATTTCTATAACCTTACAGCCCAATTCCCTTGAAAGTTCTTCAATGTTTATTTTATCGCCATTTTTACGGACAATGTCCATCATATTTATGGCAACAACCACCGGAATACCTAACTCCACCAGCTGTGTAGTGAGGTAAAGGTTTCTTTCCAGATTAGTACCGTCAATTATGTTTAATATTGCGTCCGGTCTTTCGTTAACCAGGTAAGTTCTCGCCACCACTTCCTCCAATGTATATGGAGAAAGGGAATAAATACCGGGGAGGTCAGTTATAATAACCCCCTCATGTTTTTTCAGTTTTCCCTCTTTCTTTTCAACCGTTACGCCGGGCCAGTTTCCAACAAACTGGTTTGAACCGGTAAGGGCGTTGAACAATGTGGTTTTACCGCAGTTCGGATTTCCCGCCAGAGCAATTCTTATTTTCATTATATATAGACCTCTTTTCTAAATTATGTTTTGTTTGTTTTTCGTTTTTGTAGCTACAGTGCTGCTTCCGTTACTCTACATCAATAAGTGCCGCGTCGGCTTTTCGTAAGGAC
>JBHBZU010000058.1:0-10487 GCA_041797745.1 Bacillota bacterium
ACAGCCGAAGTGGCTTCTACGGTAAATGAAAACTTCCTCATGAAGAACCTTATTGAAAATGAAAAGGATTCCCTCATGAAGAAGTATCTTATTAATTACCATATTGAAGAATTTAGAGCTACCCTATTTCGCCAAACCATGTTTGCGGAGTTTGAGCTTTTAGCTCATGAAGCTGTGGAAAGCGGTGAAGTTGTTACTTCTCAATGGCTTTGCGATACTTATGAAAGATTAAATTCCAAGTATTTTGGCGAAGCTGTGGATGGCGACAATCTCATCCGTTATGAATGGGCGCGTATTCCTCATTTTTACAATCCGTTTTATGTATACCAGTATGCCACAGGCTACTCCGCTGCTTCTGCTATTTCAGACCTTATTATTGATGACTCTAAAAAAGGCGGCACTAAAGCAAGGGAAGCCTATATCGAATTTTTAAAATCCGGTGACAGCAACTACCCTATTGAACTTCTTAAAATCGCAGGGGTTGACATGAGCACAACAGAACCGATAAAACGTGCTATGAAAGTCTTTGAAGAACTGGTAAACCAACTTGAAGAACTGGTGAAAACAGAAGAATAGCTGTATTAACTGTCATATTCCATCAGATTGCCGCAATTTTGACAATGTCCGGCATCCTTTGCAGACCAGTGAAGCCCTTTAAAATGTTCATGGCAATGGGGGCATACGTTGGTTTTATATATAAGCCAGTAATCATACACCATAAGCGGAAGACATATTACTAAAAGCCAAATATGCTTTGCGAAAAAAGCAATTATGAATAATCCTAAGGTAATAAAAAGTTGAATGATAATCTGTCTGGTTCTCTTTTTGCTAATCATATGCTTTGTTATCTAATCCTTTCTGAGTTTATCTAATAAATTTTGAAAGTTATAAGGAAGCGGTGCCTCAAATTCCATATATTCTCGCGTTATAGGATGTGTAAAGGCTAAAAGACCTGCATGCAAGGCCTGTCTTTCAAGAAGAGGAACAAATTTTGTATTAGATTCACACATATTGCCTAAAATACCGCCATACAGAGTATCTCCTACTACATGATGATTGATACTGCCCATATGAACCCTAATCTGATGGGTTCTCCCTGTTTCCAGCCTTAACTTGCAATAGCTGATTCCGTCACAGGATTGCACCTTATCTTCTGTTTTAAGGCGATTCATAACATCTTGGTTTATGCTGTCATATACTTTACGTAAATCTTCTTTGTCTATACCGAGATTTTCACCATTTGCTCCCAGTCCGCTGGTAACTGCTTTTGAAAGCTTAAGGGTTTTATAATTGAATCGCTCCAACACTTCGTAATGAGTTACGGAAGCAAAACCCCCAAGATTTTCAGGCAATATACCTCTAGCCACTTTCCCCGACTCCAATCTGCCGATGGGTGCTTCTATTTTGCCTTTAAAATCTTCCATTATGCCACAGCACAGTGCATAATAAATCTTTCGTACTTTATCCTGACTCATTTGCGCTATAAGCTCCTGTTGAACATAAGCATTTTTTGCTACCAAAAGCAAGCCTGTAGTGTCTCTGTCTAAACGATTCACAAAGTGAATTTTGAAAGTCTGCTCTGTGTTTTGCATATAATTCATAATGGCGTTAGCCATGGTGTGATTTGGTTGACCCTTTGTTGGATGTACTATAACATTTTGCTGTTTATTTATAACTATCAAATCTTCATCTTCGTATATTATATCCAAGGGAATATCTTCTGCCGGAAAAATACTGACTTCCTCGGGCAAATCTATTTCTATTACATCCCCTACGAAAGCAACTATCCATCCCGGCATTGCCTGCCCATTTAAGCTGACAAGATTATTATTTTTAATCCTGCTCATCATCTTCGAGGAAAATCTGAAATTTTTTCGGATAATTGCTTTAATAGGCTGCTCCGCGTCTTGTTCTGTTACAACATATTTAAATTTGCTCATTAATCTACCTGCCGGCTCATTTTTGCATAACTGCAATGATTATAGGAATTTAGTCTTTACCTTGTTCCAGAAATCATAGCTTTCAAATCTGAGAAGATTTACATAGGTGTTGGAGAACCCTATGTCTATTCTTTCAATATCGTCTAAAAGTGTTTGTCTTCCGTCAACAGCTACCTTTGTCAGCTTTAACTCCGCATCCGGAACTACGGTAAGAGGTAACTTGCTAGGTAACATGATACTGGAAGTAAAGGCTCTGTAGGCTGTGGTGTTCATAGGTGCAATAGGAGTAACCTGTAACATCTTAAGTCTAGGGTCCACAATAGCACCGCCTAAAGAATAATTGTAGGCTGTGGAACCTGCTGCCGTGGATACCACAATACCGTCTCCTGAAAATCGTTCGATGAAGCTCCCTCCGATAGATATATTCAAATGGATAGTATTGGCGTCTGCGGATCTGATGACTATATCATTCAGACCTTTAATTTTAGTAATCTTTCCGTTTCTCTCTAAAATCTTACCTTTAACGGTAGACATTGGTTGTAAGATGTATTTACCTTGACCGTAGTTAAATATAAATTCATCCAGTTGTTCAGGCATAATTTCCTGAAAAAAGCCCAAATGTCCCGTATTGATTCCAATAAACGGAATGTGTGGAAAATTAAATTTGTGAATGGCTTCCAGAAAGCCGCCGTCTCCGCCGATACAAACTATAAGTTCTTCATCTCCATTAAACTCGGTTACCGGAAAATATCCACTGCTTGTCAGCTTTTGCATAAGCAGTTCCGCAGTTTCGTCAGATACGGGCGTACCGTTTGAGTACACTAAAATTTTTTTATTTTTATTACTCATAATCTTCTCACTTACCAAGGTTATTATCCTTGTTTATATTTATCATTCTTTATACATTTGATACGGTTTTTCTAAATATACTATCTGAATTGAAGAAATTCGTTCACATAGTCCACATCAGATGGCGTTTCTATGTACTCTTCTCCTCTTTTCATGCGAGTTTCTCTGCCTTTTCCTGTTACAAGAACTATACTTTGATAATCGGCGTCTGCAATCGCTCTACGAATAGCTTCTTTTCTTTCAGGAATTATTATATATTTGTTGCTATATTTACGAATGTTTGCAGCAATTTCGTTACAAATGTCCGTTAAATTTTCTTGAGCGTAATCTTCTTCCGTTATGTAGCTCATATCTGCATATTGTCCTGCCAGTTCTCCTAATTCTTTACGCCTTGTTATAGCTTTATTTCCTGGGCATCCAAATACAATACTGATTTTCTTTTCAGGAAACTCCTGTTTCATAGCTTCAAATAAAGTCTTAAAGCTCATGTAGTTATGAGCATAATCCACTACCACCATGATACTTTCTTTAGGACTATGAAATACTTCCATACGTCCCGGTACTGTAGCTGTGGCAAGACCCGATTTAATAAATTCTGTAGGAATGCCCATTGCTATAGAAATAGCTATGGCGCAAAGAGCATTGTCTACATTGAAAGCTCCCCCCAGTTTTATATGAAATTCTTCATCAAACTCCTTGCATTTACATCTAAAAGCTATACCACTTGAACTGGATTTAAGGTCATAGGCATAGATATCACAATCCTGAGTTGTTCCAAAAATGGTAAGGGGAACTCCTGCATTTTTAGCCGTTTCTAAGAGTCTGCCCTGTTCCTTGCTATTTTTATTTAATATGAATGTTTTGCATTTATTAAACAGTTTTAGTTTAGAGGAAAAATAGTCTTCATAGTCATGATGTTCAATATCGCTTATATGGTCTTCGCCGATATTCAGAAAACATCCGATATCGTAAGTAATGCCCCCCACTCTCTCATATTTCAGAGCTTGAGAAGAAACTTCCATCACCATATGAGTAATACCGCTGTCAACCATATTTTGAAAATGCTGTTGCAAATCCATTACTTCCGGAGTAGTTAAATGTGACTCCTCTGTGCAAACTCCGTCATAATTGTCAATGCTGGAAAGTATACCGCAATTTTGAAGACCTTGAGCTTTCAGATAATCATCAAAAATGGCTCTCACCATAAAGGCTGTAGTAGACTTCCCCTTAGTACCTGTGATACCAACGGTTTTTAGCTTGCGCCAAACATAGTTATAATAAAAGTTGGCAAGTACCCCAATAGTTTTACGAATATCATTTATGACAACATATGAGGTGTCCACTTCATTGTATGCTCTCTCGCTTACATAACAAAAGGCTCCGGCTTTAACAGAAGACATAAGATAATCTACATTAAATTTAGCACCCTTACAAATAAATAAGGTGTCCTCCCCTGCATTTCTTGAATCGTAAGTTAGAAGCTCTACTTTGTGGTCTAAATCTTCATTTTTAATATGTTTTTCGACAATAAGCCCCTCTTTTTCAAGCAATGATATATATTCTTTTAGACTGTGTTTTTCTTTAATCATAGGTTTTCCTCTGGATATGATGAATCTACTTTAGGTATTTTGCATACTTATAATAATGACCGTATTGATTCTTCATAAGTCTTAAACGGCGTTTAAAACCCGAATCCGCAGCATAAAATAAAGGGTTTACTACCTTGCCTGCTGCGATGAGCTTTTTCATTTTAGCAAGCATTTCCTTGTTTTTTACATATTTATAAGCTACACCTTTAGGAATTACCATCCAAAGATTTTCATTGTCTACCATGTAAAAATCCTGTTCCTTATGTTCAATCCAATCTTCAACAAAGAGCTTTGCCACATTGGCACCTGCACCTGTTACATAGTAGTTTGATCTTCCTTGACGGGTATTTATTTCAAAGGCCTTGTATTTTCCGTCTCTTTGGTCATATTTAATGTCAAAATTTGAAAAGCCTATATAATGCATTTCTTCCAAAAGTTTTTTATATTTAAGTTCCAGTTCTTCATCAAGCTCGGTAATGATTACTGCATGATTGCCAATGCCATGAGGAGTATGCTCTTCTAAAAGCACATGGCCTAAACACATCATCTTCACTTCCCCTAAATGATTTGAATAGCTGGTCAGAACTCTCATATAGGAGTCGTCTCCCGGAATAAAGTTTTGTATTATATTTGAGTCCTCATAGCCTGATTTATATATATCATCTAATACTGAAAGTAATTCTTCAAAGCTATCCACCTTATAAACTTTTTTCTGTGTTGAGAAAGGATGTCTCCAGTATTCTATACTGTTTGAGGGCTTGATAATGAACGGTCCCTCAAAGGAAAGTTTAAAATCATGTCCCATTTCCTTTCTGTGAACAAAGGTATCAGGGTAATCCACCCCCACTCTTTCGCACATTTCATAGAACTTTTCCTTGTTTATAAGTTCGTGCATCATATCTATATCTATATAAGGGGCTATTACATTTTGAGGAAAATTCCCCTTATTTGCCGAAATCAATTCTACATAACTGTCTCCACAGCCTATGAGCAGAATCTGAAGCTCATTATGAAGATTCGCAAAATCCCTTACAAGATTTAAAAACACTTCCTGAACATCTGCTTTAGAGTTTGGAGTATAATACATAATATTAGAGTCATAGCAAGGCATAGTTGCAAACTTCCCATATACATAAGGCTTAATATTGTAGGCTTCATGAAAAGCTCTGGCTACACTATAAACATTAATATCACCTGCAAATAAAAGCGGAATAAACTTGTTCTCCATGTGAATAATTACCTTTCAACTATTGTTAGTTCTTTGAGTTTTCAACCTATTATATAATTTGATTTATTTGATATTATGTAATCGGTATACAATTTTATTTGATACCCTTTGTTATCATTAAAGAAAGAGTGGCTATTTTAGTAGCCACTCCTTATAGCAGTATTACTACTGTTCCTGCTGATTTGAGTTTTCAGACTGCTCTTCAGTTTCTATTGCCGAATCCTGCGGTGTTGCCTCTGAAACTATCGGTGTTTCCAAAGGTTGTGCGGATACTTCCATTGGAATATTAACCTGCTGTGCAGAACTTGTGTTATCAAAGCCCGCCATAGCAGTCTGAATCGAAGCACCTCTTTCTAAAGAAAGATGTGCTGTAGCCAATTCATAGAATGCCATAAAGGCCGTGTACATATAAGCTGTTACAAAGTACATTCCAATACAGGTTACAAGATTTATAACCGAAATAATAAGCTGGTGTGTAGGAGAGAGAACCAGGCTCGGAACACCAAAGCCTAAATCCACCATTTCACCAAATTTAATAATATACATAGTAGAAACAGCATACATCGGAATATAAGCTATAATAGACCATCCGATAAAAGAAAGCTCTAAACAGAAAAGTTTAGCCTTGTTTCCGTCCATGATACGCTTTGATTCTTCTATGCATTGAGTTGCTGTATATTCAGGATGATCAACTAATACAAAGAACGCTTGTGAATATCTGAAAGCTGCAATGACACCCGGAACAAAGAACAGCAAGGACCAAAGGAAAATCTTTACAGTCATCAAAATCAATAATACGATACAGGTTCCGAAATGTTCAAAACCCTGAAAAATTTGAGCTGTTTCATGTTCTTTCTTTCTAAATAAGGAAAGAAAAAACACCGCACTTCCGTATATAAACGGACCCTCTACTAAAATGCCGTAAACGAAATATACGCTTAATCCCACAAAAGTACTTTGTTGGAAAACAAAGTTCAAAATTTCCATAGGTATAACGATTAAAGCACATAATAAGAAAGATACAAATGCTGCCTGCTTCCACTGACCTCTTAATGCCTGTCTGGCAAGGTCTCTAATATTTTTACTTGGTAATGTCACAAGTCTTGTTTCGTTCATGTCTAATCCCTTTCTTTTTAACTATTTATTGATTATTTATTTTTGAACTCAGGAGTTCTCTTTTCGAGAAATGCCCCCATACCCTCTGCCTTATCCATAGAGGCAAATGGAGTGGTGAAGCACTCTATTTCCCAAGCACTAGCCGTGTTCATGTCCATATTGTAGCCCACATTTACAGCCTTTTTAGCTGCCGCAATAGCAATCGGTGCCTTTGACATAATGGTTTTCGCCAATTCTTCCGCTGCGCCTAAAAGTTCTTCCGCAGCCACTACCTTTTCAACTAAACCAATTTCTAAAGCCTTTTGAGCATTAATCATTTCCGCAGTCATGATGAGGTACTTGCCCATAGCCTTACCTACTAATCTAGGCAGTCTTTGAGTGCCGCCAAACCCCGGAATAATTCCAAGACCAACTTCCGGCTGTCCAAATTTAGCTTTTTCAGAAGCTATACGGAAATCACATGCCATGGCAAGTTCGCAACCGCCTCCAAGGGCGAAACCGTTTACTGCTGCAATGATAGGTTTTTCGATGGCTTCCATGTAATTCATAACGTTATGTCCCTTAACCATCATAGCTCTGCCACCAACAGCATCCAGTTTATACATTTGAGAGATATCAGCGCCGGCAACAAAGGCTTTACCCTCACCTGTGAGAATAGCTGTCTTTGCTTCGCCATCTGCTTCAAATGCAGAAAAAGCATGGTGGAGTTCATCTAAAACTTCATCGTTTAAAGCATTCATGGCCTGCGGTCTGTTAATAGTGATATAACAAATGCCGTTCTTAACTTCGTATTTAAGATTATTGTACATCATGATACTCCTTCTCATAAAAGTGATGAATTGTTACAACAACAGTTCATCTAATTTTATCATTTTCACCGTTATTTTTCAATAGTTTAGATTAGTTTCACAAAAAAGTGGGCTTATAGGACAAAAAGTGAATCTTCCTGCAAAAAAGTGAAACACGACGGTAAAACCGTCGTGTCTCGAAGTGAAAAAATAAAAAGAGTATATTATGATGATTGCAATTTTAATAATCAAAGCACTTTGCTAAAGCACCTCGGCTCTGACTATATCGGTATTTTAACTGAACTCCCCGGACTTGTCAATAGAAAAATTCATAATCATTCTATTGTGACAATTAAGACTCCCCGTTCAATTTTTATAATTGCTCTATCCCCTGTTATAACATTGCTACAGCCTAAAGGGTAGTCACTTTTTAAGCCGGAGGATTCCAACGGGTAAAATACTCCGCAGACTGAAACGCCCTCGCAATCTCCGCCATGAGCAAAGAGCGAAAGATAATTGTTTTTTCTTTTAGGCTTTGGAATAACGAGGCTGTCAGGTCCACTTAAAACATAAAGCTTCCGTGTTCCATCCACTAAACTGATACGCTTTCCCAGAACAGCTGCATAAGCCATAGTTTGAATATTAGCTAGGGTGTGGGAAACTCTTCCGCCTACTCCGCCTATCAGCAGTATTTCAGAAAAATTGCGTTTTATGGCTTCCTTTACACAAAGTCCCGTATCTGTGTCGTCCTTAACAGCACTGACTTTTATGATTTCTATGTTTTCTTTATCAGGTAAACTTCCCTCATAGGAATCAAAGTCCCCAATTAGTAAATCCGTTTTTATATTTTTTTCTTTTGCAAAGCCGTAGCCTGCATCTGCACACATAACAAAATCATCTTGAATAATTTCTTTTGTCCAGTCCCAAGAGCCCTCTATATATCCTGTGATGATTACACATCTTTTATTCATATTCTGTTCCTAAATGCTAATATGTCCCATACTTTGCTAAAAATATTTATTGTACCGCCGCTGATAAACCTAGAGTTGCGATATAAACATTTCGAGTGCCAAAGATTCTGAAAGAAGTCCCAATTTTATCTGTAAATCCACTTCATAGGCATGCTTCAAAATTTGTTTCAACTTCTTGGCAGTATAGTACTCACTGAAGCTATAAGCTTTTTTTATCTTAAAATCACCCGGTTTTTGCTTTAACAATCTGCACATTTCATCCAGATTTTTAGATTCATCTCTCATCTCCCGAACAAAAAGGATTCTCTCGAATTGAATAATTATCTGAGAAAGAAGCGGCAATACCGAGTCCTGATTTCTCATTTCGTTGAAGAAGAGCCTGTAAGCCTCGTCTTTACGCCCTTGACTAACGGCATCAAGTAAGGCAAACATATCATGATCTAAATTACCAATCACACCTGCATTTACATCCTCCGAGGTAATTTCTGCTCCACGACTGTGAGCCAACACCTTATGAATGTCATTTTCCAAGTTATATAGATTATAATCAGAATCCTTGTCATTATAGCCTGTAATATCTATAAATTCTCTAAGGACATTAGGTCTTATGGACTTTCCTGCATTCTTTATTCTTTTTTCTATGAAACTCCTAAGGTCAGCACCTTGAAGAGTTTTTATGACATAAACTTTTCCGTTATTTTGGATAGCCTTAAACATTTCGCTATCCGCATCAGGAATATCGCATACCATAACCAAAAGAGTTCCCTCGGAAATTTGCGGCATATACGATATGAAATCTTTCCAATCAATATGGTCATCTACTTCCGAATCTGTATACTCCGCAGCAGATGACTCACCTTTTTCTTTTTTCTTCTTGGTTTTACTTTCAGCAGGGTAAAAATCTTCTAAAAGCACCACCTTTTTTGTTGAAAAAAGACTGATGGTATCGCAGGCTTCCGATATAGCTGAAACCGATGTGCGATTTGAATCTATCCTAACTAAATCCAATGCTCTCGTAGTTTCGTTAACATTTTTTTTAATAATTTCGTTAACTGACCAATTAACAAGAAGCTGTTCTTTTCCGCAAATTAAAAGGATGTTAGGTAAGGAATCAGATTTTATATCCTTAACTAATGCTTTAAATCCATCCGGTAAGGCGTTATATGCTTTATTCTTTTTAAAGTCATTCTTAGCCATATGAACTCCTTATTATTTCCTTTTAGATAAATTTGCGTCTCTCAAATCTATACGCTTTTCCACAGGAAGTGTATGGGATTTTCTATATAAACTAAACTTGCGACCTATGGCTTGAACAAATTCCGCTTCAAGCTGCTCTGCAACTTCGTTTGCAACAGCTTTAGGTTCCAAAGCGCAACCCTCCTGAAGCTTTACCTTAATCAGTTCTCGCAATTCAAGGCACTGATCCATTTCTTTAATTACATTTTCAGTAAGCCCCTCTTTACCCATGTATACGATAGGTTCTAAATTATGTGCTAAGCTCTTTAAATAGCTTCTTTCTTTACTTGTTATCATTTCAATTCC
Organism: Bacillota bacterium; assembly: GCA_041797745.1. GTDB lineage: Bacteria > Bacillota > Clostridia > Peptostreptococcales > Anaerovoracaceae > UBA3871. Next base: position 10,024 of record JBHBZU010000058.1, read on the forward strand.
TCCGTCATTAGATTATAGCAATTTACTTATATTTCTTCAAGTTAAAACATTTACAGCAACACCCTACAAAACATTTACATCCCCCTTTTACAGCATGGTTACAATTTTAAGTTTCCCTTTATAAAAGCTTACCACCACTGCACCCATTTGGTCATTTCTAAAAATCGGAATATCCTTTTCCTCAAAACGCTCTAAAGTTTCGGAACTTGGATGTCCATAAACATTTTTCCCCACCTGAATTACAACTGCCTGAGGCTTCACTTCATCAATAAATTCGTTACAGCTTGAATATCTTGAGCCATGATGTGCCACTTTCAGCAAAGTAGACTGCAAGTCAGTGTCTTTTGACTTATCAATAAGCATTTTCTCACCTGCTTGGTCAATATCTGCGGTCATCAGAACACTGACCCCCTTATGAAAGACTTTCATTATGAGGCTTTTGGCATTCTCCGATTCACCACCCT